>CAZHGD010000012.1:0-81828 GCA_964531735.1 uncultured Fimbriimonadaceae bacterium | reverse complement strand
GCCGTCGGCCGCGGTCAGCCGGGTGGCCGTGGCCGGCGCCGCGAGCGACGGTGCCGGCAGCGGCGCGCTCGCCAAGGCGTAGAGCCGGGCGCCGGCCGAGTCGAACGGCACGGTCAGCTGGTCCATCTCGCCGAGCGCGGTGCCGCCGCGCACGTCGTAGACCCGCTGGCGTCCGCCCAGCTCGACCGTGGCCACCAGCGCGCGGCGGTCGTTGTTGAGCAGGCCCAGGTACGCCACGCCGTCCAGCTCATAGCGCACCACCTCGATCAGCGGCGGCTTGCCGCTGTCGGTGGTGACCCGGTACTTCGGCCGCACGCCGGCGTCGGCCAGCAGTGCCGCCACGATGGCCTTGAGCTGCGCTTCGGTGGGCGAATGGAACTGCCGCTCCGACTCGAAGTCGGACAGGTCCAGGTTGAGCAGCACGGCCCGCCCCTGAGCGCCGCGCAGCAGCGCCGGCACCGCCTGCGCGCCGGCGGTGGCCAGCGCGGTGGCACCGGCCGTGGCCAGGTCGCTGGTCGCCACCGGCAGCCGCAGCTCGGTGCCGGCGGGCAGACCGGCCACGGCCTGCGTGAGCGTCAGCTTCGGCTCCACCGCCTGCTTGTTGCCCGTGCGCTTGACGCCGAACAGGTCGTCGAGCAGGCCCGGCGACTGCGGGCGGCAGAGCTCGTCGCGCTCGCCCGGCGGCCGCGTGGCCAGCACGGTGCCGCCGCGCGCGACGAACCGGCGCAGGGCGTCCGCCTCGGCCTTCGACAGGGCCAGCGTGTGCGGCAGCACTACCACCTTATAGGCACCGCCGTCGAGCAGGCCCTCGGCCACCTGCGGCGCGGCGACGAAGTCGTACTGCAGGCCAGCGTCGTTGATCAGCTTGACCCAGGCGTCGCGCGCGCTGTTGATGCGCTGCTCGTCACCGGTCAGCGCACCGGCGATGATGGTCGGCATCGAGTAGTAGATGGCCACGCCGTCGCTCTGCCGCTTGGCGCCGCGCAGCAGGCGCCAGGCGCCGCGGCGGAAGGTCTCCAAGTGCGTGCGCGTGTCACGGCCCGAGGGCGTCTCGGTGAAGTCGCCGTACCAGAACAGGCCGGTCTTCCAGGCCGAGATGCCGCGCGTCTCGTGGAACAGGCACCACCACAGGTTGTACTCGCAACTGGGTCCGCTGACGCTGTAGCCGGCGAAGTACGGCGACTGCTCCGCGCCGCCGTGCGCCTGGAACGAGCGGCGCATCTCGTTGGACCAACTGGTGTTGTAGCTGTGGTAGTAGCTGAACCCGCGGCCGACCTGCCACCAGTCCATGCCGTTGGCGGCCTCGGGGCTCTGGGTGCCCGACAGGCCGCAGTGCGCCTGCGGGTCGACACTGCGGATGGTGTCCTGCACGAAGCCGTAGAAGCTGGCCAACTGGTGGTTCATGTAGGTGCGGAACTCGGCCCACGGCGCCGGATTGGCCGCGGTGCGCGCCTGCTCGCGGGTCAGCGGTGTCACCGCGGCCCAGTCGGCGTGGTTGGTGCCCCAGGCGCGGTTCAGCGCGGCCAGATCCGGGTAGCGCCGCTGCAACCAGGCGCGGAAGTCGTTCAGGCTTTCGGGCGACCAGTCGAAGTCGTGGAACTGCGTGTAGTGCGTCAGCGACATCTCGTCGCCCATGCAGTAGTCGTAGGCGCCGCCCTCGCTGGTCATGGTGCGGCCGACGCGCTCCAGCAGGCGCGCCTTGACCTTCTCGCGCCAGGCCGGATCGACCAGTGACGGCTTGCGCACCAGGTACTGCGGGTCCTTGGTGCGCGCGTACTCGGCGGCCTTACGGGCAAAGTCGGCGTCGCCGAAGCTCGGCACGCCTGGCCCGAGCCATTCGAGCAGGCCGAGCCACGAGTGGTTGAGGTCCCAGTAGGCGCCCTCGCGCACGCGGCCGGTACTCAGCTCGCTGTCACCATAGAAGGCCACATCGAGCCCCCAGTCGCGCACCAGGCGGTCAAGCGGGTCGAACAGGTAGTGCGTGCGCCAGAGCCAGTTGCTCTCCCACGAGGTGAGCCAGAACCGCGGCCAGACGCGCGGCCGTTGCGTCACCGCGCGCGCGGTGGCCAGGTCGATCACGCGCTCGCCATCGCGCAGGCGCACGGTCAGCTCCAGCCCTTGAGCGACCAGCCACGGCGCGGGCACCTCCACCGACACCGTGGTGGCGCCACGCGGCACCGGCCGCGTCGCCGCGAGCACGGTCCGGCCGTAGGTGTCCTGCGCCACCAACTCGGCGGTCAGCGCCTTGCCCGCCGGCGCGGCCAGGGCGGCACGCAACTGGACCGGCTTGGCCGGGCGGAAGGCGTTGGTCTCCACCGCGCCGTCACGCTGCCAGACGCCGCCGTCGGGCAGTTGCGGGTCCGGCTCGATGGCCACCTGCCGCAGCGTCGCCGGACCGGTCAGCCGCACGGTGGCGAAGCCCCAGGCCAGCGCCGCGCCGTCGGGCCGGCGGAGCGTAAAGCAGACCAAGTTGTCGCCCACCGGCAGGCGCGGCAGCGGCAGCGCGACCGTCGCGTCCGTCGGCGAGGCCTCGCCGCTGATGGCGCCACCGAACAGCTTGCCGGCCAGTTGCCCCGAGGCCGGACCGTGCGGCGTCAGGGGATAGACCTCATAGCGCAGCGCCTGCGGCAGCCTGTCGCCGGCCAGCTTGACCGGCAGCGTCAGCTTGTCCTGCGTGTCCGTGTCGCCGAAGATGGTCGCCGGCGCGGTGATGGTCACGCCGCTGTCGCGCCCGGCCGCCCAGGTGGTCAGGCGGCAGAGCAGCGCGAACCACAGCTCGTGGTAGCCCTCGGGCAGGGCGGCGAAATCGGGTCGCAGCCAGCCGCCGCGGTAGCTGAGAATCGGCGTCAGGCCGCTGTAGCCGCGATAGGACAGCTCATGCGTCAGCGTGTCCCAGGTGGCCGAGACGACCCGGCCGCGGCCGACCTGTCCCAGCGTGAGCAGCGGCTGCTGGTCCTTGCCGATGGTGGCAATCACCTGGCCTTGCGGCTTCGTGTCGTACTCATGCCGCCGGGTGAGCGGGAAGCGGCTCCAGTCCATCGCCGCGGTCAACGGTGACTCGCCGGCGGGCTGCCAGGTGTGCCAGCCGTTGTACGGCCGGGCCGCGTTGCCCTGCTTCGGCACGCCGGCCACCGGCAGTTCGGCGACCGCCGCGGCATCGAAGCCGTCGGGCTGGATGAGCAGCAGGCCGGTGCCCTGGCGCACCTGGGCCAGCAGCGCCTGCCGGTTGGCGGCGCTGAAGTGGTAGCCCCAGTTGAAGCCGGCGGCGATCACGACGTCGTAGCGGCCGGCGGCCAGCTTCTGCGACAGGCGTCGCTGCGCGCCTTCCAGCGTCTGGATGCTCAGGTCGCCTTGCCAGAGCAGCTCCTTGTCGAGTGTGGTGCGGAACTTGACGTAGTCGAGGTCGACATCGCAGCGCTGTGCCAGCTCGACGGCCTCGCGGCTGTTCAGGTCGTCCACCAGCACCAGCGCCTTCAGGCGGCCGCCGGCGTAAGGGCGCGCCCACGGAATGTGCGGCGTCTCCACCGCGGTGCTGATGGTGTGGACCGGTTGCCCGGTCGGCTCGGCCTGGTCGTCCTGCCGGCCGAGGCGCTCGCCCTCGGGCGCCAAGGCCCAGACGGCGCCGGCTGCCAACGGGCGGTCGACATGGCCGACCATCTGGCCGCCGCGCGTCACGTCCACCCGGACCGTCCGGTCGTCGCTGGTGACCGGGAGGACCGCACTGACCGCGGCGTAGGGCGTGGGCGCGGCCAGCGGTGGCAGGCCGAAGTTGCGGCCCGCCGGCAGCAGGCGCAAGTGGCCTGTGAAGGGCGGGCCGCCGGCCGGCTGCACCAGGCTGACGGTCACCTTGTCGGGGCCCGGCTCGATACCGGCCACCACGCCATCGACCACGCCGGTCACCTGGCGCAGCCGCTCCACCGGCAACAGCGCCACGTCGAACTCGAGCTTCTCGCCGGCCTTCAGCGTGATGCGGTTGAGCCGCCATTCGTGCGTCGAGGCCAGCGAGCCGGCGCCGTGCCAACGGTAGAACAGGTTCAGGTAGCGGTAGGGCACGCACACCACCAGACCGGTGCCCTGGTCGGAGACCACCGCGGTCCAGCCTTGGGCCGGCTCGCGGTACCACTCCTCGCCGCTGCGGCGGCTGGCGGCGGCATCCAGCGCGAACTGCTGCACGCCACTGGTGGTGGGGAAGAAGTAGCGGTTGGTGGCGCCGGACACGCCGAGCCAGTTGTGCGACCAGAAGCCGTACTCGTACTCGGTCTGCGACGACGGCTGGTTGGTCAGCGTGTAGTGGACGCGCACGTCGGCGCCGTCGCGGCGTAGCGTCAGGCGCTTGCGCACCTCGGTGAAGCTCATCATGCCGCCCGAGCCGGTGGTCCACAGCTCCACGCTGGCCTGCTGAGCGCTGGTCTCCAAGCGGTGGAAGTAGAACCGCTCGCCGAAGCTGTAGTTCGGCTTCCAGAGCTGGTCGCGCAGCAGGCCGTAGCCGCTCTCGCGCGAGTCGACCAGCTCGACACCACTCGGCTTCAGCCGCAGACTGCGGCAGACGCCACCTTGCGACGGGGCCAGGATGAGCCGCACCCAGCGGTTCTCCAGCACCACCTCGGGCTTGCCGTCGCCGTCCAGATCGGCCTCGCGCGCGACCGGCCCGGCGTCGGTGCCGAACGGCACGCCGGCATAGGCACCGGTGCCCGCGCCGGTGGTCGGCCGCGTGCCGAACAGCTCCACCTCGGCCAGGCTCAGCACGCCCACACCGACGAAGTCGAGCCGCAGCCGCCCGGTCTCGATGCCTTTCAGCGGCAGGCTGTGGACGAAGTCCATGGTCGGCGTCGGCCCGTGGAAGCCGGCGGTGCGTGCCAGCTCGATCCACTGCCCGCCCTTCTCGGCCATCACGGCGAGGTGGTCGAGCTTGTAGTTGGTGTTGTGGCGGTACTGGAAGACCCGCACGCCGGTCAGCCTGGCCAGGCCGCCCAGATCGATGGCGACGGTGACGTTGCCGGCGCGCCAGATGGCCACTTTGGAGCGGTCGGTGACGCCGTCGGTCAGCCGCTCGCCCGGATCGGCATATTGGTCGGCCAGCGCCGGCGCATCGACCTGATACGTCCAGCCCGACAGCTTCGGACCGAGGTCCTCGGCGCCGAACGCGCCGGGGGCAAGCAGGCAGACCAGGAGCAGGCACCGTCGCATGGTGGTCTCCGCGACCGATGCTGCCTTGGCCGCGGGAGCGCCGGCTCCTCTGCGAGCCGGCCGACTACCGCCCCGCCGCCCAGCGCACGGCGTTGGTCAGCAGCCGCAGTTCGTCGGCCGTCGGCGCCACTTCGCGGTCCTCTTCGGCGTCCAGGCCCGGCGCCAGACCGCAGGCCACCAGGCGGCCCCGGCCCGCCGCGCCACAGACCACCAGCGGCTGCCCGCCCTTGGCCTGGACCACCACGGTGCCGTGCGGGCCGGGCTTCACCGCGATGGCGTCGTAGTAGCGAATCGCCAAGGGGCGGCCGGTGGCCAGACCGGCGGTCACCGGGTGCTCGGCGGCCACCGTCGGCGCCGGCTCACGCACCTTGTCAGTGCCACCGGCGCAGACCTCCGGCACGATCGCCGGCACGCCGCGGTAGCCCACGGCATCGTGCAGCGTGACCACGCCGCCACCGTCGCGCACGAACTGCGCCAGCGCCTTGACCGCCTCCGGCTTCAGGCTCTCCTTGGCGCGCGGTTGCGGCAGCACCACCACCTGCACGCCTTTGAGCGCGGCCGGCGTGATGGTCCACAGCGGCTGCACCTCCAGGCCGGCCTGGCCGGTCAGCGCCGCCAGCAGCGATTCGGAGCCGTAGCCGCCCTGGACCACCACCACGTGCGGCTGGGCCGTGGTGAACTTCGGGCCGCCATAGCGCGCGCGCTCGGCCGGGTCCATGGGCAGCAGCGGCAGCGGCGCGATGACCTGACCGGGCGCGCGCACCTTGGCCAGCAGCACCTCGCCCTGGCAGCCACGGCGGTTGAGCGGCTTGTCGCTCGACTTGACGCCGCTGATGTCGGCCACCAGGAAGTAGCGCAGCGCCGGATCGTAGCGCTCCAGCGCGAGCGTGTAGACGTTGGCCCGGTTCTGGTAGGCCGCCACACCCGGGTGCTGATCGACCACCACCTCGGTGAGCTTCGTCCGGTCATCGGCCGGCGCGGTACACAGGGCGACTCGCGACATGTTCAGCCCGTGCCAGCCCTTGGTGTAGACGAAGGTCACCTCGTAGCGGCCCTCGCCGGCCACTTGCGCGGTGACCTCCCAGGTCTTGCGCACGGACTGCTTGGCCTCGAAGTCGTCGTCCTGCCAGCCGCCGATCTTCTGGCGGAAGTAGGCCAGCCCCGGATTGCGCACACCCAGCGGGCGCAGCGCCTGGCTGACGTCGGCCACGGTCTGTTCGGTGATCTGCACGGTGTCGGCCAGCCGCGAGCCGCCCTGGCCCAGACAGACCTGCTCCCACTCCTTCAGCGCGGTCGAGACGGCGTAGCCGGCCTCGGAGAACGCCAGCAGATCGCGGTTGAGCTGCTCGCGTTCGGCGTCGCTGGGCGGCGTCGCGCGCGAGAGCAGCCGGGCCATGGCGTAGAGCCGCTCGACCATGGTCAGGTAGCCGCCGATGACCTGCGTCTCGGTCAGCAGCAGTGGCGAGCGGAGCTGCTCGGCCAGGACCGTGGCCTTGGCCACCGCCGCGCGGGCGCGCACGAAGCCGTCGGGCTCGGCGAAGTAGCGGAACAGCCCTTTGCCCAGCACCGGCTGCTGCCGGGCCTTGATCAGCCGGGCCGCGGCGCCGAAGTAGTGCGGGAACGGCACGCCCGAACCGTACAGGTCCCAGCCGACGTCGCCCAGCGTCACCGCCCAGTCGGCCGCCGCCTCGATGTCCGTCAGGCCCTTGCGCGTGGCCCAGGCGCGGGCGAACTCGCGCTCGTCGCGACCCTTCGCGTTCCAGGACCATTCGGCCGCGGCCAGCACGTTGAACTCGTAGAGCCGGTTGTCGGGTGTGGCGTAGGCGCACAGGCACTTGAGCTGCTTGTCCACGAACTCGTTCATTCGCGCCCGGATGAACTGCGGGCCGGACCAGGGACAGACGATGCGCCACGAGGCGGTGATCTGCGGGTAGACGCCCAGCCAGCGGCCGGACTTGGTCCAGTCGGCCAGCAGCGGGTAGATCATCGGGTCACGCGACGAGTCGTAGGTCCGGCCGCCGTCGTAGTAGCTGACCTCGACGCCGGGCGGCACCTCGGCCAAGACCTTGTCGTTGTCGGCGTAGCTGCCTTGGGTGAGCAGGATGCGCAGCACCACCTTGGGGTTGCGCTCGCGGGCGAGCCGCCAGGCCCGGACACAGGCGCGGGTCTCCAGAGTGAACTGCCCGGCCTTCTGGCAGTCGGCGCAACCGCACTTGGCGCCGATCTCACTCAGCCAGACGCAGATGGTGCCGACGCCCGGCTGGGCCGCCAGCGACACCATCCAGTCGGCCAGAATCTCGGCCGTCTTCGGCCGCGAGAAGCACGGCGCGACGATATCAAGGCTCTTCGGCCGCGCGCCGTCGCCCTGGCCGATGGTCTCGGGATAGCGCTCGAACAGGCCCGAGCCGCCCAGTTGGTCGAGGTGCGTGATGATCGGCACGACCTTGACGCCGGCGCGGCGGCCGCGCTCGATGACCTGCGGGTTCATGTGGGCGACGCCATGGCCGTCGGCGCCGAGCTTGAGGTCGGCGTGGGCCTCGATCAGGTTCAGGCGCACCGCCGACATCCACTCGATGTCGCGCACGCAGCTACCGCCCCACTCGCCGCGTTCGGCCAGGTCGGGCCAGTCCACCACGCTCACCAGCGGGATGGTGACCCGCTCGGTCAACGCGTTGACCTTGGCCAACTGCGTCAGCGTGTTCAGCGCATAGGCCAGGCCCTGGTCGGTCAGCGCGCAGAGCACCAACGCGCGCGCGCCGCGCGGCGCGATGACGTAGGCTTGCTCGCGGTTGGGCAGCGCGCGCAACCGCTCGGCGCCGGGCACCGGTGCGCCGTCTAGTTCGCCTTGCTCGGTGCAGCGCCCGACGATCAGCTCGAAGGCCGGACGGTCGCCGCCGCCCTTGGTCGCTGGCGTCTGGAACGGCGCCAGCGCCGTCTGGACCTGCTCGCCCAGGGCGCCGATGGTCCGCACGCGCAAGCTGGCCTGCGCGACCGTCGCCAACTGGTGCACCGCGATCTCCTTCGGCAAGGGGATCACGCGGCGCAGCCACGTCTGCGCTTCACCGCCGGCCAGGTCGGCGTGGGCGGCCACGCCCGCGAGCAAGACCATCAGCAACGGCAGACCGATCGACAACCTGCGCATGTCGCCACCCTTCGGGTCGATGCCGGCGGCGGACGGCCCGCCGCACCACCAGGCGCCATGGTACTGCGGCGAGCCACAGCGGTGCAACCGCCGGCAGGAGGTGGCCCGGCGCGGGCGAACGGCCGACTGAGGATGAGCGTGAATGAACCCGATACTGCGCTGGACCGCCGTGCTACCCCTGGTGTTGGGCGCCTTGCTGGCCGCCGCGGAGCCGGCCGGCGCGCCGGTGACCGCGCCGCCCGAGCCCGAAGGTATGCTGGCCATGTTCAACGGCCAGGACCTGACCGGCTGGAACGGCGATCCGCGGCTGTGGTCGGTCAAAGATGGCGTGATCCACGGCGAGACCACCAAGGCGAACGCCACTAAGGGCAACACCTTCCTGATCTGGACCGGCGACGCGACCGGCGCCGAGTCCGGCGACTTCGAGTGGCGGCTGTCGGTGCGCATCCACCACGGCAACAGCGGCGTGCAGTACCGCTCGCGCCACGTGGCCAAGGCGGCCAACAAGTGGGTGGTCGGTGGCTACCAGATGGAGGTGGCCAACGAGCCCGGCCGGGCCGGCTTCCTCTACGACGAACGCGGCCGCGGCCGCATCGCGCTGGTCGGTGAAAAGGTGGTCATGGACGAGCAGGGCAAGAAGCAGCTCGTCGGCTCGCTGGGCGACCAGAAGGCCATCGCCGCCACCTACCGCAAGGCCAAGAGCGAGACCGAGGCGCCCTGGAACGAGTACGTCATCCGCGCCGAGGGCAACCACCTGCGCCAGTGGGTCAACGGCGTGCAGACCATCGACCTGACCGACAATGACCCGCAGGGCCGCGCGCTCAAGGGCCTCTTCGCGTTGCAGATCCACGCCGGCGCGCCGATGTGGGTCGAGTTCAAGGACCTGCGGCTGAAGCGCTTCTGACGCGGCTCATCCGCGTCGGCAGCGGTGCGGTGCGGCGCAGGATTCGGCGGGACGGCCGCGAAGGTGGCGTCATGAACGATTTGGTCATCCGTGCCTACCGTGGCGGCGATGAGGCCGCGCTGCTGGCCGTCTGGAACGAGGCCCTGCCGCTGGATCCAGTCGATGCGGCGGTGTTCCGTCGGCAGGTGGTCTGCGATCCCAACTTCCGGCCCGACGGGCTCCTGGTCGCCGAGGCGAATGGGCAACTCGTCGGATTCTGCCTGGGGCTCATCCGGCGGCTGCCGCTGGAGAAAGTGGGCCTGGAGCCGGAGCGCGGGTGGATCACCGCGTTCGGCGTGGTCCCCCGGGCGCGGCGGCAGGGCGTGGGCCAGGCGCTGCTCGCCGCCGCCGACGAGTGGTTCATCGCGGCCGGGCGGCGCGAGGTGCTCATCGCGCCGTACATCCCCAACTACTTCGTGCCCGGCGTGGACGAACGCGGCTACGCCGACGGTCTGGCCTGGCTGATCCGGCACGGCTTCGAGTTGGCCGCGCGGTCGCTGAGCATGGACGCCAACCTCGTCGCCTTCGAGTGGGCTGCCTACCAGGCGAAGGTCGCCGCCCTGGCCGAGCGCGGCATCGCGGTGCGGCACCTGCGCGCCGACGAGCTGCCCGAGTTCCTCGGCTTTCTCGAGGCGCACATGTCGGGCGACTGGCTGCGGCACGGGCGCAAGGTCCTGCTGGACTGCGCGCTGGGACTGGCCCGGCTCGAGCAGATCACCGTGGCGGTGGCCGACGGCGAGCTGGTGGGCTACTGCCAGCACGAAGGCGAGCACTTCGGCCCGTTCGGCGTGATCGAGGCGCGGCAGGGCCAAGGCATCGGCTCGGTGCTCCTGGCGCACTGCCTGGAGAGTATGCGCCGGGCCGGACTGCACAACGCCTGGGTGCTCTGGACGAGTGACCATACCGCCGAGCACGTCTACGGCCGGTTCGGCTTCCGCGAGACGCGGCGGTTCAGCACGGTGCGTCGGCGCCTGGTACCTTGACCCCGGAAAGGACGACCGCGTGAGCAACGCCGCGCGAACCCGCTTGGAGGTGGTCAGCAGCCTGGACGGCTCGCGGCAACCCAACGATCTGATACGACCGCCTGGCGTCGGCACCACGCCGCGGCCGCTGCTGGTCTCGCTGCACACCTGGAGCTTCGACCTCAACCAGGGCGATGAGCCGCTGGAGCGCCTGGCCCTGGAGCGCGGCTGGCTGGTGCTCTACCCGAACTTCCGCGGGCGCAACGACTCGCCGGCCGCCTGTGGCTCGGCCCTGGCGCGACAGGACATCCTCGACGCGGTGGCCCAGGTGCAGGCGGACGAAGCGGTCGATGCGCGGCGCCTCTACCTGACCGGCTGCTCGGGTGGCGGGCACCTGACCATGCTGATGGCCGGCCGGCACCCGGAGCCGTGGGCGGCGGCCAGCGCCTGGGTGGGCATCAGTGACCTGGCGGCGTGGCACGAGCGGCACCGTGACGGCGAGTATGGCGCCAACCTGCGCGCCTGCTGTGGCGGGGCACCGGGCGACAGCGCCGCGGTGGACGCCGAGTACCGCGACCGGTCGCCGTTGACCTGGCTGGCCGGTGCGGCGGCGCTGCCGCTCGATCTGAGCGCCGGCATCCACGACGGCCACCAAGGCTCGGTGCCGGTGCGGCACACGCTGGACGCCTACAACGCGGTGGCCCGGGCGGTGGGTGGCGAGCCGGTCAGCGCCAACGAGATGGCCCAGCTCAGCCTGCCGCACGGGCGCCTGGCCCACCCGCGGCCGTCCGACCAGGTGAGCGATGAGACCTTCGGCCGCGACCTCTGGCTGCGCCGAGAGGCGGGGCGCTGCCGCGTGACCATCTTCGAGGGCGGGCACGAAGGACTGGCCACCGCCACCATCGCGTGGCTGGAGCGACACTGCAAGCCGTGATCGACCTGCGCATCGCGATCGTCAACTACAACACCAGCGAGCTGCTCAGCCGCTGTCTGGCGTCGATTCGCGAGCATCCGCCGGCCGGCCGGTACGAGGTGGTGGTGGTCGACAACGGGTCGCGTGATGACAGCGTCGACCGGGCGCGCCGAGAACATCCGTGGGCCACGGTGATCGCCACCGGCCACAACCTGGGCTACGCCGCCGGCAACAACGTGGCCCTGCGCGGCTGCCAGGCGCGCTACTTCCTCATTCTCAACAGCGACATCGAGGTCCATGCCGGCTGTCTGCAGTCGCTGATCGACCACCTTGAGGCGCACCCGCGCGTGGGTATGGCCGGGGCGCGGCTGAGGCTGCCGGACGGCTCGGTGCAGGCCTCGGCGGCGGGCCGGCCGACGCTGTTGCGCTGGCTGGCCCAGCAGCTCGGCTGGGACCGTCTGCCGCCGGTGCGCCTGGCGCTGGGCGACCTGGACACCAACCGCCTGACGGCGCCCGCGCTCACCTGGTGGATCACCGGCGCCTGCCTGATGTGCCGGGCCACGGCGCTCGCGCAGGTGGGCGGCCTGCGCGAAGACTACTGGATGTACTGGGAGGACGTGGACTTCTGCCAGGAGTTCCACCGGCGCGGCTGGGCGGTGGCCTATGTGCCCGGTGCCACCATGCTGCACCGCCACGGCGGCAGCTCGCGCACGGCGCGCGGCGCGATGATCGCGGCCAACAACCTGGGCGCGGCGCGGTTCTTCCGGCGGCACGTCGGGCCGACGGCCGGCGAGCTGGCCTGGCTGATCGGGCTACTGGGCAGCGGCCTGCGGCTGGCGCTGTGGAGCGTGGCGGCGGCGGCGACGCAAGCACGCTGGGAGCCGGCCGCCCGGCGCGTGAGCGTGTTCACCGAGGCGGTGCGCGTCACCTGGCGCCGCGCGCAGGAGCCCTGAGGCCATGCGCTTGCTGGTCGTCTCCGTCGGCGACTCCGAACGCATCCACCGGGCGCTGCTCGAGGCGCAGCCCGGCCTGGACCTGCTGGCGGTGCAACCTCGCGAGATCGACCTGGGCGCGTTCGGCTGCACCCGCACCACTGACGATCCGACGCTGCCCTACCGGCGACTGGCCTGGCCGGTCTGGCCGCGGCGGCCCTACCCGTACAGCCTCTACCGGCCCGGACTCGGCCGGGTCGTCCGCCGGTTCGCGCCGGACGCGGCGCTGTTCCTCGGCGAGCCGAGCGAGCTCGGCGTGGCGCAGACGTTGGCGCTGGTGCGGGCCGTGGCGCCCAAGGCCGTCACGGCGTGCTTCTCGTTCGAGAACGTCAGCCGCAACTGGCGCGGCTTCCCGCGCTGCCTGCGGGGCCGAGCCGAACGCTGGGCACTGGCCCGGCTCGACGGCGTGGCGGCCTGCTCCAACGGTGCGCGCCAACGGCTGATCGGCCTGGGCTGTCCGGCCGAACGCGTGCGCGTCGTCTACTCCGGCGCCAATCCCGCCGGGCTGGTCCGGCGCGACACCACGGCTCGGCGCGCCGAGCTGGTGCCACCCGACGCCTTCGTGACCGGCTACGTCGGGCGCGTGGTGCCGGAGAAGGGCCTCGACCTGCTGCTCTGTGCGCTGGCCGCCTTGCCGGCGCGACACCACGCGGTGATCGTCGGCGACGGTCCGGCACAAACGGAGCTCACCGAACTGGCGGCGCAGCTCGGCGTCACCCCGCGCGTCCACTGGATCGGGCAGGTACCGCGGAGCGAGGTCGCCGACTGGCTGTCGCTGTTCGACGTGCTGGCGCTGCCCTCGCGGCGGGCACCGCAGTGGACCGAGCAGTTCGGCATGGTGCTGGCCGAGGCCATGTTCTGCGGCACACCGGTCGTCGGCTCCACCTCCGGCGCGATACCCGAGGTGATCGGCGACGCCGGGCTGGTCTTCGCGGAGGAAGACGGCGCGGCCCTGGCGAGTTGCCTGTCGCGGCTGTCTGACGACGCGGCGCTCCGCAGCGAGCTGAGCGCGCGCGGCGCGGCGCGGGCGGCTCGCGAGTTCACCGTGGCCAACATGGCGCGTGGCTTGTTGGCCCTGCTGCGCGCCGAACCGGCTAGGCCCGCGCGATGCCCACCAGATTGACCGCGCCGCCGCACCAATTCTCGATGGCCAGCGGCGCATAGGCCAGATTCCGCAGCGCCCAGCGGAACGCCCGCTTGCCGCGTGCCGGCACGCCCGGATAGACCTTGCCTTCGAGCGCGGTGCTGAGCAGTGCGTCGCCGCCCACGTCGGGCACCTCGCTCGGCGACCGCCACTGGCGCGCGCGCAGGCCCATCAGCACGCTCTGCTCGAAGAAGAACGCCGCCGTCACCGGATCGGGCACCGTCTCGGCGCGGCAGTCGGAGTAGCCGCAGGTGGCCAGGCTGCGCACAAGCACCGCGGGAGTGAACATCTGCAGGTGCCGCGGTGGGTCGGCGTGGAACCACCGGCCACCGAACAAGTGGCTCTGCCAGGCGCCGGCATTGGGCACTTTCACAACCAGGGTGCCACCGGGTCGCAGCAGGCGCCGAGCGGCCTCGAGGTCGCCGCGCGGGTCCTCGAGGTGCTCCAGCACATCGAACATGGTCACCGCGTCGACGGAGCCCGGCGGCAGGTTGCACGCCTGCAAGGCGCCCTCGCACACCTCCAGCCCGTGGTGCTCACGGGCGAGTCGGGCGGCCTCGGCGTAAGGCTCGAGGCCCATCACCGCAAACCCCGCCGTCCGGATCGCCACGGTGCGCACACCCGAGCCACAGCCCACATCAACCACGCGGCCACCCGGACAGCGGGCGAGCAGGTGGCGAAGGGCGCGGTGGACGCCCGCGTCGGCGCCGGGGCCATCGGGCTGCCAGTAGTGGGGCGGGTAGTAGCGCGCCATCTCGGCCAGGCTCGGCCGTGGCGCCAGGAACACCAGGCCGCAGCGCTCGCAGCGCCAACGGTCGAACTCACCGGGCACCAGCAGGTAGGTGTCCCGGCAACGGCCGAGCGGGCGGCGCGGCGCGTCACCGCAGAACGGGCAGTCGAGCGAGCCGGGCGTCATGGCCGATGCTCCTCAGCCAGCGGCTTCGGCCAAGCGTACAGCTCGGCCGGCAGCGCCGGGTCACGGGCCACCAGCCGGCAGTCGGGGCTCGCCTGGCAGGCGGCGCGGGCGGCCCTCTGCGGCGGCGTGTCTCCGAAGACCAGCACATAGGGCTGGCCGTGGGCCGCAGCCTGGCGCAGACCTGCGGCCAACGGCGGCAAGGTGGTGGTGTCGGGTCGCTTGGCCGGCAGGATGTCGGCCAACTGGCGGTCGCTGTAGAGGCCGAGTCCGTTGGGGTTCTCGGCCAGGACCACGGCCTGCGGCGGCGTGTGAGTGGTCAGGAAGCGGCCGACCGCCGCCAGGTCGGGGTAGCGCAGTCGCGGCGGGTGGCGCAGCGTGTCCAGATCGCGCACCAGGAAGCCCAGCAGGGCCAAGGCCGCCCCGGCGTAGAGCCCAGCGCGCCGTGCGGTGACGCGCTGGGCGGCGGCGGCCAGGCCGACCAGGAACAGCGGCAGCACCGGCAGGCAGAAGCGGGTGTAGCGGTAGGGCCAGGCCAGATGGATCAGGGCCAGCGGCACCGCCATCCACAATAGCGGATCCCGGCGCCGCTCGGCCGACGACAGCAAGCCCCACAGCCCGGCCAGCGTGACCACCAGCCCGGCGACCAACGGCACGAGCCGAAGCCCGCGGCGGCTCCAGGCGGCGGTCACGCGTTCACCGAAGAACGGCGTCGCGGTCTCGGGTATCAAGCGCGTGCCGTACTCGACCGCGCCTTCGACCAGGCGGGCGGGCATCGCCTGGTGCTGCCCCGCGCCGGCCAGATCCGCCTGGTAGCCGGCGCCGAACCAGTAGCCGGTGGTCTGGCGCTGGACCAGCAGCCAGGGTCCAACCAGCAGCGCCACGGTGGCCAGCAGCGCCAGCGTGGCGCGCCGGCCCAAGCGGCTCGCCGCCCAGGCCGCGAGCCCGACGGCGAGCATCAGGCCACTCGTGCGCAGCCAGCAGGCGGCGGCCAGGATCAGCCCCAGCCCGGCGCCGCCGCCGACCCCACACCCGGCCTTGGCCTCGGTGGACCGGTCGCTCAGTCGATCGGCATAGACCGCCGCGGCCAGGCAGCAGAGGACGAAGGGCGCCTCGGTCATCACGGCGCCGGCGAACAGCATGACCAGGTGGTTGCAGGCGAAGAGCGCCAGCAGGAGCGCACGCCCGAGCGGCGTGTCCCAGGCCGGAGCCGCCTGCGGCAACCGGCGCCGGTAGCAGACGGCGCAGAGCAGGACGGCGGCCAGCGTGCTGAGCAGCGGCCACAGCCGAGCGGTCGTTGGTCCGCCGCCGCAGGCCACTACCGCCGCCACCAGGGCCGGCAGGCCAGGCGGATACTGCGGCTCGACCGGATGCCCCAACTCGCTATACCGGACATAGCCAAGGCCGGCCTGGAGCGAGCGCCCCAGACTGACGCAGATGCCGTCGTCCACGTACTGGCCAATCTGCATCGAGCCGAGGCCCACCACATAGAGCGCACCGGCCACGGCCAGAACACACCAGGTGCCGGCTTCCCAGGTGCGCCATGGTGACTGCGTTCGTAAGCTCGTTTCGGCCATGCCACAGGCTTCGCGGCGCGGCCCTCCGGTCCTGCCCGGCCAGCGCACCGCACGGGGCGGAACCGCGGCCGATTGGCCCGGTTCCGGCGCGCTCGCTATAATCAGGCCCTCGACCCACGCCGTACGTGTCGGCCACGACCGCGCTGGGTGGGCGAAGGGAGCACGTGGTGCCTGCTGGTGCGACCGGAGACGGGACCGTGCGGCCGCGCAGCGGCGGGGGCTTTGTCCTGGCTCTGGCACTGCTGACCGTCGCGGCGGTGGCCGGGCCGCAGTTGCGCGGCGTCTATCCCTTCACCTACGACGAGCTCGTCTACCTGCGTAAGGTCCGCGCGTACGATACCTGGCTGCGCGAGGGCGCGGCCGCGGCGCGCTCCGGGCGGCCCCTGGCGCTGTTCAGCCGAGCGGCGTTGGGCCAGGCCGAAGCGCTGGAGGACATGCATCCCGGGTTCGCCAAGCTCGCCGCCCTGCTGCCACACTGGCTGTTCCGCGCCGTGCTGCACCGCGAGGGCGGCGGGCGCCTGGCCGGCAGTCTGTTCCTGGCGCTGGCCGCCGGGGTGCTCTACTGGTTCCTGAGACCCACCGTCGGGCCGTTCTTCGCCGGCCTCGGCGCGCTCGGGCTGGTCTCACTGCCGCGGCTGTTCGGCCACGCCCATTTTTTGGCCCTCGATGTGCCGGCGATGGCCATGTGCTTACTGGCGGCCGTGGCGTTCCACCGGGCCGCCGAGACCGACCGCTGGGGACCATGCCTGCTGGCCGGTGTGGCCGTGGGCGCCGCGCTGGGCACCAAGCTCAATGCGGTCGCGCTGCTGCCCCACATGCTGCTCTGGCTGCTGGCGGCCCGCCCGCCGGGCTGGCGCAAGGCGCTGCTCGGGCTGCTGCCGGCGCCGCTGGTCTTCGTGGCCTGCTGGCCGTGGCTATGGCCGGATCTGCCCGGCCAACTCGCCCGCTATGCCGCGTTCCATGCGGCGCACTTCCAGGTGGGCACGAGCTACTTCGGCCACGTCTACCAGGGCAGTCAAGGACCGCCGGCCAGCTACTCGCCGGTCATGTTCCTGCTGACTCTCCCGCTGGTCTGGGCAGTCGGCACCCTCGGCAGCCTCGGCGCCACCGCGGCGCGGCGGCTACCGGCGCCGGCGGGCTACCTCGCCTTGGGCCTGAGCTGCCAGCTCGGGCTGACCATGCTCCCGGCGGCCACCCGGTATGCCGCCGACCGACTCCTGATCCCCGCGCTGCCGTGGGCAGTGGGACTGGTGGTGCTCGGCGCCCACCAATTGCTCGCCCGCGCCGCCGTTGCGCCGCCGCGCCGGTGGGCGGCCGTGGCCGTCGCCGTGGCGCTGCTGGTGCCGAACCTGGTGGGCATCGTGCGGACCTACCCGTACTGCCTCTCCTACTACGGCGAGTTGGTGGGCCTGTCCGGTGCGGCGCGCCTCGGCCTGGAGATCACCTACTGGGGCGATGCCTACGCCGGCGCTCGGGCGTTCATGCGGCGGCCCGAACAGGCGCAGGCCCGATTCTATGTCAGCAATGAGCTGGCCACCGGCGTGCTGGACGCGCACCTCCACGCGGGCGAGGTGCCGCCGCAGCACCTGCTCTTCGGCCGCTGGGTGCGTGGCGAGCTGCCGGCCGATGCCGACTGGATCATGGTCGACAACCATCCGCCGATGTGGCCGCCCGCGGTGGCCGAGCTGGTGCGGACGGCCGCGCCCGCAGTGACCATCCAACGCGGCGGCACGCCACTGCTGTGGATCTTCCCGGGGCCGGCGCGCGGTCACCAGCCGGCTGACGCCGGCAAGGCACCACTGTGATGGACCAGCCGCTGCTCACCTGTGTCTACGTCTCGTGGAACACGTCGGCGGAGCTGGCCGCCTCGCTTCGCCGGCTGGCGGCGGTACCCATCGGGCCGCGCGAAGTGGTGGTCGTGGACAACCACTCAACCGACGACACCGTGGCGATGCTCGCGCGCGACTTCCCGGACGTGACGGTGATCGCGAACCCGGACAACCGGGGCTTCGCCGCGGCGGTCAACCAGGGTTGGCAAGCCGGCTCCGGCGCCTACTGCCTGCTGCTCAACCCCGACGCGCTGTTGGACGAGCCGGCCCTGGCGGCGATGCTGGGGGCGCTGGCGGCGTGCCCGACGCTGGGGGCCTGCGCACCGGTGCTGCTGGCCGAAGACGGCGAGGCCACCGACAACGCCCGGCCGTTTCCGGCGCCGACGTTACGGCTGGACCGGGCCACGCGTGAGCGACCGCACGGCGCGCTGCTGCCGGTGCCATCGGGCCCGTGGGGTGAAGTGCGCCGAGCTCACTGGGTGATGGGCGCTTGCCTGCTGATCCGCCGCGAGGCCATGGCCGCGATCGGCGGCTTCGATGCCGGGTACTTCCTCTACGGCGAGGACATCGACTTCGGCTACCGGCTATTCCGTGCCGGCTGGGACCTCGGCTTGCTGACCGAGCACCAGGCGATCCACCTGGGTGACCGTAGCGGCCGGCAGGTGGCCAGCGACCTCAGCACGATGCGGCGGCACGACGGCTACTTCCGCTACCTGGCGCAGGCCCATGGCCCGTGGCTGGCGCGAGGGGTGCTGCTGTGGTGGCTGCTTAGCGCCGGCGCCAAGCTGCTGGCCGCACGGTTGCGCCGCCGGCCGCCCGAACACGAGCAGGGCCGCCTGCGCTATGTCCTGCGGCATCTGGGCCGGCCGTTCTGGCGCGGCCAGTTCGGGCGCAATCACGCGCCGTGCGACACTGCCGGCGGCAGCTAGACGAAGCGGCGGCGGGCGCGTGGTCCCGCTGCCGGCTGCCCAAGCAGCCGGCCGGTGACGTTGTCCCGTAGGGGCGACCCTTGGGTCGCCCAGCTGCGGGCCACCAAGCACCTACCGGCCAACGACAGGGCGGGCACCAGGCCCGCGCCGACCGGACAGGATCTCCGAACGGCTGCCTAACGCTGGTAGTACGGGTTCTGCGCGCCGTTCACGGCCGGCAGCACCTTGTCGGTCTTCAGCCACTTGACGTGGCCGTCGAAGAAGCTGCAGTTGGCGCCCTCGTTGTGCCGCGAGGCCTGCGTGAAGCGTGTCACCAGGTTGGCCACCCCGCCGCAGCCGCAGCCGCAGTTGAAGACCGCCTTGGCACAGGCGTTGAGGTGATCAATGAACATGATCGTCTCAGACGGCTTGGTGAAAGTCGCCAGTGCGTATGGCGTATCTGCCCCGCCGGCCAGGCAGTCCCAGCCGTAGGAGGTCGGGATGCGGTGGCCGGTGTCCGGCGTGGTGTGCGACGGGCAGACGTAGACCTGGTTGTTCTTGATGTAGGGCTGAACCAACACCGGCCACCAGTCCTGCGTGGCTGCCGCGGCGTTCATGCGCCGACCGTGCGTCGTCTCGTCGTAGTCCTGCATGTACTGCAAAGACGCCAAGGCCAACTGCTTCAGGTTGCTGGAGCAGCTCGACTGCCGCGCTTTCTCGCGCGCCTTGGCGAACACGGGGAACAGGATCGCCGCCAGAATCGCGATGATGGCGATGACCACCAGCAGCTCAATCAGGGTGAAACCGGCCTGGCCACGGCGGCCATACCCGAACGAACGAAGCATCTGTCTCTCCTCGAGCCGGTGCACGACCGGCTGATCGCCGCTCTGCTTGCCCCTGCAGACGACCTGGAGAGCTTCCGTCTTTCGTACGCGATTCTACCACATCTGCTGCTGCTGCCCTCAGCAGACGCTTCGCCCCAGGGCTGGGCCAACGTCATTCGCAGGCCGCTCTGTGCGTGGCCCCAGGGCGGTCGGGTGGACCCGCGGCGCGCCACCATGCCGCCCCGGCCCGCGCGGCCCAGAGCCAGGTGGCGTTGCGGCGCGGACCTCACTGGCCGAAGCAGCGCGCGGTGTGCTCCTCGGGCATCCTCGGCGTCAGCAGCGAAACCACCACCGTGACCAGCAACGCCACCGGCAGGCCGATGACCAGCGGGTCGACCACCGCCAGCGTGCCGCCCTTGGCCAGCGAAGTGGTGCCGAACAGGGCCTGGCAGAGCAGCAGTACCGCCGCCTCCTTCTCATGGACGAACAGGACCCACAGCCCCCAAGTGGTCAGGCCGCTCAACATGCCGGCGATGACACCGGTGCGCGTGGCCCGCGGCCAGAACAGCGCCGAAAGGTACGCCGGCAGGAAGACGGCACCGCACATGCCGAAGAACAGCGCCGTGGCCACCGCGATCACGCCGGTGCCCAGGCTGTAACCGAGGATGATGGTCACCACGAAGGCGAAGAAGATGCCGGCCTTGGCCAGCATCACCGTGCGCTCCTGGTGCTTGCCCTTGGAGATGGCCTGCTGGTAGATGTCACGGCCGACGGAGGTGCCGATGGCGTGGAACAGGCCGCTCAGCGTGGACATGGCCGCGGCCAACAGCGTGACCATGAACAGGTAGCCGAACCACTGCGGCATGGCGTCGGTCAGGTAGGTCGGGATGATCTTGTCGATGTTCGGCTTGCCGGTGGCCGGGTCGATCACCATGGCGATGGAGATCTTGCCGTACTTCTGGAAGAAGTAGGCGTTGGTCAGGGCACCGACGACAAAGGCCACACCGGTCATCAGCAGGATGAACACCCCGCCGGGCAGCAGCGCGCGGTTCAGCTCACGGCCGCTCTTCACCGTCATGAAGCGGACCGCCAACTGCGGTTGCGCCAGCACGCCGACGCCCACGCCGAGCACGATGGTGGAGACCAGCGTCCACCACATCGGCGAGCCGAAGGCCGGCATCGACGTCCAGCCGCGGTGGCCCTGTGCCACCAGCGGCGGCGGCACCTTCGAGGCCAACTCGGTCAGGGCGCGGTGGCCGGCCAGGCCACCGACGTTGGCGTAGGTGGCGAAGAGCAGGATGGTCATGCCGACCACCATCAGCACGCCCTGCAGGGCATCGGTGTAGACCACACCCTTGAGGCCGCCGTAGAACACGTAGCCGACGACGAACAGCGCGAAGATGAACAGCGCGGCCTCGAACGGTAGTTGGAGCTGCACTTCGAGGAAGCGCGCGCCGCCGATCATCACCGCAGCCGCATAGAGCGGCATCAGCAGCGCGATCACTGCGCCGCAGAAGCCCTGGATGAAGAGCGAGTCGAAGCGCCGGCCGAGCAGCTCCGGAAAGGTGTGCGCGTCCAGCCGGGCCCCGATGGCGCGAGTGCGCTTGCCGAAGATGACGAAGGCCACGAAGATGCCGAACAGGATGTTCAGGAAGGTCAGCCACAGCAGGCCCATGCCGAACATGCCGGCGGCGCCGCCGAAGCCCACAATCGCCGACGTGCTGATGAACGTGCTGCCGTAGGCCAACGCCATCAGCACCGGGTGGATCTCCCGGCCGCCGACCAAGTAGTCCGCCGCGCTCTTGGTGCGCCGGTAGCCCAGCCACCCGAGGTAGCCGATAGCCAGCGCGTACGCCCCGACGACAATCGCCAGAATCTCGTAGTTCATGCGGGCTCAGGCCTCCCCAGCCTAGACAGCGGCGTCCTCCAACTCGAGGTCCTCGGCGCTCGGCGGCGGCGGGGCCGGCTCGTCGTCCGCTTCGTTCCAGTAGAGCAGGCCGTAGACGACACACAGGAGCGTGCTACCCAGGCACAACAGGTAGGCCGCCGCCACCCATCCGTCGGCGAAACCAAGCATGGACATCCTCCCGCGTCCAACCCGCGCCACATGAGCCCGAGTCGCCGTACGCTAGCACAACCCCCGCCGCCGTAGCAACGGTTTTTCGACTAATGGATCCGCAAGGGTGATTATAACGACACAACCTAGCCGAGGTTGGCGCCAGATGCAACAGCGACGGCCCGATCAGCGGTCTGGCGCGGTTCGGCGCAGCCACCAGATGCCGACGGCGAGCAGTGCGCCCGGGTCGCAGTTGAACCGGAAGCGGAAGTTCTCGCCCAACTCGAGGGCGTTGCCGACCACGGCGACCCAGACGACGTTGAGCGTCACGGTCAGTAGCAGCAGCCGCTCGGCTCGGGCGGCGGGCGTGTCGGCGGGCCGGCGCCAGGCGGCCCGCACCAGCGCCGGCAGCAGAACCAGATAGACCAGTGGCGCCACCAGGGGCACCAGGCGCACCGTCTCGCCGAGCGGACCGAGGCGCTGTAGGTTGCCGCGGGTCAGCGGGTAGCCGGCACCCGTGGCGAAGAAGGACAGCCAAGCGTGGCCGACCGCACGCAGGTAGCCGGCGGGCCGATGCCGCAGCACCCAGCGCGCGTCGCGGGCATAGACCGGAGCCAGGCGCAGGTAGACCGCGTGGTTCAGGTTGAAGTCGCCGGTGCTCTTGCTCACCTGGTCGAGCTCCGGCCAGCCGGTGAGCGGTGTGGCGCGCAGCTCCGCGGGATACCAGGTGGGCGGTGCCAGCGGCGGGACCTCGGCGAGTGGCGACAGCTCACCGGTCTGCTGGGCCGCGGCGCGCACGGCGGGCTCGAGCTGCGTGGTGGTGAGTTTGGCCAGACTGAACGGGGCCCAACTGCTGGCGCCGAAGGTGCCGAACCAGACCAGGTTCTTGGCGTACCAGCCGCCGACGACCAGCACCGCCACGGCGACCGCCGGGACCAGCCGCCGGCGCCGATCGGGCAACTGCCAGCAGGCCAGCCCGGCCACACCCAGCAGCCAGGCCAGGTGGAACAGGCTGCGGGTGAGCGGCACGACCACCAGCAGCAGGCCCACGGCAACCGCGTGGCGCCGCCGGCCGTCGCGGGCGAGCAGGTAGAGGCTCCAGACGAGACCGGTCAGCGCGGCGGTGACCGGTAGCGTGTAGAACAGCCAGTGTTCGTAGACGATGGCCGACGGGTATGCGCACCACAGCGCTGTGAGCAGCAGCACGCGACGGCGGTCCAGGCCCAGGGCGGCCAGGGCCAGCGCGATGGTCTCGGTCAGCAGCAGGCCGCAGAGCAGGAAGCAGGCCCAGAACACCACGGGTGCCGCGGGTCCGGCGACCTGCAGCACGACGCCGAGGAACAGGTTGAACAGCGGCGGCTGGCTGTGCAGCACGGCCAACGTGCGCCAGAGGTCATGCTGCAGCAGCACCGGGTCGGCGTACTGCACGTAGTAGCCCAACGGCGCGGCATCGAACCGGACGCCGAGCGACCAGGCCAACAGCCGGCTGACGGCGAACACCACTGCCACCTGCTGGGCCAGGCGCCACGGCAGGTCAGCGCGAGTCAGGTCGTTGCCGGGCGGTTGGTCGGCGGTCACCGCGACTCCGACCACACTTCCAGCTCGCTGAGTGCCCGTGCCCAGAGCTTCACCGTGCCCATCTGGCCTTTGTAGTAGGCCGGCGGGTCCTGCTGGTTCGGCAAGCCGGACCAGGCTTCGCGGCCGATGATCAGCGGCTCGCCATTGGCGCAGTGCCGCGCCGGGTTGTCCTTGCGGCCGACGGCCTTGCCGCGGCAGTAGACCGTCACGCCCTTGCCCAGCTCACAGACCGCGGCCAGATGGACCCATTCAGCCGGCTTGATGTCCGCCGGTGAGCGGAAGATGAAGCTCCACTTGCCATCCTCGTCGTTGCCCTCGAACTCGAGGCCGCTGTCCCACAGCGAGAGCATGTAGGGCGCGCCGGTGGCCATGAACCGCTTGCTCAGCAGACCGTGGCGGCCGGTCACCGTGTCGGGCTTCACCCACAGCGCGAAGGTGACGTTCTGCAGGTTGAACATGGCCGGATCGGCGACGCTCAGGTAGCCGTCGCCGTCGAACCGGCCGACCTGGCCCTTGAACGCGTCGGTGGCCACACGGACCGCCACCGCCGCGGCGTCGAAGCCGTGCCCGGTGGCGTCGGGCACCGTCTGCACCAGGCCCGCGGGCGTCACGACGGCCCGGCGGAAGTCCCACACGGCCAACGGCTCGCGGCTGGTCTCGAACCGCCGCCGCCGTTCGGCGTCGGCCGCCACCGCCGCGGCCTCGTCCCACTGCTCCAGGCGAACGTTCCGCAGCCGGTTGCCCGCGGCCCAGACCCCGCGCGTGGTGCCGTGGACAATCAGACCGTACTCGGCGTTCTCGATGGTGTTGTGCTCCACCACCACGTCGGTGACCAGCGGGTCCGGCCGGCCGAGCGGCGCCGGCTTGATGCCGCGCACCTCGCTGCCCAGCACGATGCTGGCGTTGTTCAGCAGGCGATTGCGCCGCATGATGGTGGCCACGGTGATGGGCAGGCGCCATTCGTTGCCGATCAGGCCGTAAGCGCCGAGATGCGAGTCGCCGGTCAGCCGAATCTGGTCGTGGTCGGCGCGGTAGATGTTGCCCTCGGTGATCTCGTTGTCGAGCCACTGCACGCACCAGCTCGGCTGCACGCCATGGTAGTTCATGCCGAAGTTGTGGAAGCCGGCGGAGCGTGCGCAACGGTTCCGCGCGGCGATGTGCTCGGCCGAGCTGCCGTAGAACTGCACCGCGATGCCGACATCGGCGAATTCGTTGTCCAGCACCAGCCAGTGGTGCTGCAACCACGCCACCATCACCGTCGATGCGTCACTGGGGCTGACCTGCCACGGCCGGTCGACGGTCAGCTTGCGCCCTTCCGCCGCGGTGACGCGTCGCCATTGCCCGACGCCCGGGCCGTCGGCCACGAACAC
The DNA here is from genome assembly GCA_964531735.1 of uncultured Fimbriimonadaceae bacterium. Lineage (GTDB taxonomy): Bacteria > Armatimonadota > UBA10988 > UBA10988 > UBA10988 > CAZHGD01. Next base: position 57,490 of record CAZHGD010000012.1, on the reverse strand, counting down.
CGCGGCGCCCACCGCTCGCCGACCCGCGCCATGGTGCGCATCGGGCAAGGTGACGCTGGTGGCGTCGGCGCCGGCCAGACGGCCATGGTAGAGACCGCCCGGCGCATCGGAGGTGATCGCCTCACCGTTCATGCCGTAGTGCGCGGTGAACTTGTTGCGCTGCAGCACCACGTGCGACAGGTTGCCATAGCCGAGGCCGCCGGCGCCGCAGGCCGAGGTCAGGTCGGCACCGGCGAACTGGTTGTCGGCCATCAGCACGCCGTCGCCCTCGAACACGCCGCAGCCGCCGAGCCGGCCCAGGCTGAACAGGTTGCGCTCCAACCGCGCGCCGCGGGCGTTGGTCAGGCTGATGGTGCAGCCCGACGACACCAGGTCGCAGTCGCTGACCTCGACGTTCCGACCACCGAGCGCGGCCAGCCAGTAGCCGCCGCCGAAGCCGCCCAGGCCCTGGCGGTAGCGCTGGTCGATCTCTTCGGGCTGGAGGTGCCCGCGGTAGATCACCGCGCGCACGCGCAACCGGCGCAGGAACACGTCACCGGCGTCGGGCCCCTTGGTGTCGGCGGCCAGGAAGGTCCGGTAGTTGGAACAGTAGAGGGTCAGTTCCTGCAGGCCGAACGAGTTGCGGCCACGCAACAGCACCGGCGGCGGGGTGGCAAAGTCGGGCCAGAACAGGTTGACCCATTCGGCGCGCTCGCCGCGCAGCACGGTGAAGCGCGGCAGATCGAGCGGCGCGCTCAACTGGTAGCGGCCGCGCGGGAAGTAGACCACGCCGCCGCCGCGCTGGTCGGCCGCGGCCAGCGCCGCCTGCACGGCCGTGGTGTCGTCGCGCGTGCCACTGCCCTCGGCGCCGAAGTCCTTCACGTTGTACACGGTGGTCGGCCACGGCCGCGGGTTCTCGACGCGCAGCGGCACCGCCTCGCTCCAGGCCGCGTCGCCACCGGCGCCGCTGTGGACGGCCAACTGGTAGTCGCCGACGGGCAAGTCGCGAGGGAGCGTGGTCTTGGCGGCGTAGCAGTCGGCTTCGGCGGTCAGCCGCACGGTGCGCGGGCCACGGAGCAGCACGGTCGCCTTGCCCTGCTCGCTGCCGGGCGCACACAGGTTCTTGCCATACAGGCGCAACGAGCCGCCCGGCACCGCGTGCGTGCCGCCGTCGCCGAGCGCCCACCAGACCGCCGGCCGGTTGAGCAGGCCCTGCACTGTGCCGGCGGGCGACTGCAGCCGCCAGGCATAGACGCCGGGCACGCCAGTGGGCATGGTGAACTTGACCGACCGCCCATCCGCCTGCCGCACCGTGGCCGAAGGCCCGATGACGTTGATGGCCGGTGCGGCGGCCGGTGGCTGGCTGACCACGCCGTCCATCAGCCGCTCGACGACCACTGTCGGCTGCGTGCCCAACTCGGCGCCCAGCGCGAGCACGGTCTCGCCGGGCCGCACCGGGTCGCTGGCCCAGAACACCGCCGGCGCGGCCACCAACCGGCCCACACTGAGGCAGCCGAACAGCCAGGCCAGACGCAGTCCACTCGCACGCTTGCCCATCGGGCGCATCCTCTCGTCATCGCGCCTGCGAGCATAGGCGATCGGTGCGTCAGGGGCAAGCGGGCGCGACCGCGCGCGCCGTCTCGACCTACAACAGCGCCTGTAGCGCTGCCAGGTTGTTCGCGCTGTAGGGCAAGGTGCTGCAGTTCTCGCTGACGTCGTCCGCCTCGCTGCCGCTGGGCGGGCCGACGATCAGGATGACCTGATTGCCAGTGGCGAAGAGCGTGGTGGACAGGCCCACCTGGCCATCCGAGCGCGCGTGGCGCGAGTAGCGCACCAGCACGTGGTTGACCGTCAGCGTCGAGCCGCTGTAGCTGCCCTTGACCGCCGGGATGGTGGGCGACACGGCGTAGGTGACCGTCTGTCGGGTGGCCACAAAGCCGCTCCAGCAGTCGGGCGGCGTGCCGATCGACTGGATGGTGGCCACGACGATCAGCGTGGCCCGCTGCGCCGCCGCCTGGATCGTGCTTTGGTTGGCGGTCAGGTTGGCGTCGTCGAACTGGGCCGTCGTGGTGTTGCTCGACCCAGTGCCGCCACCGCCGCCGCCGCAACTGACCAGGCCGACGAACATCACCACCGCGAGACCGTACGCGAACAGGCTGCGAATGCTCATGGTGTGGTCTCCTCAGTGGTAGGCGATGGCGGTGATGTTGCCCGCCGAGTTGATGGTCCAGGACTCGCTGCCGCCGTTCCCATAGGTGATGGTCACGGTCAGGCCGCCACCCGGGATCGGCGTACCGGAGTGCTTGACGACCGGCGACTGTCCGGCCTCGCTACGCAGGGCGTTCTCACCGACCATGCCGCCCTTCTCGTGGCACTCCAGGTACTCGGCACATGGCAGCGTCGCCTTGTACCAGCGCTCGGCCATGACGTGCTTGAGCGCCTGCGACTGCGTCATCGCGTTGGGATGGCCGGCCGGCGGAGTGACCGGCAGGGCACTGAGGTCATCCAGGTCGACCGCGTTGGAGCTGTAGGCGTCGATCAGCACGCCGCTCTGACTGCGCCCGACGTCGTAGCGGATGCTGTGGGTGCTGTCGGCCGCGATGGTGTCGTACTCGCTCTTGAAGTCGGCGCTCTGGTTGCAGGCGCTGGTGAGCATCGAGACGAGGGCCGCCTGATCGGCGGCGCTGCCGTTGGACGTGTAGGTGGCCAGGGCGTTCGGCGCGATGAGCAGCGCCAGGACGAGCGCCCCGACCCGCAGTCTGTGCATGGGACCTGCCCTTTCCGGCCGCCGACGCGGCCAGTGAAGTGGCTGCCTGCCCCCCTCGGCGCCATTGTCCCATGTGCAGATTGGCCCGGCTCGTCGCCGCGCAACGGCAGCGCAAGACTCGTGCGCGTCAGTTGGCCCAGACCTCGTCGGCCACCTCGCGCACGATGCCGACCCAGCGCGCCAGGCGGGTCGGGTCGCCCTCCACCGTCTCGATGTCCTTGAGGTGCAGGTGCACGCGACAGCCGCGCGCCGCGCGCAGGCCGTCGCCGATGATGCGGCGGATGCGGTCCTCGTCCCAGCCGCAGCAGACCATGTCGGTCGGGTTCGGCCGCCACGAGAAGACGTAGTCGGCACCGATGCGCTCGGCGCACTTGGCCACCTCGGCGGTCGGCGCCACGGCGATCTGCCGCAGGTTCCGCACGGAGCGCAGAAGGTCGATCTTCTCGGTCAGGTTCTCACAGCAGCCGTAGGCGCTCAGGCCGAACTGCTCCATGATCGGCCGCTGGTACTGGAGCATGAACTCCTCGTGCTGCGCCGGCGAAATGAGCGTGAACTCCTGGCTGGCGCTGAACGCGTACAGGCTGTCCAGCGACTGACCAAAGACGTTCGCCGCCGGCGGCGGCAGTTCGTGGCAGTAGGTCATGCCCTGGCACTCGCCACTGGTGCGCGACCAGTCGCCGGCGGTGACCGCCTCAGCCTGGTTGGCCAGCGTGCCATCGCGCATGAAGGCCAGCAGGCGGTGCAGCTCGTTCGGCGCCTCGTACATGTCGTACATGATCTGCTCGAACCCGCGGAGCCGCGCCAGCATGGTCGAGATGTCGGCGCCGAACCCCTTGCAGATCGGCGAGCGGTCGACGTTGATCGGCAGCAGGTCGCCGACGGCCTCGTGGAGCTTCGCGACGGCGCGGTCGGTGGCCGCCTCATCGACAACGTGGCGCGGCGCCACCAGCCGGTCGACGTCGGACCACTCGCGGAGCACCGCGTCGAAGCCCCAGGCGCCGCCCTCGACCGACGACGGGACCCGCTTGATTGGCAGGCCCCACATGTCGTCCCAGCCATAGCGCACTGCGGCGCGCTGGGTGAGCCACGGCTCCTGGATCACGTCGTCGCCGATGTCGTGGGCGAACAGGTGCATCCGCAGGCCGCGCTCGTGCTCGCGGTAGAACGGGTCCTGGCACTGCATCTGCTGATTGCCGAACACCTCGCGGCACCAGACGTTCCACATGCCGAAGGTGGCCATGATCAGCGGCCGGGTCGGGCGCAGCGAGTGGTGCTCGCGCCACAGGGCGCGGCGCTCGTCCTGCACCGGCAGCGCGGCGACGTCGGCATAGCGCTGGACGAGGTCGCGAAGTACCCGAATGTCGTGCTGGTCAGCCATGGCCACCTCTCGCACGCGCCGTGGACGCGTGGCAGGCCCGCCGTTGGCCATCCGTCAGGCTGTTCCTGCCGCCTCGCGAGGCCGTTCGGCGCGAGCCGTGTCACTCCCAGAACACCGGCTTCAGCGGGAGAGCCCCCAAGCCGGTGGCATACTGCGGCGAGCCGTCCAGCAGCAGCTCGACGCGCCCCGCGCGGGACGTGAGGGTGCGCGGGTTGCCCATCAGGTCGGTGACGGTCACCGAGCCCGCCGCGGGCAGCGGGACGGTGACCGCCTGGCGCCAGCGGGTCTGCCACGGCTCGCCCGCCCGCCGCGAGAGGTGCCTGAACTGCTCCGGCGGCCACCAGGCCACATCGGTCTCGTGCTTCTCGCGGCAGCTCCACAGCACATCGACCACGCCGTCGCCGCGCCGGAAGCGCACGCCGTACAGGTCGTCGGCGCCCAGCTCGAGCCGGCCGACATAGGTCGCCCCTTCGAGTTGCTCGGTCATGGCGCCATAGGCGACGTAGGCCGGCTTCGGTGACAAGTCGGTGTAGACGATGCCGTAGTTGTACTCGCCATCGTCGGCATCGGGTCGCCGGCTGTGCCAGACACCGTCCTGGAACTGGTACCAGGCGATGTGCTGCACACCGGCGGCCAGCGCGCAGACATAGCTGCGCACGAGGTAGTCGGCGGCGGTGCGGTGGTCCAGGCCGGCCCGGCCGGGCACTGTGGGCGCATAGGCCTCGGTGATCCAGACGGCCTTCCCCTTGGCCCTGGCCGCGCGCAAGGCATCCAGCACTTGTGGGCGAAAGACCCAGCCGCGCCAGCCCTGCCAGAACTCGGGCGAGCGCGGTTGGCAACCCGGATGGATGGACAGGATGTCCACGAGATCGAGACCGCCCGCGGCGACGAACTCGTTCAGCCAGTCCGGTAACACGCCGCCAAAACCCATGCTGAGCACCTTGGCGTGCGGCGCAGCCTGGCGCGTGGCGGCGGCCACCGGCCGCAACAGGCGCGCGACGTAGTCGTGCGCCTTCAGCCCGCCCAGGTTCAGCTCGTTGCCCACCTCGACATAGTCGCTGGCCCAGGCGAACCGGCCGATGGCGCCGCGGTAGCGCGCGGTCAGGGCGGCCTCACCACCGGCCTGGCACGGCTCGCCCGGCAACTGCACATAGGGCAGCACGCCATGGCGCCGCAACTGCGCCAACTGGGCGCGCACCGCGGCCACGGTGGCATCGGTGGCCTCCGGATCGACCGGGTACCAGCCGCCACGGATGCGCCGGCAACCGACCCGCTCGACCAGCGGCAGAACCGTCTCCAGCGCGGCTTGGTCCGGGTAGTGCGCGGGGTTCGCCGTTACCGCCGCGAGCCCGAACGGCGAGGCCTCGCGTACGCCGTCGGCGCGGCGCTCGGGCAAGATGCCCAGGTTGAGCCGCTCGGTCCACTCGCCGCCGGGCCAGTTCAAGCGCGCGGTGACGAACACCACGCCCCGCTCGGCCGGCGGCAGAGTCAGGTCCAGCAGACGGTCGGCTCCGGCGGCCAGCGCGATGGGCTCCTCGCGGTTCAGCAGGGGTTGGCCCCGGTACGTGTACGCGGTGAGCCGCAAGGTGCTCGACTGCGCCGCCGCGGTGACATTGGCCAGCCGCGCCTGCACGCGCAGTGGCTCGCCGGGCACGAACAGCGGTGCGGCGCGGCCGGTGGTCAGCGACAGCGCGAGCGGCCGCCCGGCCGCGGTGGCCGCCCAGTCGGCCGGCTGGTCCGAGCCAGCCGGCACCACCAGGTAGGTGACCCGGTAGCGGACTTCACCGTCGACCGGCTGCCAGCGGACCAGGCGGACCCGGCCCAGCTCGCGCTTGTAGATCCAGTCCGGGTCGTAGGTCGGCGTGACCATGACCAGGGCGAGATCGCCGAAGACGACCCGGCGAATCTGGCCGCCCGGCACCGGATAGGGCGTGTCGCCGGCGACTTCGCCCGCACGAGTACCATCGGGGCGCCGCCAGTCGACCAGCGCCTGAGTGGTGGCCCCGGTGGGCGCTTCGCCCCACTGATGCACCAGGCCACTGGTCCAGCCGCTCCACGTGCGCTGGCCGCCACGCCAGGTCAGGCGCCAGTCCACCGTCACCCCGTTGGGCAGCGGCTGGCAGTGCGCCGCCACCTCGGCCGCGGGCGCTCCGGCACCGGTGAGCCGGTAGGCGACGCGCGCGGGCGACGACCCGGCCGGCGCACCCGAGGTGGCGAACACCGGTGCGTTGGCCGCGTCCGCGGCCTGGTAACCGGCCGTTTGGACGAGGACGCGGTGCCGCCCGCCGGACTCGGCGGTCAGCCGCCAGCCGGTCGCGTCGCACTCGACGCGCGCCACCGGTGTGGCCAGCAGCAACCAGACCGCCAGGAGCGACGCGGTGGTCATGCGCCGAGCCACCTTTCGAACCAGGCCAGGGCGGTGGTCGGGTTCAGCTCATGGCCATCCGGATGCCGGTCCACCGCGCAGCGCTCCGGCACGCCGGCGGCGGCGTAGATGCGCGCGACATGGTCGTAGGCCGCCATGGCGTCGTCCACGGTGAAGCACAGGTCGCGCTCGCCGATCTGCGCCAGCATCGGGCGCGGCGCGATCAGGCCGGCGACGTCGGGGATGTCGGCCAGCAGGCCCAGTCCGGGCAGGTACTGCGCACCGCAGAAGTTGGCGCGCACCAGCGCGTCATCGAGCCCGCTCAGATAGCAGCCGATCACCGCGCAGCCGATGCGCGTGTCCAGCGCCGACAGATAGGTGGTCATAGTGCCACCGAAGCTGAGACCGATGGCGCCGACGCGGTCCGGCCGCACTTCGGGGCGCGTCAGCAGGTAGTCGAGCGTGCGGCGACCATCGTGGATCTGCAGCGCCAGCGAGTGGTAGCCGAGATAGCCGGTGGCCAGGTAGAGCACGTTGCAGCCGTCGCGAGTCGGCCGGCGGACCCACTCGTCGGTGTCCTGGCGCTCGCCGAAGCCGCGCCAGTCGGGACAGATCACCACGTAGCCGGCTTCGGCCAGCTTCTGGCCGATGCCGTGGTAGGCGCCGGTGTCGACCGGCTCGCCCGCCGCATTGACCCCGACGAGCGCGTCCTTGCCTTCGGGGCCGTGCCCGTGCAGACCCATCACGGCCGGCGCCGGTTGCTCCGGCGTGGCGCGCTTCGGAATCAGCACCCAGGCCGAAACCGTGGCATAGGCTTCGCTGTCGAACAGGACTCGTTCACGCACGTAGGCGCCGCAGTCGGTGCGGCTGGTCACCTCGGCGGCCAGCGCGACCGGCTCGGGTGTCGGCCCGAGACAGGCGAGCAGTTCCTGCTCGAACGCGCGGCGCCAGGCCGCGTGGTCGCTGGGACAGGTGCCGGCGAAGTGAAATGGCCGGCGGGTCGCACGGAACTGGGCCAGTGCGCCGTCGGCCCCGCGAAGGTAGCGTTGCGCCATGCTGCGGGTCTCCGTTGCCACCGGCAGGCTAACACATCCTGGCCGGTGGCGCTGGAACTTCGGCGCCACGACGGGCGTTAGGCATCGGATACGCAGGACGAGGTCAGGCGATGGGCAGCCGACGGATACTGGTCACGGGCGCCGGCGGTCTGCTGGGCCAGGCGCTGCAGCGTGCCGGACAGCATCTGGAGCTGGTCGCCCTGACGCGAACCGAGCTGGACATCGCCGAGTCCGCGGCGGTGGCCGCCGCCCTCGCCCGGTATGAGCCGGCGGTGGTCATCAACGCGGCGGCCTACACCAATGTCGACGGGGCCGAGACGAACATCGCCGCGGCGATGCGGGCCAACGTGCTCGGCCCGGCGGTGCTGGCCGAAGAGACCGCGCGGCGCCAGATGGTGCTGGTGCAGGTGAGCACCGACCATGTCTTCGACGGCAGCGCGAGTGCGCCGTACCAGGAAGATGACCGCACCGGGCCGCACAGCGTCTATGGTTGCAGCAAGCTGCTTGGTGAGGTGTGGGTGCGGCAGCGGCAGCCGCGGCACTGGATCGTGCGCACGGCGGGCCTGTTTGGCGACGGCGGACGCAACTTCGTGGACGCGGTCGGCCAGCGTCTGTTGCGCGGCGAGCCGGTGCGAGTGGTTTGTGACCAAACCTGCAATCGGACCTACAGTCATGACCTGGCGGCGGCGATACTGACACTGGTGTCGTCCGCGGCCGAGTTCGGGACCTATCATGTAACCAACCTCGGTGGAGGAACGTGGTATAGCTTCGCGAAGTGGTTGGCGCAACGGCTCGACCCGACGGTGGGGGTGGAGCCGGTGACCACCGAAGCGTGGGGTGCGCCGGCCTGGCGGCCGGCTTTTTCTGTTCTGGACGGGCAACGTTGGGCGGCTGCCGGCCTGCCCCCGCTGCGGCCCGTCGAAGAGGCGGTCGAGGAGCACTGGCGGCAAGTGGGCGTGGTGCCGGCCACCTGACCGATGAGGCCTGAGGAGGAGGTCGATGAGTGACCCTGCGGTGATGCGCCCGGATCTGGATCTGGAGCATTTCACGGAGCTGCTGACGGCGGAGCGCGAGCGGCTCCTGCGGGTCGAGCGCGAGTTGGCGGAGAGCTCCCGCCAGGCCAAGGATTCGCTGGAGAGCTTCTCCGACAGCGACGACGTGCCGGCCGACATTGCGGCCCAAGCCTCCGAACGCGAGAAAGACCAGATTCTGGGCCAGACGGTCCATCAGAATCTGGCCCAGATCGAGTTGGCCTTTGAGCGCATCGACGACGGTAGCTTCGGTATCTGTGAGATGTGCGGTTGTGAGATACCGGAAGCGCGCTTGGATCGGATCCCATGGGCGGCGACGTGTGTGGATTGCCAGCGGATGCTGGAAGAGGGCTGACGCCCACGGTACGAGCCAGTCGGTTCGTGGGCGTGGCCGTGGCCTGGCTCCTGCTGGACCAGGCCACCAAACTGCTGGTCGTGCATCTGTTCCGTGTGCCCGGGCACCACGTCACCGTGGTGCCCGGTTGGCTTGACCTGACCCTGACCAGTAACAGCGGCGCCGCCTTCGGCATTCTCAACGGCGCGCGCTGGCTGTTCGTGCTGATTGGCCTCGGCGCGCTGGGCGCGGTGGTCTACTTCCGGCGGCAGGTGCTGGCCCTGCCGGTGCTGCCGTGCTACGCCCTGGCCCTCGTGGCTGCTGGGGCCGCGGGCAACTTGGTCGACCGCGTCCTGCGCGGTGGCCAGGTGGTCGACTTCATCCATTTCCATATCGCCCGCATCGGCTTCGTCTGGCCCGACTTCAACGTTGCCGACATCGGCGTGACCTGCGGGATGACCGTCTACGTGTGCTATGTGCTGTGGTGTGACCTCCAAGACAGCCGCGAGCAATCCGACGCCCGACCTGCCTGAGTCCTGTGTCTGGACGGTGACCGACGACCAGGCCGGCCGGCGTCTCGACCTGCTGGTCACCGAGGTCTGCCCGCAGCTCACCCGCTCGCAGGGCAAGCGCCTGATCGAATCGGGCGACGTGCAAGTCGACGGCGAGCCGGGCAAGCCGGCCCTCCAGCCCAAAGCCGGCCAGGTCATCGAGGTGGCCATACCGGCGCCGGTGCCGCTGACCCTCGAGCCCGAGCCGATCCCGCTCGACATCGTCTACGAGGACGCCGACCTGCTGGTGGTCAACAAGGCTGCCGGCATGGTCACCCACCCTTCGCGCGGGCACTGGTCGGGCACGCTCGTGCACGCGCTACTGGCCCATTGTGACGATCTGTCGGGCATTGGCGGCGCCATCCGGCCGGGCATCGTCCACCGCCTGGACAAAGACACCACCGGCCTGCTGGTGGTGGCCAAGCACGACGAGGCCCACCAGGGCCTGCAGGCGCAACTGCGCGAACGCACCGCCGGGCGCGAGTACCTGGCGCTGGTCCATGGCGACCCGGCGTTCGACGAAACCACGATCGACGCGGCGCTCGGACGCCACCCGACGCAGAAAGAGAAGATCGCGGTCCGCGAAGACGGCAAACCCGCCCGTACCACGCTGTTCTGCCAAGCCCGCTACGGCCTGGCCGCCGAGCTGCTGTGCCGCTTGCACAGCGGCCGCACCCACCAGGTGCGCGTCCACTGCAACTACCTGGGCCATCCCCTGCTGGGCGACAAGGTCTACGGCACCAAACGGCGCGCCGCCTATGGCCCGTTACCCGAACCGGTGGCCGCAGCGGTGGCGCAACTGCCCGGCCAAGCGCTGCACGCCTGGCGGATACGCTTTCTGCACCCCAGCGACGGGCGCGAGATGACCTTCGAAGTGTCGCCGCCAGCGGAGTTCGAGGCGGTGCGGGCGGCGTTGCGGGAGATGTCGTGCGGGGCGCAGCAGCAGTAGGGCGGGCTAGTGCCCGCCACGCCACGAGTAACGTCGAACTCCTTGATGGTGGGCAACAGTCTGCCCTGCGCGCTGCGCAGGAGGAAGAGGCCACCGGTTCGGCGAACCGCCGTGGCGGAGATCACCATGCTCGAGTGGATGCGCCGGGCGTTCGCCTCCAATGACAAGTCGGACTGCAGCGCAGAACAGCTCTCCAAATTGCTGCAGGAGGCTGCTGCCGAAGGCCACATCAAAGAGGTCAAGCAACTCCTGGAGAGGGGGGCCGACGTCAATGCCCCGCCGACCCCGCATGCCTATGGCCCATTGGACGCAGCCGCCGCCAGCGGCCACACCGAGGTGGTTCGGCTGCTCTTGGACCGGGGTGGTGATGCCAACTACGTTACGGGTGGCCGCACCGCCCTGATTGCAGCCGCCACATTCGGCCACACAAAGGTGGCAAAGCTACTACTGGACAGAGGGGCTGAGGTGAATGCCAGATCCTCGTCACACACTGACGACGGCTGGACTGCACTCCAATGGGCGGTGGAGACAGGTTACACGCAACACGCCGCGGTAATCGCCCTGCTCAAAGCCCATGGCGGCACGATGTAGGCCAGCCCTGGCGAAGCCGGAGAGGGCAAAACGACGGGCCGGTGAAGCCCGTGCCGGGGGGGACATGGGACAAGCGGGAGACCTTCCGATGCCGATCGAGTTCAAGTGCCCCGGCTGTGGTGCTACACACTCCGTCCCGGACGACAAGGCCGGTGTCATCGGTAAGTGCCGCTGCGGCGAGAAGGTGCGGGTCCCTGATGCGGCCCGTAGCGCGAGACCATCCCCAGCTTTGACACCCCGAAAGGGTGCAACATTGAAGCTGAGGTGGAAGGACGAGATGTCTGGCCGCTTCTTCGAGCGTTGTGGCAGATGCGGCCTGGTGCTCGACACTACGGACGACTATGCGGCGATCCTGGACGTCAGTGACGACGTTCCTGGGGCGCCCGCGGACATGCACATGATGTGGTGTCACGAGTGCATCGACAACGCCATACGACGGGACGGCCCGATCGTGATTCGCGGCAAGTCCACCGATCGCGATGGCGCGCTTCTTGGCTGACTGCCGATGACGGGCTGAGTTCTGGTGACAGTGCACTTGTCTGCGGCCCCAGCCGCTGGCGCTCCGCGCTTGTGAAGCCAGGCCCACCGCGCCACCGCCCACTGTGCCGCTTGCACAGCGGCCGCACCCACCAGGTGCGCGTCCACTGCAACTACCTGGGCCATCCCCTGCTGGGCGACAAGGTCTACGGCACCAAACGGCGCGCCGCCTATGGCCCGTTACCCGAACCGGTGGCCGCAGCGGTGGCGCAACTGCCCGGCCAAGCGCTGCACGCGGTGCGCATCCGCTTCGTGCATCCGCGCGACGGCCGCCCGATGAGCTTCGAGGTGCCGCCGCCACCGGCCTACGTGACCGTCCGCGAGGCGCTGCGCGCGTGGGCGGCCAGCCGCGCCTGAGCCTGGGGCGGGCTCGCGCCACCCCAGGCTGGTGCGACTTCGGCCGGCCTACGCGCGCACCACGAACGGGTTGTCACCCGAGCGCAGCGCGCGGCATTCGGCGCCGTAGCGCTCACCACCGGGCGCATCGAGCAAACCCGTCAGGTAGTCTTTGTAGTCCTGGACGCCCGGCTGGTTGAGCGGATTGACGCCCATCAGGCGGCCCTCCACCAGCGTGGCCAGCTCGAACAGGAAGATCAGCGCGCCGAGGTGCGCCTCGTCGATGGCGCCGATGCGCATGGTCATGCCCGGCCGCTGCGCCTTGACGTACGCGGTGTCGGTGGCCTGGTAGGCCAGATCGTTGATCTCCGGCAGCGAGCGGCCCACCGCGTAGAAGTAGCCGTCGGTCGCCGACGCCTCTTCCTTGGTCGGCTTGCGGCCGGACGCGTAGATGGCGCGCTCTTCATCGTCGCCCGGCTCGGCGGCGGCCGCCAGCGGCTCGCGGCCCGGCCGTTGGGCGACCAGGTTGCACACGACCTTGTCGCGCGTGCCTTCCTGGTGCTGCTGCCCGCGCGAGTGCAGCTCGCGCGTGCACACGGCGGTCAGCGGCGTCCGGCCCAGGCCATCCTTGCCGAGGCTTTCGGCCGAGAGCTGGTCGAGCCAGAGCCCGAAGGACTCGAGGCACTTGGACCAGACCGACAGCACCGAGATGTTGCGGCCTCGCAGCAGCGACAGGTACTGCAGCGCGGCGTAGAGGTAGGCCGGGTTGTCCAGCACGTCGGCCGTCGCCGCACAGCGGTCGCGCATGGCGCGGGCGCCGTCGAGGATGGCGTGGACGTCGAGGCCCATCATCGCCGCCGGGAACAGGCCGACCGGGCAGAGCACCGAGAACCGGCCGCCCACGTTGTCCGGCAAGTCGAACACACGCAGCCCTTGGAGTTGCCGCTGCGCGACAAACCGGTCGAGTCGCGTCTTGTGCCCGGTGGTCACCGCCCAGGCGGCGACGCGGTCGCCCAGCCGCTGGCGCAGCAGGCGGAACGCCATGCCGGTCTCGAGCGTGCCGCCCGACTTGGACACCACGTGCGCGGTGACCGGTTGGCCCTCGAGCAGGTCGAGCAGGTCGACAAACGCGTCGTTGTCGACGCTGTTGCCTTCGAAGTAGATGCGCGGCGCCTTGCGGCGGTCGGCCGGCAACTCGTTGTGGAACTTGTGGCAGAGCGCCTCGAACAGCATCCGGGCGCCCAGGTAGGAGCCGCCGATGCCCAGCACGACATGCGCGTCCGCCAGGCCGCTGAACTCGGCGGCCGTCTTCACCAGCTCGTCGGCCACGGAGACCTGCGTGTCCGGCAGGTCGAAGAAGCCCAGCTCGCGGTGCTTGCCGCCCGGCGTGACGTCGGCGCCGATCTGCTGATGGATGCGGTTGAACAGCGGCTGCAGCGCCGTGATGTCATCGGCGCGCAGGCCGTGTGCCGCGCCGACATGGTCGGTCATGAGGTAGCGGTAGTCGAGTTCAAACTGGATGCCCATGGTGCTCTGTCCTGGTTCCACATGGCGGCCGGAGGCAGCCCGGCCGGCGAGCGTCAACCGGCGTCGAGGCGCGGTCTGTGCTCCCTGCTCATCGGTGTCTGACGGGTCGTTCGCCGGCCTCGCCGAGGAACCTCCCAGCCCGGTCGCTGTCGAATCACCGCGAGTATCCCATGGCTTCTGTGAACCGCAAACCACGCACGGATCGTCCCGACTCGCCCGGCCCGTCGCGCCGCGGCGGCGACCTGGTCGGGCTGGGCCTGTTGACCCTCGGCGCGCTGCTCCTGGCCGGCTTGCACACGGCCGACGCCGGGCCGTTGCTGGCCGGTACGGTGGAGCTGCTGCGGCTCATTCTCGGCCGGCTGACCAACGCCGTGCCGTTCCTGCTGTTCTTCGCGGGCACGCTGTGGCTGTTCCGCGGCGGCGCGCCGCCCGCGCCGGTCTCCGGTGTCGGCCTGGCCCTGGCGGCGTTGGCCCTCGCCGGTCTCTGGCACAACCGCGTGCCGCTGCACGAAGAGCTGACCATGGCCGAGAACGGCCAGGCCCTGCTCTGGCCGGTGCAGGAGCACGGCGGCTGGGTCGGCCTGCTGCTGGTGCTGGTCTGCCGCCGGCTGATGGGGCCGGTCGGCTGCGACATCGTGCTCGGCATGATGCTGCTCGCCGGACTGGTGCTGAGCAGTGAGCGGCCGATTCGCGACCTGTGGTACGCCATGGGCGAATGGCTGCGCCAGGCCGCGCTACGCCGCGCCGAGACGGCCCGCGCCGCCGCGCCGCCCGCGGCGCGCGCGCCACGCCGCACCAGGGCCACCATCGCCGACGCACCGCCGGCCGAGTTGCCGCCACCACCGCCGGATCTGCCCATTCCGCTCTATCTGCGCGACGATCCGGCCGAGCCGATCGACTACGACGACAGCGACACGCGCCCGCTGACCGTGGCGCCCGAGCCCGAGCCGACGGCGCCGGCCATGGCCGCGACGGCGGCCCCGGAGCTGCCTGCCGCCACGGAGCCGGAGCCGCTGCTCAACCCCGCTCCGCCGCCGGTCGGCGAGCCGGTGGAGACCGCCGCCGAGACGCCCAGCGGCTGGCACCCAACCGAACGGATTGTCCGTCCGCCGGTGCCGTTGGACCCCGAGGGCCATCCGCGCCAGCTCACGCTGCCAGGCATGCCCGAGCCGCCGGAGCGCTCGGAGGTCGAGGCGGCCTGGTACACCGACGGCGAGCCGACCACCTACAAGCTCCCGCCGCTGCAACTCGTGGAGCCGCCGCGCGCTGCGCCACCGCCCGACCGGACCGGCGAGATCCTGGCCAACAGCCAGCGCCTGGAAGCCACGCTCGACAGCTTCCGCATCCAGGCCAAGGTGGTCAACACCGAGGTCGGCCCGACGGTCACCCGCTACGAGATGGAACTGGCGCCCGGCATCCGCGTCAGCAAGGTCGCCGTGCTGGCCGACGACATCGCCATGGCACTGGCCTCCACCGGTATCCGCATCGAGGCCCCGGTGCCCGGCAAAGGCGTCATCGGCATCGAAGTGCCCAACCAGAACCGCGAGACCGTACACCTGCACCCGCTGCTGCTGTCGAAGGAGTTCCGCAACGCCCCGGGTCCGCTGCCGTTCGTCCTGGGCAAGGACATCGCCGGCGGCATCCGCATTGCCGAACTGACGCGCATGCCGCACGTACTGGTGGCCGGCACCACCAACTCGGGCAAGTCGGTCTGTCTCAACTGCCTGATCATCTCGCTGATCTACCGGCTGTCGCCACGCGACCTGCGGTTCCTGATGATCGACCCGAAGCGCGTGGAGCTGACGCTCTACGACGGCATTCCGCACCTCGACCGGCCGGTGGTGACCGACCCCGAGGACGCCGCCGACCTGTTGCGCGGCGCGGTCCACGAGATGATGGCCCGCTACGACCGCATGCACGACCTCGGCGTGCGCAACGTCGCCAGCTACAACCAGCAGGTGGACGAAGAAGAGCGCATGCCCTATCTGGTGATCATCATCGACGAGCTCGCCGAGCTGATGATGCTCGCCCGCGCGGCGGTCGAGGCCAGCATCTGCCGCCTGGCCCAGCTCGCGCGCGCCACCGGCATCCACCTGGTGGTGGCCACGCAGCGCCCGGCGGTGAACGTGGTCACCGGCCAGATCAAGGCCAACATCGGTACCCGCGTGGCGTTCAGCGTGGCGCAGCAGGTGGACAGCCGCGTCATCCTCGACCAAGTCGGCGCCGAGCGCCTGATCGGCCGCGGCGACATGCTCTACAACCCGATCGACGGCAGCAAGCCCGAGCGGATGCAGGGCGCGTTCGTAGATGAGCACCAAGTCCACCGGCTGGTGGAGTACCTGCAGGCGATGCCGTCGACGCTGCGCGTGAAGTACGCCGAGAGCATCATTCAGCCGATTGCCGCCGACGACGAGGGACCCGAAGACGACCGCGTCGAGGACATGGACCTGGACGAGCGGTTCTGGGAGTGCGTCGACTTCGTCCGCCGCGAGGGCATCGCGTCGACGTCGCGTCTCCAACGCACCCACGGCATCGGTTTCAACCGCGCGGGCCGCATCATGGACCAGATGCACCAACTGGGCATCGTCGGTCCCGGCCGTGGCAGCAAGCCCCGCGAAGTGCTGCCCGGCGGGCCGATGGGCCCCGGTGACCTGAAGCGCCGCGAGCAGGGCCTGTTCGACCTGGAGGCGAGGTAGGAGCGGATGGCGCCTCGCCCGCGTCAGGCAGTCTACCTGTCGAGCGCGTGTCTGAGCGCCCGATAGCTTCGCCCGACGGTGTGAATGGGACCGCCACGTTCCAGTTCGACCGAAACGTGTGGACGGCTGGCCCGGCAGAATGTCTGGTAGAAGTCCAGCCACTCCTTTAGTGATTCGGTACGGTGGAACGTGCCCAGCGGAAGATCCGCCCAGTGCCTGAGGATATGGTCAGATACGTGACAACCGTAGATGGGCAGGAGTGGCTGCTGGTTGTCGTCCAGTAGATCGTCAGGACGGATGGTTCCGCCGTTGTTCCAGATGCGCAGGTGACCGATGTCAAGATTCAGCCCGACCACGCCGGCCAGTACGTCGCTCTCGTTGACTGCACGGGCGAGCGAGCGTAGTTGCGCGATGGAGCGCAGCACAAACAGCTCGCCAGGCTCTGGTTCCAGTGCCAGCACCGCGCTGATGCCTAGCTCGGCCCGCTTCTTCGCCACTTGGGTCAGCGATGCCAGCAAGCGCTTGATGCCGCCTTCGTCGTCGTCATAGACGAGACGGTCCTGGGTGTCATGGTAGACACACAGCCCGGCCCGCGCCTCGACGGTCGCGACTTTGAGCTCGTCGGCCAGCCTCAAGGCGGCCACCAGAGAACTGACAGCGTTCTGCTGCTCGTCTCGGATCACCGGCTCCGCGACGTCATTGAATGAGGTGGTGATGGCCACCACTTTTAGGCGGTGATGGCGCAGCAGTTCGCCGATCTGTTTGGCCAGGGGTGGGACGAAGTCGTGCCGCATGGACCGGTGCGTCGCGTCCCAGGCTTGCCCATAGAGCGGGCCGTCGGTTTCGGATGGCAGGTAGATGTCCACCGCCTGGACACCCAGCTCCCGGAGAGTGCCGAAACACTCGTCGAGGCCGAGCGCAAAGCATGACGTGATGACGGCTGGTGTGGTCTTCTTCCGCCGGGTGTGGTCTGGCGAGCCCTGCCAGGGCTGTGGCGGCTCACCTGGACTGATGCTGCCCGCGGCCCCGGTAGGCCGTAGCGGGTCAAGCGCCAGACCGCCGCCGCTTTCGCCGACCGCATTCCAGGCCAGACGCCAGAGCGGCCTAGACTGCACCGGGTCGGTGGCGTCAAGAACCAGACCCAGAGCCTGGTTTCCGGCGAGGTCCCGACGCAGTTCGCGTGGCATCATTCGGGTGAGTAGCCAGGCGTAGGCCGGCTCAGGCTGTTGGCGGGCGCGTACCGCCTCAGCGCAGGCCGACACTGCCCCACGTTGGTTGCGCGGCCACTGATCCTTGGCCTGTAGGTTCATTTCGAAAGCCATGTGCGCGAGGCGAGGCGCGATCTCTTTCCGCGCCAGCAACTCCACCTGCATGCCCAGCGGGCGTGGGTCTGTACCCAGCAGCCGGCCGACATCGTCGCAGATGAGCGGGCCGACCGCGCCCAGCGGCGCCAGTACGACCGCCTGCATGGTGCCGCCGTTGTGCATCGCGAAGCCCTTCGCGGCATCCATCAGGTCATGAATGGTGCACTGCATATAAGGCCCAGAAAGCTCGCCTGGATCCATGTACACCAGGGTCTGGCGCCGAAGGTCGTCGCGGCCATGGCCGACGATCACGATGGCGTGGGCCGACTCGGCTCCGTCACCCTCGGTGTGATGCAGGCGCGCCGGGTCTACGAGACACAGAACCGGCAAGCCTGCGCTGACATACCAGGTGAGTTCGACGATCCAGGCGCGGTCGGCCGCCGGGTCACCGGCGTCCAGCCTGGCGACGTGGTGGATGGCGCTGCACCCGGTTAGGCTGGCATCACTGAGCAGCGTCACGAGGTCACGAGGGCGAAGCTGGCCGCAGCGGATCTCGTCATCCTCGAGATGCCTGCCGCGACGAGCCAGGAACCGGCGTTGGGCAACGGCCAGCTCAATAGGGCCGAGCGGGCGCCCACCAAAACGCACGGCAGCCATCAGGGCCATGTACACCGCCGCCTCTAGGAAGGCGCCCGCATTGGGTAGTGGCTTGACGTAGCTGGCGACATCCAGTCCGGCCACGCCATACACCGCGGCCAGTTCGGAAGTCTGGAGGCGGAAGAGCCGGCTGGTCAGCCGTCTGGGTGGCGCCAGCAGGGCCTCACAAAGGCTGCCATGGCAGAGCTTGGCCGACACATCGTGGCGTACTTGCACCCAGCCAATCGGGCGATCACCGTCGACGCCGGTGCGCTCGAAGACGAAGCCACGCACGGTGAAGCGGTTCTTCTCTTCGCGCGTGACCAACTCCTCGGTGCGGTACCATTCCGACGGCGCCAAGCGGCAGTCGCCGATGAACAACTCGCCGTCGTATGCCGGCTGGATGCACGCGAGCGTGGGCTCCACCAATTTCTGCCACCGCAGCCCCTGACTGCTGTGTGGTTCACGGTTGACGAGTAGCGGATGTACCGTCTGCATGGCCCGCCTCCTACCGCGCTGGTTCGCACTGTCAGGAATCCGCCGCGGCAATGCCCATGAGCGGATCGTCGGGGCACTAGTCAGAACGAGAGCGGTGTGCCTTCGATGTAGACGACCAGCGTCCCTGCGGCCACCGGTGCGGCTGGCGCGAGCGGGGCTTCCTCTCCGTCGGGCACCAGCGCCACCTCGTCGGCGTGAAGGACCCAATGCAGCGCTCTCAGGCGCGCCCGTGCCCCCTCGCCCACAATGGTGTAGCGCGCACCGAGTTGCTCATCGCTGAGCCCCAGCAGTTCGTCAACCAGATCTGCCACTGTGCACATGATCCACCCAGGATGCCGACGCCAGACTGTCTGTGTTGCTCAAGGTCATGCCCCCAGCCAGTTCGCCCGACGCCGATCCTGGCCGTTCGGCATGCGCGGGCATTATGGCATGATGGATGCTTATGTCAATGGAAGACGGCACAGTGTCGTATGACCATCCTTTGAGAGCGCGCCGATGCCGCACGCACTGCAACCACACACAAGGGCGCGGACCGTCCTCGGTCCGCGCCCTTGGCTGGCAGGCTGTCCACTCAGGCCCACATCGCCGCTCGGATCCGGTCCTCGGCGTTCGCGCCTTCGTGGATGGGCTGGTCGTAGGCCGTCGCCCCCCGCAAGAGTCCTCGTGTCGGAAGGGGCGCAGGCGTCGCCGCGCCGCCCTATGGCTTGAGCTGCCCCGCGCGCCGCGCGCGCCAGTAGGCGCCGAGCAGCGTGTAGACCGCCCCGGGATCGCGGCTCGCGTCCAGCCGCGCGATGGACTGGCGCAAGTAGCCCTCGTGCTTTGCGCTGAGCGTGTAGTCAGGGCTCAGCAACTGCCCCTCGATCACCTCGGCGCGCTCGCGCCCACTGCGCTTGGCCAGATCGTAGACGGGGCTGTGCTCGGCGATCTCGGCCACCTCGCGCATCGCTCGGCGGACCTCGCCGGCCAGGGCCGCTTCGGGCTCCAGCGCCAGGAGCACCTCGAGCGAGACCTGCATCTGGATCACCGAGTAGGCCGGCACCCAGCGCCGGAGCAGGTCGGGTGGCGTGGTGGCGAAGGTGAGCGATTGCTTCACCGCCGGCGCGGCGTACTCGCGCCAGTGCTGCCGGTGCTCCTCGCGCCGTCCGGCGTCCCAGGCCGCGGCGTAGAACATGGGCAGGCGGGCCGCTTCATGCACATAGACGTGCCACATCTTGGACACGCGCCGGTTGTCGGGCACGCCGCCGAGGAACCTGAAGCTGAAGTCGTTCTCGGCCGTCACTTCGCGCGCCATCTTGTCGGCCACCGCGCCCAGGATGTCGCGGATCTCCTGCCGCTCGGCCGCGGTGCTCATGGCACTGCGGTGGTAGCGCCATAACCCGTGGACCACGTTGGTGAACTGGTCGCGCGAGGAGCCCGGATAGACCGACTTGCCATCCTCCACGCAAACGCCGCGGGCGATGAAGCCCGGTTCGCCGTGGACCGTGGCCAGCAGCCGCAAGCCCTGGTAGACCTGGCGCGCCCGGTCACCGGTGGCCGGGTCGCCGGTCACCTCGAAGCGGTCGCACATGGCCGAGAGCAGGATGCCGCCGAACATGGCGCAGTCTTCACCGCCGGTGCCGCCGGCGTGGATGTTCGGCTCGCGGCGGGCATACTGCGCCGCGCTGGGCACCTGCGCCGGCGGGGTGACGTAGAACAGACTGGTGCGCGGTGACCAGAACGTGGCGACCACCGTGTCCCACGAGCGCTCGAGCTGCTCGAGCAGTTCCTGGTTCGACGGCTGCGGCGCAGCCGGCGCATCGGCGGCGCCAACCAGGCAGGTGGCCAGCGCCAGAGCGGACGAGTAGCACCAAGGCATGGTTGGCTCCTAACGCACTACCCGGTACGACCGGGCCGGCACCGTGTGCCCTTGGTAGTCGTAGTCGGTCTCACCGTAGTTGGTGATCACCGCCGTGCCGTCGGCGTAGCCGGTGCGGAACACCTCCGGTGCGAGCTGGTCGTGTTCGTCCATGAACTCGAACTGGAGGCGCCGCAGCGGCTCGAACTCGTCATAGCCCGCCTTGATGGCGGCCACGGCCTGGGCCAGTTCGTCGGCGGTGCCGCAGCGCAGGTCGGTCTTGCCCATCCAGTGGCTGTTGTCCTCGCGGAACTGCGAGTAGAAGTAGTAGATGGGCCGGCCGCCGAACTCCACCAGCTTGAGTTGCGTGGTGCGGTCCTTGGTCGACGGGTTCACCGATTCGGTGAAGGGGTTGTTCAGGATGATCCCGTTGTAGACCAACTGCCAGATGGGGATCAGCCGGTCGTGCAGCGGGTTGTGCTGGCCGGACAGGCTGCCGAAGTAGACATAGAGCACATAGTCCAGATTGCCCGCGGCAAAGTCGAACGGCCCTTCGGACGCCACACCGCCGAGGTGGTCCTTGCACGCGGCCAGAATGCGGTCGAACCAGGCCGCGCTCTCCTTGCGGGTCAGCGGATGCCGCGGATCGTGGCAGACCGGCGGCGGCAGGATGGAGATCACATCGATGTAGTGCAGCCCGCGGAAGCCGAGCTCGGCCACCTGCTCGATGTCGCGCGGGTAGAACCGCTCCCACACCCGCTGCGGGCACAGCGCGTACATCTGCCCGCCGCTCCACACCGCGTTGGTGAACGGCGTGCCGTCGGCGCGCTTGGCGGCCAAGTCCGGGTCCCAGCAGTCGGCGATGTGGTAGCCGTCGGAGCTGTTGGTGTGCCCGACGATCTGGAAGCCCAGCCGCCGCGCCTTCTGGATCAGCGGTCGCAACCGCTCCTCGCCGCCCAGGCCCTCCTCGACGGGGAAGATCTGCGGCCAGCGGCCGTCGTGGCCCTTCTGGTTCCAGCCCACCAGGCACAGCTCGGCGCGGTCCACACCGGCGGCCTTCAGGGCGTCGATGATGTCGCCGACGCGGT
Organism: uncultured Fimbriimonadaceae bacterium; assembly: GCA_964531735.1. GTDB lineage: Bacteria > Armatimonadota > UBA10988 > UBA10988 > UBA10988 > CAZHGD01. The sequence goes on along the minus strand of CAZHGD010000012.1, from coordinate 36,034 downwards.
CGAAGCTGACCACGGCCTTCATCGGCGGCTCGGTCTCGAGCGTCTGCTCCAGCACGGGGCTCGGCGCGGGCTTCCAGCCTTGCCGAATGCGGATCTCCAGGCTGTTCGCCGCCGCGGCCAGCTCGGGTTGGTGCTGCATCCGCTCCTTGATGGGCTGCACCTCGCCGCGCGCCAACTGATAGCGCCGGTAGGTTCGTGCCATGCCGGCGTAGTTGGCGTCGCGGCCCGCCAGCAGGTGCCACTCCACGGTGAGGTCGTCGGACGAAACGTATCCGGCCAGGTTGAACCGTGGGGCGATGGTGTAGACGCCCTGGTGCGCGCGGATGCGCAGGTCATACTCGAAGCGTTGCGTCACCACGATGCCCACAAACGTGGCCCGCGGGTTCTGCATCCCGTAGATCGGCAGGTAGTTGCGGCCCACGTTGACCGTACATGAGCCCTCTGCCAGGCGGAACGTGCCGAGGAAGCCGTCGGGCGTGACGTAGTAGCCCGGCTCGCCGCGAGTGGCCCGCGCGAACTCGGGCAGCACTTCCACCGCCACCACGCCCGCGGGCAGTTCGCTCCGCTTGAGCGTCAGCCGTAACACGCCCGCCGCGTCGGGCTCCACCAGGACCAACTGGCGCTCCTCGCGCTGGTCACTGTACGTGTAGATCAGCTCCACCGGCGCTGCGGCGCCGCTCACTGCTGCCATGAGTACAATCCCTATCGCCAGCCTTCGTCCCATGCCGGCCTCGGCCACCATCCACGCCAAGCAAAGCGACGCACCCCGCGCGCGGGCGCCGGCCCACCCGCGAGGTGCGTCGCTGACCTCAGGACCAGCGGATCACCGCACCCAGCACGTCGCTGGCGTTGCCGCCCTCGTTGATGTGCTGGTACAGCGCCGGCGCCTCGTCGCAGGCCACCTTGTGCGTGAAGGTGGCGCCCCAGTTCAGCGCGCCACTGCCGATCAGGTGCAGCACCGCGCGGCGGCAGGGCACCTGGCCGTCATCACACGGGAAGTAGGCCGTGACCCGCTTACCGTGCGGCACCAGGAACTTGAACGAGATCGGCTCCGCGCCGTAGTTGCCTTGGAACACGAACTTGCCCAGCGTGCGGCAGAGCGGGAAGGCGTGGTCCAGCAGCGCCGGTACGCCCGTGGCCTCGAAGACCACGTCGGCCAGGTTCGGCGAGATGGCCGTCAGCGCCTCGAGCGGGTCGGTCTCCCTGGCGTTGATCAGGTGGTCGGCGCCGAGTTGCTTGGCCACTTGCAGCTTGCGGTCGTCCAGATCGATGGCGACCACCACCGCGCCGCGCAGCTTCGCCGCAGCCACCACGCCCAGGCCGATCAGGCCCGCGCCTTGCACCGCCACCAGCTCGCCCAGCTTGACGCCGGCCAGGTCGACGCCGTAGAAGCCCACCGCGGGCATGACGAAGCTGGAGCCGACCTCGGGATCGACGCCGGCCGGCAGCAACGCCGGGCCGTGGGACTTGTTGGTGGCGTCGATCACCGCGTGCGAGCAGTGCGTGCCAGTGACCGGCGTCACTTCCTGGCCGTCCCAGAGCAGCGGTCCGCGCTGGTTGCGGTAGTAGACGGTATCGCCGACGGCGAAGCCGCTCACCTCGGCACCCACCTGCTCGACGACACCGACCGCCTGGTAGCCCGTACACAGCGGGTACGGGCCCCAGGAGATCTTGTTGCGAATGAGCGCGAACTCGGTGCCGATGCTGACCCCCGAGCACAGGCAGCGCACGACGATGTCGGTCGGCTCCGGCTCGGCCAGCGTCACCGTGGCCAGGGAGAACTCCTGCTGCGCCGTGCAGACCAGGGCCTTCGCTTGCATACTCACCTCGGTTCAGCCGTCGTAGCGCACTTCGCGGCCGGTGCGGGCGCTGTCGTAGATGCCGTCGAGGATCTTCTGCACCTTGAGACCGTCCTCGCCGTTACCCAGCGGCGGACGCTTCTCCACGATGCTGTTGATGAACTCGTGGTAGGCCGTGCCGCAGGTAACGGTGCTGAAGTCGAGCGTCTTGGTGTACTGGTGGCCGCCTTCGTCGGTGTAGATCTCGGCGGTCCACTGGTAGGTGCCGTTGACGTTCTTCTGCACCAGGCCGCCCTTGGTGCCGCAGAGCATGGTCTGCATGTGCTCGCGCTCGGGCAGGTTGACCGCCCAGCTCGTCTCGACCATCAGCGTGGCACCGTTGGCGAACTTGACCATGCCGCAGGCGAGGTCCTCGACGGTGTAGACGGCGCCGATGGGATCGGCCATCTGGCGGGCGATGGGATCGTAGCACGAGCCACTGACCGCCACCGGCTCGGGGTAACCCATCAGCCACAGCGCCAGATCGAGCCGGTGCACGCCCAGGTCGATCAGCGGCCCGCCGCCGGAGGTCTCGATGTTGGTGAACGAGCCGCCGAGCCGCGGAATGCCGCGACGGCGGTGCCAGACCGTGCGGCCGAAGTAGATGTCACCGATGAGGCCGCTCTCCACCTGATGCTTCAGCGCCCGGCTCATGTCGTTGAACCGGTACGAGAAGTTGATCATCAGCGTGCGCTTGGCCTTGGCCGCGGCTTTGTTCATGGCCACGGCTTCGTCGGCGCGCATCGCCATGGGCTTCTCACAGAGCACGTGGAGCCCGGCCTTGAGCGCGTCGATGGTCAGCGGTGCGTGCCACTTGTTCGGCGTGGCCACGCTCACCGCGTCGAGCTTGGCCTCTTTGAACATGGTCGCCGCGTCGGTGTAGGTCTTCTTGACGCCCAACTCGGACGCCACCGACGCCAGCAGGTCGGGGTTGCCGTCACACAGCGCCACCAGTTCGGCCTTCGGGTGCGACTGGTAACCCAGCGCATGGTTCTTGCCCATGCCCAACCCGATCACGCCCATTCGCAGTTTGCCGCTCACACGTCTCTCCTCACCTGGAAGGATACACCCGGGTGGACTTCGGCGGGGAGAGCGCGGGTCCTGCCCAGGACGGTCACATGGTGGCACCGATGAACGTGGTCAGCGGCGCCAGGTCGTGCTCCCAGAAGATGGCCAGACCGAACTCGCGCTGGGCGTCGACCAAGCTGCCGACACGGAACACACCGGCGAGCACCGCGGCGGTGATCACCTGGTTGCCGAACTCGGTCCGCCACTTCTCGGCCTTGCCGCCGGTCTCGCGGAGCAGGCGCTTGACGCTGTTCGTGGCGCTGTTCGACACCTTGCACTCGAGGGCCAGCAGCCGACCATCGCCCAACCGGACAGGCACATCGCACTTGGTGCCGGCGATCTGGGTTTCGCGGCAGAAGCAGCCGCGCTCCAGCTCGTCGAGCGCCACCACCTCGCGCGGGTTCGGCGCGAGTCGGCGCAAGCCGCAGGCAGCCAGCGCCGTGGCCACAGCCTGCTCCTGGCGCCGACTCGACTGGTTGCGTCGGGCGGTGCGCGTACGCTCGGCGGCCAGCAGGCCAGTGGTCCAGCGGATGGCCACGTCGCGCTCCAGGTCGGTGGGCGGCCGCTCAGGCTGGAGCCACGGGTAACGACAGGGATCGAGCAGCCGGCGTACCACCCCCACCACCCGCTCGGACACCGGGATGGGTATGCCCTTGCGCTTGGACTGACCACCGACAAAGGTGTCGAGGTCATCGGCGCTCAGTGGCGGACCGGCCAGGTAGCGGGCCGGTTCGACCAACTCCGGCCGGTCGGCAAACAGGCGGGCATCGAAGACAGTCAGGTCGCCCGTGGCAGTGAACAAGGAAGTCACCACCGGCAACAGCGCACCGAACTCCGCCGCGTAGTCTGCCGACTGGGCCGCCTCGTCGATGAACCGCTCGATCGCGTGACGACTGCTGGTCTCGAGTTCCTCAGCCGACCAGACCGCGGGCAACGGCCGTTCCGCCCTCATGGGATCTCCCCTGCGTGGTCCGCCAACTGGTCGGGTGGCGGCACTCGTAGTGCTTCGAGCTCACTTGGTTCGAACTTGACCAGACCGCCTTGGTAGGTGCGGCCGGCGCCCATCATGCTGTCACGGTGGCGGTTGAGGTAGCCGACCAGTCCGGCCAGTTGCTGCTGACTGAGGATCTGGTGCGGGAACAGCCCATGGATGACGTTGACCGTCGCCAGGCCGTCTGCGTTAAGCGCGAAGGCTGGCGCCTGGCGCGCCATGTACGTGGCCACGATCGGCGGCGCCTTGGCGGCCACCCGCCACCATGGCGAACGGTGGCTACAGACGTACCGTTGGCTGATGGCACGCTGCTCCCCTGCCTCCAGGTACCGCCGCAGTGCCCTGCATTGCGGCGCATCGAGCTCGGTCTCAGGGTCTGGATCGAGCAGCAGCATCCGACCCGGCGTGTTCCGCACGACACCACCGGACGTTAGCACCTCTGTGGCGCGCGTCAGAGCCGGCCTGGTCCAGGCGAGGAGGTCGCGCTCGGCAGCCGTGGGCCGGTCCATGACGAAGTACTCATTGGCGCCAGTCACCGCACCACGGCTGACTCTCACCACCTGACCCAGGGGCACGAGTTGGCAATCCGAACTGCGGTGTTCGGCCCAGAACAAGCCGCTCCAGCGCTTGGCGTGAGCCAACTCGACGCGAGTACGCCGAACCGTTTCCGGCGGTTCGCCGGCCAGTGTCAGTTCGCCGACCGTCGGCACCAGTGTGACGCTCGGTGTCTTGGTGCCGACCTGGAAGCAGGAGACCAGGGCCGTGCTCATGGCATCGCCAAAAGTCTCGGAGCGCCGGTCGAGCAAGTGCAGAGACAGCCCGCCCAGCCCGTCCACAAAGGCATCGCGCAGCGCGCTGCCATAGCCCACGTCAAGCCACTCGGCACTGGTGATGTAACAGCCCGTGTCGCCCGGGCGGGCCTGGAGCAGCGTCGCCAGCATGAAGTACACGTGCAGGCCAGCCAGCCCCGACACCCGGATGCCGACCCGCTCGCCGGCCTCCTTGCCCCATCGCTTCTGGGCGGCGGTCAGACCATGGTGGCGCACATACGGGGGATTGCTGATGAACGCGGTGCGCCCAGACACCGGCGGCAACTCGGCGGTGGTGTAGTCGGCGTGTCGCACGTCCGCCCGCGACGCTCCCACGGCCGCCAGCGCCGCCCGGCACATCAGCGTTGCCACCGGGTCCAGATCGGCGGCGACCACGGCCACGTCAGGCCGTCGGCGCGCCACCTCCACAGCAAAACGCCCGCTGCCACAGCCCGCGTCCACGACCCGGGCCGGCTGGCTTCCGAGGAGCCAGGCCACCATGGCCGCGACAATCGGCTCAGGGGTGTAGAAAGCGCCGCGTTCGCGCCGCGACACCGCGTCACGCGCGAGACAGAACGCATCCCCCAGCGGGTCGGCGCCTGCCTGGATCTGCTCCGCCAGCTCCTGGCGAGCCCACGGCGAGGCGCCTGGCAGCGCCAGCAGCGCTTTCTCGTCCGCGGAAAGCGGGCCGCCGGTCTCGGCGGCGCCGAGCAGACGGCAGGCCGCCACCAGGTCGCCGATCGTCGGCACGACCGGAAGGTCAGTCTGGCGCACAGATGATCGCATGGCACCCGTGTTGTACGACCGAACGGCTTCCCAGTCAAGGGCCAGTAGCTGCGTAAGCCTCATCCCACGCAGGTAATCGCCGGCCGGTCGGGAACGATTGGGCGGGTCGAATCGCTATAGCCAACGAGCAACGCCGCCCGGCCGCTGGCAGACGGGAGGGCACGGATGAACGGGGCCGATCTGTGGCAGTGGTGGAACCTGGTCTACGTCATCCCGTTCCTCGTCGCGGTGGTCTACCTGCTGATCATGCTGGTCACCGGCAGTCTGGCCGAGCACTTCGACGCGCATGGGCACGTCGACCTGGGCGGCCACGCCGACGCGCACGGTGACGCTCACCTCGACGCGCACGGTGACGCTCATTTCGACGCCCACGGCCACGTGGCCGTGGGGGGCCATGAAGTGCACGCCGACGCTCATGCCGAGGCGCCTGGCGGAACGCATGGCGACGGGCACGATTCATCGGCGCACCCGGCCGATGAGCAGCAGCCGGTGTTCGCCTTCCTCGGCGACTGGCTGCGCTTCATCGGGGCCGGACGGGTGTCGCTCGTGTTGGTCGTGGAGCTGTTCTGTGTCGGCTGGGGGGTGTTCGGGTTGACCGCCAACATGCTGCTGGCGCTGATCATCCACCGGCCGGAGTGGTTCATCGGGCCGTCGCTGCTGGCGGCGGGATTGGGTGCCTCGTGGTCGACGCGGTTCACGGCGCGCACGATGTCGGCGATTCTGCCGGCCATCGAGTCGAACGCCATTCGCCCCGGTGGTCTCCGGGGCGAGGTGGTCGAAGTGACCCACCGGATCACCGGGGAACAGGGCGCCGGCATGGCCTCAGGGCCAAAGCTCGGCTATGTGGAAGTGCCCTGCCGGCTGGTGGGTGAGGAGCCGCTCGAACGGGGGAGTATGGCGGTCCTGGTCGACTGGGACCCCGCACAGGGCGTCTACCTCGCGGCGCCCTACGACGTGGACTGAACGGAGCTGAGCATGTTTGCTGCCCTGGTACTCGTGGTCGTGGGTGTGGCGGCCATCGTCGCACCGTTCGTGGTTCCGGACGCCACCATGGTGCACCGCATCGCCGGTCTGGTGTTCGGTTCGTGCCTGGTCGGTGCCGGCGCGCTGGTGGCGTCCATCCGGCTCTATCGCAAGACGTTGGCCCATGAGGCCTTCGTCCGCACCGGTCAGGGCGGCGAGAAGGCCGTCCTCGGCGGCGGCGCCATCGTGATTCCGATCCTGCACAACGTGGTGCCCATCAGCCTGCAGACGATGAAGCTGGGCGTGCAGCGCAACGGACCCGACGCGTTGATCACCGCCGACAACCTGCGGGTCAACGTCGAGGCCGAGTTCTACATCAAGGTGGCGCCGCAGGAGCCGGACATCCTCGCCGCGGCGCGCTCACTGGGCGAGAAAGGCACCCACGCGGACTCCATCGCCCAACTGGTGGGCGAGAAGCTGGTCTCGGCGCTCCGCTCGGTGGCGGCGCAGAAGCAGCTCGTCGAGTTGCACGTCGAGCGCGAGAAGTTCGCCACGGCGGTCTCCGAGGCGGTGCGCGGCGACCTGCAGCACAACGGGCTGACGCTGGAAGCGGTGACCATCTCGATGCTCGACCAGACGGATCCGCGCTCGCTGTCGGACCTGAACATCTTCGACGCGCAGGGCAAGCGGCGCATCGCCGAGATCACGCAGACGGCGCTGACCGAGCGGACGCAGATTGAGCAGGCGGCCGAAGTGCAGCGCAACACGCTGATGCGCGAGGCCGAGCGGGCCAAGCAGAGCCAGGACGTCGAGACGCGCAAGCAGATCCTGGAACTGGAGCGCGCCAAGGCCGAAGCCGAGGCGCTGCAGCGGACACAGGTGACCAACGCACAGGTGGAAGCCGACCGCGAGATGAAGGAGTTCCAGATCCAGCAGGCGCGGCAGGTGCAGGAGGCCGAGATCGCGCGCCAACAGCAGATTGCGCTGGCCGAGGCGCATCGCGACCAGGAGGTGAAGACCGCCCAGGTGCAGCAGGAACGCGCGGTGGAGCAGGCCAGCATCGAGCGCGATCAGGCCATCCAGGTGGCGGCCCAGGAGCGGCAGCGCGCGGTCGAGGTGGCCGAGCGCGACCGCCAGATCACCGTGGCCGAGCGCGACGCCGCGCGCGCCACGGCGGAGGCCGAGGCCCTGGCCGCCGAAGCGGCCCGGCAGGAAGCCGAGCAGAAGGTGCTGACGGTGCAGCAGACCGCTGAAGCCGAGCGCGAGGCGCAGAAGAAGTTCATCGCCACTGCCAAAGCGGCGCAGGAGCAGCGCGTCCGCGAGGAGACGCAGGCCGGGGTGCGCGCGTTCGCCGTGGTGGCCCAGGCCGAAGGCGAGCAGAAGGCCGCCGAGGCGCAGGCCGCCGCCAGGCTGGCCCAGGCCAAAGCGGCCGCCGAGGCGGCGCAGATGGAGGCGTCGGGCGAGCGGGCCAAGCAGATGGTGCCGGTGGAAGTGGAAGCCGAGCGCGTCGAGGTGGAACGCAAGCGCGTCGAGGTGCTCGAATCCGAGCTGGCCGCGCGCTCCAAGCACGAGGGCGTGGCGGTTGAACTGGAGAAGTTCCGCATCCTGATCCAGGGCCAGGTGGAGATGGCCAAGGCGCAGTCGGAAGCCATGGGCCTGGCGCTCTCCGAGGCCAAGATGACCATCTGGGGCGACCCGGACACAGTCACCCAGATGGCCGAAGGCTTCCACCGCGGCCAGTCGATGGGCAGCCTGCTGCAAGGCGTCGCCAAAGCGCTGCCGGACGATCTGAAGGGCCTGCTCGACGGTGTCTTCGACGCGGTCGGCAACAAGCTGAAGCCGACCACCAACGGCGAAGCCACCGAGGACGCCCCGCCGTCACCGGACGCCGAAGCCTGAGCCCGGCAGGCGCCGTGGTGTGAGCTGGGTCGGACCCCTGGCGGGCAACGGTGAGCTCGCCCGGGGTCCGGCCCCGTTCAGCGCTCAGCCACCTCCGCCTGCGCCCGGAACCGCTCCAGGCAGGTCTCGAACGAGTAGCCGTAGACCGCCTGGAAGGCGCGCTCCTCGTCGCTGTCACGGAGCAGCCGCTTCATATAGGCCAGCAGACGCTCCGGTCTGTGGGTCTCCTGCAGGTAGTCGACGAGACAGCCGAACTCGGAGTAGATGAACCCGAGGCGGTACGGCACGCGCAACGGCACGCTGTCCTCGCGGCGGGTCTTGAACCAGCGCGGCGGCAGGTAGTTGCCCTGCCGCAGCAGCCGGTAGGTGTCGGCCTTGCTCGGGTAGAACGTCGTGCCCATCTGCTGCGTGCTGTACACGGCGAGGCCCTCCAGCAGCCAAGCCGGGTAGCGGAGCTCGGCCAGGAAGCCGCGGTGCTGGAAGATCAGCACGTGTGACAGCTCGTGGCGCAGGTAGATGTCGAGCGAAAGGCGCCCTTCAGCCGCCTCGCGGAGCGCCCAGGGCGAGATCAGCAGGCGACCGCTCGAGAAGGCGCAGAACCGCGCGCGCGACAGCGACCGGCGGCGGTAGCTGGCCACGTCGCCAAACGCGACCAACTCCGGACGGCGCCGGAACCGCAGATCATGGAAGCGCTCCACCTCGGCGATCATGCCGTCGAGGTCGATGTCCGCGGGCCAGCCGGCGCCGGCCTGCCGGTAGACCACGGCGCGGGCGGTCTCGTGCCGGCTGAAGCCCAGCAGCACCGGCGAAAACGCGGTCAGCTTGCCATAGCAGACCTGTTGCGCCAGCCCGATCGCCAGCAGACCGCACCCCAGCGCGACCACCCGTCGCCTACCCATGCGCGGCACTCCCGCCCGGTGCCGGTGAGTTGCGCCGCCCACCCCGCGCATTACGCCGTGCGCGCCGTCGGCCGCGCGGACAATCGCCTTGGCCCTTTGCCCCACCGGCCGCTATAATCGCGAAAACCTGTTCGCCTCGGCCTGGAGGCCGACTGATGGATTTCGACCGATTCCTCGAGCGCTGCCGCGTGGACCGCTACTACGCGGACCAGATCCGGGCGGCCGAAGCCATTGCCGCGCGGCCGGCGCGCTATGCCGACCTGTCCACGCCGTTGCCCGAGCCGCTGCGCGCGGTGCTGGCCGCCGACGGCATCGAGCAGCTCTACCTCCATCAGGTCGCCGCCATCGAGGCCGCGCGCCGGCGCGAGAACGTCGTCGTCTGCACCGGCACCGCCTCGGGCAAGACGCTCTGCTACAACCTGCCCGCGCTGGAGCACCAGCTCGCCGAGCCGCGGGCCAAGGCGCTGTACATCTTCCCCACCAAGGCGCTCGCCCAGGACCAGTTGCGCGGCCTGCTGCGGTTCAAGGAGCGCCATCCGGCCCTCGACTTCGAGTGCGGCACCTACGATGGCGACACGCCGCCCGACATGCGCACGCGGCTGCGCGACCGCGGGCACTTCATCCTGACCAATCCCGACATGCTGCACTCGGGCATCCTGCCCAACCACACCCGCTGGGCCGAGTTCCTGGCGCAGTTGCGCTATGTGGTGCTCGACGAGATCCACACCTACCGCGGCATCTTCGGCAGCAACGTGGCCAACGTGCTGCTCCGCCTGCGCCGGCTGGTGGAGCACTACGGCGGGCAGCTCCAGATGATCGGTTGCTCGGCGACCATTGCCAACCCGGCCGAGCACGCCGAGAACCTGCTCGGCGCGCCGGTGACGCTGATCGACGAAGACGGCTCACCACGCGGGCCCAAACGGTTCGTGCTGTGGAACCCGCCGACCACCGACGACCAGATGAGCCGGCGACGCAGCCCCAGCGTCGAGGCCCAGGCGTTGATGGTGGAGCTGGTGCGCAACGGCGTGCAGACCATCTGCTTCTGCCGCGCGCGCGTCGTGGCCGAACTGCTCTACCGCTACGTGCGCGACCGCCTGCTGCAAGTGCATCCGGGCCTGGCCGAGAGTATCCGCGCCTATCGTGGCGGCTACCTCGCCGAGGAGCGCCGCGAGATTGAGCGGATGCTGTTCAGCGGCGAGTTGCTCGGCGTCACCTGCACCAACGCGCTGGAGCTGGGCATCGACATCGGCGGGCTGGACGCCTGCCTGATCGTCGGCTATCCGGGCAGCATCAGCAGCACCTGGCAGCAGGCCGGCCGCGCCGGCCGCGGCACCGAGGAGGCGCTGGTGGTGCTGATCGCCGGCGATTCGCCCATCGACCAGTACCTGATGACGCACCCCGAGTACTTCTTCGAGCAGAACCACGAGAACGCGATTCTAGACCGGCAGAACATGCACATCCTGCTGGGCCACCTGCGCTGTGGCGTGGCCGAGCTGCCGGTGGGCTATGAGGAGGTGGCGCGCTTCGGCGAGTTCGCGCCGGCCATTCTCGACCTGCTGGAGGAGGACGGCCAGGTGCGCCGCCACGGTGAGGCCTGGTACTGGACCGGGCAGGGCTATCCCGCCAAGGACGTCTCGCTGCGCACGGCCGCCGATGACACCTACAACATCATCGACCGCGAGCAGAACCAGGTGATCGGCACGGTGGACGGCATCAGCGCCTTCTCGCTGGTCCATGACGAGGCGATCTACCTGCACCACGGCGAGACCTACTTCGTGGAGAAGCTGGACCTGACCGAGAAGAACGCCTACGTCAAGCGCATTGCCGCCGACTACTACACCAACGTGGTGACCGAGACCAAGATCCACCTCGACGCCACCGAGGAGGAGGACCAGTGGCGCGACTGCCGCACCGGCTTCGGCGACGTGACCGTGACCATCTTCACGCTCATGTTCCGCAAGATCAAGTTCTACGGCGCCGATTCGCTGGGCTTCGGCAATCTCGATCTGCCACCGCAGCCGCTCGACACTAACGCGATGTGGCTGATTCCGCCGCTGGAGGCGCTGCACAAGCTGCGCGAGTTCGGCCGCGTGCCGGCCGAAGGCATGTTGGGCATCGCCAACGTGCTGGTCGACATGGTGCCGTTGTTCGTGCTCTGCGACTACGCCGACATCGGCTGCGTGGTCGATTCGAGCAACCACGGCACGCCGAGCCTGTTCATCTACGACCGTTACCCCGGCGGTCTGGGCTTTGCCCACAAAGCCTACGAGCTGACTGGCGACATCATCGCGGCTTGCGCCGGGCTGATCCACGCCTGCGCCTGTGAGTACGGCTGCCCGAGCTGTGTCGGCTCCACCGCGCGCAGCTTCGTGCACTACGACGCCGACGGCGAGGCGCGACAGCGCATCCCCGACAAGGACGCGGCGCTGGTGATTCTGCACCACCTGCTGGGTTGGGAGCCGTATACGCCGCGGCCCCTGACGGACGAGGAGCGGGTCCGCCGCGGCCTGACCGACGCCGCGCCGCCGCCGGAGATCAAGCGGCTACCCGAGGGTGTCGAGGCGAAGATCCGCAAGCGGATCCAGGGGATGCGGAAGCGGTAGGCGCCGACGCGACACCGTTTCGCAACACTCCGGCGCTTGACGATAAGCGACAGCGGGTATACCGTTCGACACTCTCAGCCGTCCTGCGGACGGATGCTGGTGTGGAGCAGGCATATGACCAAACGACAGCCTCGAAGACTCGCGAGTCACGGACACGGTGTGTCCGGTGGCGCGGCGAGCCGGCACCAGCAACCTCTGGTCCCAGGTCGGTCGTGACCTCCGGTTCGACGCTTCGCGAACTTGGGCAGGGCCGGATTCTCAAGGTTATCCTGAAAGCGGAACCAACACCCTTGGGAAGCACACACGCCCTGCCCGCTCTCTCCCGGTAGCTCAGTCGGTAGAGCACCTTCAGAGTCCGTTGCGCACCACCATGCCCGTGCCGGGCCGTTGCCGTGACGGTTATCTACCAGACCAAGGTGGTCGGCGGTTCGAACCCGCCCCGGGAGACCAGGCCGAGTGGGCCGGACCAGAACGGTTATCGTGGCAAGTCAGGTTTCGACACCTGAACCGCTCCAAAGCGGAGCGGTGATCCGTGCTGGATTCCCATGTCCCTCGGCTCCCTTGTGCGCCCCCACCGGGCGATGGCGCGTGACGAGGCCCACGAAGGAGGGCCGAACGATGCGGTACAGCGACATCCATCGCGTCCGTCACACCCGGACGCCTCAGAGCGAGCCGATAGCCGGCCGGACGATGGTCCGGAACGCGGCGGGCGGCTTCGTCTTCCGGGTCGATCCGTGGCAGCAACTGCGGCGGTTCCTGGTCACCGGCACGCTGGGTGGTACCTACTACACCAGCGCCCGCGAGCTGACGCTCGACAACGTCCAGGTCATCGGCGCGCTGCTCGACGAGGATCCCGAGCGGGTCGTCCGCGAGGTGGTGGCCGTGTCCACCGCCGGGCGGGCGCCATCGAACGACCCGGCGCTGTACGTGCTCGCCATGGCCACGGCGCATCCGGCCGCGCGGCGCGCGGCGGCCGCGGCGTTGCCACAGGTGGCGCGCATCGGCACGCATCTGTTCCACTTCGCCGAGTACGTCGAAGGGTTCCGCGGCTGGGGCCGCCTGCTGCGCGAGGCCGTGGCGCGCTGGTACACCAGCCAGAGCGCGACCGACCTGGCGTACCAGGTGGCCAAGTACCGGCAGCGGGATGGCTGGGCGCACCGCGATCTGCTGCGCCTGGCGCACCCGGCGGCGGTGACGGCCGAGCACGCCAACGTGTTCGACTGGGTCTGCCGCCGCGGAGAGCCCGCGCTCGAGGTGCTGCGCGATGTCGATGCGCTGGCCGGCACACTGACCGAGGGCCAGGTGCTCGACATCGTGCGGCGCGGGCACGTCTCCTGGGAGATGATCCCGTCGGAGAAGCGCTCGCCGGCGGTGTGGCGCGAACTGGTGCCGCGCCTGCCCGTGATGGCCACGGTGCGCAACCTGGGCGTGCTGACCGCCAACGGCGTCCTGGCGCCGCTGAGCGACGAGGTGCGCCAGGTTACCGAGCGGCTGCGCAACGCGGAGGTGATCCGCAAGTCGCGTATCCACCCGATCGCGCTGCTGCTGGCCGCCGGCACCTACGCGGCGGGCGGCGGCTACCGCGGTTCGCTGCGCTGGACGGCCGACCGGGCCATCCTCGACGCGCTGGACGCCGCGTTCTACGCCGCGTTCGGCAACGTCGAGCCGATCGGGCAGCGGGTGCTGCTGGCGGTGGACACGTCGGGCTCGATGAGCTTCGGCGCGCTGCCGGGCACCCGACTGACCTGCGGCGCCGTGGCGGCCGCCCTGGCGCTGGTGACCGCGCGGGTGGAACCGCGCTGGCACCTGGTTGGTTACGACACGCGGCTCCGGGAGCTGGCGATCTCGCCCAAGATGAACCTGGGCCAGGTCACCAAGGTGCTGGACGGCTGCGGCGGTGGCACCAACTGCGCGCTACCGGTGCAGTGGGCCATCGAGCAGCAGGTCCCGGTCGACGTGTTCGTGAACCTCACGGACAACGAGACCTGGGCGGGCCCTTCGGGCCATCCGGCGGAACTGCTGCGCGACTATCGGCGGCAGATGGGCATCGCGGCCAAGATGGCGGTGGTGGGTCTGACCGCCACGGGCGGCTCCATCGCCGACCCGGAGGACCCGCTGATGATGGATGTGGCCGGCTTCGATGCCACCACGCCCGAGGTGATCAGCGAGTTCGCCCGGCTGTGAGCGAGTGGGGAGGGCACCCGCCCTCCCTCCTCGCACCGCCGGCCCCCGCACAACCTGCTATCCTGGGCGCGGAGGGTGCGCCGCCATGAAGCGTCTGTGGTGTGCCGCGGTTCTGCTCAGCCTCACCTTCGCCGGGCCGGCCCGGGCGCAGGAGTGGTCCGGCGCGTTCACCATCGTGCCGGTCAGTGCGCCCGAACTGGTCTTGGAAGCCGTCGGCGCCGGCAGCACGCCGGGCACCGTCGTCTCCATCGGCCTGCCCGCTGGCGCGCCGCACCAGCAGTGGCGCCTGGTCCACCGCGGTGGCGGCTGGCACCAGCTACGCCCGGCCCACAGCGAGACGCTGGTCATGGCCGCGGCCGCCGGTCGCACGGCCAACGGCACGCCGATCGTGCTGGAGACCGCGTCCGACGCGCCGTGGCAGCTCTGGGCGGTCAAGCGCAACCCCGACGACTCGTTCAGCCTGATCCCGAAGCACGCCCCCGGCCAGGGCCTGGACGACTTCGGCGGCGGCAAGGTGCCCGGCGCGCGGCAGGACCTGTGGACCTGCAACCCGGCCGACGAGCACCTGCAGTGGCTGCTCCAGCCGCTCCCCGGCGCCAAGTGGCCGGCGTCGGCCGGTGACCTGCTGCGGGCGCGGGCGCCCAAGGGCGTCACCAAGGACTTCACCTTCACCGACAGCGCCGTCTTCCCCGGCACGCGCCGGAGCGGCACGGTGTTCATCCCGGCGCAGTACGACGGCCGCCAGCCGGCTTGCGTCTACGTGCGGCAGGACGGCTACAACCCGCAGGAGAAGGGCTTGCTGGAAACGCTGATCGCCGCGGGCGAGATCCCGGTCATGGTCGGCGTGTTCATCCGGCCCGGCGACCTGCCGGCGCCGATGCCGGGCACCCTGGGCCGGCGCAACCGCTGCTTCGAGTACGACGGCGTCAGCGACCACTACGTGCGCTTCCTGGTCGATGAGCTGTTGCCGTACGTGGCCAAAACCTTCGACCTGAAGCTGTCGACCAGCGGCAACGACCGCTGTATCGCGGGCGGCAGTAGCGGCGGCATCGCGGCCTTCACTGCGGCCTGGCACCGGCCCGACGCGTTCTCGCGCGTCTACGCCAACAGCGGCAGCTTTGTGGCCTTCCGCGGCGGGCACGAGTTCCCTACGCTGATCCGCAAGACCGAAGCCAAGCCGATCCGCGCGTATCTGACCACGGGCACCCGCGATATGGAGAACTGCGCCGGCGACTGGTACCTGATCGACCTGGAGATGGACAAGGCGCTGAAGTTCGCCGGTTACGACTACGTCTTCAGGGCGATTGACGGCCCCCACGTGGCCGGCTGGATGGAGCACCTGCGCGAGGCGCTGCGGTTCCTGTGGCGAGGCTGGCCCGAGCCGGTCAGGGCCGGACCGAGCGCCCCGCGCGTGCGCGATGTCATCGGCACCGGCGGGCGCTGGTCACTGGTCGCCGAGGGCCTGGGCGAGCCGCGCAGCCCGGTGGTCAACTCACGCGGCGAGGTGTACTACCTCGACAGCCGGCAGAACCAGATTCTGCGCCTCGCCGGCGATGGCCGGCCGGCGGTGTTCCTCGCCGACGCCTCCCAAGCGACCGGCTTGGCCGTCGGTCCGAAGGACGAGTTGTACTCGGTCTCGGCTGGGACCGGGCGAATCCTGCGCCATGATGGCGCCACGGCGCAACCGGTGGCCGAGGGCGTGCCTGGCCGCTACCTGCTGGCCCGGCCCGACGGCAGCCTGTACGCGACCGGCGCGGGAGCCGACGGCCGCGGGACGGTGTGGCTGGTCAAGGACGGCCGCGCCACGGTGGTCGACACCGGCCTGAAGACGGCCACGGGCTTGGCCTATCGGCCGGACCAGTGGCTGCTGGCCGTGGCCGACGGGCAGTCGAAGTGGCTGTACAGCTACCAGGTCAAGCCGGATGGCACACTGGCCCACAAGGAGCGCTACTTCTGGCTGCACGTGCCGGATTGGGAAGACGACGCCGGCGCGGAGTCGGTCTGCTACGCTCGCGAAGGCCAGTTGCTGGTGGCCACGCGCTACGGCATCCAGGTCTGCGCCGATGACGGACCGACGCAGGTCATCCTGCCGCTGCCCGGCAATCTGCGGGTGACCGGCCTTAGCTTCGGCGGGCCGGAGCTGAACACGCTCTACGCGTTCTCTGGCGACCGGCTCTGGCGGCGCACCATCAAGCTCCACGGCGTCGGTGCCTTCACGCCCTGGCAGGCCGTACGCGGCACGCCGCTGTAGTCGCAAAACCAGGGACGTCACCCATAATTCGGCGCTGGCCGCTGGTGGCCGGCGAGACGCCCGCGGTCCACGGGCCGACGGCGCACGCCGAGGAGGCCGCGTACCGACCGGCGAGGACGCCGGTCCCACGGGCGCGTCATGGTATCGACCGGCGAGGACGCCGGTCCCACGGGCGCGTCATGGCGGCGCCAGACCGTCCGCTGCTCGTCGACGCCAATGGCGCCGCGCCCGGCTATTCGACGCGCAGGTCGTCGATCACGAAGCTGACCTCGTCACCGTGCCGGTAGACGGCTTCTTCCACGAAGAAGTGCAGGTAGTTGACCGCGTTGACGCGTTTGCCCGCCAGCGGGATGCGGATCTGCTGCCATTGGCCGAGCTTGAGCGCCAACGGGACGGCGACAGCGTCGCCGCCCTGGCTGCGCAGGCTGAAGTTGATGGCGCGCTGCGGCAGCTCCGCGCGGGTACTGGTGGCGTAGATCCAGAACGTCAGCGCCTGCTTGCCGGTGAAGTCCAGCGGCGGCGCCGGCGTCCAGGTCAGGCTCGGCCAGCCGATGGGGTACTTCGCCTCGCCGCCCTGGTGGTCCACCTTGACGGTGTAGCGCAGGGCCGCGTCGCCCTGGCGGACCAGCTTCGTCTCGCGGCTGACGCTCGATTCGGGGAAGCCGGGCCGCCAGTGCGCGGTCTCGTCCAGGTCGTCCACCTGATTGGGATCGACGACGTGCGGCCGGATGTCGATGTCATCCCAGGCCACCGCGCCGTTGGCGCCGAACACCTGCAGGTGCAGCCGAACCGTCTCGACGCCGGCGGGCACCTTCACCAGGTAGCGGTGCTTGTCCCAGGTGCCGGTGCTGGGCAGCGTCGCCAGCAGCGCCGGACCGAAGCCGTTCTGCTCGCGCGCGGGCAGATCGAGCGGCAGGCCGCCGGCGCCGTATTTGGCCAGGAACACCCGCACCAGGCCCTGGTTGTACTCGGCCTTGGCGGTCAGGCGGACGGCCAGCGTCTGGCCCGGCGTCACCTTCAGGTAGGGCGACTCCCAGTCGCACCACCCCCCGGCCGCGCCCTGCGACACCGCAGCGCGCCCGCGCCCACCAGCGACCGCCTCGATGCGGGCCGTGGACGGCTTGGCCGACTCGAACGGCTGGAGCGGTTGGCCGCTGCCGTCGAAGTCGCACTGGTAGGGCAAGCCGGCCGCGGCCACCTGGAGCGGCGGCGCCGCGGGCGCCAACGGCGGCTCGGTGCCCAGCACCTTCGCCCAGGCACCGGCGGGCAAGGCGGCCTTGACCTGCTCGAGCAGACCGGCCACCAACTCACGCCGGGCCAGGAGCGCGGCGGGATCCTGGTTGAAGACGGTCAGGCTGGTCGACACCTCGGGTGGCACGACTTGCGCCGCCTCGGCCTGCTTCACCAGGGCCGGCTGGCCGCCGGTGGCTTTGAGCGCCGCGGTGGCGTCGCGCAGCAGGCAGAGCACGTCGTAGTCCTCGAAGCCGTCGCAGATGGCCTCCAGCCGCACGCAGGACAGCAGGGAGCCGTTCGGGTGCGGGTAGGTGAGCAGGCCGTCGCCGTTGAAGGCGAAGTCCTTCTCCGGCCGCGGATTCCACGGCCGGTTGGGCCAGCGCTCCTTGGTGCCCTCGTGGTTCGGCTTCCACAGGTTGGTGGCGTAGTAGAGGAAGCCGGTACACTGCTCCTGCCAGGTCTGCCAGCCGAGCAGGCGCTGATCGAGCGCCGGGTACTCGACGAAGTAGTTGGCAAACGGGTGCGGCGGCGTGCAGGCGACATACGTCCAGACCTGGTCGCCGGCCCGCTGGCGAGCCAGCGTGTCGTGGCGCACCACCTGCATGGTCTGCGGGATCCACAGGTTCACCGCGCCGTGCAGCTCGGGCACAACCGCCGTGGTCGAGGCCTTCGGCAGACCCGGTGCGACGGCGTCCACCAGTTGGTAGACCTGCCGGATGATGACCTTGAGCTGCTCCCAGTTCGGCTGGCAATGCGGCTCGTCGTAGCCGTACAGCCAGGCGTCGCGATCCATGCCCTGGCTGGCCAGGTAGGCGCGGTAGTCGCGCAGGTAACGGTAGTAGACCAGGTCACCGAGGCCGGCGACGGTGGTGGGGCAGTAGCCGAGGCAGTAGGCGTTCAGGCCGCGCTCACGCATATACGGCAGGTCGCTCAACGCCGGCCAGGCATACGGCGTGTAGAGGTTCATCGGGTTGAGCTTGCGGTCGAGCAGGAACGCCTCGACCGCCCGGCGCTCGGCGACGGTCATCGCGCGCTGGTAGTAGTTGCGCCACTCGCCCTCGAAGAAGGCGAAGGCCGTCTTCAGCCGCGGCCGCAGCGGCAGGTCGAAGCTACGGACCTGCACCGTCAGCGCCACCTTGCTCTCGGGCAGACCGGCCGGCTTGAGCGTGACGGTGCCGGTGTAGGTGCCGGGCCGCTGGCCCGTGGGACAGCGCACGGTCAGCCAGAGCGGCTGGGTCTCGCCGACTTTGGCCAGGCGGTCGGCCAGTGGTCCCAAGCCGGCCTTGCCGCTGCCGGGCCAGTCCAGCGGAATCAGCGGATCGGGCCACCAGCCGTCGCGGTCACGGATGTAGTTGGCCTTGAGCACCTCGACATAGCCCACGGCGTCCAGGCTGAGGCGGTCCTTGGCCAGGCGCGCGCCGCCGGGGCCGACCAGATCGGTCCAGTCGGCGCTCAGGCGGGTGATGTCCCGCGTCACCGGCCGCAGCAGAATCTGCCCCGCCTCGCGCTCATTGCCGGCCACGCTCAGCCGCAGGTCGGCCCCGGGCCGGAAGTCGACGTCGTCGCGGAGGATCTTGCGCAGGCTGGTTTCGGTGCCGAGGCAGTAGGAGCCGTCGGGTGAGGTCCGCTTGGCGCCGGCGGTCATCAGCGCCGTCTGGAGGCGAGCGCGCAGCGCGGCGCAGCGGGCGTCCAGGGCGTTGCTGCCGGCCAGGTCCAGTCGCTCCAGACGCGCCAGATCGGCCTCGGCCTGCTGCACCTCGCGGGCCAGGGCGGCGGCCTCGCCGTCAGCCGCCAGCGACCGCAGCGTCGTCAGCTTCGCCTGCAGCTTCGGCACCAACTGCCGCGAGCGCTGCGCGGCATAGCCGTGGACGTTGTCGATGATGAACGCGGCCCAGTCGCCGTGGTTGTAGTCCGACTCGGACAGGAAGAACTGCCAATGGTAGATGGCGCTGCGCTGGAAGCTGTCAGGGAAGTCCAGGCGGAAGTGCTTCCACTGCTTCAGCGGCAGTTCGCCCAGGTTGGCCGACCAGTCCTTGCCGCTGCGGTCACGCAGGATGATGTGCAGCGAGCTGCCCGGCATCGCCGCGCGCGTGGACAGCGTGTAGATGTCGAACGCGAGGCCGCCGGCGGCGGACAGGTCGAGCGGCGGGTTCGGATTGCGCTCGACGCGCGGCCAGCCCTTCGGGTACTTCTGGCCCTCGATGCTCTCGTCGGCGTGGTGGTCGATCTTCACCTCGAACCGCAGCGCCTGGCGCCCTTCGGTGACCAGCGTCTGCTCGGACTTGAGCGACGCCTCCTTCTGCCCGCCGGTGCGCCAGGTGGCCAGGTCCTCCATGGTGTCGACGACCATGGTGGGCTCGGCCGCCAGGGCGGCATGAGCGAGCACGGCAAGCAGAATCAGCAGACGGGGCAAAGCGGTCATGGTTGCATCCTGGGCCGACGCCGCGCGACGGGCGTCCGCAGTAGGTATCACCGGACGGCCCTTGGCGTCAATCGACATCAAGCTACACGGCCAGATCCGCGCGCGCGTGGTGCCGGAGTGGGTCGCCAACCCGCTCCATCTCGGCCAGCAGGCCGCGCCGCAAGCCGCGCTCCAACTCGGCCGCCTCCGGCCGCCCGCAGAGGTTGACCGTCTCGAGCGGATCGGCGGCCAGATCGTAGACCTCGGCCGCCGCGTACGGCGTGTAGATCAGCTTGGCGTCGCCGTCGCGCCAGGCGCGCACGGAGAAGAGCGTCGAGCCCGTGCCGTGATAGGAGTGGAAGCTCTGATCGGGCCAGTCGGCCGGTTCGCCGCGCAGGCCGGCGAGCACCGAGCGGCCGTGCATCGGCGGCGCCGGCAGCCCGGCCGCCGCGAGCATGGTCGGCGCATAGTCCACCTGCTGCACCGCGTGCTGCCGCGTGGCGCCGGCCGGCAGACCGTCTGGCCAGCGGCAGACGAACGGCACGCGGAGCACCTCCTCGTAGAGCGCCGGCCCGCCGTGCATCGGGAAGCCGTGGTAGCCGACCGGCGTGGCATGATCGCTGGTGAACACCACCACGGTGTTGGCCGCCTGGCCGTGCTGGTCGAGGCGGTCGAGGACGCGCCCGACCAGGCTGTCGATCATGGTGATCGAGCCGTAGTAGTGCGCCCGCAACTGCCGCCAGTCGGCTTCGCTACGTGGCGTGGCGACCTGCCGTCGGCGGGCGCGCTGGACCCAGTCGGGTCGCCCCGACAGGTCGTCCGCGATGGTCGGCGGCAGGTCGATGGCCTGCGGGTCGTAGGTGCTGGCATACGGCTCCGGCAGCCAGCACGGCGGGTGTGGTCCGTCGAAGTCGAGCTGCAGGAACCACGGCGCGTCGTCGCCGGTGAATTCGTCGAGGAGCGACAGCGCCTGAGCGCAGAAGCGGCCCTCGCGCGTCTCGTCGACGCTGTAGTCAACCGGGCCGCACATCCAGCCGCGGCGCTCGGGCGGCGAGGCTTCCTCGAGCCCGCGGGCGCGCAGCCAGGCCATGAAGTCGACGGTGGATTCATGGCGGTCGGCGTCCCAGCCGGGCACGTCGATATGGAGCTGCCCCGCGTAGCCCGTGCGGTAGCCGGCCTGCTGCAGCAACGCCGGCAGCGGCGGCGTCTCCTCGCGCACGCGGAATGGCCAGCCGCCGGCGTACTCGGCATTGGTCGCCATGCCGTGCGTGTGCGGGAAGCAGCCGGTGATCAGCGCGGCGCGAGCCGGGTGGCAGATCGGTGTGGTGGACCACGCGCGGGCGCAGTTGACACCCTCGGCCGCCAAGCGCTCCAGCGCCGGGGCTTCGGCCTGGCCGCCGTTCAGCCGGTAGGCACCGGCTTGGGCCGAATCGACCAGGATCAGCAGGAGGTTGGGACGCACGGGGCACGACCTTTCGTCAGACGAGCCAGGTGACCGGCTTGAAGGTCCAGGCCTGGCGGCGCGCGTGGTCCAGCAGCTTCGGGGCGTCGAAGCCCTCGGGGTGGATGACCCAGTTGAAGTAGCCCGGACCCGCGACGACGTGTTGCGCCGGCGCGAAGCCCACCGGGCGCAGCTCCACCTCGGCGGGCCAGGCGCCGCGCTCGGACTTGGCCCGCAGCGCCGCCAGCGCGGCGTCGAGGAACTCTTCCGGGCGCACCAGGGCCGGGCCGACTGGCACGCCGCTGGGCAGCGGCGCGACCGACCAGCCGCTGGCGGTGCGGGCCGAGACGCGATCGAGCACGAGTTGCGCCGCTTGGCGCAACTCGCCCACCGTGACCGCGCGTGGCGCGGCCAGCGGCGGCAGATCGTCGCGCGGGCCCTCGCTGGCGAGCGGTGCGGCCGCCGGCTGACCACACAGCAGGCTGGCGGCCACCGACAGCACTTCGGCCGCGCTCAGCCAGGTGCCGGTCACGTTGGCGTAGCCGACGGAGTCGGTCCAACCCGCGGTGGCCGCGACCAGTTCGGCGGCAGTGACCGCGCGCAGCGCGCGGCCGGGGGCCAGATACCGGCCGACGATGTCGCCGCAGCCCACCGGCACGGCGCCGCTGCGGGCAATGTGCGCGAAGTAGCGCTCGGTGGCCGCGAAGCGCCGGTCGCACTCGTCGGGCGAACACTCGCTGGCCGGCCGCCAGCGCTCGGGCGGCGGATTGGCGCCGCGGGAGAAGTTGACCGCGTCCCAGAACTCGTTGGTGTTCCACTCGTTCGGATGGAAGCCGATGTTGATCACGCCGCCGGTGCTCGACAGCCGCTCACAGGCCTCGTCGAACCGCCGCATGCCGGCTTCGGCGCCGTCAGTGGCGCGCAGGTCGAACCGCACGTGGTTCGGCGCCATACGGGTGATGTGCAACTGCCCGAGGTACCAGAACGGCGCGCCGTCGTGGCCGACCCAGGGGCCTTCGTCGGCGTAGGTGGGCACGCCCCACTCGCGGGTGCAGTGCTGCGCCATCGGCGCCCAGGAACTGCCGGCCTGCCCGTAAGTGGTCACCTCGCGGCCGACCACCTCGCGCACCGCGTCGAAGCCACGGCGCTCGTAGTGCTCGAACAAGGCCACGCCGTCGTCCCAGGAGCCCGGCGCGCAGTACTCGGCCACTGTGGGATGGACGCTGTGCAGGTCGGTATGGTAGCCCAGGTGGTGTGCGGCCACCGCGGCGACCACGTCACCGCGCCCCCGCTCGCGCCAGCGGCGGGCCACCTCGCCGACCACCTTGAACGTACACGGCACGCCCAGGCGGCTGTGCAGTTGCGCCAGGCGCAGCGCGGAGTCATCACTCGATGGCGTGAGGTAGTCTTCGGTGTCGTACCAGATGCAGACCAACACGGGGTGGGACACGACCGGCGCTCCAAGCACCGGTTGGTTGGCGCTCGGGCCGCATAGTCCTTGCGCTCAGATGATCCCCCACGCGCGCAGCACCTCGAGCAACTGCGGCCGGTCCCAGAACCAGGCCAGTTCCAGCCACAGACCATCGAGCACGCGACTGTGCAGGCGGCCGTCGTCGGTGGCGAGCGACTCGTACTCAGCGGCCTCGCCGAGGGCCACGAACTCCGCGCGGCGGGTGCGCGGATCGACGATCCAGTATTCGCGTACGCCGGCCTCGGCGTACTCGCGGCGCTTGGTGACCCAGTCGCGCTCGACACTGTCGTCGCTGACCACCTCGACCACCAGGTCGGCCGGCCCGTCCAGGAAGGTGCGCTTCAGGCGCTCATGGTTGGCCGCGGCGACCACCAGCACGTCTGGCGCGCGACCCGAACGGCCAGGGCCGAGACGCATCTGGAACGGTTCGCCTCGCACCACGCCGCCGGAGCGCTGCTCGCACCAATGCTGAAGCAGGGCGCGCAGAAAGCCGACCACGGCATCGTGCTCGTTGGTGACCGGACTCATCAACACCACCTCCCCATCGACCCATTCGGCATGCGTCTGGTCGTCGAGCCAGTCGAGGTACTCCTCATAGGTGAGCTTGCGGTCGGGTAGCAACCGCACCGATGGGTTGTCGGTCACGTGTTCGGCGACCATGTCGAGCTTCCGGGCAATGAGGGTGCGCCCCTCGCGACCATTGTACCGCAGACCGCTGACGGCCGCCGAAGGTGCGCGGGTCGCTGGGCCGAATCGATCGCCGCGAGACGTCTGCGGAGACCGGCTGATGCACGCGACTGCCACTCTCGGTCTGGCCTTGCTGGCCGGTCTGCTCCAGCCTGCCGGGGCCGACGAAGCCCTCGACCGCTATCGCGCGCAGCGCCGCGAACTGGCCCATCGGCCGCGGCGGATCATCTTCAACAACGACGGCTGTGACGTGCTCTACTACCCGCGCAACCAGCCGCTGACGCCCGCGGCGTTCGTGGCCCTGCGCAACGCGTTCCCCGAAGGGCATCAGGTCGACTCGTTGGCCTATTGCTCCATCAGCTCGGGCTTCTCGCACTTCACCCACCACACCAAGGCCGGCACCGTCCTCACGCGGCAGATGGCCGATTACGGCATCCTGCCGGACGCCCGCAACGTCACCAAGGAGCTGATCGACAGTGGCGCCGACTGCTTGCAGCTCATGATCGCCGACGCGCGACGCCAGCGCCGTGAGGTGTTCTGGTCGATGCGGATGAACGACACGCACGACGTGGAGCACCGGCCGGACAAGCCCTACGCGCTCTACCCGCCGCTGAAGGAGCAGCACTCCGACTGGCTGGTGGGCGAGGTGGCCAAACGCACAGCACACGGGCGGTGGAGCTCGGTGGACTACGCCCGGCCGGAGATCCGTGAGCTGGCCTTCCGCTACCTGGAGGAGGTGGCCCAGGGCTACGACGTCGACGGGCTGGAGCTCGACTACTACCGGCATCTGTGCTTCTTCAAGGCCTCGGCCAACGGCGGGCGCTGCGGCGACGGCGAGCGCGCGCTGATGACCGAGTTCATGCGCCGCGTCCGGGCCATGACCGAGACCGTCGGGCAGGCGCGCGGCAAGCCGCTGCTGGTCTCGATCCGCGTGCCCGACTCGGTCGACTTCTGCCGCGATCTGGGTCTCGACCTCGAGCAGTGGCTGCGCGAAGGGCTGGTGGACCTGCTGATCACCACCTGCTACTTCCGGCTCAACCCGTGGGCGTACAGCGTGGCCCTGGCGCACCGCTACCAGGTGCCGTTCTACGCCTGCCTCAGCGACTCGCGCGTGACCGGCGAGACCCGCTTCCGGCGCGGCTCGGCGGCAGGCTACCGCGGGCGGGCGATGGTGGCCTGGCAGGCGGGCGTCGACGGCATCCACCTGTTCAATGTCTTCAACCCCGCGGCGCCGCAGTTCCGCGAGGTGGGCGATCCGGCGGTGATGGCGGGGCTCGACAAGCTCTACTTCGTCATCGCGCGCGACGGCCGGCCCGACGACTGGCTCGCGGACGGCCAGCGCTACCGCACGGTGCCGGTGCTGACGCCGGCACATCCGCTGAGCCTGCCGCCCGACCGCGCCGCCGAGGTCGAGCTGATGGTGGGCGAGGACTTCGCCAAGGCGCCGACGGCACCGACCTGCACGCTGCACCTGGAGTTGCCGCTGGTCACCGCGCCCGAGCAGGTGCAGGTGACGGTCAACGGGCAGCCGACCAGCGGCGGCAAGTTGACCAAGGGCTGGCTCGATCTGCCGGTGCCGGTGGCGCAACTGCGGCGCGGCGGCAACCAGGTGACCTTGCGCACCAGTGCCGCCGGAGCCGAGCAATGGCACACGCTCTACGACGGCCAGGGCCTGCCCGGGCCCGGCTGGGGCCGTGACCGTGGCTCCGCCAAGACCACGGCCAAGGCGGGCGCCGACGGCCTGCGCATTGCCGACCGCGGTGAGCAGCCCGGCGAGTACCTCTACTACCGCTTCCCCTGGGGCGCCGACTTCGCTCAGCCGACCGCGGCCGAAGCGGTGGTCAAGGTGGTCGACGGCTCGAGCAACCTGATCTGCAGCAGCGCCACGCAGTCGGAGCGCCTGACGCTCTGGCCCGACCGCATCGAGCTGTGGAGCGACAGCCGCCTGCGCTACGCGATGAACACCACGGATGCCTTCCACACCTACCGGATGGCGCTGCACGGGCGCGACGTGAAGGTCTATGTCGACGGCCAGTTGCGCCTCGACGGCACCGGCCGGCTGAAGAGCGGCCGCTTCGCCAACGAGCTGGACTTCGGCAGTTCGAGCAGCACCACCACCGGCGAGTCCATCTGGGCACTCGTCCGCGCGCGCGGCGTGCGGCAGGTCTGCCGCGATCTGGTGCTGGAGGTCAGCTACCCGAAGGGGCGGTGAAGCGCACGCCCACGGCCAGTTCGCCGGCGGCGGCTTCGTCCACGGCGATGCCCGGCACGGCGATGGGCTGTCCGCCGGCGCAGATAACCGGCACGCGGTCGCGCACCACCTGCGGCACGCCGGCCTCGGCGAGCAGGTCGGAGAGCTTGCGCGAGCCGCCGCGGCCAAGCGGGCGGAGACGGTCGCCGTCGCGGCGCATACGCACTTCGAACGGGGCCAAGTCAGCCGCTAAGTGGCAGACCATGACAGACCCCTCGGCGGCGGGGCCGCAGATGGCCACCAGCCCGCAGTCCGGCAGGGCCAGCTCGCCTGGCACCGGTAGGGGCTGCGGCGCCCACACCGGGCCGGGGTAGCAGGCCTCCAGCAGCACCAGCCCGGCCCGACAACGGTCGGCGGTGACCCGCCAACCGGTCAGGACGCCCTGGTCGGTTGGCCCGCAGGCCAGCGTATCGAGGCGCCGCACGGCCCGCAGGCTGAGGTCCGCCAGGTCGCCGAGGAGCTCGCGTACGGCGGCGCGCAGGATCAGCCAGCGCTCGCCCTCGAGCAGTTCAGGAAAGCCGGCGAGGTCGAGCATCAGGTGGCGCCGGCCAGACAGGTAGTGCGTGGGTGGCGACACGCGCACCCGCTCGGCCAGGCGCTGCCGTCCCAGCGCCAGCAGCACGTCGCGCTCAACTTCGCAGACCAGGGCGGTACGCACCAGCGACTCCAGCGCGCCGGGCCGCAGCGCCTCCAACACGCCCAGCACTTCGGTGCGGATGCGGGCGCGCAAGTAGCTCGCGTCCTGGTTGGCCGGATCGTCGTGGAATGGCACGTCGTAGAACACCGCGTACTCGCGCACAGCGGCACGCCGGCGGTGGAGCAGGGGGCGGACATAGCGACCGTCACGAGCGCCCATGGCACCCAGGCCGGTGGTACCGGTGCCACGCAGGAGGTGCAGCAGCAAGGTCTCGGCGCGGTCGTCGGCGGTGTGCGCAACCGCGATGTAGTCGAGGCCTTCGGCATCGGCGGTGGCCTGTAGGAAGGCATGCCGCTGCGCCCGTGCGCCGGCTTCGGAGTAGTCGGCCTGCTCAGCACGGCCGACCGTGCATGGCACGGCCAGCCGTTCGGCGTAGTCACGCACCCGCTCGGCCGTCACCGCGCCGCTTGGCGACCAGCGGTGGTCGAACGTGGCCACGTGCAGCCGGCCCTCCCATCGCGAATCATCAGCCAGCAGGTGCAGCATCGCCATGCTGTCCGGCCCGCCCGACACGGCCAGCAGCAAGGCTTCGCTACCGGCCAGCTCGCAGCGCGGATCGACTCCGAGACGGGGAATCCTGAGGTACATCGGCCGCTACGCCTGTGGCTGGAGCCGCAGCTCGCGGATATCGTGCTTCTTCAGCCTGAACCGCACCGCGCCGTCAGTCACCGGCAGCGCCTCGCTCGTCTCCGCGTCCTTCACCGTCACCGCGCCGCCGAAGCCCAAGGCCTTGGCATCCACCTTCAGCGTGACCTCCTCATCCTGCCGCGCGTAGCTGACCACGGCCACCACCGCGGTCTTGCCCGGTACGGCATAGACGATGGTCGGCAGGTCCGGGTGCCCGGTCGTCGCCGGCTGCGGGCGCTCGTCCCAATAGCGCCAGACCTGCAGGCCGGGGTCGTCCAGCAGCGCCAGAATCGGGTCCATCAGCGGCTTCCAGACGCTCTGCCAGGTCTTCGACCAGGCCCGCGCCGTGGGATCGAGTTCATGCACGATGCTGACCGCCGCGTAGGTGCGCTGGATCCAGGCGTCCTCGCTCTTGTTGCCCTGATCGCCGAGCAGCACCGGCCAGGTGCCGGCGAGCTCGCCGGTGGTACACAGCAGCAGATACTCGCGCGTGAAGCGGTCCTGCATGTCGCCTTCGCTGTAGCGCCATTCCAGGTCGTACTGCACCGTAGCGAAGCCGTGGAGCGGCAGGATGTTGGTCGAGGTCATGTGCGGCATGGTCAGCGGCAGCATCCGCCGTTCGTGCATCAGGTTGAACGTCCGCCGCGACAGCTCGCGCAGGCCCCACAGGCCCGCCGCCGGCATGATCGCGCCGTCGGCACGGCGGTAGGCGTCGGTCATGACCGTGTTCTGCGACGGCTGGATGAACCAGTTGTCCCAGTAGACCGCCTGGTTGCCGCCCAGGTCGAACGATTTGGCATACCACCACAGCGCGTGGTCGGTGTAGGACTCGCTCGGCACGATCGGTATCTCGCCGATGCCCCGGCCCGGACCGATGCTGCGGTAGTCGTTCTTCGACCATTCGTCCTCGAAGGTCTGGAACTCGTCGGCGGCCTGGTAGCTGGCGCGGTTGTAGTAGAAGACCATCTTCGTGCCATAGCGGCCGGTCAGGTTGTAGCGGGCGTGCCGCACGAAGTTCTCCACCGCCTGGGGCCCATACGGCTCCCAGTACTTGCGCCCGTGCGCGATGACCGCCTGCAGGTCCGCCTCGGTCAGCTTCTCGCGATTACCGCGGCGGATCATGTCCCAGAGGTAGAGGTCCTTGCCCGCCGGGTAGACCGAACCGCAGTCGCCGAGCGCGAGCCAGTTGATGTCGGTGCCCAGGATGGAGTAGCGGTCACGCCAGAACCGCCAGCGCCAGGGCGCCAGGCGCGGCTTCAGCGGCGCGGCCTGCAGCCCGAAGGTGATGGTCCGCGGCGCGGTGAGCACCACCGGCTTGTTGACCAGGTGCACGCGCATCAGCACCGTCTCGCCCTCGCGGACGAGCTCCAGGTTCGGCTTGGCGGCGTCCCAGCTCCAGCCGGCGTCGTTCTCCGCGAACCAGCACAGACCGCGAACGGGACTGCCGCAGAACAGATAGGTGCCGAAGTTGCGCGGGAACTCGCTGACCGCCAACTTGCCCGCGTCCCAGACGACGCCCTGGCCGGCGGGGATGGCTTGCGACCAGATCGAGTTGCGGATGCCTTCGGCCATGGCGTGCATCAGCGTGGCCTGATCGGCTCGCAGCGGGATCTCGAGCGTCAGTTCGTGGATCGTCTGCCCGCCGGTGGGTTGCAGCGTCAGCGCCACGCGTTGCAGGCCATCCACCTCCATCGTGCAGGCGGTCCGGGCGGTCAGCGGCCCGGCGCTGAAGCCGCCGGTGAACTGCTGCTGGGCGTCGCCGGTAGTGGTCACGCCGAGCGTGGCCGGCGTGACCGTGGCCTGCCCGGCAGCGCTGGTCACGCGGAAGCGCATCGGCGCGGCCAGCAGCGGGCGCTCCACACCGGTGTGCGCCGAGCGCGCCGTGACCTGGTCCCACAGGCCCAGGCCGTTGAGCCGGTGCGTGCGTAGCGCGGCGCTGACCGTCTGGTCCGCGGCCGACCAGCGCAGCGCGGTGAACGGCGCGTAGACCGCCGCCCGGCGGCCGGCCGGGTTCCGCTCCCACTCGTACCGCGTGCGCACCAAAGGCTTGACCACTTCGCCGGCCGGCACGTTGGCGCCCATCGCGGTGGCCACCAGCTCATACTCACCGTCCAGGCCGGGGAGCGGCGTCTCGATCGCCTGGCGGCCGTTGGCGTCGAAGTGGTCCAGGCTCAGCCGCTTGACCACTTCGCCCGGCCGCCCCTTGCGGCGCAGTTGCACGTCGACGCGCGCGAGCTTGGCCTCGGGCGGCAGGCCACTGACGTCGGCCAGCAGGCGGAGCTTGTCGAGGTATGGGTAGTAGGCGAACTGCACGTCGATGGGCGGCTTGACCTGCCGCGCGGTCTTCCAGGCCCACTCGCCCGGCTGGGCGACCCAGGCCACCGCGCGGCGGTAGTAGACCGTCTGCCCGTCCTCCGAGGTGACCTCGAGCTTGAGCTGGTGCTGCTTGACGCTCCCGGCCGGCGCGCAGCGCAGCACCACCTCCGCTGGGCGCCCCGCCGCCAGATCGAGCGTCTGCTCGACGGTCACTTCCGGCATGGTGTCGCGCTCGAGGCGCTGCCGGGCCTTGACGCGCAGCGGCGAGTCGGACCGGACGACCAGCGCACTCTCGACGTCGGCAGCCAGCGGGTCGCGCCGTTGTTCGTGCGCCACTTGCGGTGCGCCGGTGGCCACGAAGCGGACCACGACGTCGCGGTCAGGCTTGTAGCCGCCACCGCCGAGTGAACTGAACGCCCACTCCTGCTTCCAGTTGCGGCAGAGGTTGAGGCCGAAGGCACCGTCGGTGGCGCGCCGTCCGGGTGCCAGTGTGGCCAGCGGGACACGGCACTCCAGGTCCCACCAGCCGTCGTGTTGGCTACAGGCCACCGTCCAGTCGCCACGCCAGCCGGGATCGGGCTGGGTCGAGCCGCGCGGATGCAGCGCGAAGTAGCGGCGGCCCAGCGGGTTGGTGATCATCTGGTAGGTGGCGCCGTCGGCGGTGCCGGGCGTCAGATCCAGCCAGACCTCGGCGCTGTCGTCGAAGACCAGCTTCTCGATGTCCTTGTCCACCGCGGCCAGCAGACCGCCTTCGGCCGGCAGTTGCGTGCGGCAGGCCACGTACAGATCGGTGGCGGTGGCGGTGATGAACCCGCGCCCGCGGCGGCGCTCCAGACGATGTTGCCAGGCGAAGCCGTCGAACGCGGCGCCGGTCCATTCGCCCGGCTGGATGCGGCCGTCCGGAGTCGGCGGCTGGGCCGCCAACGGCACGACGAACTCGGTGGCCGAGAGGCGGGTGGCCAGTAGCACCACCCATAGGCATTGCCAACGCATCATCACCTCCACCCGAGGCCCGGGTCAGCAGCAAGCAAGCGGAGGGCCGGGCAGCCTGTTCGACGCGGCGAGTGTCAGCGTCGTCGCGCGAAGCCAAGGATGGCCGAGTCCCTCAGCTTGGACGCTGCGGACAGGAACTCGGTGGCCACCCGGCGATAGCGCTCGACGTCGGTGGCCGCGAAAGCGTCCTCGTCCGCTGGCGTCGCCCAGCCCCCGCGGGCCAGGTAAGGATACTCCGTATTGAGGCGCAGGTCGCCCGATGGGGCGAGGCCACACAGCGCCGTGGCCGATCCGTAGTCCGCGCCTCCGAGCAGCGCCTGCGCCGCCTCCAGAAGTGGCCTGGACCGCCGCCGCGTCGTGCTGATGAACAGCGCTGCCATCATCTTGGCCGGGTAGTGGTCGAACCACTCGACGCCGGCCACGAGTTCGGCGATCGCCCCATGCTCCAGCAGGATGCCGTACATCCCCTTCACTGACTTCTCGACGACTTGCTGGGCTTTGGCGATGGCCTGGCAGCGCAACCGGGGCTCCAGCGCGTCGCCGTCACTCCGGACCAACAGGGCCAGGACCGCGAGGTCCGACCGGGCTTGGTCCAGCCACAGATCACTGGGCGGCAAGCGGAGCGAAGACATCGAACGGGTTCCCCCCATGGATGAAGGCTGCGGCCTGCCGGTCGATGGCCCGCCTGAGCTCGCGGATCTGCTCGATGTCGGCCCTGACGGCCGCCACGAACTCCTCAGGGCTGCACAGGACCATGCACAGCGATGTGCCCGGATCCGCGTCGTCCCACTGGTGGCGGATCTCAAACAACGGCAGCGTGCACACGCCCTCGCCGAAGTTGCTGATCACCTCGAACAGGAAGACATCACCCTCGCGGCCGGGACGCTGCGGGTCGTAGTAGACGGCGCTGCGTATCCGCTGGCCCAGGCCGCCCGGCTCCAACTTGAGGTGTTCCTCTTCGACCAGTTGCCTGACCGCTTCCAGATGGGGCAGCTTGTCCGGCATCTTGCGCCTCCCGAACCACCGGGCCAGTCCTGTCGGCCACGCCTGCCCACATTATGACGCAATGGCCGGGGCATCACAACGCCCCGCTCGCACCGCGAGCCGGCCCGCCCAGCGGCCGGAGCCGCCGGGCGGGATTCGATTCGCGTCAGGACTTCGAGGATCCTCCGTGCCGCCGGCGGTGCTCCTCGTCATCGTCGACCAGGTACAACCCCGACTGCTCCATGATGCGGCGGAACCGCCGGTCGCGATCGCGGGCGGCGCGCTCTTCCGGCGTGGGGCCGATCTTGCGCACGACCTGGTGGAAGTGGTGGCCCTGGTAGAAATACAGGGCACCCAGGCCGGCGCTGCCCAGCGTGGCGAACAGGCCGTGGTAGATCCCATAGGAGAACCAGATGGAGGCCACCGCCAGGACAGCGACCACGGCCCCGGTCACGGGCACGATGATCAGCACCACCGTGGAGCGCGGATTGCGCAGACCCCAGACGGTCATCAGGGCGGCCAGCAGCGGACTGGCGCCCACCAACACCGCCTGGCCCATGCGCGGCGCGAGCAGCGTCGCGCAGTAGACCATCAAGGCGGTCAGGCAGGTCACCGCCAACAGGAACCCAGCGTGGACCCGTGAACCCCACCAGCGCTCGAGGTCGGCCCCAACCCACCACAGACAGTAGCCCATCAGCAAGAACCAGAAGGGGTTGCTGAAGTTCATCAGCGGGTAGGTCAGCACCGTCCACGGGCGCACCGCGACGGCCGACGGATCGAAGCTGAATTGCGCTGCCAGCAGCAGAGCCCACTCGCGGTTGGCGCTGGCCGCGAACATGGCCAGCAGCAGCACGGCCGAACTCACGATCAACCAAAAGGTCACCGGCGCCGACCGCGGGCTGAAACGAGGACCAAAGCTGACTTGGCAAGCCATCACGAAGCTCCGAACACGTTGTCCTACCACACTATGCTGGACGGCTGTTGTTGCCACACGGTGACAGGCCCGCCAGCTAACGGTGGGCGCTACCTGGATCAACGCCGCCAGCCGTTACGGCGTTCGCGCGTCGCCACCTTCCTCTGGACCATCGTGCTGCAAGAGCATCGGCGTCGCAGCCCGGCACCTTAACCGGTCGGTGACGCTATACTGACGCACGCCGGCGGCGGCCGAGACGAGCCCGGCGTGGTGAGCGTGGCCGGTCGGAGGCTGAGCATGGCGATGTGGGCGCTGCTGTCGTTGGTGGTAACGGCCGGGCCGAACGTGCCCGCGCTGAGCTGGGCCCCGCGGAGCGACTGGGTCAGTGCCCGGCCCGACGCGGTCGGCGACGGCGTAGCCGATGATACCGCGGCCTTGCAGGCCAAACTGTCGGCGATGCGCGATGGCAGCAGCCTGTTGCTGCCGGCCGGCACCTATCGCCTCACCCGGACCCTCTCGTTGGACGGACCGCGGCATGGCATCTTGCTGGTCGGCGCCGGGCGCGACACCAAGCTGGTCTGGGACGGCGAGTCCGGCGGCCGCATGTTCCGCAGTAACGGCGTCGCCTACAGCCGGTACGTCGGTCTCTCGTGGGACGGCCGCGGCAAGGCCGCGGTGGGGTTCGACCACGCCGCCGACCAGCGCTTCGAGACCGAGGTGCGGCACGAGCACGAGGCGTTCGCCAACTTCACGGCCGCCGGCATCCGCGTCGGCCACCAGCAGAAGGTCGCCTCGGCCGAGATCCTCTACCTGAACTGCCTGTTCGAGCGCTGCGGCACGGGCGTCGCCATTGGCACCTTCAACGACTACGACAACAGCTTCGACGGCTGTGAATTCCGCGATTGCGGGTCCGGCATCACCGACAGCCATGGCAACTTCTACGCGCGCAACTGCCATTTCGAGGGCAGCCGCCAGGTCGACTGCCAGATTGCCAGCGAGCACGGCAGCTCGCTGCGCCGGTGTACGTCGGTCGGCTCGCCGCGCTTCGTCAGCACCGGCGGCATTGCGCCGGTGGTCATCCAGGACTGCCGCGTGTCGCGCTGGCGCGATGCGGCCGGCGCCGTACACCTCAACGGTGCCCCGGTACTGCTGTTCGACTGCGTGTTCAGTGACCCGCCGGGCGCCGGTCCACCGGTGCGGGCCGGGGGCGGGCAGAAGCTGCTGCTGGCCGGCAACACCCCGGCGCGCGCGGCCGACCTGGTGAGCGGCGGACAGCAGGTCGTCGAGCTGCCGGCCGGCCAGCTCGGCGGCGCCTTGCGCGGCGCCGACCAGAGCTTCCTGCGCTCCAGCGTCGACGTCGGCTACCGCGTGCTGGACGCCAAGCGCGACTTCGGCGCCCGTGGCGACGGCCAGGCCGATGACACGCAGGCCATCCAGAAGACCATCGACGCGGCGTGCGCCGCCGGTCGCGGCGCGCTGGCCTACCTGCCGGCGGGCGCTTACAAGCTCACGCGCAGCTTGCGGCTGAGCGGGGGCGGGTACCGGTTCGGCGGCAGCGGGTTCCTCACGCGCCTGCTCTGGCGCGGGCCTGCCGACGGCGTGGCCATCGAGGTAACCGACCCGCAGGACATCACGCTGGAGCAGTTCCGCATCGGCCACCACGACGACGGGCCGGTGAAGTCGCTGGCCGACATCCGGCAGACGTCGACCGGCGGACCGTCGCGCGTCACTTACGACGGCGTGTACGTCTACGGCATGTACCAGAAGCGGCCGGGCCAGCAGGGCCTGCTGTTCGAGCGACTGTCCAAGGACAGCCTGGTGCTCGGCCGGCACGTGCAGGGCAACCTGCGGTTCGTGGACTGCGGCCGCGCGCGGTTCCTGTTCGCCAACAGCCTGGAAGGCACCATCTCGGTGTCTGGCCGGGCGCCCGACCGCGACGGGTTGCTGGGCTTCCTGTTCCGCCTGGCCACCGTGGTCTCGCCCAGCGTGGAGGTGCGCGACAACCACTCGCTGGTGATGAGCGACTTCTACACCGAGCAGATGGACCGCCACCTGGTGCTGGCCGGCAGCCCAGGCGACCCACCTGGGCGCGTGACCATTCAGGGGCCGAAGATGCACACCTTCACCCAGCATCCGCTGCTGGAGTGTCAGGGCTACACCGGCCAGGTGTTCCTGGGCTCGAACCAGTTCTACATCGAGCCGAAGGAGCCCCGGCTGGTGACTCGCGGCGACGGCCCGCTGACGCTGATCCTGAGCGGCCATTTCGTCTACAACGTCAAGCCGCGCTGCGAGCTGGCGCCGGGGCATCGACTGGTGCTGCTGGCCAACCAGGGCCTGGCCGACACCGGCACCGCGGATCTGTCGGGGGTCGCCGCGGCGCTCGACGATCTGCGCCGGCTGGGCCGATTGGACCTCGAGGCCAACGGCTGGCGGTAGCCCCGCCCGGTCAGTCGGCGGCCTCGGCCTCGTCATACGCTTCCGGCTCGTCGGCCGGCAAGCGGTAGGAGTAGACTCGCGACACGCCCGGCTCCTGCATGGTGATGCCGTAGAGCGCATCCGCCGCGCGCGCGGTCTCGGGGTTGTGCGTGATGACGATGAACTGGCTGATCGCCGAGAACTCGCGCAGCAGCTCCACGTACTTGCGCAGGTTGGCCTCGTCCAGCGGCGCGTCCAGCTCGTCCAGCAAGCAGAATGGCGACGGTTTGACCTTGAACATGGCCAGCAGGAGCGTGATGGTGGTCATCGCGCGCTCGCCACCGGACAGCAGCAGGATGTTCTGCGCGCGCTTGCCCGGCAGCCGGGCGAGCACCTCGAGACCGCTGTTGAGAATGTCGTCGGGGTCGGTCCAGAGCAGCTCGGCGTGGCCGTCGCCGCCGAACACGCGCGTGAACATGGCGGTGAACTCGCGGTTCACCGCCGTGAACGCCTGGTCCAGGCGCTCGACCGTCAGCTCGTCAATCTCGGCGATCACCTCCAGCAGGTCCTGTCGGGCCTGCTGCAGGTCCGCTCGCTGCTTCTCGTAGAAGAGCAGCCGCTCGGTGACGCGCTCGAACTCCTCGACGGCGCCGAGGTTGACGTCGCCAAGCTCATCGATGGCGGCGCGTAGGCGCGCCAGCTCGTCGGCGGCCTCCTGCCGGTTGGGCAGCTCGACCGCCCGCTGCCGGGCCTGCTCGATGGTCAGGCCGTCATGATCGTCGGCCAGGGCCTGTTGCAGATGGCCCAGTTCGCTATCGGCCTGCGTGCGCCGCAGCTCGGCGCGGTGGGTGGCCTCCTGCGCCTCGGCCAGCGCCTGCCGGGCCTGACGCGAGCCGGCGGTCGACTGCTCCACCAGGCGCGCGGCGTCCTGCCGCATGGCTTGCTTCGCGGTCAGCGCCTGCTGCCGCTCCTCGCGGGCGCCATGGCGCTCGGTCCACTCGGCGCGCCAACCGCTCAGCGACTCGGCCAACTCGCCCAACTCGCGCTCCCAGACCGCGATGGCGCGTTCGAGGCGCCCCTGCTCCTCCGCAGCCTCGCGCTCCGCCTGCTGCCGCCGGCGCGCGGTCTCGCGCTCCGCGTGCAGCCGGCTCTCCAGCCGCGCGATGACCACCCGCGCCGCCGCCAGCGCTTCCCCCACCGGGCCGTCGCCCGTGGGCGAGATCGCCTGTTCAAAGGTCAGCCGGTTCAGCTCTGCCTCCAGACCCAGGCGTTCCGCGTCCAGCGGCTCGATCTGCGCCCTCAGCTCGGCGATCC
>CAZHGD010000011.1:0-82467 GCA_964531735.1 uncultured Fimbriimonadaceae bacterium | reverse complement strand
GCCCGCGCCTGTTCGCGCCGCGGCGCGAGGGTGAGCGCTACTGCTTCGACCGGCGGGACTTTCTCCGCGCGGCCCTGGCCGCCGCGGCGGTGGGCGCGGTGGGCGGCCGGTCGGAGGCGCAGCAACAGACGGCCCAGGTGATGGGCGGCGGCGGAGTGGGCAAGCTGTTGCTGCCGGAGGGCCAGACGGCCGCGGGCATGCCCAAGGCGCACCAGTCGGTGATCACCGCGCTGGCCGTGACGCCGGACGGCAAGGCCCTGGCCTCGACCAGTGGCGCTACCGTGCGGCTGTGGTCGCTGCCTGAGGGCAAGGCGTTGGCGACGCTGACCGGGCACACCAGTGCTGTCCGGTCGCTGGCGGTGACGCCCGACGGCAAGGCCCTGGCCTCGACCAGTGGCGCTACCGTGCGGCTGTGGTCGCTGCCTGACGGGAAGGCGCTGGCGACGCTGACCGGGCACACCGGTGCTGTCTCGTCGCTGGCGGCGACGCCGGACGGCAAGGCACTGGCCTCGGCCAGCGCAGACAACACGGTGCGGCTGTGGTCGCTGCCAGACGGCAAGGCGCTGGCAACGCTGTCCGGGCACACCGGTGCAGTCATCGCACTGGCGGTTACGCCAGACAGCAAGGCGCTGGCCTCGGCCAGTAATGACAAGTCGGTGCGGCTGTGGTCGCTACCCGACGGCAAGGCCCTGGCGACACTGACTGGGCACACCGGTGCAGTCAATGCACTGGCGGTGACGCCAGATGGCAAGACGCTGACCTCCGCCAGTTTGGACAAGACGGTGCGGCTGTGGTCGCTGCCGGACGGGCGCGCCCTGGCCACGCTGGCCGGGCATCCCGACTGGGTCAGGGCGCTGGCGATGACGCCCGACAACCGGGCAGTGGCGTCGGCGAGCGATGACCGAACGGTGCGGCTATGGTCGCTGCCCGACGGCAAAGCCCTGGCCACGCTGGCGGGGCACACAGACTGGGTCAGCGCGCTGGCGGTGACGCCGGATGGCAAGACGCTGGCCTCGGCCAGCCTGGACAGAACAGTTCGGCTGTGGACGCTGCCCGACGGCCAGGCACTGGCGACACTGGCGGGGCACACCGACGCGGTCTGGGCGTTGGCGTTGACGCCCGACGGCCAGCACGTCGTTTCGGCCGGCTATGGTGGCCACATCATCCTCTGGGAGTTGGCCGGAGAGAAGCGCCGCTGGCTGCTCGTCGACCCGAGCTTGCCCACCAGGCAGCAGGTCCCGTGCCAGCAGTTGAAGCAGGAGCGCCAAGAACAGGGCCGGCTGGTCTGCACCTGCAACACCATCCTGGTGCCGGCGGGCACGCCGCTGCCGCCGGACGCGGTCTGCGTCTGCAACACCATCGCCGTCGGCGCGCCGCTGCCCGGCGGGCAGGGCCACGTGGAGAGCCGCAGCCACCTGCACGATGGGGTGTGCCTGTGCGATCAGATCTGCACCTGCAACACCGTCTGCACGTGCAACCTGATGGCGGTGCCTGCGCCGGCACCCGCACCAACGCCTGCGCCGCCGCGCGAAACCCCCCAAAGGGGCTGCGAACCACGGCGCGGTGCCGGTAACACTTGCTGTTGCGCAATGGTTGACAACTGCATGTGCGATAAGGTGTGCGTGTGCAACACCATTCCCGGTTAACCCACATGGGGTCTTCCATCGACACTAGATTCTGTCCGGTGGTACAGACGTACCGGCCAACGGTGTGCAGCGCCCCGGTCCACGCCAGACAGCCTGCCGGCGAGACGCCGGCGCTCCCAGGGGCCGCGTTCGGCACGCCGGGGCGCCACCGGCCGGCGAGGCGCCCGCGGTTCAGGGATGCGGACCGTCGCGGCCAGAGGCGGTCGGGACGCCCACGGTCCACATGGCGGCCCGACCGCCGTCTACGCCGACGGCGCCTCGATCGGCTCGGCGGTGGCCAACGCCTCGGGCGGGAACGGCAGCGGTGAGGTCAACTGACGGGCCGGCCGGTCGGTGGCGTAGCCCAGCAGGTAGGCCAGACTGATGCCGGCCAGACCGGCGCGCGTGTGCAGCCAGGGCAGGTAGAACCCACCCTCCAGCACCACGCCGACGTGGAACACGCCGGAGGCCGGGTCGGCCACCAGCAGGAACATGCCCACCTCGGAGATAGGCAGCGTCATGCCCGTGCCGTCGGGCCCGACCAGGTTCACCTCGCCGTGGCGGCCGTCGATGACGGCCAGGTCGAACGGCTGCCATTCGCGGCCGAAGTCACGGCCGGCGCCGTCGAGGGCGGCCAGTCCGAGCAGCGAAGCCACGATGCCCAGCGCGATGCGTGAGCCGTCGGCGGGAATCCAGCAGGCCAGCAGCAGCACCAGCACCGCGCCCACCGCCAGCAGCACGCGCCGCCAGACGGCGCGACGGCGCCGCTCCAGGACCTGTTCGGCCAGTTCCTGGAAATGCAGCCGGCTGCCCCGGATGCACAGCACGCACTGGGCCCAGCGCCCGTCGCGCAGGCCCGGTGGCAGGCTGCTGATGCGCTCGTGCCAGTCGGTCATGCTCCACTGCTCTCGGCGGCCGCCAACTCGGCCTCCAGCTCTTCGCGACTCATGCCCAGACTGGCCGCCAACTGGTCCAGGAAGCCGCTGAGGTGAGCTTCGTCATCCTCGCCGGGGTCCTCTCCAGTGGCCAGGATATGCCGGAACCGCGGCGCCTGCTGATCGGCCAGCAGGACCAGCGTGCCCAGCGCGCGGCGCAGTTGCCGGTGCGTCAGCGGCGCGTCGTCCAGCGGCAGGATGATCTCGCAGTCGAGCCAGTGGTCCACCGGATCGAGCCCGAACCGGCCGAGCTTGATCTCGTAGTGCAGCTCCAGCACCCGCAGACACAGCACCGCCGCATACGGCGATTCGCCCAGGGCCACCAGGCGCGGCACGCGCAGGTGCAGGCACTCGCCCTCTTCCGACAGGCGGATCTCGATGTCCCAGCGCCCGTTGGCGCCCTCGCCGTGGCAGTTGACCTGCTCGCCGTCCACATCCATGGTGTACCGGCGCCCGTCGCGACGCAGGTAGTCACAGACTTGTTCGAGGGTCGTGGCCATCGGTCAGTGCGCCATGCCGCGGGTCAACCATGCCATCAGCAGTTCCTACCACCGGCCCGGGCCATTGCACCCGCGCGGTGACTCACTTCTTGGCCACCCAGGCCTGGGCGTACTGCATCATGGTGCTCCAGGGCCAGCCGGCCGGGTCGGGCTTGCCGCGCAGCCCTCCGGCGAAGTCCTTGTGGTAGAGCACCCCCGGCGCGAACGCCTCGCCCTCCACATGCCGCAGCGGAATGTGGTTGCGCAGGCAGATGTCGGCCACCAGCCGGCCCACGTTGCGGACCTGACCCGGCGTGAAGTCGTTGCCCTTGGCGACGATCTCGATGCCGATGGTCTCGGAGTTGAAGTCGTAGATCGCCCCCGTGTTGCGCCACTGCCCGGTGCCCGCATGGCGCGTGATGTACTTCTCTTCGGCCAGTTGCAGCACCATCCCCTGCCGCAGCACCAGGTAGTGGACGCCGATGGTATTCGGCTCGTTCTTGATCCACGAGCCCGGCGTGATGTCCTCATAGGACCGGGCGATGTGGCCTTCGGCGCTGCCGGTCAACGAGTTCACGCTGACTCGGTCACTCGTCGTGGCGGTATGGTGGAGCACCACCCAGCGTGGCGGCGACGGCCGGCTCCAACGGAAGGTGCCCGGACGTGTGTCGCCCACCACCGGGCTGTCGGTGCGCGGGCGCGCGCGGCCGGCGTACTGCATGGCGCGCCCGGCGAAGACGACGCCGCTCGGACCCACGTTGCGCACGCGCCGCACCACCTTGACCGTGGCGCCGGTCACGTCGGTGTCGGTCGTCTCGAGCTTGTCGCGGTCGCTCGTGCCCCAGCGGTCGGTGCGCCCCAGCGACACTGCCACCAGCTTGCCATCGGGTGACCAGGCCGGGGCCGGCGCGGCCCAGGTCTCGTCGGGCCGCAGGGGTACCGCCGGGTCGATCACCGCCACGTCGTGGACGCGCCCGTCGGCGAGTTCGATCTGCTGGAGCAGCACGCGCCCGTCCACGCGCACGAGGTAGGCCGCGCGACCGGGCTGCCACGACAGGTACGAGACCACTTCGCCGCGCACCGGCCACGGTTGCTCCGTGCCGCCGTTGAGCGTGCGGTGCCGCACCCAGGATTCGCCTTTCGACAGCGTGTGCAGCCACAGCCCCTGGCCGTCGGCGTCCCAGCCGATGCTGCCGATATCGACATCGGCCTGAGCCGCCC
Organism: uncultured Fimbriimonadaceae bacterium; assembly: GCA_964531735.1. Lineage (GTDB taxonomy): Bacteria > Armatimonadota > UBA10988 > UBA10988 > UBA10988 > CAZHGD01. Next base: position 78,207 of record CAZHGD010000011.1, on the reverse strand, counting down.
AGACGGCTTTCGGCACCTCGGTCGGCTGGTCGCGGCGCACCAGGATCACTTCGCCGTGGCGGCGGATGGCCATCTGCTGGCGGTCGGGTCCGGGCCAGACACCGTCGGGTTGCTCCAGCGCGATGACGCGCGTCGGCTTGCCGTCCGGCAGCGTCCATTGCCACAGCCCGGCCTGGTCGGGTTGGCCATCGACCACCCAGACCAGCGTCTCTTCGCCGGCCAACCAGGCGTAGGCCTGGCGGCGGCGGGCCTTCATCGAGCCGACCGGAACCGACGCCCCCACCGATTCGTGGTTGTTGGTCCGCCGCACCGTCACCGCCGCCTCACCGCCGCTACCGGTCGCCTCCAGGGCCGCGAAGTGCCGGCCCGACGCCGAGAGCTTGACCCCGGCGAGTTGGTCGTTGGCGCGGCCCATCGACTGGACGCGCCGCGAATCGATGTCGATGGTGAACAGCGGACCGGTCGGCGCCGCGGTGACCGGCGAGCGGTGCGATTCGGCGAGCAGCGGCCCGTGGTTGCCCAGCCAGGCCGCATGGCCGCCCGGTCCCAGCCAACGGCAGTCGCCCGTGGCCGGATTGACGACGTGGGTCCCACCCGTACGCAGAATCGCCGGTGGCGCGGGCGGCGTCACCGACGGGCCCAGCAAGGCCAGCATGAAAGCGCCCGCGTACAGGAGGCCCTTCAACGCTCAGCTCCCCAGCCGTTCCGCCAGTAACCGGTTGACTTCGCCTGGTTCGGCCTGGCCGCGCGTGGCCTTCATCACCTGGCCCACCAAGAAGGCCATCACCTTGGTGTTGCCCGCGCGGATCTTCTCGACGGCGTCCTGGTTGGCGGCCAGCACCTGGTCGATCACCGGCAGCAGCTCGTCGGCCGCGCCGACCACCTTGAGGTTCAGCGCGTCCTTGGCCGCGGCGACGGTCTCACCCGTCTCGAACAGCCGCGGCAGCAGTTGCTTGACCTGCGGGCCGGTCACCTCGCCGGCCTCCCATTGCCGCGCCAGTTCGGCCAGTTCGCTCGCGGCCACCGGCCAGGCCCCACAGTCCTCCAGGCTCAGCACGCGCTCGTTCACCTGGGCCATGAAGTCGCCCAGCAACAGGTTGGCCAGGCGCTCCACCTGCGGGCAGACGGCCAGTGCCGCCTCGAAGTAGTCAGCCAGCGAGCGGGTCTGGGTCAGCAGCTCGGCACGGTAGCGGTCGAGGCCCAGATCGTGCTCGTAGCGCTCGATGATGTGATGGCGCAGTTCCGGCAGCGCCGCGGCCACCGCGGCCACTTCCTCGCGGCTGAACCGCAGCGGCGGCAGGTCGGGCTCGGGGAAGTAGCGGTAGTCCTGCGCCTCCTCCTTGGAGCGCTGGAACACCGTGCGGCCATGCGCCGAATCCCAGCCCATGGTCACCTGCTGCACGTCCTCGCCACGCTCATAGACGCCGATTTGCCGCTTGATCTCGTATTCGAGCGCCGCGTGGACGGCGTCGAAGCTGTTCAGGTTCTTCACCTCGCAGCGCTTGCGCAGCACGCCGGCGGCCGCCTCTTCGGGCGTGCGCACGCTGACGTTGGCCTCCAGGCGCATGGCGCCCTCTTCCATGCGGCCGTTGGCGATGCCGAGGTAGATCAGGATGTCGCGCAGCTTCTTCAGGTAGGCCACCGCCTCGTCGGCCGAGCGCGCGTCCGGCTCGGTGACGATCTCCATCAACGGCACACCGGCCCGGTTGCAGTCCACCAGCGAGTAGCTCTCACCGTGCAGCGTGACGTGCGTGTTCTTGGCGGTGTCTTCTTCCAGGTGGACCCGGTTGACGCCGATCCGCCGCGCCGCGTCGCCGACTTCGATGTCGATGTAGCCGTGGGCGCCGATCGGATAGGCGTACTGGGTGAGTTGGAAGCCCTTGACCAAGTCAGGGTACGGGTAGTTCTTGCGCTCGAACCACGAGAACTCGGGCACCTGGCAGTTGAGCGCCAGGGCGGCCATGATGCCATAGGTCAGCGCCTGCTCGTTGACCGCGGGCATCATGCCCGGCGCGCCGAGGCAGACCGGGCAGACGTGCGCGTTCGGCTCCGCGCCGGCGTAGTCGTTGTCGCAAGCGCAGAACATCTTGCTGCGCGTCAGCAACTGCGTGTGCACCTCGAGGCCGATTACCGTCTCCCACCGGCTCATTGGGCACCTCCCTTCCCGACGCGCAGTTTGTCGCGATTCTGCGGCTGCGACCAGGTCGTGTGCTGCTCGAACGCGTGCGCCAGCGCGAACAGGGTGTCCTCGCGCCAGTGCGGCGCAATCAACTGCATGCCGATCGGCTTGGCCGCGGTGTCGAACCCGCACGGCACCACCAGGCCCGGCAGGCCCGCCAGCGACGCGGCCAGCGTGAACACGTCGGACAGGTACATCTGCACCGGATCGTCCATTTTGGCGCCGAACGGCCAGGCCGTCGTGGGCGAAGCCGGACAGACAATCGCGTCGAAGCGCTCGAACGCCTGCTGGAAGTCCTGGCGGATCAGCGTGCGCACCTGCTGCGCGCGGACGTAGTAGGCGTCGTGGTAACCCGCGCTCAGCGCATAGGTGCCGAGCATGATGCGCCGCTTGACCTCGGCGCCGAAGCCCTGGCCACGCGTCTTGCCGTAGGCGTCCCACATCGTCTCGCCGGGCTGCGGCACCCCGAAGCGGATGCCGTCGTAGCGCGCCAGGTTGGCCGACACCTCGCAGGGCATGATGATGTAGTAGACCGGCAGTGCGTACTCGGTGTGCGGCAGCGACATCTCTTCGGCCACCGCGCCGAGGCTCTCCAACTGCGCCACCGCCGTGCGCACGCCGGATTCCACCTCGGGGTCCATGCCCTCGATGAAGTACTCCTTCGGCACGCCGATGCGCAGGCCCTTGACGTCCTGGCCACAGGCCGCGCGCCAGTCCGGCACGGGCCGTGCCGACGAGGTGGAGTCGCGCTCGTCTCGGCCGGCGATGCACTCCAGCACGGTCGCCGCGTCCTTCACCGTGCGCGCAAACGTGCCGACCTGGTCCAGCGAACTGGCCATGGCCACCACACCCCAGCGCGACACGCGCCCGTAGGTGGGCTTGATGCCGACCACGCCACACAGCGAGGCCGGCTGCCGGATGCTGCCGCCGGTGTCGGTGCCCAGCGCGAAGAACGCCTCATCGGCGGCGCAGGCCGCGCCCGAGCCGCCGCTGCTGCCGCCCGGCACACAGTCGGGACAGAACGGGTTGCGCGTGGTCTGGTAGGCCGAGGTCTCGGTCGAGCTGCCCATGGCGTACTCGTCGAGGTTGCACTTGCCCACCATGACGTAGCCGTCGGCCTTCAGCCGCGACACCACCGTCGCGTCGTAGATCGGTCGGTAGCCCTCCAGGATCTTCGAGCCGGCGGTCGTGGGCACGCCGCGCGTGGCGATCAGGTCCTTGATGGCGCCGGGAATGCCACAGAGCAGCGGCGCGTCACCGGCGCGCAGGCGGTCGTCGGCCGCGGCGGCCATGGCCAGGGCCTCGGCCTCGGTGACCTGCAGGTAGGCGGCCACCTCGGGCTCGACGGCTCGCACGCGCGCCAGCACGGCCTGAGTCAGCTCGACGCTGCTGAACTCGCGGGCGCGCAGCCCGGCGGCGGCCTGGTCGATAGTCAACTGCGACAAAGCGCTCATCAGGCCGACTCCTCCAGGATCGCTCGCACGCGGAACTGCCCGGCCTCGATATCGGCGGCGTTGGCCAGGATCTCCTCGGGCGGCGACGACGGTCGCGGCTCATCGGCGCGGACCACGTTGCCCTCGGCCTCCACCGCCATGGCGGTCGGCGGGATCCCTTCGACATCCAGCTCCTGCAGCCGCTGGATGTGCGACAGGATGCCGCTGAGCTGCCCGGCGTAGCGGTCGAGTTCCTCTTCGGTCAACGTCAGACGCGCCAGCCAGGCGACGTGAGCGACTTCTTCACGGGAAAGCTGCATCGGGCCGAGACCTCCTACCCGGATGTGGCCAGTATGCCGGACTCCCGGCGGAGCGTCAACCGCGGCCGGCCGTGGCCACCTCCACCATGGCCTGCCAGGCCTCGTCCGGCACGTAATACGGAATGCTGTTGCCTGACCCGAGCGCATAGCCGCCACGCTCCGCGCTGCGGGCCAGCATCGCCTCGCAGCGCGCCTGGATCGCCGCCCGGTCCGCGCGGCAGAGGAAGTCCACATCGATGCCGCCGAGCGTCGCAATGCGTCCCGCGTGCTGCTCGTAGGCTTCCTCGACCGGCTGGATCAGGTCTTCGTACGAGTGGATCGCGTCGTAGCCGAGGCCCTCGATGATGTCGCCCAGCACATCGCGCCGGTTGCCGCACGAGTGCAGAATGGCCGGCTTGCCCGCCGCGTGCATCGCCGCCACGAGGCGTTGGTGCCACCCGAACACGTACTGCCGCATCAGGGCCGGGGGCAGCATCGTCTGCGTCTTGTGGCCCCAGTCGTCGTTGCCGATCAGCGCCCCGACCGTGTCGTGCGCCGCGGCAATGGTGTAGTGGCGCACCAGGCGCGAGCCGACCGCGTCGAAGATGTCCTGCGCCAGGTCCGGGTCATCATGCACCATCAGGCACATGGTCTCGAACCCGACCAGGTCGGTCACGTTCTCGAGCACGCCGCCCGGCCCGCTGACCACCAGCTTCATGCCGTCGGGCAGGTCGGCCGCCAGCGCCGTCAACAGGCCGTAGTCGAACTGCTCGGGCTCCGGCCACGGGTAGCGCTCGAACGAGGCCCGATCGACGATCAGCGCGCCTTCGTTCTGCGACAGGCTCGCCGCGCGGTGGCGCTCGCCCTTGGGGAAGTGGAAGCTCGAGCCGGGCACAGTGACGTAGTCGTAGCCCGCGGCCAGGAACGCCTTGAGCAGCCACCGGCAGCGGCTGAGCAGGTCGGGTCCGGCGGGCGGACCACCGGCCAGGCGCTCGTGCAGCCGCTCGTTCAGGAAGAACTCGAACAGCGTCGGCCGCGCCGGAGCCCGGCGCTCCAGCACAGCCTGCAGGTTCGCGAAGTCGGGTTGCGGCATCGGGTCACTCCCATCGGCGCCCGGCCGCCACCCGCGCTTGCTCACTCGGCGAGTGTGGCCAGGTAGTGCTCCGCCGCCAGCGCCGCGGCGCAACCGGTGCCGGAGGCGGTGATGGCCTGCTGCCATTCGTGATCCTGCACGTCGCCTCCTGCAAACACGCCCGCGACGCTCGTCTGCTGGTGCCGATCGGTGACCAGGTAGCCGGCTGCGTCCAACTCCAACTGGCCGCCGAACAGCTTGGTGTTCGGTTCATGGCCAATCGCCAGGAAGTAACCGGTGACCGGCAGCACCGACTGCTCGTCGGTTTTCACGTTACGGAGTGCGACACCGGTCAGGCCCTGCTCGGCGTCGCCCAGACACTGGGTGGCGACGCTGTTCCAAACCACTTCGATCTTCGGGTGCGACAAGACGCGCTGGGCCATGATCTTGGAAGCGCGCAGCTCGTCGCGTCGATGGACCAGATAGACCTTGGAGGCGAACCGCGTCAGGAAGGTCGCTTCCTCGGCCGCGGTGTCGCCGCCGCCGATGACGGCGACCTCCTGGTTGCGGTAAAAGGCGCCGTCGCAGGTGGCGCAGGCAGTGACGCCATGCCCCCAGAGCTCGGCCTCGCCAGGGATGTTCATCCGCCGCGGCGTGGAGCCGGTGCAGACGATCACGCTGCGCGCGCGCCAAGTGCGCTCGCCGGCGGTGACCTGGAACGGCCGCGCAGCGAAGTCGACGGCGGTGATTCGCTCGACGCGCACCTCGGTGCCGAACCGGCGGGCTTGCTGCTCGAAGCGATCCATCAGTTCGGGGCCCATCACGCCTTCGGGAAAGCCGGGGTAGTTCTCCACCTCGGTGGTCATGGCCAGTTGGCCGCCCAGCTCGTTGCCGGTGAACAGCAGGGGTTGCAGTTCCGCGCGGGCGGTATAGATCGCAGCGGTCCAGCCGGCGCAACCGGCGCCGATGATGATCACGTTGCGGACATCGTCCATGACGGCCTCCCTTCGCACACCGGTTAGCGTAGTGACAAGGTCCGGCAGCGTCAACGAAACCGTGTCACGAGCTTGACACAGCCGCCGGCGCCGGCTACAGCCATCAGCAGCAGGGAGTGCCCTCATGCACTGTAACGCTTGCCAGCGGCCCGTCGAGCCCGGCGCCCGCTTCTGCCGCCACTGCGGCGCGCCGGTCCCGGTGGCGCCGCCGATGATGGACGACAGCACCGCGCTGATCCCGCTGAAGAACCCGCTGGCGCTGACTGCCTACTACTGCGGCGTCTTCGCGGTGATCCCGTGCCTGGGCCTGCTGCTTGGTCCGCCGGCCTTCGCGCTGGGCATCGCCGGGCTGCGAGCCTACCGCCGCGAACCGCGCGTGCATGGCTTGGCCCACGCTTGGGTGGGCATCATCCTGGGCGCGCTGACCGGCGGCGGCAACCTGCTGGTGCTGGTCCTGATGCTAATCGCCGCCCAAAGCTGAGGCCGACCCGCGGCAGCTTGCTTGGCGGGCGGTTCTGCGCTATGCTCTCACCGCCGGCAGCCGTGCGACCGGCGGCATTACGACCGGAACGAGGGGAAACCCAGATGAGCCAGCGTTGGGCCCTGCTCTTGGTGCTTGCAGCGACGGTGGCCGGCCGCGGTGCGCCCACCGGCAGGCTGGTCCTCGACCCACCGTGGATCTCGCACTCACTGGCCGTCTGCGGCGAGCCGGTCGAGATCAGCGCGTTGCTGCGCAACACCGGCGACGGCGACGTCGACACCATCAACGTCAACCTGTTCCTGCCGGAAGGCTGGAGTTCCGACCCCGTTCAGATCCAGATCCCGAAGCTCGCGCCGTTCACCACCACGCGGCTGCGGTTCCGCGCCATGGCGACCGTCGCCGGCCACGGCGCCGGCCGGCTCACTGTTGGCGCCGTGCACACCAGCCGGCCGACCTGCTACGCCTTTCCGCTCGCCAGTTGCCAGCCGCTCGATACGCTGCCCGCCCGCTACACACTCCGCGAGCGGTCGATGGGCGAGGTCACCGAAGACGGCACCATCTATGTGGCCACCGGCTCCTACCTGGTCTTTCTGCCGCGCTGCGGCGACGAGCGCGGTCCGGGGCTGATCTACTCGCGGCAGCAGCACCAGTGGGAACGTGTGGCCACCTTCGCGTGCCTCGGCCGCGTCACCTACCTCGACCGCGGGCCGGGCGGCCAGCAGGTGGTCGAGCGCTGGCTGTTCCCCTCCAAGACCTGGATTCCGCGCGATCCGGCTGGCGACTATCTGCTGACGCTCAAGGACACCTGGCGCGACGGGCTGGGCCGCCGCTGGCTGGCCAAGGCCTGGCTGGGGCCAACCAGCGACCCGCGCGTGGTGAAGTACACCAACGTGGTCTGGTGCAACCAGCCGATGACCTTGCTGCGCCTCGAGGGTCCCATGCTCAATGTGGGCGACGGCACCTTCGGCACCGCCCGGGCGGCGCTGCTGCCGCCGGGCAACCTCGCGCCCGGTGCTGACGGCAGTCTGGTCACGCGGCGGGCCGACAGCGACGAGGGCGTGATGGCCGTGCAGCGGCCCAACGGCGGCGTGATCGGCCTGCTGTGGGATCCGCGGCAGTACCTGATGCCGCGCCAGGCGACACCCGATGCGCTGTTCGCCTCGCCGAACTCGTTCTTCAACCGAGCCAACCACTACCTGGGCCTGGTGGCGCCCACCGGCTGCCCGCCGCAGGCGGCGCCCGGCTCGCACTCGTGGCGGGTGCCGGCCAAGCAGCCGGTCTACCTGCGCTCCGAGCTGTTCGTCGCCGCCGACGGCACCATCGACACGGCGCGGCAAGCCTGGCGTGAGCGCTTCGGCGCCGGCTCCGGGCACCGCACGCGGCCGGCGTGCGGACCAACGGATGATCCGCAACCGTGAGCGGTTCGCCACCGTCCCTCAGCCGCCGGAAGCGTCTGGCGTTTGGTTGCAGCGGGCTGATCATCGGCTGGCTGTTGCTGGAGATCCTGGTCCAGGTCATCTGGCTGGTCCGGTTCCGCGAGTTCCAGATTCTGCGTGACGCCATGCTGGGCCACACGCAGTCGGTGGCTCGCCACCTGCGCGCCACGGAGCAGCCATACCTCTGCTATGTGCCGGCGCCGGGCTACGCCAACCGGCTGGGCGTGCAGCACAACGAGCAAGGCTACCGCGGCCGCGCGGTGCCGATGCGGCGCCAGCCGGGCCTGCTGCGAGTCCTGTTCCTGGGTGGCTCCACGGTCTACGGTTGGGCTGTCGAGGACGCCGCGCAGGCGTACCCGGCGCAAGTGGAGCGGCTGCTGGCGGCGAACCCGCCCGCGGGCTATCGCGGCGTCGAAGTCATCAACGGCGGCCTGCCGCAAGGCACCAGCGCCGAGATGCTGACGCACTACCTGTTCAAGTTCCACTACTTCCGGCCGGACCTGGTGGTCATCGAGGCTGGTGGGAACGACGCGCTGGCCATGGTCGGTCCGGTCTACCAGCCGGACTATGCGCACTGGCGGCGGCAACTGCACAACGTCGAGCGCCTGCCCGCGCAGAGCCGCTGGATGATGTACTCGCGCGTCTTGGCCACGGCCATCATCGTGCTGTTCCGGTACGAGTACATCACGCCCGACAGCCACACTTGGCCGGGCGGCACTGTGCCGCCCGCGCGCTGGTACCCCGACCTGGACGAGCGCCAGGGCGGTCGGCGGCCGATCCCTGACGAGGACCTGGCCATCGCGCACAATCTGGACACCTTGGTGCGCCAGTGCCAGGCCGACGGCGCGAAGGTGCTGCTGGTGCCGTTCCGCTCGCGAGCCAAGTCGGGCCAGCCGGAAGCGATGAAGGCGGCCTTCACGCGGAACGAGCAGATCGTCCAGGCGCTCGCGAAACGCTTCGCCGTGCCGTTGGCACCTTTCCCCGAGAGTGTCGTCGCCGAGGCCAACTGGACCGACGACTGCCATCTCAACGCTGCCGGTGAAGAACAGAAGGCCCGGCACGTCGAAGCCCATGTCCGACGAGCCCTTGGCGCGGCACCTTAGCCATGGCCGGAGGAATCCGGTCTCCGGCGGCCAACCAGGGCATGGTTGGCGCTGTGGAGGAGAGGACGATGCCTGAGCGCACCTACCGTGGAGTCGATATCGACCTGGACGACCTCGCCGACGCGGTGGTCGACTGGTTCGAGCACGACGGGTTTGAGGTGCAGGACTTCCTCGAAGGGCCGGCCATCTTCATCCAGGCCCGCCGGCGGAACCTGGTGACCGCCCTGACGGTCTCCAGCCAGGCGCTGAATGTCCGCCTCTCGCCGCTGTCCAGTGGCTTCAAGATTCAGGTGGGCGCCGGCGAATGGCTGGACAAGGGCGTCGGCGCCGCCGCCACGCTGGCCCTGCGGTTCCTCAATCCCTGGGTCGCTCTGGGCACCGGTCTGGCCACCGGCTACGGCATCTACCAGCAGTTCCGACTGCCGGAGCAACTACTCGACTTCGTGGAGATGTATGTCGAGCGCAACGGCGCGCCGCGCGACGAGCGCGAGTTGGAGCCGCGCCGCGAGCGCCGCAGCCGCGCTCGCGAGGCCGAAGTGGACAGCGAGATCGAGGCGCTGAAGCGGACTGGTCAGCCCGGCGGCGGCGCCGGCTACTGCGGCAAGTGCGGCGCCTCGCTACGCGGCGGTGACCGCTTCTGCGCCGGGTGCGGCGCCAAGGTCCCGGGCCCGGCGCCGGCCGAGCCGGCCGAGAGCGATGCCAGCGACTCCGACGACGCTTGACCTGGCGCGCTACGAGCGCTACGGCTGGCACTACGATGCCTTGACCGCCGGCCAGTTCCGGCCCGGCGAGGCCGAGTTCTACCGGCACTGGGCGCAGCGCGGTGCCGGTCCCGTCTGCGAACCCGCCTGCGGCGCGGCCCGCGTCCTGGCGGCCCTGTACCGGTCCGGCCTGGAGTGCTGGGGCGCCGATCCGTCGCCTGCCATGCTGGCCTTGGCCGAGCACCGTCTGGCCGAGCAGGCTGCCCCACCCCGCACGCCCGCCGTTCGCCTGGTGCGTCAGGCCGTTCAGGACTTCGCGTTCGAGACCGCGTTCGGCCTGGTGATGCTGCCACTGGAAGCCTTCCGACTGCTGCGCACGCCCGCCGAGCAACGCGCCTTCCTGACCATGGTGCGTCGGCACCTGCGGCCGGGCGGCGCCCTGGCGCTCGACGTCACGCTGCCCGAAGCCACGCTGCCGAGTTTCGCCGGGCCGTTCCTGGCCCACCATGAGCAACTGGGCACGGTGAGCGCCACGGCACGCTGGCGTCGCACCGCCGAACTGACCGTCGAGGAGACCCTGTTCGAGACGCGCGGTCCCGATGGGCAGGTGTTCCGCGAAGTGGTCAGCGACGCCTATCGCGTGGTCACCGCCGCCGAACTGGATGAACTGCTGGTGGCCACCGGCTGGCGTGCGGTGCTGCGCTGGGCCGATCACACCGGCACGCCGTACCGGCCCGGCGAGGGCCGCCTGGTCTGTGTCGCCAAGCCGGGCGAGGCTTGATGGACGCCGACCATCTACGCCAGGTGGTGGTCCGTGCCGGGCTGGCTCGCGACGACCAGCCGGTGGCCGTGGCCCCGTTCGGTGGCGGCGTGTCGAACGACGTCTTCGAGGTGGTCATCGGCGACCGGCGCGTCGTGCTCAAACAGGCGCTGCCGCGCCTGCGCGTGGCCGCCGAGTGGCTCAGCGACGTGAACCGCATCCACCGCGAAGCCGACTGCCAGCGCTGGCTGCAACACGTCCTGGCGCCGGGCGAGGTGCCGGCCGTCCTCTGGGAGGACACCGACGAACACCTCTATCTGATGGAACGGGCGCCGCTGGAGGCGCGCAACTGGAAGGACGAACTGCTCGCGGGCCGCCTGCCGGTCGACGCCGCCCAGCGCGCGGGCGACCTGCTCGGGCGCATCCACCACGCCGGCTGGGACCGCGCCGAACTGCGCGAGCGCTTCGGCGACCAGACCGTGTTCGACCAGCTCCGCCTCGACCCGTATCTGCGCGAGGTCGCGCGGCGCCACCCGCGCCTGGCCGCGCCGCTCAACGGCCTCGTCGACCACCTGGCCCGGGCGTCGCAGACCATGGTGCACGGCGACTACAGTCCGAAGAACATCCTGCTCTGCGAGACACACCATGTGCTGCTCGACCACGAGGTGGTCCACTATGGCGAGCCGCGGTTCGACCTCGCGTTCTGGTTCACGCACCTGTTGCTGAAGGCGCGGCACGTCCAGCGCGCCGACGACCTGCTGTGGCAGCAGGTGGCCTGGGCCTGGCACGGCTACCGCGACCGATGCGACCGCGTGGCCGAGGGCTCCTGGATGGATCTGCTCGGCGCGATCCTGCTGGCCCGCGTGGATGGCAAGTCGCCCGCCGGCTACCTCAACGCCGACGATGAAGCGCACGTCCGGTGCGTCGGCACGCGACTGTTGCTCGGCGAGGCGCGCGGGCTGGCCGAAGCGGTGGCGATGATGAAAGGCGAAGGCTGATGGCACGCATCGTGGAACTGCGGGCACGCGAAGTGCTGGACAGCCGTGGCTGGCCCACGGTGGAAGCCGAGGTCATATTGGACAGCGGTCAGGTGGGCCGCGCCAGTGTGCCCTCGGGCGCCTCCACCGGCCGTCGCGAAGCGGTGGAACTGCGCGACGGCGACCCGACACGGTACCGTGGCCGCGGCGTGCGGCAAGCCGTCGCGAACGTCCGCGGTGAGCTGTCCGCCGCGGTCCGCGGCCTCGACGCGGCCGACCAGCACGCGGTGGATGCGGCGCTGTGCGCCTGCGACGGCACGCCGAACAAGGCCCGCCTCGGCGCCAACGCGGTGCTGTCGGTCAGCATGGCCGCCGCGCGCGCCGCGGCCAACGCCGCCGGCCGGCCGCTCTGGCAGCACCTCAACACGCAACTGTTCGCCGGCACGCCGCCGGTCTGCCCGCTGCCGATGGTCAACATCCTCAGCGGCGGGCACCACGCCGGCTTCCAACTCGATATCCAGGACGTGCTGATCATCCCGTGGGGAGCGCGCGACACCGCCACGGCGCTGGAATGGACCAACGCCGTCTACTACGCCGTGCGCGACATCCTGCGGCGCGAGGTGAACTACACGCAACTGGTCGCCGATGAAGGTGGCTTCGGCCCGCCGCTCGCTTCGAACGAGGACGGCCTCCGCGTGGTCACCGACGGCATCCTCGCCGCCGGGCTCGCGCCCGGTCGCGACGTGGTCATCGCTTTGGACGTGGCCAGCACGCATTTTAGCCGCGACGGCGCCTACCAACTGTCGGCCGACGGCCGGCGCCGCACCAGTGCCGAGCTGGTCGACGTGCTCGAGAGCTGGGTCGAGCGCTTCCCGGTGATCAGCATCGAGGATGGTCTGGCCGAGGACGACACCGACGGCTGGCCGCACCTGACCAGGCGCCTGGGCCACCTCGTCCAGTTGATCGGCGACGACTTCTTCTGCACCGAGGCGGCCCGGGTGCGGCAAGCCCAAGTCGATGGCGTGGCCAACAGCGTGCTGGTCAAGGTCAACCAGATCGGCACGCTGACTGAAGCGGCAGCCACCTGTCTGGCGGCCCGCGAAGGGGGCTACACCGCGGTGGTCTCCGCGCGCAGCGGCGAGACCGAAGACGCCTTCCTGGCCGATCTGGCCGTGGCCAGCGGTTGTGGGCAGATCAAGATCGGCTCCATCGCCCGGAGCGAGCGCCTGGCCAAGTACAACCAGATGCTCCGTCTCGAAGAGCAGCTCGGCAGCGCCGCCTTCCGCGGCCGCGAGGCGCTGGCGCGGTGGGCGCGGTGAGCCGGCCAGCGCGTATGTTGCGAGATGGTTGAGCAGACGATGCGGGCGACACAAGGAGGTCGGCGGCGGTTGCGCAATCGAGCCGTGATCGCTCGCCGGGGTGGCTGCTGAGATCCTGGGACGTTGCTGGGCTGGGCCAGCCTCCTGAGAAAGGGAAGCCGCCATGTTGGAGGCCGTCGACCTGACGCTGAAGCTACCGAAGACGGACTTTCGCGATTTGATGAACGGCCCGGACGGATTGTACAACCGGCTCCGCCGCATTCAGCGGCGCTGCCAGGAGGGCCGCGTACCGGTGGTCGTGCTGTTCGAGGGGTGGGACGCCGCCGGCAAGGGCACGATGATCAGCCGGCTCGTGGATCGCCTCGATCCCCGCGGATTTCGCGTCACGCCCGTCTCGGCCCCGCTGGAGGAGGAGCGCCTGCGGCCCTTCCTCTGGCGGTTCTGGATGCGCCTGCCCGAGTACGGCCAGATCGGCATCTTCGACCGCAGTTGGTACGGGCGCGTGATGGTCGAGCGCATCGACAAGCTCGTCAGTGACCGCGAGGTCCAGGACGCGCTACGGGAGATCACCGAGTTCGAGCGGCAGCTCGCCACCGACGGTATGGTGATCTGCAAGTTCTTCCTGCACATCAGCAAGAAGGAGCAGAAGAAGCGCTTCAAGGAATGCGAGAGCGACCCGTTCATGGCCTGGAAGATCCAGCCCGAGGACTGGCGGCACCACAAGCAGTACGACCGCTACGTGGTGGCCATCGAGGAGATGCTGGCGCAGACCAGCCGCTCGCACGCGCCCTGGACGATCGTCGAGGCGACCTGCTTCCGTTGGGCGCAGATCAAGGTCTTCCGGACCATCTGCGACACGGTCGAGGCCGAACTGCTCAAACGCGGCATACCCGACCCGGACCAGATGCCGGACGAAGAGGCCGCCGCACCGCCCAGTGAGGCGGCCGCGCAGCCGGTGGCCGCCGCACCGCCCGCGAAGCCGAAGGCCCCGAGCCGCCGCGCCAAGAAGGAGCAGTAGTCATGCTGAATCAGGCCGATCTCAGCTTGTCACTCGACAAGGAAGACTACGAGAGCCAGCTCCGCAAGTACCAGGTCCGGCTGCGCGAGCTGGAATACCAGATGTACAACTACCGCCTGCCGGCGCTGGTGGTCTACGAAGGCTGGGACGCCGCGGGCAAGGGCGGCAACATCAAGCGCCTGACCGAAACGCTCGACCCGCGCGGCTACTCGGTCCATGCCTACGCGGCACCGCGTGGCGAGGAGCGTGAGCACCACTACCTGTGGCGCTTCTGGCGCGAGGTGCCCAAAGCCGGCCACCTGGCCATCTTCGATCGCAGTTGGTACGGCCGCGTGCTGGTCGAACGAGTGGAAGGCTTCGCCAAGCCTGACGCATGGCAGCGGGCTTACGAAGAGATCAACGAGTTCGAACGCCACCTGACCAGCTTCCCGATGGTGCTGTGCAAGTTCTGGCTGCACATCAGCCCCGAAGAGCAGTTGGCCCGGTTCAACGAGCGCGCCTCCATCGCGTACAAGCGCTACAAGCTGACCGACGAGGACTGGCGCAATCGCGAGAAATGGCCACAATACCAGGAAGCCGTAGAAGACATGCTGGTCCGAACCAGCACGCTCAACGCGCCCTGGACGGTGGTCGAGGGCAACTGCAAGTACTACGCGCGGGTGAAGACGCTCAAGACGCTGTGCGATGCCGTCGAGCGGGCCATCGCCGCGCAACGGAAGGCCGCGGGTTGATGAGTGACGGGTTGCGAGATGGCTATGGCCGGCCGCTGCGGCCGGTGCCGGCGGCTGCGTCGGCGCCGGCCGAGCGGCCGCTGAACGGTGCCGCCAACCTCGGCTTCGAGTTGGCCGGGCACCTGCGAACGGTCGGTATCGGTACGCTCGACCGCCTGTGCGATGTCGGCGCCAAAGAGGCGTGGCTGCGCATCCGCCAGGTCCAGCCCCGGCGCGGCAACCTGGCCACGCTCCTCGCGCTGCACGGCGCCATCGAGGAAGTCCCGGTCAGCAAGCTGGCCCCGGAGGAAGTCGACGCGCTCCGCACCTGGCTGGACCGGCACCTGACCGACTAACCGACCAGTTCGGCCAGGCGGTCGCGGTGCCGGCCCACCTCGCGGGGTGCGTGCGCATCGGACCCGTAGACCATGGTCACGCCCAACTGGCGAGCGCGGTGGTACAACTCGGACGTCAGGTAGATTTCGCCGCAGTCGGGCTTGTCCAGGCCGGCGGTGTTGACGTCGAGTTCGAGGCCCTCCGCCGCGACCAGTTCCAGCACGTCCATCGCCGCCTCGGCGACCTGCTCGGGGTGCTCCAGCGGGCGGACCTTGACGAACTTGCGCGGCAAGGTCAGATGGCCCAGGCGCCGCGGTCGCAGATCCTCCCCACGCCACCGCCACGAGGCCTGGATGGCGGACTTGAGCGCTGCATAGTAGCGCAGGTGTACCCGGTCGGTGTTGGCGCCTGCGGGCAGCAAGGCCGCCTGCATGGCCGGCGTGCCATCCACAATGCCCTCGTCGAGGAAGTGCACGCTGAGCACCGTGGCCGCCGGGTCGATGCGGTCCCAGGCCGGACCCAGCAGTTCGAGCATGGCTTGGTGCCAGCCGCCCTGCGCCGCGCCGAGGTAGTCCACCTCGAAGCCGACGCGCACGTCCAGACGGCCGGCGAACTCCGCGCGCAGTGGCTCGGCATCGGCCAGGTACAGCGGCACCTCGGCCGGCAGCATCGCGCACTGGCGCGGACCAATCGGGTCGCGGAAACCGTCGGGCAGCGCCAGGTGCTCGGTGACGTCATAGCGCCGGAAGCCGAGTTCGACCGCGCGGTCGAGGTAGGCGCGCAACGGGTCGCCCGAACCGTGGGGGCACCAGTGGCTGTGCGTATGGCCATCATGCAGGGGATCGATCGCTACGGACACGGCACCACCCTCAGCGTGTGCGCGACACGATGTAATGCGTCAGCGCCTCCAAGGCCTCACGGGCCTCGGCGTCAATACCGGTCGGCAGAGCTGCGCGGGCCTCCTCGGCCAGTCGCTCCGCGGCACGGATGGCGTAGTCGACGCCGCCGCTTTCCTCGACCAGGTCGCGAGCCGCCCGGATGCCGGCGGCGTCGAGATCGGCCCGGCAGATCAGCGCGCGCAGCGCCTCGTGGGCCGTCGGGCCGGCCTGCTGGAGCGCGTGGATGAACGGCAGCGTCAGCCGACCGCAGCGGATGTCGTTGCCGACCGGCTTGCCCAGGCGCTCCTCGTCGCCCGTCAGGTCGAGCAGGTCATCGACGATCTGGAACGCCAGGCCGACCTTGTCACCGTAGTCGCGGAAGGCCTCGACCACCGCGTTGTCGGCGCCCGAGACCAACGCGCCCAGTTCGCAGGACAAAGCCATCAGTGACGCGGTCTTGTCGCCGATCATCCGGTAGTAGAGCGGCTCGCCCACTTCGAGCGAGCCCTCGTTGTACATCTGGGCCAGTTCGCCCTCGACCATCCGCGCCACGGTCTCCGAGAGGCGCACGAGCACCGCAGGGCCGCACCGATTGCAGATGAGCCGGTAGACCACGGCGTGCAGGTAGTCGGCCACGAGCACGGCGCTCTTGTTGCCCCAGACCCGGTTGGCGGTCAACCGGCCGCGGCGGTGGCCGCCGTCGTCAATCACGTCGTCGTGGATCAGGCTGGCCAGGTGCGTCAGCTCCATCGACACCGCCACGTCGAAGGTGGCTTCGCTGACCTGGCCCAGAGCCCGGCTGGCGAGTAACGAAAGGGCCGGCCGGACCCGCTTGCCGCCGGCGTCGACGGTGTGCAGAAAGACCTCGGGCACCACCGGCACCGGCGAGTGGATCGCCTGCCGGAGGCGCGCCTCCACCGTCGCCAGGTCGCCGTACAACCGCGGGAACAGCGCTTCGGTGTCGCGCAGCGGCGACACCGCCGGACGCTGCCCGTTGCCAGGCTGTGGCTCGGTTAGGGCTTCCGCCCGCTGTGCACTGTTGCCAAACCGAACGTCAGGGACTGCCACGAGACCTCCTCCAGGCCAGCCGAGCGGAACATCGCAGCAATCTCGGCCGGCGGCGGGAACTCCTGGATAGACTGCGGTAAGTACGCGTAGGCCTCGCGCCGGCCCGAGATGAGGCCGCCCACCAAAGGCATCAGTCGGTCCTGGTACCAGCGGTAGCCGCGCTGTAGCCACGGCGACGCCGGCTGCGTCAGATCAAGGTTCACCACCCGCCCGCCAGGCCGCGTCACCCGCGCCATCTCGGCCAGGCAGCGCGGTCGGTCCGGCACGTTCCGCAGCGCGAACGCCATCGTCACGGCGTCGAAGGTGCCGTCGGCGAACGGCAGACCGTCGGCGGTGGCCAGCGCCAGTTGCACGGACCGGCAGCCGCGTCGCGCCAGTTTGGCCCGCCCCAGGGCCAGCATCGGCGCGCAGAAGTCGGCACCCACCACGAGACCGGACGGCCCCACCTGACGCGCCAGCAGGAGCGCCAGATCGGCCGTGCCCGTGGCCACATCGAGCACCCGCGCGCCGGGCTGCAACCGGGCGGCGCGCACCGCCACCGGACGCCAACGCTTGTGCCAGTTGGCCGACAGCACGGTGTTCAGCAGATCGTACGTGGGCGCGATCTGCGCGAACATGTCCCGAACGACGGCTTCCTTGGGGGCAGCCACGTAGCGCTCCGCTCTCCGCTTGGTCAGTATGGTACCTGTCGGCCCAACCGTCTGCCGGCCCGGCTGCATTCATAGCCTGTTGGTTACGGTCGCCGCCGGCCACAGCTTACCACCGATTCCAGCACCTGTGCCTCGGCCGACCCGATGCACGGCCATTGCAGGTGGGCCACGCGAGCACGTAGCGCCGCCGCGTCGGGCGGCGCCGCCAGCGTGGACTCGACGGCCGCGACCAGCGCGCCGGCATCACCGACCGGCACCAAACTGGCCAGGTCGCCGACCAGGTCGGCCACGCCGCCCACCCGCGTCGCCACCACCGGGCGGCCCATCGCCATGGCCTCGACCAGCACCGTCGGGGTGCCCTCGCTCTCGCTGGCCAGCACGACGCAGTCGGCCGCCGCGTACCATATCGGCAGGCGTGCGTGCGGCTGCGGGCCGACGAACAGCACCCGCTGCTCCAGGTCGAGGCGGCGCGCCTGGTCGGCCAACCGGGCCGCTTCCGGGCCCTGTCCGACAATCGCCAGCCGCACGCTCGGCAAGCGCGCCAGCGCCTCCAGAATCACGTCGACGCGCTTCAGTCGGCGCAACATGCCGCAGAACAGCAGCCATGGGCCGTCGCCGAGACGCAGTTCGGCCCGCGCCTCGTCGCGCGGCCGCGGCGCGAACCGGCCGGGATCATACCCGCACGGCAGGACCACCGGCGCTGTTGGCGGCTGCCATGACTCGACGATGCGAGCGGCCAACGGCGCGCTGACCGCGATCACCGCGCCGGCCCCGGCCAACGCGGCACCAATCTGGCGCGACCTGGCCGGTACGGCGCCGTGCTGGTACACATCACTGCCGTGCGCCACGAGCGCCCAGGGCAGGCCGAGACGCGCGGCCAGACGCGCCGCGGCCACCCCATCGGGGTAGAGGAAGTGGCCCAGCACGACCTCGAACGGCTGCGCGCCGTGCAACTGCTGCACCAGCGGCCAGGCGCCGCGCTCGATGGCCGCCGGCCGGCGGTTGCGCCCCACGCCGGGAATGCCGAAGAAGGTGGGGCGATAGAGCGGCCACGGCGCCTGCGGTGTCTCGCTCGGTCTGGCGCGGCGGAAGGGGAAGGTCTGCTCGGGCACCACGGCCACCAGGTCGACGTGCGCCGCCAGCGCCGCGAGCCGGCCCGGCATGAACCCGGCCCGGTGCGGCGCATCCGGCGTCGGGTAGAGTGTGGTCAGCGCGAGCACCCGCATGTCGCGTTACTTCGCGGCCGCGCGGCGGGCTCCTGCCCGGGAGGACACCGGCGCCACGTCGCGAATGGTGCCCATTCGAGAACCGAAGAGGAGGCTCCATGGCGCTGGACCAAAGCGGCCACAGCGGCGAGGTCGGCCACGAGTTGGCCGGCGGCGCGTTCCACGCGCTGTTCGACGCGGTTGACGAGGCCCTGCTGCTGGTCGATATCCACGGCCGGGTCAGCTTGGCCAACGCTCGCTTCTGGTCGATGTTCGGCCTGCGGCCGGGCGCCGACGTCGATGAGATCCGCTCGGGAATCGCCGACTGCATGGGTGACCGCGCCGCCTACCTGGCCGCCGTGGACGAGGCCGCCGAGGCCGCCGGCGGCGAACAGGAGTTCCTCCTCGTCCGGCCCAAACGCCGGGTGGTGCGCCGGCGCGTGGGCGCGGTGCGTGACGCCGATGGCCGCCTGATCGGGCGCCTGGTGAGCTATCGCGATGTCACCCGCGACGCCGAACTGAACCGCATGAAGACCGAGTTCGTGACCAACGTCTCGCACGAACTGCGCACGCCCATGGCCGCCATCAAGGGGTTCCTGCAAGTCGTGCTCGATGACGAGGACACCATCGATCCGGTCCAGCGTCGCAACTTCCTGCAGATCGCGCGCCAGCAGACCGACCGGCTCAGCCGGCTGATTGACGACCTGCTGCAGATCTCGCGGATCGAGTCCGGGCGGCAGCGGCTCCAGCCGAATGCCTTCCCCGTGGCCGACTTGCTGCGCGATGTCAGTCTGGCCATCCGGCCCGAACTCAAGGCGGCCGAACTCGAGCTTCAGGTCGAGGCCCCACCGGCCGAACTCATTCTGAACGCCGACCGCGACAAGACGGCGCAGGTCCTGCTCAACCTGCTGTCCAACGCCGTGAAGTTCACCCCGGCGGGCGGCCAGGTGTCGGTCGACTGGGCGGTGGCCGACGGCGAGTTGTCCATCACCGTCCGCGACACCGGACGCGGCATCGCCACCGATGACTTGCCGCACATCTTTGAGAAGTTCTACCGTTGCCGCGCGGTCGGCATGCAGCCCGAAGGGACCGGGCTCGGGCTGGCCATCGCGCAGGAACTGATGCACGCGCATGACGGGCGGATCGAGGTGACCAGCACGCTGGGCGCCGGCTCGGCCTTCACCGTGACGCTGCCTTTGGAGAGGACGGAAGCAACGTGACACTGGGAGCACGCGTGCTGGCAGTTGATGATGAGCCCAGCAGCCTCAAGCTGCTGGAGTACATCTTGTCCAAGGCCGGCTACGAAGTGACCACCGCCACGGACGGCCAGGTTGGCCTCGACGCGGTGGAGAACTTCCTGCCTCATCTGGTCGTCTCCGATGTCGCCATGCCCGTCATGGATGGTCTGGAGATGTGCCGTCGCGTGCGCCAGTTGCCCGGATTCGAACTGGTGCCGTTCGTCTTCCTGAGCGCGCGCAACCAGGTTGAGGACCGCATCGAGGGTTTGGAGACCGGCGCCGACGACTACATCGCCAAGCCGTTCGACCGCGATGACTTCCTGGCCCGCATCGAGGCGGTGCTGCGGCGCGCCAATGCCTATCAGCGCGTGTCGCGCACCGATCCGCTCACCGAACTGGGCAACCGCCAGTTCTTCGAAGAGCGACTGCGCGAGGAACTCTACCGCGAGCAGCGCTATGGCGTCTCGTCGACCTTGGCGCTGGTGGCCATCGACATCGACGAGCTGGCGGCTCTGCGCGAACAGGAAGGCAGCGCCCTCGGCGACCTGATGGTCCGCCATGTCGGCCGGTTCCTGCGTGACAACGTGCGCGCACTCGACGTGCCGACGCGCTACAGCGGCAGCGGTTTCATCGTGCTCATGCCGCACACCGCGCACGACCGCGCCCTGGTCGCCATCGAGCGGCTGAGCCAGCGGCTCAACACCACCGAGGTGGCCTGGCGCAGCCGCAACATCTCGGTAAGCGCCAGTTTCGGCGTGGCGGTTGTCGAAGGGGAGATGGAGGATCTCACCGAGATGCTGAACCGCGCGCACAGTTCGATGATGATGGCCCGGCGACAGGGCGGCGGACGCGTCCATGTCTGGTCGCCGGAGGACAGCCAAGGTGACTGACGCGGCGATGTCCCATATCCTGATCGTCGACGATGAACCGGCCATCCTGACGCTGCTCGAGTACCAGATCGGCAAGCTCGGCTTCGGCATCGCGACGGCCATGAATGGCGAGGACGCGATCGCCATGTTCAGCGGCAACCGCCCCGATGCGGTACTGCTGGATGTCAACCTGCCGGACGTGGACGGCCTGAAGGTGCTCGAGCGGCTCAAGTCCATCGACGCCCAGGTACCGGTGCTGATGATGACCGCCGCCTACCTCGGTGGGCGTGGTGTAGCGGATGGCATGCACAGCGTGCAGATGGCCGTCCGCGCCATGGCGCGCGGCGCGTATGACTACCTGCTCAAACCATCCGACGACTTCGTCGACAAACTGCGCCTGTCGCTGCAGAACGCCGTACGCGAGCGGTCGGAACGACCGCAGGTGGTCGAACTCCGCCAGCGGCTCGACCAGGTCGAGGCCCGGTTCGCGCAGATCATCGGTGACAGCGAGCCGATGAAACGCGTCTTCCAGATGACCGAGAAGGTGGTCGGCACCTCGGCCACCGTGCTCATTCTCGGCGAGAGCGGCACCGGCAAGGAGTTGATCGCCCGCGCTATCCACTACAACAGCCCCCGCCGCGAAGGCGAGCTGGTCATCCTCAACTGCGCCGCCATCACCGAGACGCTGCTCGAGTCGGAGCTATTCGGCCACGAAAAGGGCGCCTTCACCGGCGCCATCGCCCGCAAGCCGGGCAAGTTCGAGATGGCCAACCACGGCACGATCTTCCTCGACGAGATCGGCGACATGCCCCTGACCACGCAGGCCAAGGTGCTGCGCGTCCTGCAGGAGGGCGAGATCGTGCGCGTCGGCGGCAACGAGCGCATCACCGTCGATGTGCGCTGTATCGCGGCCACGAATCGCGACCTGGAGCGCATGGTGCGCGACGGCGAGTTCCGCGAGGACCTGTACTACCGGCTCAACGTCTACCCCATCGAGCTGCCGGCCCTGCGCGAGCGCAAGGACGACATACCGTTACTGGCCGCCCACTTCCTGAGCCGTCACAGCCAGTCGGTGGGCAAGGTCGTCGAGGACATCTCGGCACCGGCGCTGGAGGCCGTGCTGCGGTACGACTGGCCCGGCAACGTGCGCGAGCTCGAGAACGCGCTGATGCGGGCACTGATCCTCTGCGAGGCCGAGGCGATCCAGGTGGAGGACCTGCCGCCAGCAGTCTCCGGCCGAGGCCCGGAGCCGGCCGAGACACTGGCCCAGGCCGAGGAGCGCGCCATCCGCGCGGCGCTGCGGATCTGCGGTGGCGACTTGGCGGCGGCGGCCAAGCGGCTGCAGGTCAGCCCGAGTGAGCTGACCGAACGGGCCGCCCGACACGGCATCACCTGCTAGCCGTGTCCACCTATCCGGAGTACCCGCGCGCCACCACCGTTCGCCTCGGTCTGCTCGTGGCGCTGGTGGTCGGCGTGGCCGCCGGCGTGGGCGTCTGGCGGCACGTGCAGGCCGCGCGCCAGTGGGCATACGAACCACCGGTGCATCCCGCCGCGGTGGCGATGCCGCGCGCCAAGCACCTGCGCTGGCTGGGGTGTCGGAGCTGGTCGTACGAAGCCGGCGCCGAGGCCACGGCGGTGGCGGAGTTCTATGCGGCGGCACTAGTCTCGGAAGGATGGGAGCCAGTGCCCGCCGCCCTACCGGCCGGCGTCAGCAACTACCGCTACGGCCCGTACCTGCTGCAGGTTCACTTGGCGGCCCACCACCAAACCACGGCCGTCGGCCTGCTGCTGACGCAGACGTCGAGCGACCGCTACGACCGCGCCGGCCGCACCCGTGGGGCGTTGCCGCCGGAGCGTCCGTAGACCACCGGATCGCGGTCCGCAGGCACCACCAGCGGCGCCTGCGAGGCCGAGCGCACCTGCGCCGCCTGCCGGGCCGCCTGGCCATGGCAGACCACGCTGCCCAGCAGCAGCAGCAGCCCGAACAACACGAAGCCAAAGAACGAGGGATCACGCAGCGGTTGGGGCACGTCCTTCACGCTCCTCCTCCGTTCCTACGACAGTGTGGTTCGCGGCGAGTTGCCCTGACTCCTTGTCCTCGGCGCAACGTGGCCACCTCAATCGGCGGAGACATCCAGGGCCGGCGCCGAGACGGCCACCCGGGTCGGTCGGACCACGCGCCCGTGCAGGCGGAAGCCCTGGTCGAGCACCTTGGCCACATGGCCCTCGGGTGCCTCCTCGGTGGCCGGCAGCCGCATCATCGCCTCGTGCTGTGACGGATCGAACGGATCGCCCACCTCACACGCGATGACCTCCACCCCATGCCCTTCCAGGAAGCTGCCCAGTTGCTTGGCCACCAGTTCCAGGCCGCCCATCAGCGAGTCGACACTGGCGCCTTGCCCAGCCGCCTCGATGCCGCGCTGCACGGCGTCGAGCGTCGGCAACAGGTCCGAGACGAAGCTCTCGTTGGCCCGTTGCACCGCCAGACGTTGCTGCTCGGTCAGGCGCTTGCGCAGGTTGTCCATGTCGGCCAGGGCGCGCAGGTACTTGTCGCGGTAGTCGGCCTGCTCCGCTTCGGCCGAGGCGGCAGCCGCCTCGGCCTCGGCCACGATCTCGGCCGACTCGCCATCGTCCACCGGCGCCGCGTCCGCCGGCGTCGCGGCCGGTTCGGCGTTGCGCAGTTTGGCACCCGGCGGAAGCCAGATGCCCTGTTCGTCCGACTGACCCATCCTCAGACCACCTTCTCCGGCCTAGTCCGCACCGGCGCCGGGCGCCAGGTAATCGTACCGCGGCACGGTCCGCAGACCCTCCATCAGCCGCTGGAAGCTGACCAGGTCCAGCGACTGCGCGCCATCACTCACCGCCGTCGACGGCCGCGGGTGGATCTCCACCATCACCGCGTCGGCGCCAACCGCCGCCGCCGCCCAAGCCAACGGCGCAATGTACTCCCGCTCGCCCGCCGCGTGCGACGGATCGATCAGCACCGGCAAGTGCGACATGCGGCGGAGCACCGGCACCGCGCTGATGTCCAGCGTGTTCCGCGTGGCCGTCTCGTAGGTCCGGATGCCGCGCTCGCACAGCAGGATGCGCTCGTTGCCTTCTGACGCGATATACTCCGCCGCGTTCAGCCAGTCGTCAATGGTCGCCGACAGACCACGCTTGAGCATCACCGGCAGGCCGGTGCGGCCGACCTCGGAGAGCAGCGTGAAGTTCTGCATGTTGCGCGCGCCGATCTGCAGCATGTCCACATAGTCGGCGGCCAACGCCACCATCCGCGGGTCCATCACCTCCGAGACGATGGGCAAGCCCGTCTGCTCGCGCGCGGCGGCCAGCAGCTTCAGCCCATCTTCACCCATGCCCATGTAGCTGTAGGGCGAGGTCCGCGGCTTGAACGCGCCACCGCGCAACAGATGCCCGCCGGCGGCCTTGACCGCGCCGGCGCAGGCCATGATCTGCGCCTCCGACTCCACCGCACACGGCCCGGCGATCACCACCAACTCCGGGCCACCAATGGTCACCTCGCCGACTCTGAACGAGGTCTTCGGCCGACTGGCCCGGGCGACCAGCTTGTAGGACTGGTCAATCAACTGCACCCGCGCGACACCGTCGAGCGACTCGAAATGCTCTCGCAGCGCGCCCGGGTGCTTGCCGACCACGGCCACCACGGTCAGGTTGTCACCGTAGATCGGGTGCGGCGTGAACCCCAGGCGCTTGACCTCGTCGATCACCGCCGTGGTCACTTCCGCGCTGGCTCCCGGCTCGAGAATGACGATCACTGTCCCCGTCCTCCATCCACCACACCATCCCGCTGCGTCCGGTCGATCGTGCCGCCGGCCAGGACCCGGCCGGCACGGTCGTAGAACACCGCCGCCTGGCCCGGCGCGATCCCGCGCAGCGGCGTCTCCAGGACCACCGTAGCACCGTCGCCGCAGGCGCGCCAGCCACAGTCTACCGCAGCCATGCGGTAACGTACCTGCACCGCGCTGTGCAACTCACCGGTCTGCGGCGGCCAACTGACCCAGTGCAGGTCGGTCAGGCACAGCCATCGGCGCCCGGCGGCCGCGGCCGGCTCCACCGTCACCGTGGCTCGCGCGGCGTCGATCTCGCTGACGAACAGCGGCTCCGGAGCGGTGACGCCCAGCCGCCGGCGTTGGCCCACGGTGTAGTCGATGATCCCGGCGTGCTGCGCCAGTTCGCGGCCATCGGCGTCGACGATCTGGCCGGGGCGCACCTGTGCCGGCGCGCGCCGCCGCACCAAGGCGGCATAGTCGTTGTCCTCGACGAAACAGATCTCCTGGCTCTCGGGCTTGGCCGCCGTGGCCAACCCGAACTCGCCGGCCAGTTGGCGCACCTCACGCTTCGTCAGCGCGCCCAGCGGGAACAGCACGCTGGCCAGTTGCTCCTGCGTCAGCGTGTAGAGCACGTAGGACTGGTCCTTGCCGGCATCGGCGCCGCGGCGCAGCTCCCAGCGACCGGACGCCTCGTCGCGTGCCGTCTGGGCGTAGTGCCCGGTGGCCACCGCGTCGCAGCCCAGCGCCAACGCGTGCTCGCGGAAACTGGCGAACTTCACGTGCTGGTTGCAACGCAGACAGGGGTTCGGCGTCCGGCCGGCCAGGTAATCGGCCACGAACGGCGCCACCACGTGCTGCTCGAAGGCCGCGGTCTGGTCGAGCACATAGTGCGCGATGCCGAGCCGATCGGCCACCCGGCGCGCGTCATGCAGTTCCGAGAGGCCGCAGCAGGCCTGCCGCGCTTCCCAGTCGGCGGCAGCGCCGCCGAGCCGCATGGTGAACCCGACCACGTCGTAGCCCTGGCGGCAGAGCAGTGCGGCGGCCACCGAGCTGTCGACGCCGCCGCTCATGGCTACTGCAACTCGCTTGCCAGGCACTGCCATCACACCTTCACCATAGGCCGCGCACCCGGTTGTGTCAACTCGCCTGCGCCTGGCCCACACCGCGCTGCACGGGTAGGGCGGGCTTCCCATCTGGCGCCGGCGGGTCTACCATGGCTGACAGACGGCAGCGCGGAGGATGGGCCATGAGCGTGTTGTTCATCGCCGAGATCGGCGAAATCACGGACCCCGCACGCTACGGTGAGTACGTGCGCCAGGTGCCGGCGCTGGTCGCGCGGCATGGTGGCACGTATCTCGTCCGCGGCGGGTCACCGCGCGCGGTGTTCGGCGACTGGTGTCCAGCCCGGCTGATCATCATCGAGTTCGCCGACGAAGCCGCCGCGCGGGCCTGCTTCGAGTCGGCGGAGTACCGCCGCATCGCGCCGCTGCGTGAGGGCGCGACCACCTCGCGCGCCACCCTCGTCGACCGCTACCACGGAGAATAGGCATGGACGGACAAGCCGCCTGGCAATGGAACGAGGTCCAGCAACTGGGCACTGACTACACCGATGTGACCGAGGTCGAGCGCTACGAACGCCGCATGGGCGAGTTCCGCGACCTGGCCGGCGAGGACACGATGATCCTGGGCGAACTCGCTCTCCAGCCCGGCTCGCACGTCCTGGAGATCGGCACCGGTACTGGTCACTTCGCGCGCGTCGCCGCCGCCGCCGGTCATCGGGTCACCGCCGTCGATGTCTCGCCGGTCATGCTGCAGTACGCCGCCGCGCGGGCCGAGGCCGACGGGTTGACCGGCATCGAGTACGTTCACGCCGGCTTCCTGACCTTCCCGCACGAAGCGGCCACCTTCGACGCGGCGGTCTCGGTGGCCGCGTTGCACCACCTGCCGGATCTGTGGAAGGCCGTGGCCTTGCAGAACCTCCATCGCGCGCTGAAGCCCGGCGGCCGGCTCGTCTTGCGCGATGTGGTGTTCGCCTGGTCGGGCGATGACCACGCCGCGGCCTTCGACCGGTTCGTGGCCGACTGTCCCGCCGGCATGGCCAAAGAGGCCGCGCGCCACATCGCCCAGGAGCTCAGCACGGTGGACTGGATCATGGCCGGCCTGCTCGAGCGCGCGGGCTTCCGCATCCTCCGGAGCGTCAGCAATCCAGCGGCGCTGGTGCACTACCTGTGCGAGCGCTGACGCGTCTCGCGCAGGACTGGCCCGGCGCGCACCGAACCGCCGGCGAGCAGGAAGGTCGTGAATCGTGATCGACGCCATTACCGCGCCCGAGTGGGAGCGAACGTACTACCAGACCGACACCGGTGGGCGGACGCCGGTCCACGATCCGGACGGTAGCGACGAGCGGCAACGCGTGGCCACGGTGCTCGCCGGTCTGCACGAGCGTGGCATGTTGCCGACGACCGCGTATGACGAGGCGGCGTTCGACCGTCTGCGGGCCGCCGTGCGCCAGCACTTCGACGTGCCCTGGACGTCGATCACGCCGGTCATGGAGCGGTTGCTGTTCGCCATCTGCGCCATCAAGCAACCGCGGGCGGCCGTCTGTCTGGGCGTGTTCTGCGGCAACACACTGGTCTGGAACGTCGGCGCGCTGACCGGCCCCGGGCAGTGCGCGACAGCCGATGTCATCGTCGGCAGCGAGGTGGTGCCGCAGCATGTCGAGTTGGCCCGCCGCAACTTCGCGGCCATCGGCGCGGTGGCCGACATCCGGCTGGAGGATGGCCACGACACGGTGCAGTCGCTGGCGCAGCCCATCGACCTGCTCTACCTCGACGCCACCGGCCCCCAGGACCATCCGAACGAACGGCACCGCGGCAAGCGCATCTACAGCTCGCTGTTGGAGACCGCCTATCCGCATCTGGCCGACGGGGCCATCATCGTCGCGCACGACACCGTGCCCGAGTGGTTCCCGCGCAGTGCCCCGTGCTACTTCGCGCTCTGTCGCGACCGGCGCCGCTTCCGCGCCAGCGTCGAGGTTCGCGCTGACGAACAGGGCATCGAAGTCACCTGTCGCTAGCCGGTCCGTGGTATCCTGACCGGCGTGGACCTGACCATCGGCATCGTGGCGTACAACGCTGTGGACAAGCTGCGCGTCTGCCTGTCCAGCATTGCTACGCAGACCGACTGCGGCGAGATCGAGACGGTGGTGGTCGACAACGCTTCGACCGAGCCGGTGTCGCCGATGGTGGCCGACGAGTTCGGGTGGGTGCGCCTGGTGACCTCGCCGACCAATCTCGGCTTCGCCGGCGGCACGAACCAGGCGTTCAGCGGCGCCTCGGGACGCCTGCTGCTCTGGCTCAACCCCGACACCGAGTTGCCCACGTCCGACACCTTGCGCCGGCTCATCGACCGCTTCGATGGCCAAGCCGAGCTGGGTGCCCTCGGTTGCCGGCTGGTGTACCCCGACGGGTCCGAGCAGCCGCATCGCGGACGGTTCCCCACGGTCGGCGCCGAACTGCGTGACCTGTGCCACTGGCGCCACGAGCCGGCCCTGCCAGCGCTGGCCGACGCGTCGCTGGTGGGCGTCGACTACGTCTCCGGCGCCTGCCTGCTTACCAGCGCGGCCGTCTGGCGTCAGGTGGGCGAGCTCGACACCGGCTACTTCATGTACCTGGAGGACGTCGACTGGTGCCGGCGCGCGCAGTCGCACGGCTGGCGCTGCGTGATCGACCGGTCGGTGACCGTGGTCCACGCCGAAGGCGCCTGCTACGGCGGCCGGCTGTTCCTGCGGCGCGAGCATTACTGGCGCAGCCTGGTCCGCTATGTGCGTCGGCATGACGGCCTCGCCGCCGCCGCCGCGCTACGCGGTGGCCTGGCGCTGACCGCCGGCGCCAAGCTGGTCGGCAGTCTGGCCGACCGCTCCGCAGCCCGTGCCGACCGCCGCCGACTGCTGAAGGCCCAACTGCGCCTCGCGCTGGCGGGGAAGTGAGCTGTCCATGGCGACCATCTCGGCCGTGCTGCTCTGCCACAACGAAGCCGCGGTGCTGCCGCGGTGCCTGCGCAGTCTGGCCTGGACCGACGAGATCGTGGTGGTGGACGACGACAGCACGGACGAATCCGTCGTGGTGGCCGAGCAGCACGGCGCTCGCGTGTTCCACCGCCGTCTGGACCGCTACGACACGCAGCGGAACTACGCGGCCCAGCAGAGCACCAGCGAGTGGGTGCTGTCCATCGATCCCGATGAAGAGGTGCCGCCCGAGCTGGCCGCCGAGATCCGCGAGGTCATCTCGCGGCCGGACGCGCTCGATGTCTACGGCATTCCGTTTCGCCATCACATGCTCGGCCGCTGGATTGGGCACGGCGGCTGGCCGGCGCCGCTGACGAGGCTCTACCGCCGCGACCAGCAGTGGTCTGGCGCGGTGCATGAACAGGTGGTCAAGGGCGCGCGCTACGGCGTCCTCAGAGCGGCGATGCGGCACTACTCGCACCGCAACGTCAGCGAGTTCCTGGCCAAGCTGGACCGCTACACCGACCGCGAAGCGGCCGCCCGCGCCGCCGCCGGCGCGCGGCACTCCAATCTGAAGATGGTGCTCTCGCCGCTGCGCGACTTCCTGCGGCGCTACCTGCGCGAGGGCGGCTGGCGCGACGGTACGGCCGGCCTGGTGCTGGCCATCCTGATGGCCTTCTACGTGTTCAGTGTGCGAGCCAAGACCTGGCAACTGCTCGATCCGGGCGAGGAGCACTGAGTTGCTCATCTCGGTCATCATCGTCAGTTGGAACACGCGCGACCTGACGCTGGCCGCGGTGGCCAGTGCGTTGAGACAGGAGGTCGACGCGGCGGTCGAGGTGATCGTCGTCGATAACCACTCGCGCGATGACACGGTAGCCGCGTTGCGCGCGACGTACCCGACGGTGCGCGTCATCCAGACCGGGCGCAACCTGGGCTTCGCCGGTGGCAACAACGTGGGTCTGCGGCAGGCACGCGGCGACTACACGCTCCTGCTTAACAGTGACGCCGTGATTCGGCCCGGCGCGCTGCAGGCCCTCGTCGACACGGCCCGGGCGCATCCCGAGGCCGGCGCGTTCCAGCCGAAGCTGATCCTGCCGGATGGTTCGGTGCAGCTCTCCTGGGACTACGTGCCGACCTTGTGGCAGGAGCTACGGCTGGTGCTGTGGTATGCGCGGCACACTCGCGGCGCCGTCTGGCAGGCCAAGGTGCGCTCCTGGCGCGAACCGCGCCGGGTGCGCGCGGTCGGCTTGTCCGCCTTGATGCTGCCGACCTGGGTGTGGGGGCGCATCGGTCTGCTGTCGACCAACTCGTTCCTGTACTTCGAAGAGATGGAGCTGAGCGTGCGATTGCAGCGACATGGCCTGCCGATGTGGTTGGTCCCCGCCGCCGAAGTGGAGCACTGGGTCGGCCAGAGCACCGGGCAGGTGCCGCTGGTGCGCCGGCGCTCACACTACCTCAGCCGCATGTGGTTCTACAACACCTACCGCGACCGCGGCTCGGCCGCGGTGGTGCGCCTGCTCAGCCGCCTGCGGTCGGCGGTGGGCCTGGTTCGAGGCGACGAGCAAGCGGCCGAGGAACTGTGGCGTCCGGTCCATCGCGCGGCCTGCCAGGCGGAACAGGAGCGTTCCCGTTGAGGTCTTTCGATCGCCCGCGAGTCGTGCTCGTCGACGCCGCCAACACGCTGGGCGCCGCCTACGGCGCGCAACAGGTGATCCTGGCCCAGGTTGAGCACTTGCGTGACCGGGTCACCTTCGAGGCGGCGTTGCCGTGGGGCACCGGCGTCTTCTGCGAATCGCTGCGCGCGCTCGGCGTGACGGTCCACGCCCTGCCGCTGCGCGACCGCCTGCCGGTGGCCGAGGCCGCGCTCGAGTCGCTGCTGGCGGCCGGTGAGCCGGGGCTGATCCACACCCACGACCTGCGCGCCTCGGCCATTGCGCGGCCGCTGGCCCAGCGCTGCGGTTGGCCGGTGGTCACCACCTACCACGAGAACCTGCTGCTGCCCGGTCTGTCGCCGACGGCCTGGTTGCGCCGCTGGGCCATGGTGCTGGCCGAGCGTCGAACGGCTCGCCGGTCGCAGCGGGCCATCGCCGTCTCGCAGTCCATTGCCACCGAGTTGGCCCATCGCCTGCACCTGGCACCCGACCGCATACGGGTGGTACACAACGGCATCGACACCGCGCACCTGACGCAACTCGCCTCAGCCGAGGCGGTCGCCGACGCCCGGCGCGCTGCGCAACTGGCCGAGCAGGACCGGCCGGTGGTGGTCGTCGGCCAACTCGTCCGCCGCAAGGGCCAGCACCTGCTGCTGCAGGCGGCCCCGGCCATCCTGCGGGCCGAGCCGCGCGTGGTGTTCGTGTTCGTCGGCGACGGCCCCCACGCCAGCGACCTGCGGGCCCAGGCCAACGCGGCCGGCCTGGCCGGGCGCTGCCGCTGGCTCGGCTACCGCAGCCCGGCCGCCGCGTTCCTGGCCATGGCCGAGGTGGTGGCGTTGCCATCACTGGCCGAAGGTCTGCCCATCGTCGTGCTGGAGGCCATGGCGCTGGGTCGCCCGCTGGTCGCCTCGCGGGCCGGCGGCACGCCCGAGTTGATTGAGGACAGCCGTAGCGGCCGCCTGGTCGACGTGGGCGACGTGCCCGCCTTGGCCGGCGCCGTGCAGGATCTGCTGGCCAGCCCGGAGGTCGCCGCAGCGCTGGGACGGGCCGCCCACGAACGGGCCCGGGCGCAGTTCAGCCTCGAAGGCAACGCCCGGCAGACCTACGATGTCTACGAACAGGTCTTGGCCGAGGCCCGACCGTGATGGTCGGCTGCCGCCGGCACGGTCCGTGGCTGGTGGTCGGCCTGGGCTATGCGGCGCTGCAGACCGTGGCGGCCGGCGCCGAGCAACAACTGGCCGGACACGGCCCGCCGCCGCTGGCCGCCGGTCTCTTCGCGCTCGCCATCGTGTTCGCCTGGACGCAACTCGCCCGCTGGGCCGTGGGCGACCGCGGCGCGGAGCGCGGCGAGGCGTGGGCCTTGTGTGGCGCCACGGTGCTCGGCGTGGCCCTGCTCAAGGCACCGGCCGGTCCGACCACCGCCCTCGTCCGGGCCTTCGGCGGTGAGTCCCTGGCCGGCGCCGTGCCGCCGGCCGCAGTGCATCTGGCAACCGCGCTCCTCGGCTCGGGCGTACTGGTCGTGGCCGCCCTCGTCGTGCTGGCGCTCCGCGTGGCGCGGCAACGCCCACGGTACCTGTGGCCGGCCTGGCTGGCCTGCTACGGGCTGCTGGCGGCCTGGACCACGCAGATCCAGAGCCTGACCGGCGATGAACCACACTACCTGCTGGGCGCCCGCTCGCTGGCCTGTGACGGCGACGCCGACCTGGGTCCAGACTACGCGGGCGGGCGCTACCGCGAGTTCTACCCGAGTGACCGCCTGCGCCGCGCGCTCGGGGTTCAGAAGGAACTCGACCCGCACGATGTGCCGGGCCCGGGCGGCACGCGTCGGCCGGTACACCAACTGGGTTACTCCGTGCTGCTCGCGCCCGGCTACCTGCTGGCCGGCCGCCTCGGCGCCGTGGCGGTCGCGGTGCTGATCGCCAGTTGGCTGGCCCTGGTCACCGGCCACTTGGTGGCCGCCCTATGGCCCACGAACGAGGCCGGCTGGCCCGCCACGGCGGCGGTGGCCTTCTGTTCGCCGCTGCTCGTGTTCAGCAGCAGCCTGCACAGCGAGCCGGCCGCCGCACTGTGCCTCGCCTGGCTGGCGCTGGCCGCCGTACGGCCAGCCGGCTCAGCGCCCGTGGCCGTCGCGAGCACTCTCGCCGCCCTGCTGCTGCCTTGGCTGCACCTCAAGTTCGTGCCCGTGGCCGCCATCCTGGCCGTGGCAGTACTCCTCCGCCGGCGCACCGTGTGGCCGCTGGTCGGCCTGATGGTGGGCGTTGTCAGCCAACTGGCCGGCTTCGCCTGGATGTTCGGCTCGTGGTCGCCGAATGCGCCGCAGCTCTGCGGCGGCGGCAAGTACCCCGGCGCGTTCAGCGGCTCGCTGTGGACCGGCCTGCCAGGCCTGCTGTTCGACCAACAGGATGGCCTCTTCGTGGCCTGGCCGCTGGGCCTGCTGGCCGGGCCGGGCCTGCGCCGCCTGTGGCGTCGGCCGGGGGCCGGCGCGCTGTTGGCCGCTGTGCTGACCCACCTGCTGCTGATCGCCACCTACCGGCTGTGGCGCTCGGGCTACGCGCCCGCCGGGCGCCAACTGCTGCCGTTGGTGCCGCTGCTGGCGCCGTTCGCCGTGGCCGGCTGGCAGTGGGCCGGCACCGCCTGCCCGCGGGCACTGCGACTGCTGGTGGCGGTGAACGCGGCCGGCGTGGCCCTGGGCTGCTGGCTGCCGCGGCTCCGCTACCCGTGGGAGGCGCTCGACGGCTTGCCAAGATCGCCAATCCTTGCGAAACTGCACTTGCCGTGGCTGGACGGCCTGATCCCGCTGACCAGCCAGGGCCTCGGGCCGCTGCTGGTGGCCTGGGCATATCTGGGCGTGTGGCTCGTCGTGTCGGCGCGGGCAACGAACGGCACGCAATCGCCGGCAGAGGAGAACTGACGCATGAAGGCTTTGGTAACCGGCGGCGCGGGCTTCATCGGCTCGCACGTCTGTGACTTGTTGGTGACTGCCGGCCACGAAGTGCATGTGCTGGACGACCTGAGCAACGGTAAGGTAGCCAATGTCCCGGCCGGCGCCTCGCTCCACCGCGGCAGCATCACCGACGCCGCCTTCGTGAACGAGCTGTTCGCGGCCATCCAGCCTGATGTGGTCTGCCACCTGGCCGCGCAAGTGTCGGTGATTGAGTCGCTCAAGGACCCGTTCAACGACGTCCGCCGCAACATCGACGGCAGCATCAACCTGATTCTGGCCGCGCGGGCCAACGGCCAGCCGAAGATCGTCTACGCCAGCACCGGTGGGGCCATCTACGGCGATCCCGAGGAGAGCGCGATTCCGGTAGACGAGACCTACCCGGCCCGCCCGCTGTCGCCCTATGGCATCACCAAGCACACGGTCGAGCACTACCTGGAGGCCGAGGCCGCCAACCACGGCCAGCGCTACACGGTGGTGCGCTTCGGCAACGTCTACGGTCCGCGTCAGGACCCGCACGGCGAGGCGGGCGTGGTCGCCATCTTCACCGTCAAGATCCTCGAAGGCAGCGTCTGCAAGGTGTTCGGTGACGGCGAGCAGACGCGCGACTTCGTCTACGTGGGCGACGTCGCGCGCGCGGTGGTCGCCGCCATCGACGGCCCGGACGGGCAGATGTTCAACGTCGGCACCGGCAACGAGGTGACGGTGAACGAGGTCGTGGCCGCACTGCGCGAGGCCTGGGGCGCGGATTTCGCCGTCGAGCACGCCCCCGCCCGCGTCGGCGAAGTGAAGCGTATCGCGCTGTGCATCGACAAAGCGCGCGCCCAACTGGGTTGGTCGCCGCAGTTGACCTTCCGTGAGGGCATCAAGGCCACTCTGGACAGCTACCGCTCTTGAAGCTGCTGATCGTCAAGCTCAACGCCATCGGCGACGTGTTGTTCGCCACGCCGCTGGTCGAGGCTTGCCGACAGGTCTGGCCCGACGCGCAGATCGACTGGTTGCTCGGCCGCCACTCCGAGCCGATCCTGCGGGGCCATCCGTCGCTCCATCAGCGTATCTTCTACGAGGGCCCGTGGGGCGGCACGGGCCTCGCCAGCCTGCTCTACTACCGTCACATCATGCTGACCCTCCGGGCCAACCGCTACGATGTGGTCTTCTGCCTGCACCGCAACTTCGCCGCGCAGTTGCTCTGCGCCGGCACGCGGGCGCCGTTGCGCGTCGGCTTCCAACTCGGACTGTCGCGCCGCACCATGACGCACCAGGTCTACTTCGACGACCGCATCCACGAGACCGAGCGCTACCTGAACCTCTTGCGCGCCCTCGGTCACGACGTCGGCAATCCCGGCATGCGCATCGGCCTGACCAACGAGTCGCAGGTGCTGGCCGAGTTGCTGCTGCAGGAGGTCGGTCCGCGTCGGCCACTGCTAGGACTGCTGCCCGGCGGCGGCCGCAATCCCGGCACGGTCATGCTGATCAAACGCTGGCCGGCCGAGCGCTACGGCGAACTGGCCCGCCGCCTGATTGGGGCCACCAAAGGCACCTTGCTGGTCATGGGCAGTCCGGACGAGCAGGAGCTGTGTGACGAGGTCACCGCGGCCGCCGGCGAAGGCGCTTACAGCCTGTGTGGGCGCACCGACCTGACCATGCTGGCCGCCATCCTCGCGCGGTGTCAGGTGGTGGTGGCCAACGACAGTGGACCGTTGCACATCGCGGCGGCGCTCGGAGTGCCTACGGTGGCCCTGTTCGGGCCGACCGACCCGCGGCTGGTCTCGCCACTCGGACCGCAGCACCGCTTCCTTTGGCAGCCACCCGAGTGTGGGCCGTGCTACCGCCCTGACAACGTCAACACACGGCGCGACTGGGACTGCACGCGCCCGAACGACACGCTACGCTGCCTGCGCGATGTCGGCGTGGAGGTAGTCCAGTCCGCGGCGCTGGACGCCCTGGCCGGCCGGCCCTGGCCGGAGCATCGCAGCTACCAGCCAGCCTGAAGGCCGGGCGCTCGGCACACAGGCGACAGGGCCGTTCGTGC
Source organism: uncultured Fimbriimonadaceae bacterium (assembly GCA_964531735.1). Classification (GTDB taxonomy): domain Bacteria; phylum Armatimonadota; class UBA10988; order UBA10988; family UBA10988; genus CAZHGD01. The sequence continues at coordinate 43,055 of CAZHGD010000011.1, read as the reverse complement.
CGAGGCGACCGCGGAGCAGCCACCCGACCGATCAACACCCGAACGCCGACCGACGACTAGCGGTAGCCCTTCTTGCGCTCGGCGGCCAGTTCTTCCTCGGCGGCCGCGGCGATCTTGTGGAGGTCGGCGTTCTCGGCGGCCAGCTTCTGCGCCGCTTCGGGCGACGTGCAGTTCGCCAGCGCGAACGTGCGGTAGGTCTCCATGCCCGAGATCTTCTCGCTGGCGGAGAGGTCGCCCTTGGTGGATTCGTCAACCTTGACTTCGAACTTGCGGTCGGCCGGCGCGGTCTGCGCACTGCTCAGCCGGGCCAGCGCCAGCAGCGCGCGCCAGCGAAGCCCGTCGGTTGCGGTGGCGTCAGACGCCATGATCGCCAGTTTGTCGGCGGCGGCTTTGCCCGCCTCGCCCAGCGAGCCGGCCGCCGCACCCAGCGACCAGATCGCCTGCGAGCGGACCACTTCACTCGGCTCGTCCAGCAAGGCCACCAACTGCGCCACCTGTTGGCCGGCGCCGAGCGCGGTCAAGGTCTCCATCGCCAGCACCCGCGCGTCCTCGTCGGCCGTGCGGTCCAACGCCAGCGTCAGCACGCCCGCGGCCTTCTGCCCCACCGTCGTCTTGGCATCGGCGGGCACCACCGGCGGGCGAGTGAAGTTGTACAGGACGACCAGCGCGCTGTAGGCCGCATCGCGGTCGCGGCCCTCCACCATGCCGGCCAGTTTGTCGACCGCGTCGGTGAGAATCTTGGTCTTGAAGTCGAGCTGCTTCTTGTAGCCTTCGGGATCGAGCTGGCGCTCGTCCTCGGTCTTCTCAGCGAAGCCGGTGGCCGACTGCAGATGGCTCAGCACTTCGAGGTTGACCGCGGGGTCGCTGTCACCGAGCGTCTTGATGACCACATCAAGGGCGTCGGGGCGCTTCAGGCCCATCAGCTTGCCGATGGCCGCCTTACGGTCGGCCGGCTTGGTCGGATCGGCCAACGCCGTCTGCTGGTTGGCCAGCTCCTCTTCCGGGGTCGGCCCTTCCTTCTTCTTCTCCTCGCCGACGGTGCCTTCGAGCCATTCGTTCAGCCTGGCACAACCGTTCATCGGAACCAGGGTCAGCAGGGCCAAGCCCAGGCACCACCGTCGAAGACGCATCGAATGTCTCCCAAATGTGATCGCGACCGAGACGGGCGCACTCTAGCACAACGCCGGCCCATCGTCAACTTGACCCCGCCGGGCCACCCCGCGTGATCGGCACCAGGCGCCAGCCGTTCGCCGCGGCCGCGCGGTCCACCGCCGCGCTCGGTGTCAGGTACACCGCGATCAGGTAGTGCCCTGCCGGCAACGGTATCTCGACGGCGCGCGCGGTGAGCGGCAGTTCGGCGCGCAGGCCCGGCACCCGGCCGAAGAGCCGGTCGAACTCGCCGATGGGGTACGCCTCGCAAGGCGGCCCACCCGCACGCCGCGGCCAGGGCTGGCCGACCACCAGGTGGACCTGCCGTTCGACCAGGTAGCGCACCGGCGCCACGCGCTGGTGCCCCGCCTTGCGGCGCAACCGGAGACCATGGCGCGCCACCCAGGCGTCGTTGAGCCCGAGCATGTCCACGGTCTCGAGGCGTGAGTAGTACGGCACGGCGCCGGCGGCCATCACCGCGATGCGTACACCGCTGTCCGTCGGGAACTGCCGTCCCAAGGCCTGGCCGATCGTGCTCCAACTCGCCTCGGCGCGGTCAACCGTCTCGGCCAGCAACGGGCACGCGTCCACGCCCGGGAAGATGGCGCGGCCCGTGTTGAAGAAGGCCTGGTGGAAGACCAGCCCCGTCGCCGTCAGCAGCACGAGCAGCACGCGAACCGCCGGCTGCTGGACCAGGTGGCAGCCCTGCCACACATAGACCACGAACAGCATCGGCAGCACCGGCACCAGGAACCGGTACTCCATGAAGTCGCCGCCGACGCAGACCAGATAGACCAGCCACAACAGCAGGAAGCCACTCAACAGCGCGACCGGCTGGTGTTCCTCGCGCCGCCAGTGGCGCACGCCCAGTGGCCCCAGCAAGAGCACCGGCCACAGGTTGTAGACCTGGAAGAAGCTGTAGACGAACACGCCGCCGAGCAGTAGCGGGAACCAGCCGGGCGTCTTGGCATAGAACGTGTTGGGCAGCAGGTGCCCGTAGAAGCTGAGTTTCCAGGCCAGCCAGGGCACCACCAGCAAGCCACCGGGGAGCAGCAGCCAAGCCACCAGGCGCCGACGTCGCGGGCCCTGCCAGAGCACCCAGCCGCACACGGCGGCCACCAACAGCGCTGAGTCGGGGCGCGTCATCAGCGCCGTGGCGCCCAGCAACGACAGCAGCAGCAGCCGGCCGGCCGACCACTCCGGCTCGCCTCGGTGGGCCAGCAGCACAGCCACCAGAACGGTGAACAGCGCCGCCTGCAACTGCGTCTCGAGGCCGCCGGTCACGTAGCTGGCAAAGCTGCTGTTGGTGCCCAGCAAGGCCAGCGCCAGCAGCGCGGCGGGGCGCCCCGGCAGGATGGTGCGGGCCAAACGCCAGGTGGCCGCCAGCGTCACCGCACCACAGACCAGGCCAAGCGCCTGGCTCCAGGCCACCACCTCGCAGCCGAGCCGCAAGCCCGCCGCGATCAGCAGCACCCAGAGGAAGTTCGTGTAACCCTCGACCGGCTCGCCCAGGTTGAACACCAGCCCGTGCCCGGCCAGCCAGTTCTCGGCGTAGCGGAACGAGATGAAGGCGTCATCCTGCACGAACCGGCGCACCGCGGCGTGGAGCAGCGCCAGCGCGGCGAGCGCCGTTGGCGCCAACGCCCCGAGCACCTGCGCACGCCACCCATCGCCGCCAGACCGCCAACGCCGCGCTTGGCTCATGCCCAGTCCTCACGGCCGACGTCGCTGGCCGCATTGTAGGGCATTCGCGCGCACCAACGCCAGGAGCGAACCGCCGGGCGTCAGGCCGTCAGCGCCGCCTGCAGCTTCGCCCAGTTGCCTTCCAGGAAGGCCAGCCGCTCGGCCGGCGTCTCGCCTTCCAGCCGGGCTTCGTGGTTCAGCGGACCGGCGAAGCCGACCGCGAGCAGGGCCGCATGGAACGCCGCCCAGTCGATCACGCCTTGCAGCGGCGGCCAGTGCTTCTCATCGACACCGTCGTAGTCGGAGCAGTGCAGTGCCACCAGGCGGCTGCCGATCTGCCGCACCACGGCGGGCAGCGACGCGTAGTCGGCCATCAGGTGGTTGGTGTCCAGACAGATGCCCGCGACCGCCGGATCCAGGTCGCCGACCAGGTCGAGCAGCTCGTCGCCGGACCGGCCGAGACAGGTCCGCGGCAGCAACTCGACCGCGATCGCCCGTCCGACGTCGCCGGCCGCCGCCGCAATCTGGCGCAGGCTGTCCCGCGAGTTGCGCAACCGGGCGGCTCGTTCGTCGTCACCAATCGGCTCACAACTCGGATGCACCACCACATAGTCGGCACCCATGCGCGCGGCCAGATCGGTGGCGACCTGCACCTGGGCCAGGCCCGCCTCGCGGATGGTGCGGTCGGGCGACGACAGGTCGTACTGACCACCGAACGCGGCGTGAACCGTGCGCGGCGCTACTGCGGCGGCGGCGAAGGCCTCGCGGGCCTGCGTCACGAAGCCCTCGTCCTTGGCGAACGTGGGCTCCCACAGTTCCACCGCCGTCACCGGCGAGCCGGCCAGCAGGCCAATGCTGTCGAGGCGCTGGTCGGGATCGACCGTGTGGAAGGAGACCGCCAGCGGCAAGGTGTCGCTGCGCCCAGCCCGGTCGGTCGCGTGTCGGTCAGTGTCGCTCATCCGCTGCGGCTCCCTGGCGGCCGCGGGACCACCCGCGCCCGGCCGTGCGGCAGCATAGCCGCCATGGGTTCCGGTGGCAAGGTGCCGTGGCGGCCGCCGGCGCCAGCGATGGCGCGTTGACAGTGATCCTGGCACCTCACTACAATGCGGATGGTGACGGGGCGGTCACGGGAGACCACGGTAGTGCGCAACGCTGGAGCCAGAAAGGACTTCGTGACCCACCTGGGCAGCCTCGGCGAGACGGTGCTCGACTGGGCCACCTGGCTGGGTCTGCTGGTCGTCGGAGCGGTGCTGGTCTACATCGTGGGTGGTGTCATCACCGGCGCCATCTTCAAAGCGCCGGCCTCCGAGATCGAGCGCCTGACCGAGACCTTCCGCGGGGTCACCGGTTACCTGATGATCGCGGCCGTCGGCGTCGCCTTCATCGTCAACGTGCGCTCGCGCGAGCACCAGGCCGAATGGGGTGGCGGCGTCGTCGCCCTGGCACTGCTGCTGTGGTTCGGCTTTCCGGCGCTGGTCGGCTACCAGCAGCCGTCCGGCGAGAAGCTCGCGCCGCCACTGATCATCGCCATCCAGGCCTTTGCCGACACCGGCCGCTACATGCTGCTGTCGCTGGTGGTACCGCTGCTGCGCTACCTCTACCGCTCGGTGCGGTCGAGCCCGCTGAAGGTCAAGCAGGAGACCGAGGTCGCCAAAGCCAAGCTCCGCCGCGAGCCGCCGAAAGAGGCCAAGCCGTCGCTACGGCCCACCGTGCTCAGCCCGTGCTGGCACCTGCCCTATTGCCGCGACTATCTGGTCCAGATGTGCCCGGCGTTCAAGGCCCGCAGCCGCTGCTGGAAGTTCGGTGGCGGCTGTTTCTGCGACCAGCAGATGATTGAGGCCATGCTGACGGGCGTCACCCGCGGCCCGCGCCGGTCCGACGCCGCCTATATGGAGAGCGAGATCGGCGCGCGCACCGGCATCGCCAAGCAGCGACGTACCCGACCGCCGTGCGGCAAGTGCTTCATCTATCAGGAGCACGAGAAGCTCAAGCACGAGGTCATGTCGCCGCTCTGCTACCCGACGGCGGCCGCCATCACGTTCTTCGCCTACGAGCCGTTCATCCGCCCGATCTGGCTGGGCTTGCAGAGTTGGGTCACCGGCCTCTGGGCCCGCCTGGCGTTCCAAAAGGTCAGCCAGACACCCGAGGAGATCGCCTCGGTCTTCGGTATGGAAACCGCCACGCAGATGTTCGCCATCCTCTGTGGGCTGTACCTGTTGTTGGGCCTTCTGCGCCTCTGTGAGATGTGGTGCTTCAAGTGGAAGCTGTGATCGCGCGCCGGCCGCACCACCCGAGTTGACGAGTCCGCCAATGTCCGCCACCGATATCCTCAGTCGTATTGTCGCGTCCAAACACGAGGAGCTGAGCGCCGCAGTCGCCCACACCCCGGCGGCCGAACTGCGCGCCGCCATTGCCGATCTGCCGCCGACGCGTGACTTCGCCGGTGCGTTGCGCCGCCCAGGCGAGGTCCGTCTGGTCGCCGAAGTCAAGCATGCCAGCCCGTCGGCCGGAGTCATTCGGGCCGACTTCGACCACCTGGCCACCGCCCGTGCCTACCAGCGGGCCGGCGCCGCATGTCTCTCGGTGCTGACCGACGCGCAGTGGTTCCAGGGCTCGCCGCAGTACCTGCGCGACATCCGCGCAGCGGTGGATCTGCCCCTGCTGCGTAAGGATTTCGTCATCGACCGGTACCAACTCCTCGAAGCGCGAGCGTGGGGCGCCGACTGTGCCTTGCTGATTGTGGCCATTCTCAGCGAGGCGCAACTGGTCGACCTGGCCGCCGAAGCTGAGGCGCTGGGCCTGGCGACCCTCGTCGAAGTGCACACCGCCGACGAGATGGCCGTGGCCCTGGCCACCCGGCCGCGGCTGATTGGCATCAACAACCGCGACCTGACGGTGTTCCGAACCGACTTGGCGACGACCCACCAACTGCGGCCCCTGGTCGGCAACGAGTGCGTCGTGGTCAGCGAGAGCGGCATTCGCACGCCGGCCGACGTGGCGCGGCTCAAGGCCGACCGCGTGGACGCCATGCTGGTCGGCGAGGCGATCATGCGCGAGGCGGACATCGAACGGAAGGCGCGCGAGTTGGTGGATGCCGGGCGGGCAGGTGAGTCGTGAGGACGAGGGTCAAGATCTGCGGCGTGCGCACCGTCGAGGCGGTGCGCGCGGCCGCGACCGCCGGCGCTGATGCGCTGGGGCTCAACTTCCATCCGGCGAGCCCGCGTTACCTGGAGCCCGACCAAGCGGCTGAGCTGGTGGCCGCCGTGCCGCTCTGGGTCACGCCGGTGGCGCTGTTCGTCCATGCGTCGGCCGCGCTTGTCCGGCAGGTCACCGCGCCGTTGGGTGTACGATGCGTACAGCTCTACGGCGAGGTGACACCCGAGCTGTGTCGCGAGCTGCCCGGTTACCAGATCGTCTGTAGCGTGCCGGCCACGGCCGAGGCGGCGGCGCGGCTGGCGCCGTTGCGCCCCTGGCTGTCCGCGGTGCTGCTCGATGCGGCCGTGCCGGGGCAGCACGGCGGGACCGGACAAACGGCCGACTGGTCGGTGGCGGCAACGGTCCGTGAGGCGCTGGGCGACCTGCCGGTGGTGCTGGCCGGCGGCCTGACGCCCAACAACGTCGGCGCCGCGGTGAAGATGGTCCGGCCCTGGGCAGTCGACGTCGCCAGCGGTGTGGAGAGCGCCCCTGGCGTCAAGGACGCAACACGGATGGCGGAGTTCGTAGCAGCGGTGAGGAGAGCGGAGTGATGAGCCAAGACCGGCAGCAGTGGCCCGACGAGCTGGGCCACTTCGGCGAGTTTGGTGGCCGGTTCGTGCCGGAAACCATGATGGCGACCCTGGATCGGCTGGCCGCCGAGTATGCCGCGGTCAAGGACGATCCGGCCTTCCAGGTCGAGCTGGCCGCGCTGTTGCGCGACGTGGTCGGGCGCCCCACCCCGCTCTACTACGCTCGCCGCCTGACCGAGCAGCTCGGCGGGGCCCGCATCTGGCTCAAGCGCGAGGATCTCTGCCACACCGGGGCGCACAAGATCAACAACACGCTCGGCCAGCTCTTGTTGACCGTCCGCATCGGTAAGCAGCGGGTCATCGCGGAGACCGGCGCCGGGCAACACGGCGTGGCCACGGCCACGGCCGCGGCCCTGTTCGGGCTGCCGTGCGTGGTCTACATGGGCGCGGTCGACGTTGAGCGCCAGGCCCTCAACGTGTTGCGCATGCGCCTGCTGGGCGCCGAAGTGGTCCCGGTGACGACGGGCAGTCAGACGCTGAAGGACGCCATCAACGAGGCCTTCCGCGATTGGATCACCAACGTCGAGACAACGCACTACGTCTTCGGCACCGTCGCCGGACCGCACCCCTTCCCCTGGCTGGTGCGCGACTTCCAGCGCGTGATTGGTGATGAGGCCCGCGCCCAGATGCTCGAGCGCGCCGGCAAGCTGCCCGATATGGTCATCGCCTGTGTCGGCGGCGGCAGCAACGCCGCCGGCATGTTCTACCCGTTCCTGGGAGACGTGGCGTCCGGCGTGGAACTGGTCGGCGTCGAAGCGGCCGGCTGCGGCCTCGATAGCGGCCTGCACGCCGCTACGCTGACCAAGGGCAGCCCGGGTGTGCTGCACGGCTCGCGCAGCTATCTGCTCGACGATGCCGCTGGTCAGATCATCGAAGCGCACTCGGTCTCCGCCGGCCTGGACTACCCCGGCGTCGGTCCCGAACACAGCTACCTGAAGGACAGCGGGCAGGCCCGCTACACCGCCGTCACCGACCGCGAGGCGCTGGACGCCACCCGCCGGTTGGCCGAGACCGAGGGCATCATCCCGGCGCTCGAATCCGCGCACGCCGTGGCCCAGGCCATCAAGCTGGCACCGGACCTGGCTGGCCGCGACCTGCTGGTCAACCTCAGCGGACGGGGCGACAAGGACATGGGCATTCTGCAGCGCGAGCTGGGGCTGTGAGGAGACCGGCATGACACTGAGCGAACGCTTCGCGGCTTGCCGCGCTCGGGGCGACAAGGCCCTCATGCCCTACCTGACCGCCGGCGACCCCGATCTGGCCACCACCGCCAGCCTGCTGCCGGCTCTGGCCAAGGCCGGGGCCGACATCATCGAGGTCGGCGTGCCGTTCTCCGACCCGTTGCTCGACGGACCGGTGATCCAGGAATCGGCCAACCGGGCATTGGGCGCCGGCGCCACCCCGCACTCGGTCATGGAGACGGTGGCCGGCGTCCGCTCCCGCGTGGCGGCCGCGCTGGTCTACATGACGCCCTACAACCTGGTCTGGCGCTATGGGCTGGAGCGGTTCGCCACCGACAGTGCGGCCGCCGGCATCGATGGGGTGCTGATCACCGATCTGCCCCCTGAAGAGGCGCGTCCGTGGCAGGACGTCGCGAACGCGGCCGGCGTGGCGACCATCTACCTCCTGGCGCCAACCAGCAGCCCGGAACGAATCCGGGCCGCGGCAGCGTTAACCACGGGATTCCTGTACCTGATCTCGCGTCGCGGCGTCACTGGTGTGCAGCAAGCGCTGCCCGACGACCTGCGCGAGACCATGGCCCGGGTGCGGGCGCACAGTGACCTGCCTGTGGCCGTTGGCTTCGGCATCGCCACGACCGAGCAGGTGCGGCAGGTGGCGGCCCTGGCCGACGGTGCCGTGGTCGGTTCGGCCCTCGTTGCGGCGATTGCCGCCGCGCCGCCCGACCAGCGCGTGCGCGTGGCCGCGGAGTTGGTGTCGGCGCTGAAGATTGGTGTGACAAACGCGAACGGTTAGGACCTTGACAGCCTGACCAGAATCTGTTGCGATCCGTCGTCTGGGTGGCTCGGGCTACGTATCGCTGACCAGGGCGTCGGGTGGATGGTGAGTTCGGAGTTGGAGAACTGGATGTTTTCGCGCAAGATGCTGGCCAAGATGATCGACTACACGGTCTTGCGGCCGGATCTCGCGCTGGAGGATCTCATCGAGGTTGGCCAGACCGCGCTACAGTACCATTTCGCGGCGGTCGTGGTGCAGCCCTACTGGGTGCGCGTGGTGGCTCGCGATCTGCGCGGCAGTGACGTCAAGGTGTGCTGCCCGATCGGTTTCCCGTTCGGCACCACCACCATCGCCACCAAAGTGATTGAGGCCAAAGGCGTGATCGCCGGCGGTGCCACCGAGTTGGACGTGATGATCAACCTCGGTGCGCTCAAGTCCCGCAAGTACAAGACCTGCCGACAGGATATCCAGGAGGTGGTCAACGTCGCCTCGACCTCGCGCCTGACCGAAGAAGGCAGCGGCGAGATCATGGTCAAGCTGGCCATTGAGACCGGCTACCTGACCGACGACGAGCTGCGCGCGGCCTGCGAGATCGGCCGCGACGCCGGTGTCGACTTCATCAAGACGAGCTCGGGCTACGGCCCGCGCGGCGCCACGCTGGACGACATCCGCAAGATCCGCAACGTGATCGGCCGCGAGATTGGCGTCAAGGCCAGCGGCGGCATCGGCACGCTCCGCGACGCGGTCAAGCTGCTCGACGCCGGCGCCAACCGGATCGGCGCCTCGGCGGCGGTCAGCATCGTCGAGGAAGCGCCCGACGACGATGACGACAACGGCGGCCGTCGGCGCCGGCGCCGACGCCGGACGGTGGCCACCGAAGCGGAGTGAATGGCCGCAGACCAGGTCACTGAGGGTGTCTGCCTGCGCCGGAGCGACACCGGTGAACACGACGCCGTGGTGACCTTCCTCACGCCGGACCGCGGCAAGGTGTCGTGCCTGGCCAAAGGCATTCGGCGGCCTCGCGCGCGCAACCTGGCGGCCTGCACCATCGGCGCTTGGACTCGCCTCCAGCTCGTGACCCGGCGCGGTGGCCTGCCGGTGCTCGGCCAGACCGACCTGATCGAGAGTTTCCATGCGCTGCGGCAGGATGTCTGGCGGTCGGCCTACACGACCTATCTCTGCGACCTGACCGCGCGCGCGCTGCCCGATGACGCCCCACAGGGGAGCGTCTATGTGCTGCTGGTCGCGACGCTCAGAGCCCTGCTCGCGGCCACCGAGCCCGAGCCGGCGGTCCACAGCTACGAACTGCGCCTGCTGTCGCTGCTGGGCTATGAGCCGAGGCTCTCGCACTGCGCCCAGTGCGGTGAGCCCATCGCCGACGAGACCGCGGCCCTGTGCCCGGCGGCCGGCGGCCTGGTCCACGTCGACTGCTGGGACCCGCGCCGGGCGGGCGTCGAGGTCGGGCCACGCGTGGTCAAGGCGATGCGACGCCTGCTCGATCCGGACCGCTATGGTCTGGACCTGGCCCACACCGCCATCCCCGAGCCCCTGGCCGCACCGTTGCGGCAGGCGGTGATCGGCTTCGTCAGACACCATCTGGAGGTGGAGCCGAAGTCGCTGGAGTTCATCGAACGGCTACGACACGACCTGGGCGCCGACGGCCCCGGCGCGTAGCCGGGCCTCGGCGCCGGCCAAGCAACGGTTGGCCGGCGCCCGCCGCGGGCGGCCGCGGCGCCCTGCTGCGAGCGTGGCGGCCCTCTCCAGCGCAGTGCCGGTTCGCGACCGCCACTGCCGGCCATCGGGCTACGGCGCGATCTGGCGGTCGCCGGCCACAGCCTGGCTCCGACCACCGGACGAGTACGTGCCGGCAAACGTCTGCTTGCCGCCAGCCCCTGCTGGTGGCGTGACCTGGTAGCTCAGCGTGCGGCCTGTGCCATCGAGGAACGCCCACTTCACCTTGGCATTCACCTTGTCCCACGAGCCGCCTTCGGTGATGCTCGCCACCGACCAGCCCGCCGGCGGCTTGTCTTCCAGCGCATAGCCGCTCGCGCCGGCCGCCGGCGTCACCGTGATGGTCACCGTGAAGGCCTTGCCCGCGGTGTAGCTCGCCACGCTGAACTTGCTGACTGCCGCGCTGCCGCTGCCGGCCGCGCGGGCCTGGCTGCTCCAGCCGCAGCCCAAGGCCACCGCCGCAACCACGCCGGTCACCCACAACCAGCGCCCGATCCGGACGGTAGTGCCGGTTACCTCACGTCGCATCATGCTATCTCCTTGACGACCCGCCCCAGCATCGCTCCGCCCTGTTCGGCGACTCTAGACGACCGAGTCACGCCTCGTCAAGGGCAGCCGCGTGCCGCCGGGCACACTCCCCAACGCGTCCGTCCAGGCCAAGCTGCCAGCGGCCTCGAGCAGAGAGCCCGAGGCCGCGCCACCGGTCGGGGCACTCAGTTCGGGTTCACGAACCGCGCGCGCCGTCCGGCCCCGTCGAACGTCGGCACGTCGGCGCCCAACGCCGCCGCACCGATGCCTCGAGCGCTCTCGGGAACGGCCATCTCCCGACCGCCTCGCGAGACCCGTTGGCGGCCGGTGGGAATCGCCACATAGACATCGTTGGTGTAGGTATAGCTGGTGCCGTCCTGAGCCTGGGCCTTCATCACCAGGCGATAGGTGCCCGCGCTGTACCACTGCGCCTGGTAGACGTTGTCATAGGCTTTCCACCAGTAGACCGAACCAGCCGAGCCGGTCTTGTTGATCGGCTGCACCGGCGACGCGATCGGCGAGGTGATCTGCGCGCTCTGCAGCACCACGGCTTGCGAGTACTGGTAGTCGAAGACCAGGTAGATGACCAGCCACCAACGGTACGACTGGTAGTCCCAGTACCAGTTGTACACCTGGCGACCCGTCACCTGGACGGTGGGCTGGGTGGTCGGCGTGGGCGTCGGCGTCGGCGTCGGCGTGGAGCCCGTCGACACCATGCGCCGGACCTCGATCGGGCTGACGCCGCCGAGGGTGGCGCTCTCGAAGGTGGTGTAGTCCCACCACATGTAGCCGCTCTCACCCCAGTTGGTGCCCCAACTGTTCATGATGTGGTAAGCCGACTTGGCGTCGTCGTAGCCGACCAACAACATGCAGTGGCCGCCCTGGGCCGGCCCCTGGTAGCGATAGACGCCACTGCGGTAGGTCTGCAAGCCGGCGTCGGCCGGGACGCCGATGACCAGCACGTTGCCGTCGGCGAGCGCCTGCTTCACCGCGGGCCGGTTGCGCACGTCGATCTTCTCGTGACTGGCGATCCTGAAGATCGCCGCGTTGCTGTCGAGCCCTTGGCTGAGGAAGCTGCTCAGGTCGGTGGGGATCGGCGGGTTGTTGGTGTACGGCACACGCGCCATGGTGGCGCAACCTTTGGTCACCGCCACATTGCACGCTGTCCGCGGCTGGGTGCCGGCCCGCCAGTCCGCTGCGCTCAGCGTCGAGTAGCCCTCCACCTGCTTCGCAGCGCCGTAGAGCCAGCACGCGCTGGCCTCATGGTCACTGGTGTTGGCCAACCAGCTTCCGGCCTTGGCGGCGAGGTAGGTCAGGCCACCGTAGCCCGTGCCCCAGCCCACGCAGGTGCCCAGCGGGTTCTGGTTGCCCACGGGCGGCAGGTAACGCGCATCGGCGTCGGCCTTCGACGGCAGTGTCGAACCGTTGGCCGCGGCGAAGGTGACCAGGTCACCCGGCTCGTTGTCCAGTTCGGTCTGCGTGGCCAGTGTGGCACCGGTGGCATTGGCTTGCAGCGTGTAGGTGCCCGCGATGCCGGTGGTCTGGCCGGCCGTCACCGAAGCCGTCTGGTCGGCTGGTGTAGTCCAGCCGGTGACGGTCGTGAACTTGACCGTATGGTTGCCGGCCGACACGCTGGTGACGGTGTCGCCACTGCTGTAGGGCGTGGTGCCACTGTCCAGGGTCCACTTGGCGCCGGCCGTGACTGCCTCCGCCGGGCTGATGGTGACCTGCACCGAACCCGCCCCGGCCAGCGGGCCACTCACGTAGTGCGGCGTCACCGCGGCATCGTAGTGGTAGCTCTCGCCGGTCTTCCAGAGGCCGATGGCATTGGTGACCAGGTCGATGTTGTCGTACTGGCCCGTCTTCCAGGCTTGGATGTAGGCGGTCAGCTCGTCGATGGAGATGCTGCCGTCAGCGTTCTGGTCGGCCTGGTGCGAGTTGGCGACGGCTCGGACAGGCGGTGCACTCGGGCCGGCGACGCGGGTGGCCACCGCGGCCCCACCGTGTCCCGCACCACCGCAGCCGGGCAGCAAGACCGCCAGGCTCGCGCAGAGACCGAAAACCACCCACCACGACGATGCACGCATCGGTAGCTCCTGGCCCAACGCCCGCCGCTGCTTGGCCGTCGCGGTGGCCGGCGACGCGCCGGGCGCCGACCGCAGACGGCGACGAACCGTCGGTCCGACGCCCACCCACGCCGGCACGTTCCGTGCCGGTGGCGGTGGCGTTAAGGCGGTGTTCAGGTGGCCGCAACAGGTCGCTCGCCAACCCGGCCCGGCGTTGGCGAGCGGCGCCGCGCCCAAACGAGAGCGCCCGCCGCCGGCGGCGGTGGGCGCTCTCAGGAAGTCGGAGTCGTCAGCCTCAGCGTCGGAATGACGGTGGCGGCGGCGGGCTGATCGTCGAGAGGGTCATGTAGGTACCGGTCAGGGCCGTCAACTGCCCGACGTTCACGGTGACGCTCTGCGTCGACGGCGTCAGGTAGCCCGACACCGTCGTGAACTTGACCGTATGCGTGCCCGACGGCAGGCTGCTGATGGTCTCGCCGCTCGGGTGCTCGGTGGTGTCGTTGTCCAGCAGCCACCTGGCGCCGGCCGCCAGGACCTCGGCGGGGGCGATGGTCACCACCAGCGAGCCGGGCCCGCGGCCCGCCGGCGCGCCGGTCACATAGGGCGGGTTCACGGTGGCGTCGTAGTGGTACCACTCACCGTTCTTCCACAAGGCAATGGCATTGGTGACGAGGTCGATGCTGTCGGACTGACCCGACTTCCAGCCCGTGATGTAGGTCGTCATCTCGTTGATCGAGATAGTCGAGTCGCCATTCGTGTCGGCCGGATGGGCGGCGCCGGATGACTTCAGCACCGTGTCACCGCCAATGGCAGTGCTCTGGCCGCTGAGCGAGACGACGCCGGCCAAGGTCTGGTCTCCGCTAGCCGACGACGGAATGTTCAGAGTGTAGTGCAAGGTGCGGGCGTTGCCGTCCATGAAGGCCCACTTGACCTTGCTGTTGGCACTCTCATACGCACCGCTGTTGTCGGCGGTCGCGAGGGTCCAACCGGACGGCACCGTGTCCTCCACGGCATAGGCCACCGCACCCGAGGGCGGCGTCACGGCAATCGTGATCTGGACGGTACCGCCGGGTGTGTAGCCAGCCGGCAGCGTGCGCACGCCGTACGACGAGGTCTGCCGCGTTCGCGTGGCGGTGCTGCTGGCGTTGCCATGCGAGCCGCCACACCCGGTTACTGCCGTCAGACAAGCCGCCGCGAAGCCGATTCGCCACCAGCGAATCCCTGACTTCATCCGTATCTCCTTCGCGGTGGCCGCGGTCTGGCCGGCGTGCTTGGCCGAACACGGCCCCTGCTGAGTTGTTCAGTGACGGCTGCGGACGGGCGGTCGGCAATGGCCGCCCGTCCGCAGCCGGATGTGCTTACGGAGCGATCACGCGGTCGCCGGTGATGGCAACGGGGGTGCCACCCGACGAGTACGTGCCGACAAACGTCGCCGTGCCCGTCGCGCCGGCCGGCGGCGTCACCGAGTAGACGACGGTCTTGGTCTGGTTGCTGGCGTCGATGGTGTCGGTCGAGACCCACTTCATCTTGCCGTTGACCGCATCCCAGGTACCGCCACCGCTGACGTTGGCCGCGGTCCAACCGGTCGGGACCTTGTCCTCCGCCGCCCAGCCCTGGGCGCCGATGGCCGCCGTGATGACGATGGTCACCTGGAAGGCCGTGCCTGCCGTGTAGTTGCCCGTGCTGAAGCGGGCGATCGCCGGACCGCTGCCCGGCTGCGTGTACGCACCGGTCACTTCGGCCGTCTGGCCGCCGGTCACCGTCACGGCCTGATCCGCAGGCTTGGTGAAGCCGGCCACGTCCGTGAACTTCACGGTGTGCGCACCGGCCGGCACGTTGGTGACCGTCTCGCCGCTGGAGTGCTGCGTGGTATCGCTGTCATAGGTCCACTTCGCACCCGCCGCCGCCGCGCTCGGGGTGATCGTCACCTTGATCGAGCCCGGACCAGCCGACGCATCGCCATAGGTCACGCTGACGGTGGCCGTCTGGCCGGCCACCACCGCCACGGTCTGGTCCGCCGGCGTCGCATAACCGGTGACGGCCGTGAACTTCACGGTGTGGTTGCCCACGGTCAGGTTGCCCACCGACTCGCCCGAGGTCCGCTGCTGCGTCTCGGCGTCCAGGGTCCACTTGGCGCCCTTGGTCACCGCGTCAGCCGGCAGAATCGTGACCGTCACGCTGCCCTTGGTGGTGTCCCACGCCGTGTAGGTCACCGTGACCGGTGTCGGCGTCCCCGCCGTGTTCACCGGCACCACCGCGTCGGCCGGAGCGTTGAAGCCGGGCACTGAGGTGTACCGGATGGTGTGGTTCCCGAGCTCCAGGTTGCCCACCGTCTCGCCCGAGGCATGCGGCGTAGGATCGTTGTCGATCATCCACCTGGCCCCGGCAGCCGCCGCATCGGCCGGCAACGTCACCGTGACCTGACCTTTGGTCGCATCCCACCCGCCAGAACTGCCGCAGCCCGGCAGCAGCGCGCCCAGGGCCGCCAGTGCGCCGGCTACTGCGAGCATGCGCAGCCACCGGCTGCCGCCACTCATCGCCATGTCGTCTCCTCCTACTGCCCCGCCCCAGCCGACAAACCGACTCCACGACCGGAGTCCACTAGCGCCGCGTCCGCGGGGCGCCGCGGTTTACCATTAGACGCCGCTGGCCGGGATTCCTTCCAGCGGTTTTCCGGCCGCGCGGTCCGTGCCGACAGGCCCGCCGGGCACGCCGACTCGCCGGGCTGGTCGCCTGGCTACGGCTCCGACGCTAGCGCTTCGCCGGCGGTTCCGTCGTCACCAGTCGCGGGACCAACGGGGGGAGCACCAACTGCGGCGGCATCAGCTCGCCGGTCAGCAGGTCGCGGCACCCGACCGGTATCGTCACCGTCACCGCCTGCGGCAGGTAGTTGCACAGGTTGAGGACGCGCCCGCCGCCAAACGCCGCCGAACGCGCCTCGACCCCGTAGCAGCCGATATCGACCAGCGCCGGCACCGCCGTCGCCAACTCCGTGCGCAGGCGCGACCAGAGCCGCCGCCCGCCGTCCTCGTCGGTCGGCCTGGGCCACGTGGCGGCTGTCGCTTCAACGGCGATCCTCTTCCCCGTCTCATCGTGTGTCAAACAGTCTCCGAGCCAGATCACGCGTCCACCGGCCGCCTGGAACCGCTTGAGCGCCGCCACGGTCTCGCGCGGCGCGTGCGTCACCTGCGGCACCAGCAGCACCTTGGCCAGGGCGAAGGCCCGATTCGGGCGCCCCGCGAGGTAGTCCTCGCAGTCCCGTTCGTTGATGAACCCGACCGGCTGGTCGAGGAAGTTGGCCGCCGCGTAGGCCCGGGCCACATCGCCGCCGTGCGCCGAACCCCGGAACACCGAGGTCGCCTGCGACCAGAGAACGGCGATGCGGAACGGCTCGGCGGCGATGGCGGCCACCTCGCGCGCCGCCCGGTTCAGATCCAACGTCGTCCAGCCGTTGGCCTCGACGCACTTCGGCCGGTGCATCAGGCTCCCGGCGAAGTCCGACTCCGCCTCGTAGGTCCGCTCCCAGACCCAGGTCGTCGTGGCGCCCTGGCCGTGGATGGCCCCCTGCCAGTAGACGTTCTGGATGTACTCGGGCGAGACGTCGCTGACATCGCGGTCCATGATCAGGTGGTTCTCGGAGTTGAACACGGGCCGATCGGCCGCCGAGCGCTGGTAGTCGTAGCCCATGTTCTCGCCGACCCAGTTGCACGCCCAGCCGTCGGCGCGTGGCCACTTGCAACAATCGTTGCCGTTGATCGAGCTGAGCCGGCTGAACAGCTCGGGCGCGATGCACCAGTCGCCGTGCAGACTCCGCTGGAAGTGCGCGCTCATCATGATCTTCGCGTGCACCGGCAGGTTGGGCGCCAGCGAGCGGACGATGTTGGCCATCCAGGCGTGGAACTGCGCGAAGGCCTCCTGGTTGAACAGCGTGAAGTCGTAGTTGAGCGCGGTCGCTTCGAGCTGCGGCGGCGGCACCGCAATGGCGTCGAAGCTGGCATGCCGCGTGCCCCACCGCGCGTTGACGGCCTCAACCGTCTGGTACCGTTGCTGCAACCATTGGCGCCACAGCCGCGCCGCGTAACGGCAGCGCGACAGGTCGAGGCTCAACGGCTCGTTGGACAAGCAGACACTGTGCAGCGCCGGATGGTCCTTGAGGCGCGGGATCACCTCGCGCAGCGACCGCTCGATGACCGTCCGCGCTTCGGGCGCGTAGACGCTATACCGGAAGAAGCCGCCGTCGAAGTCCTTCAGGTACGGCCACTTCCGTAGCGCCCACTCGGGGAAGTAGTGCGGCGAGAGCAGCAGGTTGACCTGCACATTGGCCTTGGCGGCCCGGTCGCACAGCTTCAGGAAGCTGTCGATGGCGGCCGTGGAGACCTGACCTTCGGCCGGCAACACGCTGTCGGGTCCGAACTCGACCTGGATCAGGTTGTGACCGTAGTCGGGCCACTGCTCCAGATCGCGCACCACCGAGCCGAAGTGGCCGTAGCCGTTGAACCAGATCGGGCGCTGCTCGCGCGAGCCGTCGGGCAGTTGGGCCGTGCCCACGAAGGTCGGACCGGCGATGGTCAACGGCGAGGTGACATAGCGCGGCGCGCGCGGACGTGGCTTGGCCTGCTCGGCGCGGTCGGCCAGCATCATCAGCTCGCGGGCCGTGTCATACGCGCGGTTCACCGCGCCGTGCGCCAGGTCGTCGCGCGTGAACCGGATGAAGTTGCGCAGCACGGTCACCGTCACGCGCTGGTAGTCGTCGGCGGCGGCCTTGGCCGCCAGCGCGGCCAGCCGCGGCTCCAGTGCCTGCAGCAGCGCGGCCACCATCGCCGCCGTGCGCACCTCCAGGTCAGCCGTGGCGGTGGCCAGGCGCCGGCCGTCCGCGGCCACCACCGCGGCCTCCAGCCGCGCCTGCTCGGGTGGCTGGCCGGTCAGGCCGTAGCGAATGGTCAGCCGGGCACGCTTCGGCAGCGACCCGTCCAGGCTGGCCTGGCCTTGCGCCAGTGACCGGCCGCCGGCGCTCAAGGTGACCTCGACGCGGCCCTTCGCCAGCGGCTCCGGCAGCGTCAAGGCGCCGTCCCAGACGATCTCGCGCCGGGCGAAGCACCACCGCGCCGTGGGGTACAACTCCGGCTTCCACGGTGGCATGTCGGCATCGTCCTCGGGCACGTTCTCCACGGCCAGTTGGGCCGGCAGCGACGTGTCCGGCGCGTCGAACGGTGTCGCCAGACCGCCCTCCTCCAACTGCACATCGTCGATCAGGAAGCCGGCCGTCGGGCTGTCCGTGTTGATCATCAGCGGAATGCTGGTCTCGTTCTCGCGAGTGACAAACGTGGTGGACACCCGCTGCCAGGCGCCGTTGGTGCCCGGCACCCGCGCGCGCACCCGCCAGTCCGTGGCCCCGCCGACCCAGGCGTGGCCCGGCGAACCATCGCTGCGGCAGTAGAACGACAGCGTGTAGCGCGTCTTCGGCGCCACCTTCAGTGGCTCGGCCAGGCGGAGTTGGCCGTAGATGTGCGGGCCGAACGCGGTGCCGTTGGTGATCTTGACGCAGCGCTGGCCGAAGTGACCCGGCTCGACGATGGCCAGCTTGGCATCGGTGTTGCGCGGGTCCCACACCCAACTCGCCGGGGCGCCCTGGGCGAGGCGCTCGAACGAGGCATTGGGCAGCAGGTTGGCCCCTTGCGCCGCCTCCAGCGCCACCGTCAGCGCGCCGGCCGGCGCCGGCTGCGGCAGTTCGAACGGCTGCGGCTCGCCGCCGGGCACCAGTTGCACGTCGTCCACCCAGAAGCCCGGCGAGGTGCTGTCCGAATGGATGCCCACCTCCCACTCGCGCTCCTGTGGCCCGGTGGTGAAGGTGATGGCGACGCGCTGCCAGTCCGGCCCGGCGGGCACGGCCAGGCGCACTCGCCACTCGTGCCCGCCACCGATCCAGGCCTGACCGGGCTGCGCGCCGCGGACGTAGGCCGAGAGTGTGTAGGTCTCGCCCGGCTTGACCCGCGCGCGCTGGAACAGCATCGCGTAGACATGCGGGCGTAGCGGCGTCGGGTTGGCAATGCGCACCGAGCGGTGCCCGCTCCGGGCGACGGTGTCGTCCAAGGCGAGCGTCCCGTTGGCCGCGCCGGGGCGCCAAGCCCATTGCGCCGGCAGGCCGTGCGCGTCGGCCTCCTCGAAGCTCGGGTTGCGCAACAGGTTGCCCGCACCGGCGGGAAGCACCGCCAGGCAGGCCCACAGGATAGCCGCCACACGCATGCCAGACTCCTGGCGGTGGGGCTTCGGCAGCCGCGTGCTTGGCCCTTCCGGTTAGGAGCCGAAGGCCACCATCGGCGCCTCGAAGGCCTCGCGCTCGCCGGCCAGCCGGGCTTCGGCGGCGGCGGCGTAGAGCGGCTCGCGCTCGATGGCGATGTAGCGGCGGTCGTGCCGCTGCGCCGCCACGGCGGTCGTGCCGGTGCCGGCGAACGGGTCGAGCACGACGTCACCGGGCTGACTGCTCGCGCGCACGATGCGGTCCACCAGCGGCAGCGGCTTCTGCGTCGGGTGGAGCTTGTTGCCCTGCTCGTCGCGCAGTCGCTCACCACCGGTGCAGAGGCTGAAGCGCCAGTCGCTGCGCATCTGCTTGCCGCCGTTGTCGGCCTTCATCTCGTGGTAGTTGAAGGTGTAGCCGCGGGCGCCGGCGCTCTTCTTGCACCACAGCAGCGTCTCGTGGGCATTGGTGAAGCGCACGCCGCGGAAGTTCGGCATCGGGTTGGCCTTGACCCAGACGATGTCGTTGAGGAACCAGTAGCCCAGATCCTGGAGCACGCCGCCGACGCGGTAGATGTTGTGGTAGCTGCCGATGACCCAGATGGTGCCGGTCTCTTTGAGTACCCGGCGGCAGGCGCTGAGCCAGCGGCGCGTGAACTGATCGTAGGCCGCGAACGATTCGAACTGGTCCCACTCGTCGTCCACGGCGTCGACCAGACTACGGTCGGGCCGAATGAGGGTGTTCTGGAGTTGCAGGTTGTAAGGCGGGTCGGCGAAGATCAGGTCGACCGATGCCTCGGGCAGTTGCTCCAGCACGTCCACGCAGTCGCCCGTGATGACCCGGTCAAGCCACGGTTGCAGACTGGAGCCGGCTGCCTCGATCGCCCGCATCGCCATGAGTCGCGTCTCCTTCCCTCGGCCCGAACCGGACGACTTCCGGCTCGTTCGGGGTCAGTAGACATGCGCTCTCAGAGCGGGTTTCCCGCGACCGGCGTGCGTCTTGCGAACAGCGTTCGCGGGTCGAACCGCGCGTTCGCCAACCGCACCGGCGGGTCAGCCGTCCACAGCGGCCAGCACGCGCTGCACGGCCTCGTGCAGGAGGTAGCCGGTCTCGACGCCGCACGACACGGCGGCCTCGTAGGCGTAGCGCTCGTTGCGTGCGTCGTCGGGCCGCAGGATATAGCCCAGCTCGTCGTTGGCCAGCCCGATGACGAACCGGTGCCGGCGGCTCATCATGCGCTTCCAGCGCCGGCCCAGTACCGGCTGGGCTTCGCCCGGCACCATCAGCAGCGTCGCCGGTCCGAGCGACCAGGCGGTCACCGTGGTGGTCAGGTAGTCGAGGTCGCCGACCGGCCGGCGCAGCACGCCGTGGCGGCTCGCCTCGCGGAAGGTGTCGTTGTCGAGCGGGATGGCCACTTCGCGCGTGGCCACCGCCAGCGTGGTCTCCTCCACCACCTCTTCGGCCGCGCGCAGGGCGATGACCACCTCGTCGGCCACCGCCTGCCCGATCCGCGTCGCCTCGTCGAACCCGTCGCCCGCCGCCGCCGGGCTCACCATGGCGCCCAGCGCGCCGTTGGCGAACACCGTCACGCCGCCGAGCGTCTCCTCGAGACGCCGGCGCAGCGGGTCGACGAAGTCGGACGAGATGGCCTGGCTGCGGTGCTGCAAGACCTCGGGGTGGCAGGCCCAGTTGACCAGCGTGCCGATGGCCCGGCCGGTGCCGGCATCGCCGCAGTGCAGGACGGCGATCTCTGGGTCGACGCTGTCGGGGTCGCGCAGGTTGACCGCGCATCGCGGCGGGGCGGTGGCCCGGGTGAACGTCAGCAAGGCCGGGCGCAAGGCGCCCAACGCTTGCGCCACCGCGGTCGCGGCGCCGTCGAGCAGGTCGGCCACCACCGCCGGCTCACAGCCACTCGTCTGGTCGTCGGGGCCCCACAGGCCGAGGGTGTCGGGGCCCGAGTGGGTGTGCGTGGCGCACACCACCAGTTGCCCGACGCGCAAGCCGGCCCGCGAGGCGATCGCCTCGGCGTCCACGGCCAGGAGCCCCAGGCAGTCCACGCTGACCAGCACCACGGTCTGGCGTCCGGCCTGCAGCGTCAACGCCCGCGCCCAGAGCGGGTCGTGAACCGTCTCGGCGCGGCGGTTGTGGCCGAACCCGGCCAGGTGGCAACCCACCGGCGGCGTCACCTCGACGGCCGCGGCGCCGGCCAGGATGGTATGGTCTGTGGATGCGGGCATGGTCACAGAGCGTATCGTGGCCGGCGGAGAGGGTCAACCGCTGAGCGCCTGCGGTGCCCATGTCGGCGACCGACGCAGCCCATGGCAAGTGGCAGCGCCGCTCGACACCGGCGGGCAGCCTACCCCAGCGGCACCGCGGTTACCACTCCGACATGGACGGCCGCGGCGGAATCGAGCATACTCACACCATGCCACCGAGGCCAGCCGCCACAGGCCCATCGAACTCGCCCAGTGCCCGCCGCTGGCTGACCTGGAGCGCTATCGGGCTGGTGGTGGCCAGCTTGGCTTTCGTGAAATGGCGGTTCGTCGGCGGGTTGCGCAGCCTGAGTTGTGGTGACTTGGCCGCGCCGAGCGCGGCGGCGGCCTGGCCTTGGCCGCAGGCCCAGATCGACCGGCCGTGGCCAGGCGTGACCCACTGGTTCGACCGGTCGTCGCCCGACGGGACCTGGTGCGACCTCATCGAGTTCGACCAGGGCGCCAACCCGCGTCTCTGCCTCCAGTTGTACGATCAGGACGAGGACGACGCACGACCGTGGGATGACCGTGTCGACTACTGGTGGCGTGGAACCGGCCGCGCGGTCGCCCACCTGGAAGCCCAGGGCCGAGGCCCAATCGTGGCGGCTTGGAACGGGCCGTTCTTCAACCATCTCGGGCGGTACTCACGGCCAGGCCCACCGCGGCACCTGACGCCGGTGGTCATCAACGGACGCGTACCGCTGGCGGCGAGGGCGATCCGCTGGACGGTGGGCGTGACCCATGACGGTGCCGGTTTCGGTCTCGACACACAGTTCCAACCCGCTCCCACCGACCTCGCCGGCCGCTTTCGCGATGCCTCCGGTGGCGCACAATGCCTGGTCAGGGGTGCTCGTCCGCTGCGCCTCTCAGCGCCGCCCCGACGGGGCACACCGCCGCCGCGCCGCCCGGTGCCTTGCACCGCCGACGATGTGGGTCCCATTCCGGATGTCGACTACCTGCGCACCTCGCGCACCTCGATCGGCTGGAGCGCCGATGGCCGGAAGCTCTGGCTGCTGGTGGTCAAGGAGCCCGATTCCGAAGGGCTCAGCCTGCTTGCCCTGGCCTGGCTCTGGCCGTTGCCTGGCGGGTGGACGGTGCCGGACGAGCAGCGCTTCTGGCTGGCTCTCGGCGCCCACGGCGCGGTCAACCTCGACGGTGGCGACGTCACCCAGGCGCTCTGGCGGCACTCGGACGGCACAGCCACGCTGATCCCGCCGCGCTGGACCAGCGCCGCCCGCCGGCGGCCGGTCGCCGACCTGTCAGCGACAGCGCCGGCGGCACCTTGATGTGGTTCTACGTGCGCGAACGACCGGTCGCCAGCGACACCTGAGGCACCCCGCGCCCGCGTACCCCGGCGCAGCCGGTCGCGCCATCGCCACGACGCCCGACCGCCACCGGCTACGGCCCGTCGGCCACCACCACCCAGGCCCGCTCGAGCACCTCGGCCAGGGGCTTCGCCGTCGCCACGCGCAGGCGGGCCGTCCAGCCGGATTCGGTGACGGTGACCGTCTGCTCCGCGCCGCTGGCCAACTCACGCTCCTCGCGTTTGGTGTCGGTGCCCAGCGACACATACGCCTTCGCGCCGGCGTCCCGCAGCGTGAGGCCGAGGCGATAGCGGTGGCCCTTGAGCAGGCGAACCGGCATGTTCAGCCAGGCCGGCGCCTTGGCCCCGCCCACGCGACGCCACCGGTCGGGCTCGCCGGGCTTCAGATAGCACAGCCGGCCATCCGGGTTCTCGACCAGGTTGCCGAGCGGCTCGGCCGGCGGCAACTGGGCCTCGAGGCGCGTCGTCTCGCCGACCTTGACCGTGAACGGCGGCGACGTCCACGGGCGCGCCGCGGTCCGATAGACCAGGGCGCGGTAGGTGCCTGCCGGCAGGTGGTGCCAGCGTAGTTCGCCGCGCCAACCACCCGGCACGGGCGCCCCAGGCGCGGTGGTGGCCAAGGTGGCATAGTCGGTGTCGAGCAGCACCACGCGGGCGCCGTGGTTGTTGCCGAGTGGCATCTCGGGCGCGCTGATGGTGCCCTCGACGGCGCCGCCCGCCGGCTGCGGGGCCAGGCCGAGCGTCATCAGCGTGTAGACGGCGTCGGCGGTCACCCGGGCACACTCCTGGCCGGCGAGCAGCAACAGGGGATCGATCTTCGACCGGTCGGGTGCCGCGGCGGTGACCAGCGGCCAGACCTCCAGCGACTTGGCCCGTGCGAAGGCGATCAGGCCGTCCATCCGCTGCTCCAGGCCACGCACCGCCTCGTCGTCGGAGGCACCCAGCAGACGAGGCTGGTAGTCGCGAATGTCGACTTTGCACGGCCCCCAGTTCTCGCGCTCGAAGTGTAGCCGGCTGGGCTCGTGGGCGTGCGACGGCGCGCCGGGGTCCTGGATGAAGTGCAGTAGCGGACCCATCTGCCGCGCGGCGTTCACCGGCGTCTCGGTGCGCAGGGCCTGCAGCGACCGGCGGAAGTGGATCGGCCAACTGACCCGCACCGGCGGGTCGACGGTGACCACATGGTAGGGCAGCGCCCGCAGCAGCAGGTAGTCGTTAGCATAGAAGCTGCCGAGGTCCTGATCGAGTTGGTCAGGCAGCCAGCTCAAGTCGATCAGGGCCTTCCAGTTGGCCGGTCCGAGCGCCTGCTGCCAGCGCTCCGCCTGCGGCACCACGTCCAGGGCCCAGCGCGTGATCTGGTTGTGGGTGCCCCAGGCCTCGGCGCGGCCGTGGCCGACGACCACAGCGCAGACGGCCAACACGGCCCACCAACGATTGCTCAACACGGCGCTCTCCGGTCACGGCTGCTTTTCGGCGCCGGCACCGCGCGTCCTTCGGGTTGACTCCGCGCGGCGACTGTGCTCCAATCCGGCCGACGCAGGATGAGGTACCGATGCTGTCGCTGGAACCCGAACACGTGGTCGTGCTCGACGAGGTCATGGCCGACCCGCTGAGCGCCGCGCGAGTCGAGCGGATGCTGCCGCACCTCGGCGGCGCCACGCCGCTGGTGCTTGACGAGACTCAGCTCAACGAGTTCCTGGCCGAGCGCGCCTACGGCTTTGTGCGCTGGGGCCAGCGCGCCGAGCCACGAGATCCCGATCTCTACTTCGTGCGGGCGCGCTGGGACAGCCCGGAAGTGCAGCGCGAGCGCGCACAGCGCCTGCCGCAACTGCGCTACCGCGGCCTGCTGGGCTATTCGAGTGTCAACTGGCGCGTCGATGGCGAGCAGGAGTGGCGCGAGAAGCAAGGCACCATCTGCCAACCGGCCTGGGAGATCCACTCGGCCTCGGGCTGCCCGTTCCGCTGCGCCTACTGCTGGTTTGGCGACGGGATCGGGCTGTACACCAACCTCGAAGAGCAGGTGGAGCACCTGCCCGAGGCGTTCGCCAAGGCGCCGAAGCAGGCCATCTGGAAGTGGGACAACCAGACCGACGTCAACTGCTTCGAGCCCGAGTGGAACGCGGTGGCGCCCTGGATCGAACGCTTCGGCCAGGAGCAGGAGCGTTGGCTGCTGCTCTACACGGGCAAGAGCGACAACGTCGACTTCATGCTCGACCTGCCGCACCACGGCCAGACGGTGATCTGCTGGTCGCTGTCGCCGGCCACCCAAGCCACGGTCCTGGAGCCGCGCACCGCCAGCAGCCGCGGACGCGTCGAGGCGGCGGCCAAGTGCCAGCAGGCCGGCTACGCCGTGCGCTACCGCTTCTCGCCGATCATTCCCGTGCGCAACTGGCGCGAGGAATACCACGAACTGATCCGCCACTTGTTCGAGGTCACCCGGCCCGACGTGATCAGCCTCTGCCCGCTGGGCTGGATGGACATCCCCACGGTGCGGTCGTGCATTGCCGACGACCTGCTGGACCCGGCGCTGGTCGCCCTTTGGGAGCACGACGGTCGCGACGCGGACTGGCAGGGCCACCACAGCAGCCCACTGCCGTTCGAGTTCCGCCGCGAGATGCTGGCCTTCCTGATCGACGAGATCCAGTCGCACGGCACGGCCACGCGGATTTCGCTGTGCCTGGAATCGCCGCGCATGTGGGCGGAGTTCAGTGAACGCATCGGCCAGCACACGGACCGCTACTTCTGCAACTGCGGTGCGCACTGCTCGCCACGGCCGATGGAGCGGTGCGCGTAGGAACGGCGGGCGCGGCGGGCCGAGGCGTTTTGCGGTGGCCAATGCGAGTTGGTGCGGACCCGGCCGGCCGCACCAACTCGCCGTTGCCCACTCGCACCATCCTGCTACACTACGCTGACCGGGCCCCGCAGGCCGGTGAGCGTTTGAGAAGGACAGAGCATGTCGAAACTTCGTTACGGATTTGTGGGCGCGGGCGCCATCATGCGCACGCACGCGGAGCGCCTGGCGCAGCGCGATGACGTGGTCATGGCGGCCATCGCCGACCCGGCCGAGGCCGTTACCAACGCCTCGGCGGACAAGTTCAGCATCCCGGCGCGGTATGCCCAGTTCCAGGACATGATCGCCAAGGAGAAGCTGGACGTCGTGGTCGTGGCCGTGCCCAACGCCTACCACGCGCCGGCCACGCTGGCCGCGCTCGAGGGCGGTTGCCACGTGCTGTGCGAGAAGCCGCCGGCGCTCAACGCCGGACAGGCGCAGGCCATGGCCGACCTCGCCGCCAAGAACAAGCTGCGGCTCCTCTACGGCCTGAACATGCGCTTCCAGGGCGAGAGCGAGTGCTGCAAGAGCTACGTCGACGCCGGCCGTCTCGGCGAGATCTACCACGCCTCGGTGATGCTCTTCCGCCGGCGCGGCATTCCGGGCCTGGGCTCGTGGTTCACCACCAAGGCCGTGTCGGGTGGCGGCGCGCTGATCGACATCGGCGTCCACATCCTCGACCTGACCCACTACCTGATGGGCCAGCCGAAGCCGGTCGCCATCTCGGCGCTGACTCATGCCCGGTTCGGCAACAATCCGGACACCTACAACTACCTGAGCATGTGGGGCACGCGCGTGCCGGGCGGCCCGTTCGACGTGGACGATCTGGCCGCGGCGTTCGTGCGCTTCGACAACGGCGCCTCGCTGGTGCTGCAGGTCTCCTGGGCGGCCAACACCTCCGAAGGCGGCAACATCCGCCTGATGGGTGACAAGGGCGGCGTCGAGTTGAGCCCGGGCAGCAGCATCAAGCTGTTCACCGAGGACAACGGCAACATCGCCGACATCAGCCCGCTGTACCAGAAGCCGGACGCCTACGCGGCCGAGCACGCCCACCTGATCGACTGCATCAAGGACCCGAGCCTGAAGCTCCGCACCGACGGCGCGCAGGGCGTGGTCTTGCAGAAGATGCTGGATGCCATCTACCGCTCCAGCGCCGAGGGCAAGGAAGTGCCGGTCTAGGCATTCGCTGGCCAGATCGTGTGAACCGGGCCGGGAGGCGGCACACGCCACTCCCGGCCCGGCTTGTTGGGCAGCCCTGGCGCCGTTCAGCGTGCCGGCTGCACCTTCACCGCCACGTCACGCGCCAGCTCCGGCAGCTCCAGCACCAGGCCCTCGGCCGTCACCGTTGCCCGCTCCTCGCGGAGCGCGCGGCCGGCCCAGGTGTCCCACCATTGCACGGTGCACGGCCCAGCGGGCAGGCCGCTCAGCGTCACCCGTCCGCCGCGCACCGGCGCGATCTCGCGCTTTTGGGCCACGTTCCGCAGGCAGTGCTCACGGTTCTGGAACCAGGCCATGGCCATGGTCCGGCCGGCCAAACCGTAGCCGCGCAGCGCGCTGGCCGGGCCCACCAGACAGTGGCTGATCGAGACGCGATCGATGGTGATGCCGTCGGCACCGGCGTTGTAGAGCGACACCTCATGCCGGCCGGCCGGCAGCTCGATGGGCACCTCGAGGTCGTAGTCCGAGCCCCAGATCTTCCACTGCTGGTCGAATACGGCCGTCTTGTACCGGCCCTGCCCGGGCGGTCCGGCGGGCAGCTCCTCGCGGAACACCGGCCGTCCATCGAGCTGGACCTCCAGGATGCCCTTGACCCACACCCGGCCGATGTTGACCACCAGGCGGCAGTCCTGCGGCACGGTGACCGCGACCACGCGCGGCTTCTGCTGGGCCGCCTGCGCCTGGCCGTAGAGGTAGAACCGTCCCAGGGCGGAAGGCGGGTCGCTCAGGTCGAGTTCGACGCGGTCGCCTACCGGCGCGCCTTGACCGCACGGCAGCACCAGGTCGCGCGGCGGGCCCGCGGCCGTGCCGGGCGCGGCGGCGAAGCGCACGGACAGCGGCCGGAAGCCCTCGCTCGGCCACCGGACGCCGGCGGTGAACTTGGCCAGCGGGCCATAGCGCTGGTAGACCCGCGACTTGTCGAGGTACTCCCAGCACCAACTCAACGGGGTGCCGGCCGACCCGGCCATGATGGCCGACCACATCATGTTGTGGACGTGGACGCCGGCCGGATCGAGCTGGTCGAGCTGGTTCAGCCAGTCGAAGCGGGTACCGAACTCGCCGTAGAGGTGCGGTCGTTGGTAGCGCTCGCCCATCAGACGGGTCACCTTGGGGAAGTCGCCCGCCAGGTCGACCGAACTGTAGACATGCGACTGCACGAAGTCGAGTTCTGGCAGGCTCCAGATGTCAGGATGCCCTTCGGCGTTGGTGAAGCTGGTGGTGATCAGGTGCCCGGCCGGATCGAGGCGGCGCAGGTAGCCGGCCATCTCGCGGTGCCAAGCGGCGATCTGGGGGACCAGCTTGTCCCACTCGGGGAACACGTTCAGCTCGTTCCACAGCTCCCAGCAGAACAGGTTGTCGTCCCAGCCCCAGCGCGCCACGATGTAGCGTAGCCGCTGGCGGATCAGCCGCCGGCCCTCGTCGGTCGTGTAGAACTCGCGCGGCTCCTTCAGCGGCCCGCCGTTGGCCACGTTGTGGGCACAGAAGTCGGTCCATGGCCGGCCGGTCAGCTTGCCTAACCAGTAGTGCTCTTTCTGATACGGTTCGGGCGAATCGAGGGTGAACAGCACCCGGATGCCCAGCCGGCGGCAGGTGTCGAGCACCTGGTCCATGCGCCAGGCATTGGCCAGGTCGTAGCGGCCGCAGCCCGACCGCGGGCCCTTGTACTCGAGCGACAGGTTGCGGTCCCACTGGAGCCAGATGCGCGCCAGGTTGACGCCGTGGGCGGGCAGCGGCGTCAGCCACTGCTCGAAGTCGAAAGTACCGCCGGCGTGCGACCAGGCCACATTGTGGCCGATCGGGAAGAACGGCGTCCCGTCGGCGTGCTCGAAGTACCGCGTGCCGGCGGCCCGCCGAATGACGCCATGGCCGGTGCCCGGCGTCGCGGTGAAGGTGGCTTCCGGGCTGGTCGTCTCACCGTCGCGGTCCTTGGCGCGCAGGCGCAGGCGCCATTGCCCCACCTGGCGCGGCGCGAACCGCAGCTTCCAGGTCGGTTGCCCGACCAGGTCGACACTCTCGCGCCCTTTCGCGTCGCGCTGCCGACGAGCCTCCTGGTAGACAAACGCCGGCACCGTGACCGTTCGTCCGTCGGGCGAGACGAACAGACCGTCGACGGCGATCTCGCGCGGGTCGGACGGGTTGTCGAACCGCGCGGTGACGCTGGCAGTGATCTCGAGCCGCTCGCCGCACGCGATGCTCTGGGCGCTCAGCGTGAGCGGAGCGACCGTTGGCGGCGCACCCAGCACGAGGGCGGCCAGACCGGCGACAACCAAGACGAGCATGATGATCCCCGAGACACCAGCCGGATGGTAACCGCGGCGGCCGACCGCAGCAAGGCCGCGGCCGCGCTACGCGTGTGTGAACTGCGACGGGTGCCTCGCCTTGACGCTGCCCGGTGGTCTGGCTAGACTGGCCGTGGAGACCGGGGGCCAGAAGCAGGCCGCCCGGCACGGTCTGACGCAGGCCAGACGTGGGGACGCGGCAGGCGGCCTCGTGGCCCGAGCCATGGAGAGGACCGATGCTCCGGCGCGCCGCAGCACTCAGCCTCAACACCAAGGTGGCAGCGTTGGGCACCGGTGGTGTACTGGTGACCGCGGTGGCGCTGGTGCTGCTCGCCGTCTCGCAGAGCGGACGCTACCACAACCTGGCCAAGCAGGAGGTCGACCAACTGGTCGACGCCGACCTGGACCACATCGCCCAGAGCATCTGGAACCTGGTGCGGACCGAGAACGACGCCGTCCAGGAGCGCATCGACCGGCATCTGCACGTCGCGCGACACGTCTTGGCCAGCGCCGGCGAGGTGTCTCAGGCGCCAACCACGGTCACTTGGTCGGCGGTCAACCAGGTGACCGGCCGCCAGACCACCGTCAAGCTGCCGCAGATGTTGCTCGGCGGTGAATGGCTGCAACCGAACACCGACGCGTCGGTCACCACACCCGTGGTCGACGAGGTGGCGGCGCTCGTCGGCGAGACCGCCACCATCTTCCAGCGCATGGACGAGGCGGGCGACATGCTGCGTGTGGCCACCACGGTCCGTGACGCGGCCGGCCGGCGCGCCATCGGCACCTACATCCCGGCCGTGGACGACGCGGGCGCGGCCAACCCGGTCGTCGCGGCGGTCCTGTCAGGCCGTACCTATCACGGCACGGCGTACGTGGTCAACGCCTGGTACCTGACCGCCTACGAAGCCATCCGGGACCGCCAGAGCCGGGTGGTCGGCATGCTCTACGTTGGCGTGCAACTGAGCGCGATCGAGGCCTCCGTCCGCCGCGCCATCCTTCAGACCACCGTCGGCGAGACCGGCTACGCCTACGCGATCCGTGGCACCGGACCCGATCGCGGACGCTACATCGTCTCCCACAAGGGCGAGCGCGACGGCGAGAACATCTGGGACAACCGCGACAGCGACGGTGCCTACCCGATCCAGGCGATCATCGCCAAGGCCGTCACACTCCGGCCCGGCGAACTGGCCACCATCCGCTACCGCTGGCAGAACCCCGGCGAGGCCACACCGCGCTGGAAGATCGCCCGTGTGGCCTACTTCGAACCGTGGGACTGGGTCATCGGCACGAGTGTCTACGAGGACGAACTGCAGCGCTACCGCGCGGTGCTGCAGCGCGGCCGGCAGCGCATGTCCTGGACCATGGCCGTGGCCGGCCTCGGCATCGCGCTGGCCGTCGGGCTGTGCGGGCTGCTGACCGCCTGGAGCACGGTGCGGCCGATCCAGCAGTTGCGCGCGGCCGTCGAGACCGTCACCCAGGGCGATCTGGAACAAACCGTCGAGGTCACCTCACTGGATGAGGTCGGCCAGCTCTCGCAGGGCTTCAACCTCATGGTGTCGCGCCTGCGCGACACGCTGGCCGGGCTGCAGGCCAGCGAGGAGCGCCTGTCGCTGGTCATCGAGGCGACGGCCGACGGCTTCTGGGACTGGGACCTGCGCACGGAGACGGCGACGCTCAGCGCCCGGTACTACACCATGCTCGGCTATGAGCCCGGCGAGTTCGTGGCCGACCGCGCCCAATGGCGCCAGATGATCCACCCGGCCGATCTGCCGGCGACCGCGGAGCTGCTCGCGCTGCACCTGTCCGGCGGCAGCCCGAGCTTCGCCACCGAGTTCCGGATGCGGACCAAGTCCGGTGACTACCTCTGGATCCTGTGTCGCGGCCGCGTGGTGGCGCGCGATGCCGCGGGCCAGCCGCTCCGCGCCGTCGGCACCCACTCGGACATCACGCTGCGTCGGCGCGCCGAGGACGCCCTGCGCGAGAGCGAGGGGCTCTACCACTCGTTGGTCGAGAGCCTGCCGGTCGGCGTCTTCCGACGCGACTGCGACGGCCACTTCACGTTCACCAACCGCGCCTTCGGCGAGCTGACCGGGCAGGTCACGACCGCGGCGGCCGCGGTGACGGAGCCGACACTGGCGCAAGACCGCGAGGTGATCGAGACCGGCACCACCATCGTCACGGAGGACGAACGGGCCCTGCCGGGCGGCGAGACGCAGGTGCTGCAGACGACCCGCTTCCCACTGTGCGATGCCGGCGGCGTCATCGTCGGCGTCCAGGGCATCGTCACCGACATCAGTGAGCGGCGCCTGCTCGAGCAGCAGACGCGACAAGCGCAGCGCATGGAGTCCATCGGCCGCCTGGCCGGCGGCGTGGCCCACGACTTCAACAACCTGCTGGCGCCGATCATGGGCTTCGCCGAGCTGGTGCTGATGGACCTGGAACCCGATGATCCACACTGCGCCGACCTGACGGAGATCATGGAGGCCGCTGAGCGCGCGCGCGGCCTGACGCGTCAGTTGTTGGCTTTTGGGCGGCGGCAGGAGCTCGACTTGCAGCCGGTCGACCTGCGGCACGTGGTGGCCAACATCTGGCGACTCCTGCGCCGCACGGTCCGCGAGGACGTTCAGATCGATATGGACCTGAGCGACACGCTCGGCACGGTACGTGCCGACGTGGGCCAGATAGAGCAGGTCCTGATGAACTTGGCCGTCAACGCCGCCGACGCCATGCCCGATGGTGGACAGATCACCATCGCGTTGGCCGATGTCACCGTCGGCAGCGACTTCGCCGAGGCCCATGAGGGCATCGCACCGGGCCGCTACACCCGGCTCTCGGTGCGTGACACCGGCTGCGGCATGGACGAGCGGACGCTGTCCCGTCTGTTCGAGCCGTTCTTCACCACCAAGGGCAAGGGCCGCGGCACCGGTCTCGGGTTGGCCACGGTGTACGGCATCGTGCGGCAGCACGCCGGCACGGTCCAGGTCACCTCGAAGGTCGGCCAGGGCAGCGAGTTCGCCGTCCTCCTGCCCCATGTGCCCGAGCCCACCGGTCCGGTGCCGAGCGAGCCGGAGGCGCTGGCGGCCAAGTCCGTCCCAGGCGCCGTGGTCATGGTGGTCGACGACGACGAGCGCGTCCGCCGCCTGGTCTGCCGCATGCTCAAGAGCCTCGGGCACCAGGTGGTGGCGGCGGCCAGCGGCGCCGAGTGCCTGGAGATGATGGCCGGCCTGGACACGCCGATCGACCTGCTGCTGACCGATGTGGTCATGCCGAAGATGAACGGCAAGCAGCTCTACGAGCGCGCTGCGGCCGCGCAACCAGGCCTCCGGGTGCTCTACATGTCCGGCCACACCGACGACATCATCGCCCGACGCGGCGTGGTGGGCGACGGGCAGGTCTGTCTCGAAAAGCCGTTCACGATGCGGACGATGGCCGCCCATGTGCAGCAGGTCCTGGAGCAACCCGGACCGTCATTGGCCTGACCGTCCGCTGCGTTGTCGGTCACCGGCGCCGCGGCGCGATCCTCACGGCTCCGTGGCACGCCATGCTATGCTCTCTCGTGGCCGGCCGATGGACCGAGCCTGGTGACCGGCGATCGTGACCATGGAGTTCGGCTACTGGGACCTCGCGCTGCTGCTGGTGGTCACGGCTCAGGCCACGGCCCTGGCCTACCTGCGCCAGCCACGGCTGAAAGCGCTCCTGCTGTGCTTCCCGTTCCCGTTCTCGCTGGCCTACCTGTCGCTGGGCCAGCCGGTCGATGCCACCAACGTCGTCGGCATGCCGCTGCTGCTGGTGTTCTTCCACACCGTCCGCTGGCTCCATGTCGACCGGCGCTGGCCGATAGTGCTGTCGATTCTCATGGCCACGCTGTGGTACAGCCTGCTGGGCCTGCTGCTGGCCCGGGCGCTGCCCGCCGGCGACGACGCCTTCTGGGTGGCCTGGGCCACCGTCATGCCGTTGAGTGTGGTCGCCCTGCGGCTGCACGAGCACCGCGCCGAGCCGGCGCACCGCAGCCCGCTGCCGGTCTACATCAAGGGACCGCTGATCATGGCCGTGATCGCCACGCTGATCGTCGCCAAGCAGTGGCTGCGCGGGTTCATGACCATGTTCCCCATGGTCAGCGTGGTCGCCGCCTATGAGGCTCGGCACTCGCTGTGGACCATGACGCGCCAGATTCCGGTGATGATGCTCACGCTCGGACCGATGATGGTGGCTATCCACCTGGCCCAGCCGCGCCTCGGCCCCGTTGGGGCGTTGCTGATCGGCTGGGTCGTGTTCGGTGCCAGCCTGGCAGCGTTGCACCGTTGGCAGCGCCAGACCGACCCGCCCGATAGCGACGTGGCCATCGGCGCCGACTGACTCGCTGCTACGGCGCCGCTGCCGTGGCGCTGCCGGCGAACGGGTTGAAGTTGGCCACGGCCTCATCCGCCCGGATGGCCTGCTCGCCGGCCTGGTCGATCACCGCACGGCCGCCGCGCCGCAACACCAACCGGGGCCTGCCCGGCGCGAACGCCAGCTCCACATGCTGCACACCGGCCGCCAAGGTGAAGGTGCCCCGCGCGGTACCGCACTCGATGGTCAACTCGGCGGGAGCCGTCAGGAAGGCGGTCACGAAGACCTTGTCCTCCAGTTGGTCCGCCCCGCCCGGCCGCCCCAGCTTCGCCTCGCCAGGCTTGGCGTGGCCCAGCACCGCCTTGGGGTGCAGGCGGTAGCAGTAGCACAACTGGTCGCGTTCGATGGCCGGTGGCGTGCCCCGCTTATACCAGTCGAGCCAGTACCGGCTGGCTGCCAGGTAGCCGTTGTGCGCCGGCAGCTCCTGGCCGTGGTAGGGCAGCTTCAGAAGCTGGTCGGGACGCTCGAACGGTGCCACGTAGGTGGCCTCGCCCCAGTCGTTCCAGGTGACGACCTCGACCCAGGTGGCGCCGGTCTCAATCGCCGCCTGCCACTGGGCCGCGAGCCCGCGGAAGCCGAGCGTCTCGAAACAGCGGTAGTTGCCGCCGAGGCCGCGGTAGTATGGCGTCAGCGAGGCCATGAACAGCTTGCCGGCGCCGAGCCAGGTCCGGGCCAGCAGGCGGTTGCTGTCGGCGATGGCCTGGCCCGAGCCGGCCGCGCCGAAGTAGAAGTAGCCGTCCAGCGTCGGGAAATCGCGCAGCAGTTGGTCGGCCTGGGCCTGCCGCGGCAGCTCGGTAATGTGCGGCCGCGGGTAGAAGTACGGCACGAAGACCACCGGCCGGCCGGCCGGGCTGAGTTGGTCCAGGAACGCGACCAGTTGCTTGCCCGCGGTATTGTCGGCGCCCTCACCGGCGAACGTGGACAGTACCGGCTTGCCCTGGTGCCGCAACTGGTTCGGGTGGTCGCGGAAGCACTCGATCATGTCGCGCGTCTCAGCCAGCGTGAGACCACAACAGTAGTCGGCCGAGAGGAACAGCTTGAACCCGGAGTTCAGCCGTTTGGCCGCCTCATAGATGCGCGTGACGCGCTGCTTGTAGTGCGGCTCGCGCCGGCTCCAGCCGCCGCAGTTCAGGGCGAAGCCGTCGATGCCGTGACGCTGCGCCAACTCGATCTCGCGCTGGTAGTCGGCCACTTCGTGGCCGCGATCGAGCGCGGCAAAGCAGACCATGTAGTGCGCGAAGACCTGCCGCTGGCTCACCTCACCGGCGGCCAGGCCACCGGCCAGCACCAGGGCGCAGACGATCTCGGCAGACACTGGTTGGCACCTCCGGCTGCCGCGTTCCAGCTCCGACGGCCAAGTCCTCCAGGCGGGCGGCCCGCCATACACCGCTGCTAACAAACCCTCTCAGGACCGGCTGCGGGCGTTGGCAAGGGCGAAGCAACACTCACCGCC
Organism: uncultured Fimbriimonadaceae bacterium; assembly: GCA_964531735.1. GTDB lineage: Bacteria > Armatimonadota > UBA10988 > UBA10988 > UBA10988 > CAZHGD01. Next base: position 8,180 of record CAZHGD010000011.1, on the reverse strand, counting down.
CAGCCGGCCACGGTATAATGCTCCTATGGACGCGCACGCCTTGGCGGTTCTCGAGTTCGATAAGCTCCGCGCTCTGCTCGCCGGCGGAGCCGCTTCGGCGTTGGGTCTGGAAGCCGTCGACCGGCTGCAACCCGTCTGCGACCAGGCGCTCATCGCGCGGTGGCAGCGTGAGACCAGCGAAGTCCGCGCGCTGCTCGACCGCGGCTTCGACCTGCCACTCGGTGGGCTGCACGATGTGCGGCCGATCCTGACCCAGGTCGGCATCGGCGGCGTCGCCGAGCCGCGCGAACTGCTCGCCGTGGCCGAGACGCTGCGCTGCATCGAGCGGTTGGCCGCGTTCTGCGCCGAGCGTGAAGACCTGGTCTGCCTCGGTGAGACCGCACGGCAACTGCTGCCCCACCCCGCCGTGGCCGACGAGATCGAGCGCTGCCTGACCGACGACGGCGAGGTGGCCGACGACGCGTCGGCCGAGCTCCGGCGGCTGCGCCAGCAGGTACGCAACGTCTCCAACCGCCTGCAATCCACACTGCGGCGCATCCTCAGCGACATCGCCAGCAGCGACGCGGTGCAGGACCCGGTGGTCACGCTCCGCGACGGGCGCTACTGCGTGCCCATCAAGGCCAGCCATCAGGGGCAGTTCCAGGGCCTGATCCACGACCGCAGCGCGTCGGGCGCGACCGTGTTCATGGAGCCGGCCGAGGTCGTCAAGCTGAACAACGAGCTGCGCGAGGCCCAGTTCGCCGAGAAGGAAGAGGTGCAGCGCATCCTCGCCGAGCTGTCGCACCGGGTGGCGGCGGTCAAGGACGACCTGTCGCGGAACCTGGCGCACCTGACGGTGCTCGACCTGGCCCGCGCTCGCGGCAAGCTGTCGCTGCGGCTGGCGGCCGTCGAGCCGACGGTCACCACCGACGGCAACTTCGACCTGCGTCAGGCTCGTCATCCCTTGCTGGTGGACCGCCTGGGCTGGCCGCAGGTGGTGGCCGCCGACCTGCGGCTGGACGACACGGTCGACACAGTGCTGATCACCGGACCCAACACCGGCGGCAAGACGGTCTCGCTGAAGACGGTTGGCCTGCTGACGCTGATGGCGCAAGCGGGTCTGCACGTGCCGGCCGACCAGGGCACGCGCCTGCCCATCTGCGCGCAGGTCTTTGCCGACATCGGTGACGAGCAGAGCCTCGAGCAGAGCCTGAGCACGTTCGGCGCGCACCTGCGGCAGATCGTGCACATCCTGCGCGAGGCACGGCCGGGCGCGCTGGTGCTGCTCGACGAGGTGGGGGCCGGGACCGATCCCACCGAGGGCGCGGCGCTGGCCGAAGCGGTGCTGACTTGGCTCCACCGGAGGGGCTGCCGGACCGTCGCCACGACGCACCACGGCTCGCTGAAGCACTTTGCCTACCTGACCGAAGGCGTTGAGAACGCCAGCGTCGAGTTCGACGCCCGCACGCTGGCACCGACTTACCGGCTGCTGACCGGCATCCCCGGCGCCAGCCACGCCTTCGAGATCGCCGAGCGTTACGGCTTGCCCGGCGAAGTCGTCAGCCTGGCACGGGATTTGCTACCAGAGGAGCACCACGATGCCAGTGCCGTGATCATGAAGTTGCAGGCCAGCCGCCGACAGTTGGATCGCGAAGTCGAGACCGCCGAGCACGAGGCTGCCATCGCCAGCCACGAGCGGCGCGAACTCGAGAAGGAACGCCGACGACTGCGCGAACTGGAGCGTGAGGTCCGCGAGGACGCGCGGCGCGAGGCCGCCCGTCTGCTGGAGCAGGTGCAGCGCGAGGCCGAAGGCATCCTCGGCGAGCTGCGGCGCGCCGACCGCGAAGGCCGCGGGACCGAGCAGGCCCGTCGGCGGCTCGCGGCCCTGCGCGCCGAGGTCAAGGAGCAGCCGAGCAGCGTGGTACCACGCCGAGCACCGGTGGCTCCGCCCGGTCAGACCGACAGCGAGTATGCCGTCGGCGACCAGGTCGAAGTCCTGCGACTGGCCTGCCAGGCCGAAGTGCTGGCCGTCGCCGACGACGGGCAGTTGACCGTGCAGGCCGGACGCATGCGCATGGAACTGGCACCGGCCGAAGTGGCGCTGGTCCGCCGGGGCACGCCGAGCGTCGCCACCACGGCCGCGCGCCGCGGCGGGGTCGGCCTCAGCCACGTCGATCTGGAGCTGCACCTCCGCGGCGAGACGGTTGATGACGCGCTGGTCATGCTGGACCGATATCTCGACCAGGCCTTGCTGTCGAATCTGCCCGAAGTGCGCATTGTCCACGGCAAGGGCACCGGCACGCTCAAGCGCGCGGTGCAGGAGTACTTGCGGCAACACCCGTACGTGAAGAGCTACCAGCACCCGCCCGAAGCCCTCGGCGGCGGGGGTGTGACGGTCGCGCGTCTGGACGCCTGAGCCACGGGGTGCGTGATGACCAGCGTGATGATTGTGGACGACATCTCGTTCTTCCGCCAGCTCGTGCGGGCGGTGGTCGAGCGCGAACCCGAGTTCTTCGTCGTGGCCGAGGCCGGCACCGGACGTGAGGCGGTCGACTGCTACGAGATGCTCAAGCCCGATGTGGTCACGCTCGACCTGATGCTGCCCGACATCGACGGCATCGCCGTGCTCAAAGAGATCCGGCAGATGGACCCGTTCGCCCGGGTGGTCGCCATCTCCGCGGTCAACGATGTGACCCGCCAGAACGACCTCCTGCGCGCCGGCGCGCGCCGCGTGCTCCAGAAGCCGATCAACCCGTCGCAGTTGTTGGAGGCCATCCGCAACGCCTGTAGCGAGGAAGAGCCGACCAGCGCCCCGGTCCAGATGGTCAAACCGGGCAGCGAGAACCGCAAGGGCAAAGTCCTGCTGGCCGACGACGACCCGCTCTATCTGCGCATCGCCAGCCACATCCTGCAGCAGCACGGCTACGATGTGGTCGAAATGGTGCAGCAAGGCGATCTGGTCATCGAGGCCTTCGCGCGCCACCTGCCCGAGTTCGTGCTGCTCGACTACGACATGCCGGGCGCCAACGGGCTGTGGGCACTCCGGCACCTGACGGACATCTCGCCACACGCCAAGGTGTTCCTGGTCACGGCGACGCTCGACAACGACGTCCAGGTCAAGGCGCACCAGTCCGGGGCGGCCGGCTACCTGCCCAAGCCGCTCGACTACAACCACCTGATCGAGCTGATGGAGGAGAACTCGCCTGAGGACGATCCGCCCTCGGGCCACGAGCCGCGAAGTGACGGCCACGACGGCCCGCCGGGCGTGCTGGTGGTCGAAGACGAGCCGGTCACGCAGAAGGTCCTTGGCCGGGTCGTGACGGCCGCCGGCGCCAGCCTGGTCGGCAGCGCCACCACTCCGCAGGGCGGACTGCGCCTCTATCGCGAGCACCGGCCGCAGTTGGTCCTGCTCGACCTGGAGCTGGTCGCCGGCAGCGGCCTCGACCTGCTCGCCGAGATCCGTACCACCGACCCCGACACGCCGGTCATCATCGTGACCGGCAACGCGCAAAAAGAGACCGTCGCGGCAGCCATGGCGTTCGGCGTCACCGGCTACATCATCAAGCCGTTCGACCTCGCCCACGCCGTCAAGTCGGTCCGACGCGTCCTGCGTCTGTAGCGGCGACGGGCCAGCCCGCGCCGCCAGACCCACCGGAAGGACACTGTGCCATGGCCGTGATACGAACCTGGTGGCTCAGCGCCTGCCTGTTGCTGGCGGCGGGCACCACGCCGGCCCAACCGCAGAGCCTGATGCTGCCGATGCGCGACGGCGTCCGACTGGCCACCGACGTCTACCGGCCGACCGGCACCGGACGTTGGCCGACGCTGCTCATGCGCACGCCGTACGGCAAGTCGGCCAAGTTCCCGGTCGAGTTCCTGCTGCGCGTCGGCATCGCGGTGGTGGTGCAGGACTCCCGGGGCCGGTTCGCTTCCGAAGGCGAGAACCTGCCGTTCCTGTTCGACGGCTGGGGCCCGCAACAGGACGGGTGCGATATCATCGCGTGGATCGCCGCGCAGCCCTGGAGCGACGGCAAGATCGCCACCTATGGCGGCTCCGCACTGGGCATCACGCAGATCCTCACCGCGGCCGCGGCACCGGAGCACCTGGTCTGCCAGAGCATCAGCGTGGCCTACGGCAGCGCCTACCACCATGCCGCCTATGTCGGCGGCGCGCTGAACAAGTCGCTGGTCGAGGGCTGGCTGACCGGCAACCGCTTCGACCCCAAGGCCCTGGCGCTGTTCCGCGAGCACGACACATACGACGACTGGTGGCAGCGGCTGGACGCCGATTCGCGGGCCGACCAGGTCCGCGTGCCCGGTCGCTTCCAAGGTGGCTGGTATGACGTGTTCTGCCAGGGCACCATCGACGCCTTCTGCGCTCGACAGGAGCGCGGCGGCCCGGGCGCCAAGGGCACGCAGAAGCTGGTCATGGGGCCCTGGCCGCACGGCCAGAACGTGAAGGTCGGCGAACTGACCTACCCCGACAACGCGCGTCGGGCGCCGACGGCCATCAGTGACGAGGCCTGGCTGGGCCACTACCTCAAAGGCGTGGCCAGCGGCGTGGCGCAGGCGCCGGCCGTGCACTACTACACCATGGGTGCCATCGGCGAGCCCGGCGCACCCGGCAACGAGTGGCACACCGCGTCGGCCTGGCCGGTGCCAGCGCGTCCGACCGCCTGGCACCTGGGCACCGACGGCCAACTGACTGCCGCGCCACCGACCGCCGGCCAAGGGCCGCTGACTTGGCGCTACGACCCGAGCCAGCCGGTGCCGACCCGTGGCGGCTGCAACCTGACCTTGCCGGCCGGCCCGATGGATCAGCGTCCGGTGGAGCAGCGGCCCGACGTGCTGGTGTTCACCAGCGAGCCGCTCGCGCAACCGCTCGAAGTGACCGGCCGCCTGACGGCTCGGCTGTTCGTCTCGACCAGCGCCCCCGACACCGACTTCACGGTCAAGCTCTCGGACGTGTATCCCGACGGCCGTTCGATGCTGGTCGCCGACGGCATCCGCCGCCTGCGATTCCGCAACGGCTTCGTGCGCGCGGAACCAGCGCAGCCCGGACAGGTGTATGAGATTGAGGTCGACCTGTGGTCGACCAGCCTGGTGTTCAACCAGGGCCATCGCCTGCGCGTGGCGGTCAGCAGCAGCAACTACCCCAAGTACGCGGCGAACCCGAACACCGGGCACAAGGGCGAGGACGGTCGACAGCCGGCGGACAACCGCGTGTACTGCGAGCAGGCCCGGCCCTCGCGCCTGATGCTACCGGTGGTCGAGCGCCGGTGAGGCCCGGAACCGGCCAAGATCGCGCGGCTCGGACACTTGACGCGAAGGGCGGCTTGGATTAGGCTAGTCGCTTGTCACCAAAGCAACCTGTGGGAGAGAGAGTTGGCTCGTTACCGAGGACCGGAGCACAAGATCTGGCGGCGGCTCGGCGTTGATAGTGCGCCGGCCCATGTGCGCATCAAGCGCGACACGCCGCCCGGGCAGCACGGGCCGACGCGGCGCGGCGGTAAGCTCAGCGAGCACGCCAAGCAGTTGATGGAAAAGCAGAAGCTGCGCCGCTTCTACGGCGTGCTCGAGAAGCAGTTCCGCCGCTACGTGGCTCGCGCCACGCAGATGCAGGGCGTCAGCGGTCACAACCTGATCCGGTCGTTGGAAACGCGACTGGACACGGTCGTCTTCCGCCTGGGCTTCGCACCGACGATGCGCGCCGCCCGTCAGTTGGTCAGCCACGGCCACATCGAGGTCAACGGCCGGCGGTGCAACATCCCGAGCTGCGCGATCGGCCTGCGCGATCGCGTCGGGGTGCAGGAGAAGTCGCGCAGCCTGCGGGCCATTCGCGATGCGCTGGAGCAGCGGGGCAACGTGCTGCCGTCCTACCTGGCGCTCGACCGCCCGCGCATGGTTGGTGAACTGATTGCGTTGCCCGAGCGCACGGATATCGAGATCAACGTCAACGAGCGGCTGGTCATCGAGTTCTACGCCCGGCGTAACGTCCGCGCCTAGCGCTCTCACACAGGTTGGCAACGGCGTCCATGGCTCGACCCGTGGACGCCGTTGTTCATTTGGGCGGGCAGGTCACGCGCCGCGCACGGTGAACCTCGCGGGTGCCCGGAGACCGACCGATGACCGGCCGCGAGCGCGTGCGTTGTGCCATGGAGCGGCAGCAGCCCGACCGTGTGCCGTTCTTCTGCCAACTGTCCATCGGCCACTACCTGCGGCAGCTCGGACTCGACTCCGCCGATCTGTGGCTGCACAACGACACCCTCATCGACGCCTTCTGCACCTTGGCCTTGCGCTACGACATGGACGGCGTGCTGATCAACCTGCCGGGGCGCGATCCCGCCATCGACCGCCGCCTCGCCCGCCGCGAGCAGCGTGGCGACGAGGAGTGGCTGTGGTTCGCCGGCTACGACAGCCCTTTGGTCTGCCCGCGGGCGAATCTGCCCCACCACCCCGATCTGCGCCACACGCCGCTGGCCGATCTAGACCCGGCCAAGCTCTTCTACGAGGACCCGCACACCATCGGCGGACTCAAACCGGCGTTCCACTACGACCTCGACGGCCCGGTGGCCGCCGATGAGTCGCTGTTCCCCGGCTACCTGACGGCCATCATCGACGGCGTGCTAGCGCGCGTAGGCGACCGCCTGAGCGTGCACAGCGAGGTGTTTTCGCCGTTCACGCAGTTCATGGAGCGCCTCGGTTACGAAGCCGGCCTGATGGCGCTGCTCGACGAGCCCGAGCGCTGCCACGCCGTGTTGGCCCGCTTCGCCGCAGGGGCCGGCGCGCTCGGTCGCCTCCAGGCCGCGCACGGCGTCGACGCCGTACTCATCTCCAGCGCCTTCGCCGGCGGCGGGTTCATCTCCGCGGCGACCTACCGCGAGTTCGTGCTGCCTTACGAGTCGCGCGTGGTCGAGCTCATCCACACCGCCGGCGTGAAGGTCTACACGCACACCTGTGGACACATCGCCGACCGGCTCGAACTGATGGCCGACTCCGGCATCGACGGCATCGACACCATGGATCCGCCGCCGTTGGGCAACACCGAACTGGCCGCGGCCAAACAGCGCGTGGGTGGCCGGCTGTTCCTCAAGGGCAACGTCGACTCGGTGAACGTCCTGCTCAACGGCACGCCACAGCAAGCCTACCAGGCTGCCGAACGGGCCATTCGCGCCGCGAGCACCGGTGGCGGCTATATCCTCAGCAGCGCGTGCAGCGTGGCACCCGGCGTGCCGGCCGAGAACCTGCACGCGATGAGACAGGCGGCGCTTGACGCCGGTTGACCGGTTGGGAGTGTCTAACCAATGGGCCGTCCCTGGCGGCTCGGAGGGCAGACAGGTTGGCCGATCGTTGGCTGGGCACGGTAGTCGGGGGACGGTTCAGGCTGCGCCGCCTGATGGCGCACGGCTATCTCGGCGCGCTGTACGAGGCGGAGAAGCTGGCCGGCGGCGAGTCCGAGGGCCTCGCCTCGGTGCAACTGGTTCGCGCCGAAGGTGAGCTCTGCGCCCGAGTCGAGCGCGAAATCGCGGCCACCGCGGCCCTCAGCCATCCGCATCTCCTGGCCTACCTGGACTCCGGCGAACTGGACGTCGACACCGGCTACGGCCTGTTCTTCGCCTCGGAGTTGGCCGACTACACGCTGCGCGGACAGCTCACCGACCGCGGCCCGCTCACCGTCGAGGAGTGCGAGCCGCTGGCCTTGGCACTCGCCGAAGCGCTGGTCTACCTGCACGAGACCGGCCTGGTGCACCGTGACGTGCAGCCCGAGCAGGTCTACTCGGTCGGTGGCGTCTGGAAGCTCGGCTCGTTCGGGCTGACGCGCGCCATGGGCGAGCACATCGCCGACGCCCCGCAGGTGTTCGGCCAGGTGCAGTACACGGCGCCCGAGATCATGGCCGGCCAGATCGGCCCGGCATCCGATGTCTACAGCCTCGGCGTGACACTGCTCGAAGCCCTGACCGGCCGGCCGGCGCATGACGGCGACACCGCCGTCGAGGTCATCACCGACGTGCTGCGGCGCGAGCCACGCATCCCGCCGGACCTGCCCTCGCGGTGGCGGGCGATCCTGGCCGACTGCCTGGTGCGCGAGCCCGGTCGCCGCGTTACCGCCGCCGGACTGGCGCACCGGCTCGGCGCCCAGGGCCGGCCGGTGGCCCCACCGACCGCCACGCCGGCGGCCCTGTCCGAGGCCGTGGCGCAGT
>CAZHGD010000010.1:0-83803 GCA_964531735.1 uncultured Fimbriimonadaceae bacterium | reverse complement strand
GGCGCAAGGCGTCCCGATCTTCAGCAAGTGGGCCGACGGGCAGCGGCTGGCTGACAAGGCCCGAGCGTTGCGCCTGGACTGAGGCCACGCGCCTATCGTGGCCACGCCGCTCGGGCGGCTCCGGCTCCGCAATATCGGCGAGCGCCAGCCGGTCTATGAGGTGCGCCCAGCCTAGCCCGCGTCCGCGCCCCTACCGCCGCCACAGCACGGCGTAGTCGTGGTCGGTCTGACCCACTTGGACGGTCGCCTGCGCCGCCACCGATGCGCTCCGCACGCACTGACGCGTGTCCAGGTCCCACACCTCCAGCTTGCCGGCACTTGGCACGTTGAGCGTCAGGACCAACGGTCGCGCGGTGCGCGTGCGCACGTTCTGTGGCAGCACCTCGCCGACGTTGCGCACGTAGCCCAGCAGCGCCGCGCCACTGCGCGTCAGCGTCGAGGCGCACTCGAAGCCGGTACTGACCGCCAGCGCCGCCGCCGGCGCGTCCGCCGGCGGGCCGTCCGCGGCCAGGCGCGCGGTGGGCGCCTCGCCCGCACCGACCACTTGGTAGGGCACGCCGGTGCGCAGCGACCATTGCGACCAGCGCGCCAGCGACAGCGTGTCCTGGTCCAGGTCCGTCACGCGCGCGGACAGCTTCGGCACGGCCGGCGGATCCTGGTCCCAAGGCACCTGCGCGGCCAGCTTGCTCAGCAGGTCGAACTCGCGCAGGTCGGCGATGGCGTCCCAACTGATGCCGCCCGGCGAGCCGGTCAGGAACGCCAGCCACAGGCTGTCACGCGTGATCAGCGCGCGGAACTCCGGGTACGACAGCTCGGTCAGCCGGTCATTGCCACACTCGCCGAGCAGGCTGACCTTGCCACCCAGCCGCTGCGTGCGACCCAGCGTCATGGTGTAGACGCCTAACTCGCGCGGGCCGCCCGGTCCGACCAGCTTGGTCCAGGAGCCATAGTCCGGGTAGGTCGGGTAGACGTGCCAGTTGAAGAAGTCGAGCCGCGTCCCGCGGATCCAGCGCACCTCCGGCGCCGGCGTGGCCTCGGCGGCGCTGGTCGTGGTCAAGTGGCGCGTGTCGACCTCACGGATGGCCTCGATGATGCGGTTGGTCCAGGTGACGGACGCGTCCAGATCGCTGCCGGCGCGGTAGGTCTCGTTCATCACCTCCCAGGCCAACACCCGCGGGTCGTCCTTGAACGGCGCCACCACCTCGCGCACGTACTGCTGCTGCAGCTTGAGCGCTGCGGGATTGGTGAACCAGTCGGCCTGCTTGCCGATGAGCTTGTCGTAGGCCGGTATGCCCTGGTAGCCGAAGTTGCGGTAGTGGCCCCACCACATCACCGGCACCGCGCGCATACCCAGTGGGCCGAGGACGTCGAGCAGCCGCTTGAGCCCGGCGATGATGACCGGGTCGGCATGGCCGCCCTGGTCGCCACCGAGGCTGCGGGCATCGACGGTCACGCCGAAGCGCACGCAGTTGACACCGTAGCAGCGCAAGAGCGCCATCCAGTCGCGCAGCGCCGCCTCGTCCACCCGCGCCCAGGCATGCTCGCCCGGAACGGCTTCGGCCACCGCCGGGTCGGCGTTGAAGATGCCGATGGTGGCGTAGCCCCACGGCAGGTGCAGCCGGCCGTCGGCAGTGCGGAACCAGCCGTCGCGCCCGAGGCCGACCAGACCGCCCGGCACCGGCGCCCCAGGACGGTAGACGATGAACCGCACCGGACGCGGCGGCTGCTCGCCCACCGTCACCTGGGCCTCGTGCACGCCCTCGGGCAACTGGCCGAAGTGGGCCACGTACAGGCCCTCGTCGGTCTTCAGCACCTTCGCCGCCAAGTCGCCCAAGCGGACCGTGACCGAGGTGAACCCGCTGATCGGCACGTCGGCGCGGTTGGCACAGCGCACCGGCAGTTCGACGGCCTCACCGGCCGGGAACGCAATCCGCATCGCGCGGACGCGCGGCGCCTTGAGCAGCACCCGCAAGTCGATGCGGAACCGCTCGTGGCCGCCTTCGGCGCCGCGCACCGTGCAGGGGTACCACCCCACCCCTTCGCTCGCCGGCGGCAACTGAGCCACCAGGATGCCCGGCGCCTCGGTCTTGACCGCGACCGGCCGGCCCGCCAGAGAGGCCGTGACGGTCAGCCGCTGGGCGTCTTCGGGGCGCGCCAGCGTGATCTGCACGTTGCCGTCGCGTCGGCGCACCTGCGCGCCCACCGAGCGGTAGTTGCCGAAGCGGTAGCCCTCGGCCATGAACCAGTCGGCGCCGTCGTTGTCCACGCGCAGCGTGTGCCGGCCCGCCGGCACCGGCACCGTGTACCAGCCGCGGTTCTCCGTCAGCGCTTTTTCACTGGTGCCCGGGAAGTCGCGCCGCAGCACCTCGCGACCATCGAGAGAGACCAACAGACGTGAGCCGCCCCAGCCCGACGTATCGCCGACGTTGACGCCGAACGTGCCGGCCTCACCGTAGTCCACGCGGAACTCGACCGGATTGTGCAGGTCGCGGTGATTGCGCACGCCGTGCACCACGCGCGGCACCACCATGCCGGACTTGACGCCGCCCAGCGGGTCCACCACCACGGGACCGTCCGCCCGCGACTCCCAGACGCCGCCGGTCGCCAGATCGAGTGGGTGGAACCGCCCTTCGCCCGCGGCACCGGCCTTCGGCAGCGCGGCGATCTCGTCGATGACGATGTCGATGGCCCGCTTGGTGCCACCGGCGTTGAGTTGCAGCAGCACGATCTGCCGCAGCGCGCCGGCCAAGCCGGCCGGCTGGAAGCCCTCGAACGGCAGGACCACCTCGCGCCAACCGGTGAAGTCGAGCTTCACCGGCGCCCGGAAGTTCAGGGCCGGCTTGACCTCGTAGTTGCCGAACATCACGTTCAGCGTCTCACCTGAGCCGTCGCCGCGGATCCACAGGCGGATGGCCTCGCAGCCGAGGCCGAGCCACTCGCCAGGCCGGACCGTGGTCTGCACATGCGCCCACGTGCCCGGCAGCGCGACGAAGCGCAGTCGGCCGGCCCCGTCGCCCTCCTTGGTGTCTGCCGTGGGAGAGATGGTCACCAGCGAGCCGACGCCATCGGGCCGCTTGCCTTCCACGCGCTGCCAGCGGCCGGTGCCCGCCTCGAAGTCGTCAATCACGAACGGCTCGGCCGCGGTCAGCGGCAGTGTCGCCGCCAGCCCCGCTACCAGGCACCCGATGGCATATCGCATGGTCATCATCCTCCGGCCACTACAGGACCGCCACCTCGACGCGCACCACCTTCACCGCGCCACCGGGCGCGGCCACCTCGACGACCGTCTCCTGGTCGACCATGGCGTCGGCCGGTACGGCGAAGACCAGCACCTTCTCCGACGGCTGCGTCGACGGGCCGCACACCGTGGCGTTGACCCGTACCACCGGCGGCTGGCTCGGCACGGCCGCCAACTCGATCAGCACCTCCACCGGTCGGCCCCCCGGCTTGGGTCCAGTGGCCAGCCGGAAGGCCAGGTCACGGCCTTCGGCCGGCAGCCACGTCTCGCGCGGCTCGCCGGGCGCCAGCACATCGCGATAGGTGATCGCGTGGCGCCGCGGCAACGCGCTCACTCGCTCCAGGCTGGCCATGGCCGCCAGTGTTCGCTTGAACACCTCGGGTGACCACTGGTCCGCCAGATGGCCCTGGAGGAAGTAGTTGAACAGGTAGACCGCGTCGGCGCCCTGGCTCAGCACCATGGTGGCGGCTCCGGCCGCCAGTTGTGGTGTCATCATACTCGCCGCCGCGCCCGGCCACGGCTGGTAGCGGATCTCCAGCCCACCGGCCAAGGTCGTCTTGGTGCCGGCCAGCAGCCGCCGCCACTCGCCCAGCGCCAGGTCGAACTCGCAGGTGGCCCAGAACGGCGTCGGCACCAGCAAGTCGATCAGGCCGGCGCGCGCCCAGGCGACACCGTCCAGGCCCAGCCGGCGCGCCGTCTCGGGCCGCGACGGCACACGGACGCCAAGCTGCACCGGATGGCCCAGTCGGCGCCCGGCTTCGTCACACAGCTTGCGGATGTCGGTCAGCCACTCGGTCAGGATCGCACCGCCGGTCAGTTCGCGGCCCACCGGGAAGTGGTAACCGAACCGCATCCAGTCGAGTTCCAGGCCGTCGGGGTCGAGGATGGTCAGCAACTCGACGATCAGCTTGCGGTAGTGGTCGCGCACCGTCGCCCGGGTCCAGTCGAGGGCGCGGTCGGGCCAACTCGCGGTGCGGTAAGGCACGCGGGGCGTGGCCCGCTCGGACTTGTAGAACTCGCTGAGCAGCGGGCTGTCCGGCAGGTGGCAGTCGTGCAGGTCGTTCATCCGCACGCTGACCCAGGCGCCGACGCCACGCTGGCGGCAGCGTTGGTGCGCCCGCTGGTGGAAGTTGATGCCCAACTCGGCCAGGCGCTTCTCGGACTCCAGCCAGCGGCGTATCCCGGGTACGCTCTGCTTGTCGAGGTGCTTCAACAGCGGCTGGTCGTCGGGCCCCGCCGGATCGTAGCGCGCCCAGCGCGGTTCCCAGACCTTGCTGGCGTAGTTGGCGGTCATCGCGTTGGCGCAGGTCAGGATGGTGCCCACGCCGGCCTCGACCAGGCTGTCCACCCACTGGTCGATGGCCTCGCCGCTGACCTGGTCGGGCCGGCGGACATAACAGAACTCGCTGTCGTCCTGATTGAAGAATGGTCCGCGCATCGCAGTCCCTTTCGCCCCGCGCGCCGCCGGCGACGGCAGCGCCACCGCGGCCAGCGCCGCGGCTCCGGTCTGTAGAAACGTCCGGCGGTTCGGCTGGTCCATGGTGGCTCCGGTCGGGCTAGCGCCGCCAGTGCACCGCGAAGTCGTGGTCGGTGGTGCCCAGGTCGAGGGCGGCGCCACCAGCGAGGCTCTCGCGGCGCACTGCTCCAGTCGCCAGGTCGGTCACCGTGACCTGCCAGGTGCCGGTGCCGAGCCCGAGTTGCAGCCGGCAGGGCCGCGCGCCCGGCACACGCAGGTACATCGTGCGCGGCTGGCGCTCGTTGTCGGTCCACTTGCGCACACCGACGATGTTGCGCACGTAGCTCAGACCCTCGCTGCCATCCTCGCGAGCCACGCCGGTGGCCTCGAAGCCGTCGCTCGGCGCGAGCGGACGTCGGTCCGCGGCCGGTGCCGTGGTGGTCAGATCGAGCACCTTGGCGTAGCCCGCCCCGCTCCAGGTGAAGTCGAAGTCAGCGCCCTGACGCAGCAAGCCCCTGGCGATTAGGCTCATCTGCTGCTGAGCCTGACCACCTTCCTTACTGCGGAACCAGTAGTCGTCGGTCAGCCGGTGGTCGACCCGCACACCGAGCGGCGCGGCGCGCAGCTTCCAGGAGCCCAGCTTGACCTCGTCGCTGATGCGGCGGGCCTGCTTGAACTCGGCCACTTCGTAGCCGCGCTGGTTCCAGAACATGCAGCCGGGGTTGCCGTTGGCCAAGGAGAACCAGATCACATCGCGCGCCACGCGTCGCCGCGTGTCTTCGTCGGCACCGTAGCTGAACTCGTCGCCCACGCTCTCGCCGAGGAAACACCACCCGGCCATGCGGCCGTAGCGGCACAGGACATCGAGCGTCAGACCGTAGTCGACCTGCTCGTTGGTGGTGCCGGTCGGGTACAGGTGGTAGGTGTAGAAGTCGAGCTTCGTCTTGGTGCGCCAGAAGTACGGATCGCCGGTGTGGAGCCCGCCGCCGCCGTGGCTCATGCAGATCGGCGTGCGCGGGTCCACGGCGCGGATGACGTCGCACTGATGGTCGATCCAGGCCGGGGGCACCGCCACCTGCTCGTTCTCCAGTTCGTAGCAGAAGATCTGCGGGTTGTCCTTCAGCAGACCGACGATCTCGCGCGCGTAGGCGTCCTGACAGGCCATGGCATCCGGATCGGTGTACTTGTCCTCGATGTTGTCCAGCAACCGGCCGTCGCGCACGAACCGGCGCTGGTAAGGCGGCAGCGCCGCGAGGTCAGTGCCGTCCCAACGCGGCACGCAGAAGCGCTCGCGGGCGTTGGCGTCGAAGTACATCGGTTTGGTGTAGTCCTCGTGCAGGACCACCAGGAAGCGGATCCCGAACGGCCGCGCCAGGTCCAGGTAGCGCAACGCCTCGGCGTACAACTCGGGGTTGACCTTGCCACCGATGTCCAGCGGCTCGGTACCGTTCGACCGGTGGGCGCGCAGCATGAACCGCATCGCGGTCACGCCCTGGTCGGCCAGGAACTTCAGCCAGGCCGTCTTCTGCGCGTCGGTAGTCTCGACGAAGGTCTTCAGTTTGACCCCGGCCTCGCCGGTCGCCGGCACTTCGCTGACCCAGTTGGCGTAGAACCCGCCCAACGGCAGCCAGGGCTGGCCATTGGCCTGGAAGTAGCCGTTCGCACCGCGCGTCACCGCCCAGTCGCGCTTGGCGGGCGTGTAGCAGATGGCCGGCGACGCACCTTGCCAGCCGGTGCCACCGCGCACCTGCACTCGCCCGACCCAGCGCTTGGCCGGAACCAGTTGCACCGTCACCGGCAGCGCGCCCTGAGCGTTGGTGACGCCTTCAGCCGGCGTCACGGTCCAGCCGTCATCGGCCGTCAGACTCAGCCTCTGGCCCGCCGCCGCCACGGCGTTGCCGTACCGGTCGGCCACCTGCGCCGCGAGGCGCGCCTGCTCGTTGCCCTTCGGCAGCACGATGGTCCGCGTCTGGTCGAAGACCAACTGGCTGGCCGGCCCGGGCACCACCACCGTGGCGCCGAGCGCCGCCGGCAAGTTGGTCAACTCGGCGGTGGCCTCGAACCGGTCGCCGGCGGGCAGAACGCGCTCTGACGCGTGGTAGCGCACCGAGAACGAACCGTCACGGCCGGTCACGCCAGCCAGTTCCGTCGGCGTCGGACCGTAGCCGCCAGCGGCACCAGGGCGCAGAGAGGCCGTGCGGTGGCCCATCAGGCGCAGCCGCACCGGCTGGCCGGACACCGGCTGCCCGCCGGCGTCGCGCACCGCCACACTGACCACGCCGTCAGCGCCGGCGACCGCCTGCGGCGGCGCCACGACACTGACCAACGCCGCGACCGCGCTGGGAGCACCGGCGGTCTGCACTCGGCCGACGACGCCCTCGGCCAGGGCCAGCAGCCGCACCCAGTCGATGTCCACCTGGGCATCCACGCCGTCGGTCGGATCGATGCGGAAGGCGCACAGGTGCCCGCGCCAGCGCGCCTCCTTGGCCAGGTCGATGCGAATGGTCTGCCAACTCGTACCCGACACGGTGAACTCATGCGTGATCAGGCTGTTGCGGCCGACGGGGCGGCCATAGAGCTGCCAACGCGCCTGTCCCACGCTCTGCCGACAGCGGATCTCCAGCAGGCGGTAGCGCTCGACGTCGATGTCCACCGGCTTCTTCGAGCGCGGCACCTGGCCCCACATGTCGCCCCAGATGAACCACGGGTCCTGCTTGACGGTCAGGTGCATCAGTCCGTCGCTGAAGCGGCGCACGATGAACTCGGGCTTGTTGCCCCACTGGTCGATGCCGGCGTCGCCGCCGTCCTTGAAGTCCCAGGGCTTGCCGTAGGCTTCGGTCGCGTAGTCCGGCAGGTCGAAGGCGGTCGGTCCGGCGCCGAGGCGGCCACCCGCGCGACTGGCCTGGAGCGGCTCGGACACGTCGTAGCGGACCGTGTCGAAGTAGACCTGGACGGTCACGGCTTCGCCTGCCCGCAGGTCGACCGGCAGGCGGAGCAGCAGGCGGTCACCGTCCAGCCGCCACGGCACGGCGACGTCGTTGAGCAGAGCGCCAAGCGAGGTCGGATCGAGCGCCGCCGCCCGACCGCTCAGGCGCGCGGCGGCCGCCGCGAAGGTCAGCGGCACCGCCACGCAGGGCTGCTTGCGCGCCCGGTCGCTCGCCGGCACGGTGACCTGCACGCGGTACGGCAGGTGGCGAGATGCCCAACCCGCGGCCGACACGGGGCGCGGCAACGCGGTCGCCATCGGCCTGGCGCCGGACGGACGGGCCGCCGCCCGCGCAATCAACGCCGCCGGCAGCGGCTGGTCGTAGACGTAGAACTCATCCAGCAGACCGTCGGTGTAGTCGGGCGAGGCGTCGCTGTCGCGGCCGATTTCGAGCGTCTCGCTAGTGCGCCCGATGCGGGCCGTCAGGCCGCGCTGCTCACCCACCGGCCGGCCGTCGAGGTACAGGCGCAGCTCGCCCTTGCCGGCGGTGCCGTCGAGGCCCGACCAGGTCGCGGCCACCTGGTGCCATGATCCCGCGGCCCAGTCGGCGATTGGCGCGCTGACACCGTGTACCGCGCCGTCTTCGGCGTAGACGGTCCAGCTCATCCGGCCACTGGCGGCGCTGAGGCTGAAGCGGTTGTGGCAGTAGGCCTCGCGGATCTGCGGGTCACCGTAGATGCACATGAGGTAGCGCGGCGCCGGCACGGCGCCGGACTCGCGGAAGGACACCCACACGGCCACGGTGCCGGCCACGGGATTCCAGTTGCCGGTGGTGCTGTAGCGCAGGTCGCCGTTCAGCCGCACGGCCAGGCCTTGCCGGCCGGCCTCGTAGCTGAGCTGCCCGGCCACGATCTTGTCCGAGCCGGCCACCACCGCTGGTTCGGCAGCGCCGTCGAACGGCGCGTACAACAGCAGGCCGTCACCCGGTGCACCTGCCAACAGACCCGCCACCATGCCGCACAGCCAAACCGGCCACATAGATCACTCCGTGGTTCGGCATTCGCCACCGGCGCCGAGTGGCCTGCCCGACCAGTCGATTCGGGCCGATGTGCGCCGGACTGCTTCCGGCCTAGGAACCAGCGCCGGCCGGGAGTATCATAGAGGAGGGCAAGGAAGCGCCGATGAACCTCGCGGTGAAGACCGGCATCTATGGTCAACGGCCACCCGAAGAGGTGGCGCGGCTGGCCGCAACCGCCGGTTTCGATGCGGTGGTTCTGGAACTCGACGCCAGTACGAGCACGCTCACCGACGGCAGTCTCACGGCCGCCCTGGCGGATCGGCTGGAGCGGGCCTTCGAGCAGGCCGGCGTGGCCATCGCCGCGCTCGCGATCCCTGCCGAGCTGCCGGCCGCGTCGTCGCTGGTGCTCCAGCAACTGGCCGCGGTGATGCCGCTGCTCACGCACCTCGGCACCGACGTCGTGCTCGTCAACTGCGGGCCCGGCGACGACTGGACCGCGGTGCTCGAGCCCCTGCAGGAAGCGCTGCGCGAGGCCGACGAACGCCAGGCGATCGTGGTGCTCGCGGTCGGCGCCGGCTCGGCCCTGGCGGTGCTCGACGATCTCGAGACGCTGCTCGACGCCGTCGACAGTGAGTATTTCCGCCTGGCCCTGCACCTCGGCCCGCTGGCCGCCGCCAACGGGCTGTCCGGCCAAGAGGTCCTCGAAAGGGTCGGCGACGCCCTCGAACTGGTCTACCTCGACCCGGCACCGGCCGCCGACAACTGGCTGGCCGTGCTGGTCGAAGCCGCGCCGGAGACCATTCTCGTGGTCACCGCCACCACGCCCGCCGAAGCTGCGGCGGCCCGCGCCCATCTCACCGGTAGCCTGTGAAGCTCGAAGTCGGCAGTCTCAGACCGTTCCTAGTGCACCTGCAGCACCAGCGGGCCGCCATCGGCGGCGCCATGGCCACCGCCTTCGTGGTCACCGGCCTCAACCTCGTGGTGCCACTGCTCTTCCGGCGGTTGACCCAGAATGTGCTGGTCTCCGAATCGGCGCGCGAGGTCCGCTTGCAGCATCTCAGCGCGGTCATCGCGCTGATCGCGCTGGCGTTCCTGGTCCGCCGCGTCTGCCAGTCACTGTCCAGCTATCTGGCCACCTCGGTGACCCAGCGCCTGGCGGTCTTTGTCCGCCGCGACGTCTACGCGCATCTGCACCGGCTGCGCCTGGAGTTCTTCGACGACCAGCGCACCGGCGTGCTCGTTTCCAACGTCACCAACGACGTCACCGCGCTGCAGTTCCTGCTCCACGACGGCATGGTGCAGGTCTTCACGGCACCGATCACCGTCATCGGCGCCGTGCTCCTGGTCTTCCGCCTCGACCCGGTGCTGGGCGCGGTGACGCTGCTGGTGTTCCCGCTGCTCTACCTGGTCATCAGTCGGACGCGTGAGAAGATCCGCCGGCTGAACGAGCAGAACCAGACCACACTGTCGCACTTGACCACACAGTTCCTGGAGGCCGTCTGGAACATCCGCATCGTCCGCGCGTTCCGGCGCCAGGAGTACGAGATCGCGCGTTTCAACGTGACCAACGACGAGAGCCTCGCGCTGCGGCTGCGCAACGCCCGGCTCAACGCCTGGATCGAGTTCGCGACCGAGGTCACCACCTTGCTCGGGTTCGCCGCGGTGCTCGGGTTCGTCGGCTATCGCGTGACGCATGACCAGGTCGACATCGGCACGCTGATCGCGCTCATCGCCTACCTGCAGACCATTCGCTCGTCGCTGACCAACATCTCGCTGGCCTACACGCGTTACCAGCAGGCGGTGGGCGCGGCGCAGCGCCTGCTCGATCTGTTGCGCGAGCCGGCCCTCGAGGACCCGCAGCCACGCACCTTCGCGCCCGGCCACGTCTGGCACGGGCACCTGAAGGTCACCGACCTGCGCTTCTCGTATCCCGACGGCACCATCGTCTTCGACGGCGCCAGCGTCGAGTTGCGGCCGGGCGAGAAAGTGGCCCTGCTCGGCCCGAGCGGCGTCGGCAAGTCCACCCTGGCCAGCTTGGTGCTCGGCCTCTATCACCCGCAAGGCGGCCGTATCGAACTGGACGGCGTCGACGTCGCCAGCATTCCGCCGGAGGTGCTCCTGACGCAGGTCAGCATCGTGCCGCAGGACGTCGGGCTGTTCAGCGGCACGGTTCGCGAGAACATCGCCTACGCGCGACTCGAAGCCACCGACGAGGAGATCGAGGCCGCCGCCATGGCCGCCAACGCGCACGACTTCATCAGCCGGCTGTCCAACGGGTACGACACCTTCATCGGAGACCAGGGCGTCAAGCTGTCTGGCGGACAGAAGCAGCGCATCGCCATCGCTCGCGCGATTCTCCGGAATCCGCGGCTGCTGATCCTTGATGAGGCCACCTCACACATCGATCCTGAGACCGAGGCCCTGGTCCAGGAGGCGCTGCTGCGCCTGATGGCCGACCGCACCACGCTGATCATCGCCCACCAGCACTCGGCGCTCCGCGGCGTCGACCGCGTGCTGATGCTCAAGGGCGGGCGGTTCCTCGAAGTGGGCGAAGAACCGGCCGACGGCATCTCGCCGACACCTACCACCTGAGCGGACGCCATGCCTACCGTCTCCGTCATCACCGCCGCCTACAACAGTGCGCGGTGGTTGCCCGACGCGGTGGCCTCGGTTCGCGCGCAGACCTGCGACGACTGGGAGCTGATCGTCGTCGACGACGCCTCGACCGATGACACGCCGGCCCTGCTGCGCCGCCTCGCCGGCACCGAGCCGCGCCTGCGCGCGCTGCGGTTCGCGCGCAACCAGGGCTCGGGCGCGGCGCGCAATGCGGCCTGGCGCGCTGCCTGCGGCGAGTGGATCGCCGTCCTCGATGCGGACGACACCTGGGCACCCGACAAGCTCGCGCGCCAACTGGCCGCCCTGGCGGACCGGGCCGACGCCCAATGGAGCGCCCATGCCGTGCGCCTGGTACGCGACGGCCAGGTGCTGGGCACACGCGCACCGCAGCCGACCCGCGACCTGCTCGGAGCACTGGCCCGCGCCGACGACCACTTGGTACACAGCTCGGTGATGTACCGCCGCACCGCGCTGGCGGCCGTCGGCGGTTTCGACCCCAGCCTGCGGCGCTCACAGGACTGGGAGCTGTTCCTGCGCCTGGCCGATCGCTACGGCCCAGCGGCCGTGGTCCTCCTGCCCGATGCGCTGGCCGACTACCGCCTGCGCCACGACGTGCTGCCGCGCCGCCTGGCAGCCGTCGGCCAACGCTGCCAGGGCCGGGTCGTGCTGCAGCGGTGGTTGCGGTGCGGTTGGCTGTGGCGACGCCCGCGGCTGGCCTGGCAACTGCTGGACGGCTACGTCGACCGGGTGATTGAGTGGCAGAGCGAACCACCCGTGCCCGCCTCCGCTGTCGGATGGGCCCTATTGGCGGTCCTGCTCGCGCCGGTCCGCCGATGGCGATGGCGCCGGGTGCGGCAGTTGGCGAAGGCGGTTGGTGCGACGGAGGAGAGTTGACTAACGGAGCCGACGGGACTCGAACCCGCGACCTCTGGCTTGACAGGCCAGCGTTCTAACCGACTGAACTACGGCTCCACGTCGCACGTCGGCGACCCGCTGAATATACCCGTCAGCGGGGTCTGTGTCAAGTGGTTGCTGCTTGGCCGATCTGGCGAGCCGGGCAGTATTCCATGGGGCCCGCCGACTCAGCCACCCACCCGGCTGTACAGCCGCTGCGCCGTCTCGCGCGCCTTGGCCACCACTTCGGCCTGGTCCACCTTCGTGACCTGCCG
Organism: uncultured Fimbriimonadaceae bacterium; assembly: GCA_964531735.1. Lineage (GTDB taxonomy): Bacteria > Armatimonadota > UBA10988 > UBA10988 > UBA10988 > CAZHGD01. Next base: position 71,380 of record CAZHGD010000010.1, on the reverse strand, counting down.
GTCGCGCATCACCACTTCGCCGCCGATCACCACGTCGGTCACATCCGATGACTGTGCGGCATAGACCAGGTCGGCCACCACGTTCGCGCCGGGACAGAGGTGCGGCGCGCTGAGGTCGACGGTGATCACATCGGCTCGCCAGCCCGGCAGCAGCCGGCCGAGCCGGTCGATGCCGACCGCCGCCGCGCTGCCCCAGGTGGCCATCTCCAGGGCCTCCACGGCGCTGACCACGGTGGCGTCGCGCAACAGGCCCTTGTGCAGCAGCGCGGCCAGGCGCACTTCCTCGAGGATGTCGAGGTTGTTGTTCGACGCGGCGCCGTCGGTGCCCAGACCAACGGTGGCCCCGGCGTCGAGCAGCGCCGGCACCGGCGGCACGCCGCCGCCGAGCTTCAGGTTGCTGGTGTGGTTGACCAGCACACCGGCGCCCTTGGCCGCCATGAGGTCGATCTCTTCGGGCGTCAGATGGACGCAGTGCGCCGCCGCGGCGTGCACCTCGAACAGGCCGACGCGGTCCATGTGCAGGGCCGGCGTCTCGCCATGCGCCGCCACGCTGTCGGCCACTTCCTGCGCGGTCTCGCTGAGGTGAATGTGGACCGGCACGTGCCGTTCGGCCGCCGCGGCGATCACGCGCTCCAGGTAGGCGTCCGGCACAGTGTAGGGCGCGTGCGGCCCGAAGCTGGCGTGGAGCCGCGGGTGCCCGTCGGACAACCAGCCGTCCACGGTCTCGATGGCCTCGGCCAGCAGATCGTCGGCGTTGGGGAGCACGCCGATCAGCACGCCGCAAGGCGCGACCCGCATCCCGGCGGTCAGGCCGGCGCGCGCCGCCTCACCGGCGTACCAGTACATGTCGTGGAAGCAGGTCACCCCACCGCGGATCATCTCCACCGCGCCGAGCATGGTGCCCCAGTAGACATCCTCGCCGGTCAGGTGCGCCTCCAACGGCCAGATCATCGTCTCCAGCCACGGCTGCAACGGCATGTCGTCGGCATACGAGCGCATCAGCGTCATCGCCGCGTGCGTGTGCGCGTTCACCAGGCCCGGCAGCACTGCCTTGCCGCTGGCCTCGATCACCTCAGCCTCGCCGGCACTCTCGCGAACCGGCCCGACATACTCGATCCAGCCGCCGTTGACCTCGACCTCACCGGCCTCGATGACGCGGCGCTCCGGGTCGAGCGTGACGATGGTGCCACCAATGATGCGCAGCCTGTTCAACCGACTCTCCTGACTCCCGGCATGGTAGGGTCGCCCGGATCGCCTGTCAAGGCGGCCCACCGGCGCTTGACGCGCCGGCCACCGCCTGTCACGGTTGCGACCAACACCTGGAGCCACTGATGGTCCGCTGGTCAGTCTGCTGGTCACTGCTCTTGCTCGCCCCGGCCTGGTCGGCGATGCGGGTGGGCCCGCTGCCGCTCGAGCCGAGCCTGGCCGTGTACCTGGTCGCCGACGGCCGGCCGGCCGCCGCGCGCATCGTCGTGCGTCAGACCACCGCGCGCGAGCCCGAGCGCTTGCTGGTGCGCGTGCTCGACCCGGCCGAGCAACTGGCCCTATGGCGCTGGGTGGAGTGGCTGCCGGCGGCCGACCGGCCCACCGGACCGGGGCGCGACGAGCTGCTGCTGCGCGACCTGTCCTCACCACCGCAGCCCGGCGAGGTCATCTTCGACCACACCGTCGAACTGACCGGCTCCGGCGTCTACCAGCTCCGCCTGCTCGCCGGCGCGCGGAACAGCACGGCCGAGATCGAGGTCAGTCGTGAGCTGCCTTACGGGTTCAGCCAGCAGAACGGCGACTACCAGCCGGCACGGCCGCCTGGTGGCGCCTGGCACGTGTTCGTGCCGCCGCACGCCGACGAGCTGACGCTCCAGGGCGCGCCGCTCGAAGTGCGCGACGCCACCGACCGCCCGCGGGCACGCACGGACAGCCCGCGCCGGCACACGGTGGCGCTGACTGCCGCCGACGCCGGTACGGTGTTCACCGTGCGCCCGCCGGCGTCTGGAGACGTCCGCTTCCGCGCCGCCGGCTTCCCGCTCATCCTCTGCTCGTCGGCGGCGGCGGCCCGCGCGATCCATGCCTCGGTGGAGCAACTGCCCGACGGCACGGTGGTCTGCTGGCAGTTCCAACGCCGGCTGGCCGAACTGCTGCCGCGGCTGCTTGCGCCGGCCCAGGTCGGCGACGCCCGCGCGCTGACCGAGCGGCTGGCGACGCGACGCGCCGCCTGGCTGGCCGATCCGCTCCGCAACGCGGTGCTCCGGGAGTCGTACCTGGCCACCGTCGAGCACTGGCTGAGCCGGCAGAACGTCGACCCGGCCAGCCCGTGGGGCGGCGCCATGGACGGCTGGCAACCCTACGCGGGTCAGGCTGGCCCGGGCCGGCGCTGGGACCGCTTCCGGCCGCTGGACGGCCTGTACGCGGGCGCCTCCAGCCACTGTGGTAATGCCGCCGAGCACTTGGCGCGCGCCGCCTTGCTCAAGGATCCGACCAACCCGTACCAGGGCCGGCGCGAGTTGCTGGTGCGGGCCGCGGCGGCCGGGCTGCGCGACCTGATGGTGGTTCAGGAAGCCGAGGTGTTCCCCGGCCTCAACGACCTCGACCCCTACCCCGGCATGCACGCCTTTGCCTTCGGGCAGAAGACCTTCACCGGGTTCGGGCTGGCGGCGCCGCACCTGCCCGACGACGTGCGCCGGCTCTGGAGCGAAGGCCTGCGGCATCTGGTCGACCGCGCGTACGGCGACTACCTCGTCTCGGCGCGCAATCAGTCGTCGCACTACCTGGTCGCCTTCCAGGCCTACGCCGACGGTGCGGGCGATCCGCTCTACCGCGACCTGGCTCACCTCTGGGCCCGCCGCTGGGTGCGTGGGCAACACCCGGCCGGCTTCCACCAGGAAGCCACCGGCCCGTGCGCCAGCTACATCGGCATGACCCACTGGCACGAAGCAGTCTACTACCGCATGAGCGGCGATGCGGCCGTCCTCGACGGCCTGCGGCGCGGCTATCGCTTCTTCAACCACACCGTCGCGCCCGAGCCCGACGGCCGGCCGCTGGGCGGGTTCAATTTCAACCACCGCGTCGGCGACAGTTTTGCGCAGGAGCAGTGGAGCGGCGCCAAAGGCATCCTCGATGAAGTGCTGCCCGAGGTGGGCGTCTGGGCCGAGCCACCCCGCACCAAGGCCGAGGCCACCGCGCAGATTGAGCGCTTCCTGGCGAAGCCCGAACTGCCGCTCTATGCCGATATCACCACGCCGCGCTACCTGCACTTTGCCGCACCGCAGCGCGGCACTTGGCCGGCGGCCGAGCCGGAGCCGTTCCTGCGCAACTTCGCCGACGAGATGATCGCGGTCAAGCGCGCCGGCTACTACACCGTCGTCTACGTCGGCAAGCCGGCGGCGGGCGACCACTACATCCGCGGGCGCGAGGACCTGCGCCAACCGGTCGCCGGCGACCGCGAGACCGACGGCGGCGACCTGCCCAATGCCCGCAAGATCACGCCGTTCCTCGGTGGCGGGCTGACCGGCTTCTGGACGCCGGACTACGGCCATAGCCTGATGGCCACGGCCTGGTCGCCGACCTGCCACCACGGCCTGGTGGCCACCGCCACAGATGGACGCCGCTACTGGGAGGACTACTTCCGGCATCGGTTCCGGCTCGACGCCGCAGGCTCGCGGTTGGTGATCGAGGGCCACCTGGAGCAGGTGCCGGTGGACTACCGCCGGCAGTACCACTTCGGCGACCAGACGCTCGAGGTGGACCTGGAGCTGACCGCCACCGCGGACGTCGCGCTGACCAGCCTGGTGGAGAACCTGCCGTATGTCCGCGGACCATGGAAAGCGCGCGGGGCCGACGCCCGCGTCGGCGCCACCAGCAGTGGGCCGGCCCGGGCCGATCGGTTCACCATCACCGACCAGCAGGGCCGCGGCATCGAGGTGATGTTCGACGAGCCGGCGCAACTCAACCTGGTGCCGAACGGCCTCAAGGCCGGCAACTGGCGCGCCTACCAGATCGGCCGGGTCGAGGTGGTGCTGCCGCCTCGCCTGCAACGTGGCCAACAGGTGGCCGTGCGCTACCTCGTGCGCGCGCTCAGGTGACCGGCCGGGCTTCCAGACCAACCCAGCGGGCCAGGTGCGGCACGCGCCCCAGCCCGTTGATCAACAGCCAGGTGAGCGCAGCCACCAGCAGCACGGCCACCGGTACCGTGCCCGCGAAGTAGGTCAGCAAGGCGTAGCCGAACCAGTGCTGCAACCGCTGCATCACGAACACGTGGGCCAGGTAGACGCCGAAGGTGGCCGGCGCCAACCGGGCCAGCCGCTCGACGAGCCGCGCCGCGGCCGGGCGCTGCAACCACAGCACGAGCCAGCCGGCGGTCACCGCCGCGAAGACCGGCGTGCCGATGGTCTGCCAACCGAACAGCGCCTGCTGGCGCGCATGGTCGCCGTCGGCACTCAGCCGCAGGCCGGCCACGCGCGCTGCCACCAGCCCAGCGACCAGCACGGCGCCGACGCTGAGCAGCACCGGCCACCACCGCCGCGGCAACTGCGGCTGCGTCGCGGCGGGCCCGCCCAGCGCCAGCCCGAGCAGGAAGTAGGGCAGCCACTGCCAGACCGCCAGCGGACCCGCGGCGAAGTAACCAGCCAGCCAGCCCGGACCCGACGGCGCTGGGAGCGCCCATGGCACCACCGGCCGCACGACGGCCCAGGCCACGGCCGCCGCGAGCAGCGCGGCGGTGGTCCACCGCGCCCGATGGCACCGCCGCACCGCTGCGGCCAGCGCGGGGAACAGCAGGTACAGGTGCAGGATGAGCGGCACATACCAGGTGTGGAAACTGGCGTCGCCGCAGAGCAGGTGGCGCGCGTAGGCGCCGGCGCCAGCCGCACTGCTGCCGGCCGTGTAGACGGCCGACCAGACCGCGTACGCAGGCAGCACCCGGGCGAAGCGACGCCGCCAGAAGACGATCACCGGCTGCGGCCGCTCGCACCATCCGCGCATGAGCACCACGCCGCTGATGACCAGTAGCGCCGGCACGCTCACCCGTGCCAGCGCGTCCAGCAACACCAAGCCGCGCAACTCCGCGGCGGAGTGGCGTGAGGGGTGCAGCAGTGGGCCGGCCACCACGTGAATGACGACGACGCCCAGGACGGCCAGACTGCGGAGTGCGTCCAGCAACGGCACACGTCGGCCGGCGCTCTGCGGTTGGGGGGCATTGGTCGCTTGCACCAACGCAGTATAACCGACAACCGGTCCCTGCCCACCACGGCCAAGTGGCTTGACACGGGTTCGCGCGCATGGCATCGTATCGCCAGACATGGCAGTCGTACCGGCAGGGGTGGAGTTGGTATGCCCGCGCCCAATCCCAGTGATAGCGCCGCGCAGTTCATCCTGGAAGTGGTGGCCGGGCCGCAGCAAGGCGCCACGATCCCCCTCCGTCCGGGCGACTTCGTGATCGGGCGAAGCCCCCAGCGTGGCATCCGGTTGCCCCACAACGAAGTGGCGCCGAACCACTGCGGGCTGCGGGTGCGCACCGACCAGGTGATCATCGCGCCCGGCGGCATCACCTCGCCGACCTTGGTCAATGGGCAGTTGCTCAAGCAGGCGCAGTTGCTGCGCGTCGGCGACCAGGTCGGCATCGGGCCGTATCAGCTCATTCTGCGCGTCCTGACCAGCGGCAACGAACGGCGCTTCCACGCCGGCGACCAGGTGGGCCCGTACCGCCTGATGGCCGAGTTGGGCAGCGGATCGGTCGGACGGGTCTTCGAGGCCCGCGACCGGGACGGGCTCACCGTGGCGCTGAAGACCTTGCGGCTGCGTCTCGACTGGGAGCCGCGCGAGGAGGAGCACCGCCGCGCGCTGTTCCAGCGCGAGGTGGAGTCGATGCAGGCCGTGCAGCACCCGAACGTGGTCCGCTGCTACGGGGCCGGCGAGCACGACGGCGTCCCGTGGATCGCCATGGAGCTGATGCACGGGCTGAACCTCCGCGAGCACCTGGTCACCGGCCGACCGAGCGTCGAGCGCATCGAGCGCATCATGTTCCAGTTGTGCAGCGCGGTCGCCGGCGTGCATGATGCCGGGGTCATCCACCGCGACCTCAAGCCGGCCAACGTCATGCTCGTCGGCGAGGATCGGCACGTCTGCCTCGCCGACTTCGGGTTGGCGCAGAAGCTGGGCGCCCTGCACCTCGAGGAGTTGGATCCGCCCGAGTTCTCCACCATCATCCGCGTCGGCCGGCAGGTCGGGACGCCGGCCTACATGCCGCCCGAACAGACCCAGGGCCTCGACGCCGACATGCGGTCGGACGTATGGTCGCTCGGCGCCGTCCTCTATGAGCTGATCGGCGGCCGCCGGCCGTTCCCCGGCGCCGACGTGCGCACGGTGCTCACGCAGGTCTGCCAGAGCTGCCCCGAGCCGCTGCCTGACGAGGTCGCTCCGCACCTGCGCGGCGTCGTGTACAAGTGCCTGCAGAAGAGCCCGAACCGGCGCTTCACCACCGCTCGCGAGATGGTCGACACACTGCACGACCGGCGACTGGTGCAGTTGCTGCCGGTGGGCGCGCAGGGACCGAACCCCCAGCCGCTGACCGCCTGCCCGTTCTGCGGCGCACCGATCGAGCATGCGCTACGCTGCTCGCACTGCCCGCAGAACATCTTCCGGTACACCGACGGCCAGGTGCTCGCGGTGCCGATCGAGGGGCGCACGATGCTGGCCTGCGGCACGTGCGGCGCCACCGTCGGGCCCGACACAGGGCGGTGCCCGACCTGCGGCATGGTCTACTCGGACCTGCCGCCGGTGGGCCAGACGCGCTCCGCACACGTGCTCGGCGAGGGCGGGCCGCTGGTGGTCAGCCTCTACGACAAGGCCCTCGGCGTGCTGACGCGATGTCCGTTCTGCAATGCACCCCGCGAGAACGACGGGCCCCGCTGCCCGCGCTGTGGCTTCAACGCGCGGGCCTATGTCACCGGCCGGGTCAAGCTCGACCTGATCGTCGGCGGCTGGGCTATCTCGTGCGCGGCGTGCGGGTCGTCCATCGACGGACCAGGCGAGCCGCACTGCCCCGAATGCGGACTGAACCTGAGCAACGGTCAGTTCCCCGACGGCACCCGCTTCACCGATGAGGTGCCCGGCCACCTCCTGCGCAAGCTGGAGGCCGAGCGCGGACGGGCCGGCGGCTGAGCCGCCACGCGGCGCGCCCGGCCCTGGACCGTCGGTTGCCCACCCGCCCGTCGACGGCGCTGGTGAAGGAGCGACCGGCAGCCTGAGGAACCACCGTCAGTATCTAGTGGTACCATCGCCCAGCGGCGCCAGTGCCGGCGTCGCCGTTCAGGCCAGCAACGAGTAGGTAGATGGACTCCGTGCCGACCAGCCTGGCACCGCCAGCCCCGTACCACTACTGGGCCTTCGTGAGCTACAGCCACCGTGACCAACGCTGGGCCAACTGGCTCCACCGGGCACTGGAGTTGTACCGCGTGCCGCGCCGGCTCAAGGGCGAAGGGCTGCCTCGGCGGCTGTACCCGATCTTCAAGGATCGCGACGAACTGCCGGTCTCGCCTGACCTGGGCCACCAGATCGAGACCGCGTTGGCCCAGTCACGGCACCTGATCGTGGTCTGCTCTCCCCACTCGGCGCAGTCGCGCTTCGTCAACGAAGAGGTGCGGCAGTTCAAGGCCATGGGCGGTACGGACCGTATCCTGTGCCTGGTGGTAGACGGCGAACCCAACGCGTCCGACCATCCGGGAGCCGAGGCCAGCGAGTGCTTCGTGCCGGCCCTCCGGTACGCCGTCGGCCCCGATGGCGAGCTGACCGAGGAACGGGCCGAGCCCATCGCGGCCGACCTCCGGCCGGGCAAGGACGGCCGGGCGTACGGGTTCCTGAAGCTGCTGGCCGGCTTGCTGGGCGTTCGTCTGGACGACCTCGCGCGCCGAGATCACGAGCGCCGAGTGCGGCGCCTGATCGGCCTGGCGACGCTGATGCTCGTGGTCGCCTGCCTGTTCGCCGCCGTGGCCTGTTGGGCCGTCCTGGCGACGCAGGAGGCCCAGCGCGGCACTTACCGGCTGCACTGTCAGCAAGCCCAGGATCTACTCGACCGCAACGGTGAGCCCGAGGCCATCCGGCATCTGGTCGAGGCGATCCGGCTCCGGCCCGAGGAGCCGACTGCCGGGCGGCGATTGGCGGCCGCGCTGACCCAGAACGGCGTGGCCCTGCCGTTGGGCCAGTTGGCCTGGCCGAAGTCGCTGGGCGCCTGCCGCGATGCGCAGTTCGCACCCGACGGGACTCGCCTGGCCGGGGTGTTGGGCCGCGGCGTGCAGGTGTGGGACGCCCAGACCTGGCAAGCCAGCGGGGCGCCCCTGGTGGCGCCGCCGGGGCACCAGCTCTGGTGCGGCTGCTTCAGCCCGGACGGCAAGCGCTATCTGGCGGGCACCGACCGTGGCCTGGTGCGCATCTGGCGCGTGGCCGACGGGGCCGTGCTGCGCGACTGGCAGGCGCACGACCAAGGCGTGCGCGCCATCGCCACCAGCCCGGACGGGCGCTTCATCGCCACCGGTGGCGAGCGGCACGCCACCATCTGGATGGCCGGCTCCGGCAGCCTGGCGGCCCGTCTGCCGCACGACGATCAGGACCATCTCGCCGTCGTCATCTGCCTGGCCTTCAGCCACGACTCGGCTCGCCTGGCAACCGGCACCTGGGGCGGTGAAGTGCGTCTCTGGTCGCCGGACACCGGCGCGCACCAACTGACCTACCGGCCAGGCCCGCAGGCTACGCCCATACAGGCGCTGGCCTTCAGCCCCCAGCGCGGGTGGCTGGCCAGAGCGAGCGACGACATCCGAGTCTGGGACCCCGCCAAGCAGGCGCTCGTCGCGCAGTTCGCCAGTTCGGCGGCCACGCAGATCCAGAGCCTGGAGTTCGCCGGCGGCGACCGGTACCTGTTCACCGGCGGCAGCGACCGCACGGCACGGTTCTGGGACGTCGGCACCGGTCGGCTGGCCCCGGTCCTGCCGGTGGCCCACCGTGGCCAGGTCGCTGCCGCCCGTTACCAATCGCGGTACCACCGCCTGGTAACCGTCGCCGACGGCGGCCTGCAAGTGTGGGACGCGCACAACGCCGCCTCGGTGGCCTACCCGCTGGAGGTCAGGCGCGATCTGAGCAAGCAGCTCACCGTCAGCGCCGACGGCTCGCACGGCGCGGTGACGCGCTGGACCGAGCCGCATGTGCTGGTCTACGACGTGTCCACTGCCGCTGGCTCGCCCGTCACCGTCGCCCACAACCGCTGTCCGAAGTGGATCACCCTCAGCCGCGACGGCCGCCGGCTGGTGACCGTCGCCAGCGGCGGCCGATGCCAGGTCTGGGACACGCAGACCGGTGCCGCCGTATCACCGCCCATCGACCTCCAGACGCGGGTCAACTACGCTGAACTGAGCAGCGACGACAAGGTCCTGCTCACCGCCGGTGTGGACGCGAACCAAGCGGTCCGGCTCTGGGACGTGGCCACCGGGCGCGCCCTCGCCGGCGGCCCGCAACGGGCCGGCGACGTTTTGTTCGCAACCGGGGCCGACGAGACCGATCCCGAGTTGCGGCGGCGCGGCTGCTATGCCGACTGCGCCACCAGGAGCCCGGACGGTCGGTGGCTGGCGGTGACGGCCGCCGAGCAGGTTCAGGTCTACGCCACCGACGGCTGGCGGCGGCAGTGGTCCACACCCTCGGCCGGCCACGCCGACGTCCCGTGTGCCGCGTTCAGTCCGGACAGCACGTTGCTGGGGCTGGGCTTTGGCGATGGGACGGTCCGGCTGGTGCGCGCCCACGACGGCCAGCGGGTTGGGCCGGTGCTGCAACTGGGCCTGCCGGTGGACCAGGTGGGCTTCTCGCCCGACGGGCGCCTGCTCGCGGCCCACACCAGGACCGGTGCGGCCCGGTACTGGAGTCTCGCCACGGCGACCGAGGTCTGCGCGCCGTTGTTGGTGCCCGGCATCGCCTTCGGCCGCGACGGACGAGCGGTGGCCTGGCCGGCTTCGGACTCCGCCACCGATGTCGGCCTGCAGCTCGGTCCGCCACCGTCGTGGCTGGTCCTCTTGGCCACGGCCCTGGTGCGCGACGATTCCTACAGCAGGTCACCGGATCTGACGGTCTGGGCACGGCTGTCACCGGCAGCCCGACGCTGGGCCCGCGACGAGCGTGACGCCCGTGACCTCCTCTACGGCAAGCACGGCGCCGCCGGCCTGCTGGACACCGTCCGCGCGCGACTAGCCAATAGCCCCCCCACCGACCCTTGGGTGCGCTGGGGGCGCTGGTTCCTCGCTGACCGCGACACCCGGACCATCTCACCGTTCAGCGCGATGACCAGGCCGGAGTACGACCAACTGATGCAGGCCCGCGCAGCGGCCCAGCGGGCCGCGCCCACAACCGCCCAGCCCGAGACCCGAAGTGACTGAGATCCTCGAACAGGTCCGTGCCCAGATCGCGGCCGGCTGTCCCGGTCAGGCCTATGACCTGGCGGCCTCGGCCGACCGCACGCGCCGCGACGACCCGGCGTTGCGCTACCTGGCCGCACTGGCGCTGGCGCGAGGCGGCAACGGCCCAGGCGCCAGCGTCCTGCTCGATCGGCTGCTGGCCGAGTCGCTGCCCACGGCGCTATGGACCGAGGCCGCTTGTCTGCGCGCTCGCCTGGCCAAAGACGATTTCGAACGCAACGGCGATCCGGAGGCGTTGGCCCTGGCCGCCCTGCGGTACCGCGAGGCGTACCAGACGGTGGGCGAGCCCTATCCCGGCATCAATGCCGCCAGCCTGGCCTGGCTTGGCGGCCGCCACGAAGAGGCCCGGACGCTGGCGGCCGCGCTGCTGTGCCAGTTGGCCGGACCCGCCGCCGACCACTGGGCCACGGCCACTCGCGCCGAGGCGCTGCTCCTGCTGGGACGCCGCGACGAGGCCGGCGCCGCCTACGCCGCCGCGGTCGCGCAAGCCGGCTGGCGGCGTGGTGACGTGGCCAGCATGCGGCGCCAGCTCCTGCTGCTGGCGCGCGCCCTCGACGTGAGCGACCTGCTGGCCGTCGTCAACCCGGGCGGCGTGGTGGCCTTCAGTGGGCACCTGATCGACCAGCCGGGGGCGAGCCAGCCCCGCTTCCCCGACGACGCCACAGTCATTGAGGCCGCCGCCGCGGCTCTGGCCGCCGCCCTCGACCGTCGGCAGGTCAGCCTCGGCTTCTGCTCCGGCGCCTGCGGCGCGGATCTGCTGTTCGCCGAAGCCGTGCTCGCGCGCGGTGGCGAGCTGCACATCGTCCTGCCGTTCGACCGTGAGGACTTCGTCCGCACCAGCGTCGACTATGGCGCGCCGGCACGGTCGGGCTGGCGACAGCGCTTCGAGCAGGTGCTCAACCGCGCCACGCAGGTACACCAGGCCACTACCGAACGCTACCTGGGCGATCGCCACCTGTTCGGCTTCTGTGACCGCGTGACGCAGGGACTGGCCATCTGCGGCGCGCAAGCCTGGCACGTCGAGCCGACGGCACTGGTGCTGCTCGACCCAGCCTCGGCCGCGAACGACACGGGCACCGCCGCGTTCGCCCGCCATTGGCAATCGCTCGGCCGCCCGATCGAGCGACTCGACCTGGCCGCGCTGCGCGGCTCGCCCGCCGGCCCGCCGCCGGTCAGCCCGCATCTGGCGCCGGCACCCGCGGTGGCCGGGCGCGAACTCAAAGCCATGCTGTTCGCCGACGTCCACGGCTTCGGTCGCCTGTGTGAGGAAGGCACGCCCGCTTTCGTCAGCGCGTTCCTCGACCAAGTGGCGGCGGCGCTGTCCGAGCGGTCCGTGCCGCCGCGGTTCGCGAACACTTGGGGCGACGGCCTGTTCCTCGTCTTCGATGACGTGGTCGAGTGCGCCGAGTGCGCCACGGCGCTGCTGGCTCGCCTGCGCGGCACCGACTGGTCGGGCCATGGCCTGCCGACGCCGGCCGGGCTGCGCATCGGGCTGCACGCCGGCCCGGTCTACGCCCAGTGGGATCCCGTGCTGGGCCGGACCAACTACTTCGGGCGCCACGTCACACGGGCCGCCCGAATCGAGCAGGTGGGCACGCCGGGCTGCGCCTTCGCCAGCGAACCGTTCGCCGCCGCGCTCGCCGCGACGGGCGCGCACCGGCTGCACTGCGTGTACCTGGGCCACCACGCCTTGGCCAAGGATTTCGACACCTGTGCGCTCTACCGACTTGGCGACGCGCCCGCAGGCGCGCCGTAGCCGTGGCGGCTCAGCCCAGCCCGTACTTGGCCAGGCGCCGGTAGAGGCGCTTGCGGTCGATGCCCAGCAACTCGGCGGCACGGGACTTGTTGCCGCCGGCCTGGCGGAGCGCCTGGGCGATCAGGTCGCGCTCGCGCTCGTCGTAGACGCCCAGATCGCCGTCACTGGCCAGCAGCGCGGCCGGATCGGGCGCGGCCATGGCCGCCGGCGCCGACACCACTGGCGCCGTCGCCGTCGGCGTGACGATCCGGATGTCTTCGGCCGTGACGATGTCGGCATCGGAGAAGACGAACGCCCGGCGGATGACGTTCTGCAACTCGCGGACATTGCCCGGCCAGCGGTGGGCCCGGAGCACCGCGACGGCATCGTCACTGAGGGTGCGCGGTTCCATGCCGTAGTCGGTGGCGATCCGGTCGAGGAAGTGCCGGGCCAGCGCCGCAATGTCGTCGGGCCGCACGCGGAGCGGCGGCAGCTCGATGACCGCCCCTTCCAGCCGGTTGTACAGGTCGGCTCGGAACTCGCCGGCCGTCACCGCCTGCGCCAGGTCGCGGTTGGTCGCCGCCACCACGCGCACGTCGACGGTGACCGGCTGGTGCTTGCCCAGCGGCGTGATGGCCTTCTCTTCCAGCGCGCGGAGCAGCTTGGCCTGCAACTCGGGCCGCATCTCGCCCACTTCGTCCAGCAGCAGCGTGCCCTGGTGCGCCGCCTCAAACGCCCCCACGTAGTCCTCGGTGGCGCCGGTGAACGAGCCCTTCTTGTGGCCGAAGAGCTGCGACTCCTGCAGGTCCTCGGGGATGGCCGCGCAGTTGAGGGCCACGAACGGGTGTGCCGCGCGCGGGCTGCCGCGGTGCAGCGCCCGGGCGACCAGCTCCTTGCCGGTGCCGGTCTCCCCGGTGATCAGCACGGTCATGTCGTGGAACCGGCACAGGCGCTGGATCTGCTGGTAGACCGCCTGCATCGGCCGGCTGTCGCCCACCATCTCGCCGAAGCTCTCCAAGCGCTCCAGCCGCTGCGACAGGCTGGACACCGCCGCCTTCAGGCGCAGGTTCTCGCGCCGCACGCGCTCGGCTTCGATCTCGCGGTGGCAGACCAGGATAAACGCTTCCGGATCGTAGGGTTTGAGCAGGTAGTCACGCGCGCCCAACCGCATCGCCTCGATGGCGGTCTCCATGGTGCCATGGCCGGTCAGTACCAGCACCACGGCATCCAGGTCGCGAGCCCGCACCTGCTTGAGCAACTCGAGACCATCCATGACCGGCATCATCAGGTCGGTCAGGATGATGTCCGCCGGGTACTGGGTGAGCACGTCCAGCGCCTCGAGGCCGTTGGTGGCGCTCTCCACGCTGGCGCCGCGACGGTGCAGGATGCGGCGGGTGACCCGCAGCATGTTGGGTTCGTCGTCCACGATCAGGACACGAACTCCGTCCAACCGGACACTGGTGGTCTCGGACATGCGGCGGGCCCCGTTGGTAGCGGTCCAGACGCTGGCGATCCTAGGACAAAGCAGACCCGGTTGTCAACTGACCTCGGACGGCTCAGGCGCCACCACCACCCGGTTCCGCCCGGTCTCCTTGGCCGCGTACAGCGCCTCGTCGGCCGCCTTGACCAGGTCCTCGGGAGCGCGCAACTCGTTGCGGAAAGAGGCGACGCCGATACTGACGGTGATCCGCAGCGCGTGCTCGGTGGTGCGCACTTCGTGGCCCTCGACCGTGGCGCGGACGCGTTCGGCCACGCGCTGGGCCGCGTCCCGGCCGGCGCGCGCCAGGATGATCACGAACTCCTCGCCGCCGTAGCGGCAGACCAGGTCGTCGTCGCGCACGAGGCCCTTGAGGATGTTGGCCACGACCTTCAGGGCCTCGTCACCAGTCTGGTGGCCGTAGTTGTCGTTGACCCGCTTGAAGTGGTCGATGTCGACCATCAGCAGCGAGAACGCGCGCCCGGTGCTGCGCGCGTTGCGGTCGGCGCGTTCCAGGCACTCGTCGAAGTACCGGCGCAGGTAGACGCCGGTCAGTCCGTCGGTGATGGCCTTCTCACTCAGATCCTGGTAGCGGTGCGCGTTGTCGAGCGCCACCGCGGCCTGGCTGGCCAGCAGCGTGAGCAGGTTGAGGTCGTTCTCGTTGAAGCTGGTACCATCGCGCTTGTTGTTGACGTTGAGCACGCCGACCACGCGGTTGTGCATGCGGATCGGCACGCAGACCAGCGACGTGTTGTTGTAGCGCTCCGAGGCGTTCTTGCGCTGGAAGCGGCCGGACTGCTCGATGTTCGAGATGAACAGCGGCTCACCGGTCTTGGCCACGGTACCGGCGATGCCCTCGCCGACCCGGGCTTCGGCCTTGGCCACCACTTCGGGCGGGATGCCCACCGCCGCGCGCATCCGCAGTGTCTCCTGACCGGGGTCGATCAGCATCAGGCTGCAACGATCCGCGCCGCTGATCCGGGCCGCGCTGTCCACAATGACCTCGAACAGGCGCTGCAGCGACACCTCGGAACTCATCGCCAGGCCCACCTCGAAAAGCGAGGAGATCTGCATCGATGACTGTTCGAGGCCGGCGTAGAGCCGCTCTTTGCGCACGGCGTTACCGGCGAACCGGGCCAGCGTGGTCAGCAGCTCCGCACGACTGCCGTCGTCAATGGGGCATTCGTCGTCGAAATCGATGCTGATGGCGCCTTCGGTCGCGTCGTCCACCTGGATCGGCGCGGCGCCGTAGTGCATCCGGTCGATCTCGCGGCAGACCAGGCATTCGGCGCCGAAGCACTCGCGCGCGATGATCTCGTGCTCGTTGGACAGGGCCTCGGATGCGTCGTCGCGGCTGGTGACGCAGCGCAGACTGCCTTCGTCGGGGTCGGCCAGCCAGATGGCCGCATGGGCCGGCCGCAGCAGCACATGCAGCGCTCGCAGCACCGATTCCAACGCCCCCACCAAACCGAGGTTGCCGGTCACATCGGCCAGCGCACTGAGCACCAGCGCTTCCTGCTCCTCCTGGAGCCGCCGCGATTCGCGCCGGGCCGCCCGGAAGCTCAGGGCGCGGTCGATCACGACCTCCAGGAACGGCATCGACAGTGGCTTGGTGACGAACTGGAAGGCCCCGAGCTCGAGTGACGCGATGGCGTTGTCGAGCGTCGGATTGGCCGTCATCATGACGAACTCGGGCCGCCCCTCGGCGCTCGCCTCGGCACCCGACAGAGCCTGTCTGACAACGTCGTGCCCGGACATGTCCGGCAGGCCGATGTCGCACAGGACCACGTCCACGCCGCCCGCCTGCAGGCGCGACAGGCCTTCGCCACCCGTGCCAACGGACTCCACCGCATCGCCGCGGAACCGCAGATGGTTGCTCAGCGCCTGACCGAGCGCCTTGTCGTCCTCAATCACCAACACCACTGGCGAAGAGCCCTTGTGCATAGCCGCCGTATCACCTGTCTCTATTGTGAATCCGCTCCCCGCGCCAAGTTCCGCCAACGGGCGGATGGATGGTTCGCCATCCGCAGCGGAATCCTGCCGTCCCAAAGCACACCGCCCCCGCGACGGCAGTCGTGGGGGCGGCAACAGACGGGCTGGACCGGTCTACGTGCCCTCGTGCCAGTCGTTCAGGTACTTCTCCTGTTCGGCCGTGAGGGTGTCGATCTCGACGCCCATCGCCTCCAGCTTGAGGCGCGCCACCATCGCGTCGAGTTCCTCGGGCACCGAGTAGACCGCCGGCTGCAGCGTGCCGGCATGCTGGGCCATGTACTCGGCCGACGTGGCCTGGTTGGCGAAGCTCATGTCCATCACCGCCGCCGGATGACCCTCGGCCGCACCAAGGTTCACCAGGCGCCCTTCGGCCAACACGTACACGCGCTTGCCGCCGGCCAGCGCGTACTCCTGCACGAACGGCCGCACCTCGCGCACGCCCGACGCCAACTCGGCCAGCGCCACCAGATCCAGCTCGATGTCGAAGTGACCACTGTTGCAGACGATGCACCCATCCTTGATGGTCTGCCAGTGCTCGCCACGCACGACGTGCTTGTCGCCGGTCAGCGTGCAGATGATGTCGGCCTGCGGCACCGCGTCGGCCATCGGCAGCACGCGGAAGCCGTCCATGACCGCCTCCAGCGCGCGCAGCGGGTCGATCTCGGTCACGATGACGTTGGAGCCCATGCCGCGAGCCCGCTGCGCCACACCGCGCGCGCACCAGCCGTAGCCGGCCACCACGAACGTCCGGCCGGCCAGCAGGATGTTGGTCGCCCGGACGATGCCGTCCAGCGTGCTCTGGCCGGTGCCGTAGCGGTTGTCGAAGAAGTGCTTGGTCATCGCGTCGTTGACGGCGATGACCGGGTACTTCAGCGCGCCGTCGGCCGCCATGGCCTTGAGGCGGATGACGCCGGTGGTCGTCTCTTCGGTGCCGCCAATGACGCCGCCGAGCTTGTCGGTGCGCGCCTTGTGCAGCAACGAGACCATGTCGCAGCCGTCGTCCATGGTCATCGTCGGACCGGCGTCGGCCACGGCGTTGAGGTGCGAGAAGTAGGTGTCGCGGTCCTCGCCCTTGATGGCGAAGGTCGGCACGCCGAAGTGCTTGACCAGGGCCGCCGCCGTCTCATCCTGCGTGCTCAGCGGGTTGGAGGCGCAGACCAGCACCTCGGCGCCACCGGCCTTGAGCGTCCGGACGAGGTTGGCCGTTTCGGTGGTCACGTGCAAGCAGGCGCCCAGCACCTGGCCCTTGAGGGGCTGTTCGCGCTCGAAGCGCTCGCGAATCTGGCGCAGCACCGGCATCTCGGTGTCGGCCCACAGGATCCGCTGCAGGCCGGCATCAGCCAGGCCAAGGTCCTTCACGTCGTACTTCAAGGATGGTCTCCCTTCGTTGCTGAACCGCTCCGCGCCCGGCCGGATTGCCCGCACTCCCGGCCGCAACCCACTGCGCGGCGGCTCGCATCAAGTGTGGCAGGCACCTCGGCGTGCCTCGGTTACTGCTTGTAGAACGCGCGCACTGCCTCGGCGACCGTCCGCACCCCGTCCTCGTTGACCACCTCGGGCGCAATCGGCAGGGCCAGAATGCGCTGGCAGGTCTCCTCGGCCACCGGCAGACGCCGCCGGTACCGCCGGTAGATGTCCTGTTGGTGCAGAGGCAGCGGGTAGTAGACCGCCGAGTCGATGCCGTGCGTCTTGAGGTGCTCGCGGAGATCGTCGCGGCGCTCGGCCACGACGCAGTACTGATGGTAGACGTGCTCGTTGTACGGCTCGACATACGGCGTACGCACTTGCGGCAGGTTGCCGAGCAGTGCGTCGTACAGCCGCGCGTTGCGCTGCCGAGCCACGGTGTACTCGGCCAGCCCGCGCATCTTGACCCGTAGGAAAGCGGCCTGGATCTCGTCCAGACGGCTGTTGAACCCGTCAATCAGGTAGAAGTACCCATTCGCGCGACCATGGACCCGCAGCAGACGCAGCCGCTGATACAGTTCCTCGTCGTTGGTCAACACCATGCCGCCGTCGCCACAGGCGCCGAGGTTCTTGGTCGGATAGAAGCTCAGACAGCCCATGTGCCCCAGGCTGCACGCGCGGCGACCATGATACGTGGCGCCGACCGCCTGGGCTGCATCCTCGATGACCGCGATCCCGCGTCGAGCGGCCAGGTCGGTCAGCGGGTCCATCTCGGCGCTCTGGCCGAACAGATGCACCGGCACAATGGCCTGCGTCCGACGCGTCACCGCGCGCTTCACCTGCTCCGGGTCCAGGTTGAACGTGCGCGGGTCGATGTCCACGAAGATCGGGCGCGCCGACAGGTGCGTGATGGCCTGCACGGTGGCGACGTAGGTGAACGGCGTGGTGATGACGTCGGTGCCAGGGCCAACGCCGGCGGCGGCCAGCGCCAGGAGCAAGGCATCGGTGCCGGAGGCCACCCCGACCCCGTAACGGACACTGCAGAAGGAGGCCAGCTCATTCTCGAGCGCCTCGACCTCCTCACCCAGGATGAAATTGCCTTTGCGCAGGACGCGCGTTGCCGCCGCCTCGAGCTGGTCCTGTATCGGCGCCAACTGCGCCGGGACGTCCAGCATCCTAATCGCCATGCTCACGCGCTCCTTCGGCTCCGGCGAGTCCGTCGACCCGCCGCGTCCGGTCCGTCACCATCCGCGCCGCCCGCCCCCTTCGCTGTGGCGGCCCGTTCCCCTGCCGCGCCGTCGACCAGATTCGCCGCCTCGGTCGCCCGAGGCCGGCTGCCTACTGGGATCAACGCCACAGGTTAGCACAGGATTCCATTTCCTCCAAGTCGCCCCGGGCGTCGTCCCAGCGTGCCATAATCGCTCTCTGGAGGGCCGTTGCAGCAACGGTCGAGGCATCAGCAACATGGCTCTGGCGGACGATCTGAGCGCGGTTCCGGCCTTGCCCGGTGTCTACCTGATGAAGGACCGTCAGGGGCACGTCCTCTATGTCGGCAAGGCCGCCTCGCTGCGCCCGCGAGTCCGCTCCTACTTCCAGCCCGGCGCCGACCACTCGCCCCGCATTCGCCTGCTCGTCACCAAAGTCGCCGAAGTCGACTTCAAGGTTACCGCCAGCGAAGTCGAAGCCCTGGTGCTCGAGGCCAACCTGGTCAAGGAGCATCAGCCGCGCTACAACGTCCGCCTGCGCGACGACAAGCAGTTCCCCTTCCTCAAGCTGACCGCCGAGGCCTTTCCCCAGTTGGTCGAGTGCCGAGCCGTGGAGCGCGATGGCGCCAGTTACTTCGGGCCCTACACCGACGCCGGCGCGATGCGGCGCACCGACAAGCTGCTGCGCCGGCTGTTCAACCTGCGCTCGTGCACGCTCAACCTGACCGGCGAGCCGCTGATGCGGCCCTGCCTCGACCACCATATCGGTCTCTGCCAAGCCCCGTGCGCGGGTCTGATCAGCGCCGCCGACTATGCGCTGCAGGCGCAGCGCGCCGCCGCCTTCCTCCGCGGCGACACCGCCGGCATCCTGGCCGGTCTGACCGAGCAGATGCAGGAGGCGGCTGAATCATTAGAGTTCGAACAGGCCGCGAAGCTGCGCGACCTGATTGACGATATCCAGCGTGTCAGCGCCGACCAGCGCGTCGTCTCCACCCGACCGCTCGACCTCGACGTGTTCGCCGTCGCGCAGCACGACGACCTGAGCTGCGTGCAGATGTTCCAGGTGCGCGGCGGCCGCGTCATCGGTGACCAACGCTCGGTCTACGAAGGCACCGCCCACGACCTGGCCGGCGTGCCGCTCCGCGCCTTCCTGACGGCTTGGTACGCCGGTGCCGACTCGCTGCCTCGCCGAGTGCTGATCTCCTCGCCCATCGAGGATCTTGAGGCCATTGCCGAGTGGCTCTCCGAGCGGGCCGGCCGCCGTCTCAACGTGGAGATTGGCGAGCGCGGCGAACGCCGGCGCCTGGTCGACCTGGCTCGCGAGAACGCCGCCGAATCGCTGCGCCGCTACCTCACCGACCAGGATCAGCAGCGCCAGCGAGCCGAAGCGGCCGTGGTCGACCTGCGCGAGCAGCTCGGCCTGCCACGCACCCCGTTCCGCATCGAGTGCTACGACATCGCCACGCTGCAAGGCAGCCACAGCGTTGGCTCGATGGTGGTCCTGGAAGACGGCAAGCCCGCGCGCAAGGCCTACCGGCAGTTCCGCATCCGCAACCCGCACGACGCGCCGAACGACTACGCCATGATGCAGGAGGTGCTGACGCGTCGGCTGGAACGGGCCGCGGCCGGCGATCCGAAGTTCCTGCCGCTGCCCGACCTGCTGGTGGTCGACGGCGGCAAGGGACAGCTCTCGGTGGCGGTGGCGGTCTGTGCCGCATTGGGCTGCCAGCAGTTGCCCTTGGCCGCCTTGGCCAAGCAGCACGAGCATCTGTTCCGCCCCGACCGTAGCGAGCCGATTGTGCTGGAACCGCGGTCACCGGCGCTGCGTGCGCTGCGCGCCTTGCGCGACGAAGCCCACCGCGTCGCGAATACGCTGCATCAGCGGCTCCGCCGAGGTGACAGCCTGCGGAGCGTGCTGGACGATATCCCGGGCATCGGGCCGGCGCGGCGCACGTTGCTGTTGACGCACTTCCGGAGCACCGACGCGATCCGCGCCGCCAGCGTCGCGGAGATGGCCGCGCTGCCGGGCATGAACCGCCCGGCCGCCGAGAAGGTCAAGCGCTACCTCAGCGGCGAAGACGCGCCGGACACCGACCCCGAGTGAGCCGGTGCCCGCTCAGAGCGGGTCGAGGAAATCCTGCGAGATGTTCATCTGCACTTCGCGGCGGAAGCGTAGAATGTCGACCTTCGGTGGCTCCTGCGGCTGCGCGGCGGCGCCGCCCATCGAGCCCGGGGCCGCGACGCCCGCCGTGGCCGTGTCCTTCGGCTTGGCCCGTCGGAACGACGTGCTGGCCTTCTCGAACCCGGCCGGCTTCTCGGCCTGCTGCTGCTGACCCAGGCCCGCGCCCGCGCCCGGCAAGCCCGGCGCACCCGCTCCGGGCGGCGCGGCGCCGCCGGGCAGGTTCGGTGCTCCCGGCGCCACACCCGGGCCACCAGGACCAGGCATACCGGGGCCACCGGGCCCAGGCATACCCGGGCCGCCGGGGCCGCCGGGGCCACCGGGGCCACCCATGCCACCGGCCTGTTGCGGCGGCTCTTCCTCCAGATCGAGCGAGCAGAGCTGCTCCTGCTGCTCATCGATGCGCAGCACGCGCCCGACCTCCGGCTGGTAGGCGAAGTACGTGCGCCGCTTGCCCTTCACCGTGATCAGCACCTCGGCCAGCCACTCCTCGTTGTCCTTGTCCTCGCCCTTCAGCGTCAGACGGTACGGCCCGGCCGTGAACTCGGAGTCGACCACCGCGGCGCGGTAGCCGGCGTGCCATTCGACCGTCGACAACGTGTGGTCGGCCATCACGGTGTCCATGCGGTAGGTCCGCCCGTCGAGGATGAACCGCAAGGGCGAGCGCCACTTGTCGCCGATCTTGGTTTCCTTCTTCGGGAAGTCGATGCCCATCTCGGCGAACGGGAACTTGATGTTGGCCTGCTCGGTCCGACGCACCAACTCGCCGTTCGACCGCATCATCATCGACACGAACCGGCCGTTGGCGTCCGGCATCGCGTTGCTGCGCCCGCGCGCGCCCCGCTCGGAGAGGTGGAACACGCTGCTGCGGACCTGCGCTCGGCCGTCGGGCTGCGACCACAGCACGCGCTGCTGCCACCAGGCGTTCACGCCGCCGTTGAACATGCTGACGTCGTTGCCCTTGGCCCCTTCGCCGGGCATCACCTGCACCCGCACGCGCGCCACATAGCGCGATTCGCGGCCCATCGTCAGGTTGTGCGCCAGCAGAATGCCCTTGGATGGCAGCGACGAGGCCGGTACCTCGTTCTGCACCTCGACCGTGATCGCCTTCTGGCCGATCACCTCGCCGGTCTGGGTGTAGCCGATGGCCATGATGCGGTACTCGCCGTCGGCCACCTTGCTGGTGCGGCTCTGGGTGTCCCAGTCGAAGCCGAACAGGCCGCCGGCGTCGGCAATGGTGGCGATGCGGAACCGCAGGGCCTTGCCGGGCTCACCCAGGTAGAAGACCACGAAGCCCTGTCGGTAGCCGGCGCCCATGTCGACGCGCACGTTGACCACGCCGCGCACGGCGCCCGTGGTCGGCTCGACGAACTGCAACTCCTGGGCGCTCGCGCCACCGGCGTGCGCCAGCACCACCGCCAGCGCGCAGCCCACTGTCCACCAGCGCTTCATGGCTGTCTCCTAACCACCGTCCACCAACTCACGCCAGCCATCGCGGAGCCGCTGCCAGGTGACCGGTAGCTCCTCAGGGAGCACCTTCACGTCACCCACCACCGGCATGAAATTCGTATCACCGTTCCAGCGCGGCACCAGGTGCAGGTGCAGATGGTCCTTGATGCCCGCGCCCGCGGCCGAGCCCAGGTTCAGTCCCGCGTTGAAGCCGTCGGTGCGGAACACCTGAGTCATCACCGCCGTCCACCGCGCCGCGGTCTGCATCATCTCCGCCAGCGCTGCATCCGTTACCTCGGCCAACGCACTGGCGTGTACATAAGGGACCACCATCAGATGCCCGTTGTTGTATGGATAGCGGTTCAGAATCGAGAAACTGTGCTCGCCGCGCTGGAGCACGTGCGTCTGTGCATCGTCGGCGGCGGCGCCGGCCACACAGAACACACACTCGTCGCGCGGCACCTTCGGACCCTCAACATACCGCATCCGCCACGGCGCCCACAGCCGCTCCATCTGACGTCCCTACTCTTTGGTGGGCCATTATCGCCGAACCGAAACCTCGCCGTCAAGCCTCGCACCGGCGCCTGATCCGGTCGGCGGCGGGCTCGGGCACCGGTCAGCGAGCCGGGATGCTGGCCACGTCGAAGGCGTCGTCGTCGAGGAAGTACCGCACCCGGGTCTTCTTGTACTCCTTGGTGCTGTACAGCAACGCATGCTCCAGCACCCCCGTCGCGGCGGCGATGGCCTCGACCACCGCTTCGCAATCGCCGGCCTGCCGGCCGTGGATCATGGTGAACACCGAGTAGGGCCAACCCGGTCCGGTGGGTCGCTGGTAGCAGTGGCTGACCGCCTGGTAAGCCGCCATCCGCGGCGCCACGGTGTCGATGTCGGCGGGCGGCACCGCCCACACCCCCATGCCGTTGGCCTGGAAGCCGGCCCGCCGGTGGTGGAGCACCGCGGCGAACCGCCGGAGCACGCCCCGCTCGCGCATCGCCAGCGCCAGTGCCAGTAACCGCTCAGGGCTCAGCCCGGCCGACACCGCCAGGTCGGCAAAGGGCTCGGCGGTCAGCGGCAGGTCGCGTTGCAGCGCGCGGACCGCGGCCAGCTCGGCGGTGGTCAGCGTCACCGGCGGCGCCGCCGGCGCGCTGCTCGGCGCGGGCCGGTCGTCCACCGCGGTCACCGGCGCCTCGCCGGTCAGGTCCAGGTTCACGCCGATCTTGAACAGCCGGATGGTCGGCAGCAGCCAGGTCTGCTCGGGCCGCGCCCGGTCGGCCAGCGCCGCCACTTCGGCCGCGATGGTCCGCTCCGGCGGCACGGCGAGGGTGAACCACAGATTGAAGGCGTGGTTGCGCTGGTAGTTGTGGCTGACGCCCGGATGGGCGCTGATCACCGCCGCGCCGGCGTCGATGTCGCGCGGGTCAAAGCGCATCGCCACCAGTGACGAATGGTACCCGAGCCGGCCACTGTCGAAGATGGCGCTGATCTGCCGGACTAGCCGCGTGGACTTCAGACGCGCCACTCGGGCCAGCACCTCAGCGCCCGGCAGTCCGAGCGCTGCGCCCACGGCGTCGAACGGCCGGGCGACCAGAGGGAACGCGCTCTGCAGCGCGTTCAGAAGCTGCCTGTCCAGCTCGTCGAGCGGAACTGCCTCGCCCGCCGTCGGCTCGACCGCGCGCATGGCGTCTCCCGGCTAGATGTCCAGCAGCGTGTCGTACGCCACCGTGGCACCCGCCTCCATTCTGGTGCAGAGGTCGACGACCAGCGTCTCCATCTCGAGCCGCGGATCGAGGTGCGACGACTTGAGTCCGAGATCGGTCTGGAGCAGCCGCTCCATGGCCCCTTCGAGCAGACCGGCCGGCAGGCGCCGGGCCGTCGCGAGCGACCGGTAGAGCGGGAAGTAGTGCTGCGTGAACAGGCTCTGCTTGCCCTCGGTGGGCAGCACGCCGGCCACCTGTTCCTTCCACTCGTCCAGGAGTGACCGGCCCGCCTTTTTGGTGTTCACCGTGCCCCCGAAGTCGTATGGACGCTGGTTGAGCAGCCGGTTGTCCACCAAGCCCTCGTCGATCAGGTAGCGCGCCTGCAACAGCAGCCGGAACTGCCGAATGAGCATCGCCAGGATCATGAACGGCTCGGCCTGCTGGCCGAGCAGTCCCTCCAGTTGGTCCAGCGCCGCCTGCGTCTTCCGTTCGGCCACCGCGTCGACCAGATCGAACACGCTGAGCGCCGCCGTGGGCGCGACCATCGCCTGCACATCGGCCAACTCGATGCTGCCGCGGTCACCCACGTAGCTGATCAGCTTGTCCGCCTCGTTGGCGAGGATCTGCGCGTCGGTACCGCAGCGGACCACCAGTTCGGCGTTCGCCGACCGCGACATCGTCTTCTCCGCTCGTCGCAGCCGAGCCTGCAGGAACTGCTCGACATCACGCTCGTTGGCCAGCTTCGGGAACTCCAGGCAGATGCCCACCGCGGCCACCGCCTTGGTCACGCCGAGCCGCTTGTCCACGTTGCCGCGGACCTCCATCACCAGCACCACGTCTTCGAGCAGGCCGCTCTCCAGGCGCGCCTTCAGGGGTTCGCCGAGCTCGGCCTTGCCGCTCTGGAAGAACGGCGCGTCGCGCACCAGGACCACTCGCCGCGGCTCGTCGCCAAACCGGAAGCCGGCCGACTCCAGCTCGCCGGCCACCTGCCGGCCCGTCGCGTCGCCGCCGTCCAGCACCTGCAACTGCGTGTCGCGCTGCTCCTCCGGCACCAACCGCGCCACCACTCGCCGCACCATCGCCTGGCGCTGGAAGTCGTCCTCGCCGCTGAACAGGTACACCGGCGCCACCTCGCCACGGCCGATGGCTTCGAGCAGGTCGGCCGCCTGCTGTCGCACGGCGGCGAAGTCGGGGCCACGTTGGTCGCTCCGCATCAGACGGACACCTCCGCAATCGCCTGCTCCAGGGCGGCCACGCCGAACGGCAGCGCGAGGTACACCTCCGGCTGCGGCGACGGCTCATCCGCCGCCGCTGTGGCCAGCACCACGACGCCGCGGGCGCCGCCGGCCCGCGGCCGGTTCGCCGGATCGACCACCCACACCGGCGGCCCATCCGGTGACGTCGGGCTCGCGGCCAGGTACTGCTCCAGCGCTCGCTGCAGCAGCGGGTCGGCCACCGCCACCCGGACCGCCGGGCGCCCGGCCGCCGCCTTCGCCGCCGTGTCCCGTGCGCGCACCGGCTGGCGGGCAGGCACGCGCAGTTCGACCTGCGTGCCCAGACCCGGCATGGTGTGCAGTTCCAGGCTCCCATCGGCGGCCCGGGCCAGCGCCTCGACCTGCGCCAAGCCCAACCCGACCCGCTCGGCACCGCGGGTGGTGAAGAACGGGTCGCGGGCCTGCCGCGCCACCGTCTCCGACATGCCTTCGCCGGTGTCGCTCACCCGCAGCACGACCTGACCCTCGCGGTCGAGGCCGGTCTCCACGGTCAGCGTGCCACCAGTGGGCATCGCTTCCCTGGCGTTGACCAGCAACTGGGCCACCAACTCCTCGGCGTCGGCGGCCGCCAGAGCCACCGGTGGCAGTGTCGGCAGCAGGTCGGTCTCCAGGTCGACGCCGTCACTGAGCGCCACCGACGCCAGCGCGGCGCGCACCGCGGCGTTCAGGTCAAGGCCGGCGCCCGGGACCGGCAGCCGGTGGCCACCGAGGCGCGCCAGCGGCGCCAGCGCTTGGGTCACCGCGCCGACGGCCTCGCCCATGGCGTCGCCGGCCGGCACCATGGCGGCCAGCAGCGCGGCGGCGGTGAGGGCCCCACCCGCCCGCTCACACAGCCCGGCGCACAGACGTTGTAGAGCGCCGTGCTTGTCGCCGGCCAACTCACGTTCGCGGCGCTCGTGCTCGCTGGTGGCATCCAGCGTCACCTCGATCACCGCAATGGTCTCACCGCCACGACTGAGCAGCGGCGTGAACACCACCGTGTACGAGCGGCCGTCGAGCGCGCTGACCACACTGTCGCGGACCACCGCCTGTCCGGTTGACAGCGCTTCGCGCAAGCCGCACCACTCGCAGGGCTCGGACTCACCATACAGACCGAGGTAGCACTGCCCACCGGCCACCGGACGGCGCCGCCGGCGGTGGTGCCAGGCGTTCGCCTCGCGGACGGTGTGATCGGGGGTGATCACGCTCAAGCCCACGCCCACGTGGTCGAACACCGCGTGGTACCGGCGGCGGCTCTCGGCCACGTCACGTTCCAGCTCGCTACGCTCCGACAGATCGCTGCCCAGGCCGACGGTACCGACGAACTGGCCGCCGGCATCGTACCGGCCGGCGGCACTGATCTCGAATTCGCGCCGGGCTCCGTCTCGCCCGGTCAGCACCACCCGAATGCCGCTGGCGGCGCGGTCATCGGCGCGGCGTTCGCCGAACATGTGGCCCACCCGCTCGCGCTCGCGCTCATCCATCAGGGCCGAGAAGTGCTGGCCCAGCAGCTCGTCGGCCAGATAGCCCAAGGCCGCCGCCGCGGCATCACTGATCGCCTGGAAGCGGCCATCGGGATCCAGTTGGTACTCCAACTGCAGCACCTCGCCGCTGACGGCCCGGGCCAGGCCGTCGCTGCCCAGGTAGACCCCATCGGCGCCGTAGACGCCGGTCGAACTGACCTCGAACTCGCGCACCGCGCCCTCGGCCGTGCGCAACAGCACTCGCTCGCGGCGCGTCGCCCGCGCCTCGGTGCGCCGCTCCTGCACGAAGTGGCGGTAGCGCACCGCGTCCTCGGGACGCATCAGGACACTGTGATGGCGGCCCAGTAGGTCCTCTTTGCGGTAACCCAGCAGCTCGGCGGCCAGGTGGTTGATGTCGGTGATCCGGCCATCGGCGTCGGTGCTGTAGACGATGTGCGGCATCTCCTCGGCCGCCTCGGCGTAGCTCTCCAAGGCCCGGGCGCGGCGTTCATCCTCGGTCGCCTTGGCGCGCAGGTAGACGCTCACGAACCGCTCCCGACCCAGGTCGAGCAGGGCCAGTGGATCGAGCGAGCCGGTCGGCCGACCATCGTCGGCCAGCTCACGCACCTGCTGAGCCAGCAGGTCGAGACCCACGACCACGGCCTCCACGCGCAACGCGTTGCCGGCCCGCGCCTCGCGCTCGGCCAGCAAGGCCATGGACTCGGCCAGATGCTCGGCGTCGCCCTGTGTCAGCGCCACCAGGTAGGCGTTGACGGCCGTGCGCACCAGGTACTCCGCCTCGTGGCGCTCCAGCGGGCTGCCCGTCTGCGCCAGCTTGTCGTACGCCGCGCTGAGCAGTTCGCCACGGGCCCGCCGTAGCGCCATCAGCCACCGCAGCATCGCCGTTCTCCACCCGACGTCAGCCCGGCCCATTGACCCGGCAACGGCAAGGGCAGGCCCGAGGACACATCCAGCGCCAGCCCGTCGGCACCGCCGTGCCGCCAGCGATGCCAACCGGCACAGGCCACCATCGCGGCGTTGTCGGTGCAGTAGCGGAACGCGGGCACCGCCAGGGTCAGGCCCAGACGGTCCGCCGCGGCCTGCATCTCGCGCCGCAGCCCGCGGTTGGCCGCCACGCCGCCGCACAACGTGACCTGCGATACGCCATGCCGTGCGGCGGCGGCGAACGTCTTGCGCACCAGGACGTCGACCACGGCCTGCCGGAACGAGGCGCAGAGATCGGGCAGCCGCTGGGCCACGCGATCGGCGCCGAGTTCCTCACACAGTCGCACCACCGCCGTCTTGAGGCCGGAGAAACTGAACTCGTCGGCCCCGTCCAGCCAGGCTCGCGGCAGGTCGAATGCGGTCGGGTCGCCGTCCTCGGCCAGTTGGTCCAGCCGTGGGCCGCCGGGATACTCCAGGCCGAGGCGCCGACCCACCTTGTCGAACGCCTCGCCCGCGGCGTCGTCACGCGCTCGCCCGAGCACTTCATAGCAGCCATGGTCGCGCACCAGCAACAGGTCGCTGTGCCCGCCCGACGCAATCAGCGCCAGGAACGGAAAGCTGGGCAACGGTGGCTCGACGAAGTTGCTGTACAGGTGGCCTTCGAGGTGGTTGAGGCCCATCAGCGGGAGCCCCGCGCCCCAGCAGAAGCCCTTGGCGGCGCAGACGCCGACGAGCAGCGACCCGACCAAACCCGGCCCGTGGCTCACCGCCACCGCGGTCAGGCCGGCCGGCGTCAGCCCGGCCTCGCGCAGCGCCCCGTCGATGACCGGATGGACCGCCTCGATGTGCATCCGCGAGGCCAGCTCGGGTACCACGCCGCCGAACACCTCGTGGGCGGCCAACTGTGATGACACCACGTTCGCGCACAGGCCGTCGTCACCGTAGACGGCGGCCGCGGTCTCGTCGCAACTGGTTTCGATACCCAGAACATAGCTCGCCACAGCAGCCTCCAACGGCGGTCCGCGTCACGCCGCCGACTGCAGCAGCCTGGGCAGCTCCGACAGGTCGGCAAGGTGCGTCAGGCCGTCCGCCGGCGGTGGCCCGCCGACCAAGACCGGTCGCAGGCCGGCCGCGAGCGCGCCCTGGCCGTCGGCCACCGGCTCGTCGCCCACGTGCCAGATCCGTTCGGCGCGGCCGTTCAGCGCGGCCAGCGCCGGCGCCCACGTCCGCGGATCGGGCTTCTCGCAGCCGACCAGCGCCGAGGCGGTGATGCTCACGAAGTAGCCGGTCAGCCCGACGCTCGCCAACACCTCGGTCAGGCAGCAGTCCCAGTTGCTGACCACGGCCATGGGCACACGCCAGGACTTCAGCGTCTGCAGACACGCCAACACGCCCGGCTGGAGCCGGAAGCTGAGCGCCGCCATCAGCACGTCGCGCCAGCACAGACCGCCGGGCACCTGCGGCTGCTCACGAGCCACGACCTCGGCCAGCCGGCGGCCACACTCGTGGCGCAGCGCCTCCAGGCGCGCCTCGTCGGCGCCCTCCAGCGAGTGCACCCGGTAGTAGGCCGCCTCGGCCGCAAACGCGGCGGCGGCGGTCGCCCAGGTCACCTCGACGCCGTGCCCCTGCAACACGCCCATCAGGCGGCCAACCGGGTCGTCGAGCGTCACCAGCGTATCGTAGGCGTCGAAGCAGACCGCCGCGGCGCCGAGGCTCACGACATATCCCGCAGCGGCGGCATGGCGTCACGCCGCTTGAGTGCCAGCTCGGTCTCGACCGTCGTGCGGACCTCGGCCCATTCGCCCTCGGCCACGCTGGCGAAGGCCGCCACGACGTCCGGGTCGAACTGCGAGCCCGCGCACTTGATGACCTCTGCGTACGTCTCCTCGTAGCCCAGCGCCTTGCGGTACGGTCGATCGCTGGTCATCGCGTCGAAGGTGTCGGCGATCGCGAAGATGCGGGCCCCGAGCGGTATGTCGGCACCGGCCAACTGGGCCGGATAGCCCTTGCCGTCGTAACGCTCGTGGTGATGGAGCACCACCGGGGCGGCCCCGGCCAGGAAGCGGATGTTGCGGATCATCTGCCAGCCGAGCACCGGATGCGTGCGCATCACGGCCCATTCCTCGTCGGTCAGCTTGCCCGGCTTGAGCAGAATGGCGTCCGGCACGCCGATCTTGCCGATGTCGTGCATCAGCGCGCCGCGCTCGATGTCGAGCTGCGCCTCCGCGTCGCAACCGAGCTGCCGCGCAATGCACACGGCGAACCGCGTCACCCGCCGAGCGTGGCCCTCGGTCTCGTTGTCGCGCAGGTCCAGCGCGCCGCTCAGCGCGGCCAGTGTGTCGTCGTAGGTGCTGCGCAGCTCGTCGAGCGCCTCGGTCAGGTGCCGGGCGTGCTGCTGCTCGCGCTGGAACAGGCGGCTGTTCTCAATCGAGACGCCGATCTGCGAGGCGATGGTCTCCAGGAGCATCTGGTCCTGAGTGCTATAGTCGCTGCCCGCACCGGTGCCCACCACCAGCACGGCGCCGATGAGCCGACCCCGGGCCCGCAGCGGCGAACTGAGCAGCGCGTGGACGCCCGGCGTGGCCGGCGCGCCGACATCCGCCAGATCGTTGGCGATCACCGACCGATCCTTGGTCATGGCCTGCTCGGTGGCCCACTGCACCAAGGCCAGGCCGTCGGCCGCATACGCCTCGGAGCCGAGCACCAGCGGCTGGTCGGGCGGACTGACCAACACGACCACGCCGTGCGAGCCCTCGAACAGGTCGTGCATCCGCGCGATCGCCCGGTCGGCAATGTCGTTCGGGTCGAGACTGGCGCCGATTTCGCTGCCCACATCGTAGAGCAGCATCAGTTCCTCGTAGACCTGGCTCAGGTGCTGGGTGACCTGATCGAGCTCCGTCTCGTAATGGTCGACCACCTCCTGCCCGGCGGCCTCGGCCTCCGGACCGATCGTCGCCAGGCGCGCCAGCACCTCGTCGAGCTTCTTCATGCCACTCCCCGTCGGCCTCAGCCGGTCCGCGCCAACCACCGGCGTCTAGCGCACCTGGTCGATGGTCTCTCGCAGCACACGCGCTGAGCTGACCAGCGCTTGCTCTTCCTTTGGCCACAGCCGCGGCGCCACCTGCGTGCTCCAGCCGCTGCGGCCGAGCACCGTCGGCACGCTGTAGCAGACGTCCTTCACGCCCAGCAGGCCGTTCTGCATGGTGGAGATGGGCAGCAGCGCGCCGGTGTCACCGACCACGGCCGCCACGACCTCGGCCATCGCCACGCCCACGGCGTAGCCGGCCCCGCCCTTCAGCTTGATGACCCGGGCACCGCTGGTTCGCGTCTGCTGCAGTACCTCTTCGAGCAAGCGCTGATCGACGCCAGGGAGCGAGTCGATGGGCGTGCCGTTGACCACCGCCGTCGACCAGATCGGCACCATGCTGTCACCGTGCTCGCCGAGCATCAGCGCCTGCACCTGCGTGGGGTCGCAGTGCAGGGCGTCGGCCAGGTGCGAGCGGAACCGCAGCGTGTCGAGCACCGTGCCCAGACCGTAGATGCGCTGCGGGTCGAAGCGCGTCTCGCGACAGGCCAGATAGGTCAGAATGTCCACCGGATTGGCGACCACGAACAGGTGCGCCGCCGGCGCCAGCTCTACCTTGGCCAGTTCGCCGAGGATGCCGCGGAACAGCTCGACGTTGCGATTGATCAGGTCGAGGCGGCTCTCGTCGGGCTTCCGCCGCAGGCCCGCGGTCACCACCACCAGGTCGGCGCCTTCGACAACCTCGTAGCCGCCGCTGACGAACCGCTGCGAAGCGCACAGCGCCGACCCGTGCAGAAGGTCGAGGGCCTCACCGGCAGCCACCTCGGCGTTGACGTCGACCAGCGCGATCTCGCGCCCCAGGCCACGCATCTGCAAAGCAAAGGCGGCATTCGAACCAACGCGGCCGGCGCCGCCAACGATCGCAATCTTCAAGAGCCACTCCTGCTGATCATTCACGAGTCTAGGAGCAGGCCCGACAGGTGTCAAGGCAACCAGCACCGCCGCCGGCGGTCGCGGCCACGGAGGAAGCGCGCTCGATGAGGCCAACGCACGCGATCGACCATGCCTCGCCTGGAGCTACCTCGGCCATGCCCTGTTCCACCGTGCACCTCATCTGCAACGCCCATCTGGACCCGGTCTGGCAGTGGGAATGGGAGGAGGGCGCCGCCGAAGCCATCGCCACCTTCCGCACTGCGGCGGACCTGTGCGACGAGTTCCCGGAGTTCGTCTTCTGCCACAACGAGGCCATCCTCTACCAGTGGGTCGAGGAGTTGGAGCCAGCGCTCTTCGCCCGCATCCAGAAGCTGGTCGCCGACGGGCGCTGGCACATCATGGGTGGCTGGTACCTGCAGCCCGACTGCAACTTGCCGAGCGGCGAATCGTTCGTGCGACAGGCGCTGGTCGGTCGCGCCTACTTCGCGGACAGGTTCGGCGTGCAGCCGACCACCGCCATCAACTTCGATCCTTTCGGGCACAGCCGCGGGCTGGTGCAGATCCTGGCCAAGTGCGGCTATGACTCCTATGTCTTCTGCCGCCCGGCCCAGCACGACTGCCCGCTGCCGAACGACCGCTTCGTCTGGGTCGGCTACGATGGCTCGACAGTGCTGGCCCAGCGCTTCGGCGGCTACAACTCGCCGCTCGGGCACGCGCGAGAGAAGGTCGAGCAGTGGCTGGCCAACCGCGCACCGAACGCCTGCGACGCGCTGCTGTGGGGCGTCGGCAACCACGGCGGCGGCCCCTCGCGCCAGGACCTCCAGGACCTGCGCGAGCTGATGGTTGGCACCCGTGACCCGGCCATCAAGCACTCGACGCTCGAACGGTTCTGGGAGGAGGTCCGTGACAGCGGTGCGGACCTACCGCACCACCACGGCGACCTGAACCCGTGGGCCGTGGGTTGTTACACCTCGCAGGTGCGCATCAAGCAGAAGCACCGCGCCCTCGAGAACGAGTACTACGCCACCGAGAAGATGGCGGCTGCCGCCTGGGCTCACTGGCTGCTGCCCTACCCCGCTGAGGAGCTGTCGGCCGCGCTCCGCGACCTGCTGACCAGCCAGTTCCACGACATCCTCCCCGGCTCGTCCATCCAGCCGGTGGAGGAGATGTCGCTGCGCGTCCTCGACCATGGCCTCGAAACCGTCTCGCGCGTCAAGGCACGCGCCTTCTTCGCCCTGGCCGCCGGCCAAGTGCCGGCGGCGCCGCGCGAGATCCCGGTCCTGGTCTACAACCCGCACCCCTACCCGGTGCGCGCCATCGTCGAGTGCGAGTTCCAGTTGGCCGATCAGAACTGGTCCGACACCTTCACCACCGCCCGCGTCTACCAAGGCGAGCAGCGCCTGCCGGCCCAGATTGAGAAGGAACTGGGCAACCTGCCGCTCGACTGGCGCAAACGCGTGGTCTTCTCGGCCGACCTGCAACCGTCGCAGATGAACCGCTACGACTGCCGGCTGGAGGTGCTGCCCGAGCGGCCCCCGTTGGCACCGCTCGACCCATCGGCCGGCGTGTTCGCGTTCGACAACGGCGACCTGCAAGCCGTCGTCAACCTAACCACCGGACTGCTCGACAGCTTCCGCGTGCACGGCGTCGAGTACCTGAAGGCCCCCGGCGCCGCGGCGCTCGTGCTGGCCGACGACGAGGACCCCTGGGGCATGAGGGTCCGCCGGTTCGACCAGGTCGTCGGGCGCTTCGAG
Source organism: uncultured Fimbriimonadaceae bacterium (assembly GCA_964531735.1). Taxonomy (GTDB): domain Bacteria; phylum Armatimonadota; class UBA10988; order UBA10988; family UBA10988; genus CAZHGD01. Next base: position 38,424 of record CAZHGD010000010.1, on the reverse strand, counting down.
CTGATGTCGCCGGCGGACAGCGCCCGGTTCTCAGGCGTGCGGGCGGCCGAACTGCCCGCGGTGCGGATCATCGAGGACGGCGAGGTCCGCACGGTGATCGAAGCGGTGTTCTGTTTCGGCCGCTCCGCCCTCTGCCTGCACTACAAGCTGCCCAAGCGCGGCACCGAACTGGAACTGGGCGTCCGCGTGCAGTGGGCCGAGAAGGACCAGATGTTGAAGCTGGCCTTCCCGCTGGCCGGCAACGCGCTGACCTACCAGGGACAGGTTGCCTACGGCGTCGGCGAGCTGCCGGCCAACGGCGACGAAGCGGTGGCGCAGCAGTGGGTGGCCGCCGTGGCCGACGGCGAGCGCGCGCTGACCTGCATCAACGATGGCGTCTACGGCTCGGACCTCTCGGCCGACGGCCTGCGGCTGACGCTGCTGCGGTCACCTGCCTACACCGGCCATCCCATCGGTGAGCGCAGCATCGTCCGCCAGGACCGGTTCACCGCGCGCATCGACCAGGGCGAACGGCTCTACCGCTGCTGGCTCAACGCCGGCCCCGCTGCCGAGCGGTTGGCCCGGCTCGACCGCGAGGCGCTGGCCCACAACCAGGCTCCCATGGCGCTCTCGTTCTTCCCCTCAGGCCAAGGCACCCCGCCGCTGCCCTTGGTGCGCGTCCTGGACGACGTCACGCAGGTGACCGCCATCAAGGCGGCGGAGACCGGCCGTGAGCTGGTCATCCGCCTGTTCGAGCCGACCGGCACACCGCGGCAGACGACCATCGAAGTGCCGCCGATCGGGGTCGTCGGGCCCGTGTCGCTCGGCGCGTTCGAGATCAAGACCCTGCGCATCGATCTGGGCGGGCTCCAGGTGGTCGAGACCGACTTGCTGGAGACCCCCCGGCGGTGACCGGCGCCCCGGCGAGGGGCAGGACCAGGCCGCCACGAGGCGAAGGGCTACCGCGGCGGGCGACAGTCTGCCCGCCGGAGGTGTGCGATGACGACGCGCTGGCTACTGCTGCTGCCGGCCGCTCTGGCTTTGGCCGCGGCACAGCCGAAGGAACTGCGTTACGAGGCCGAGGACTGGTCGGAGCCGAAGTCGGCCTGGCTGGTCGACAAGGAATCTCCCGACCACTGGAACCTGTGGAGCAAAGACAAGGACGCCGACAAGAAGTGGTCGGGTGGCGTGGTCTTCCGCAGCCCGGCGGTGACCGCCGACCGGGCGAAGACCGAGGACGGCGCGCCGGCGCTGCACACGCGGATCACCGGCATTCCGGCCGGCACCTACGACGTGGTGCTGCCGAACGTCGGACGGGGCGTCGGTGTCTCGCTCGACAACAAGACCTGGATACCCTACCGCGGCGGCATTCTGGCTCGGGCGGTGGAGATCAAGGACGGTGTGTTCGAGTTGTGGGTCGACGACCGCTTCGTCCGCAAAGAAAACCCCGGCCCCTGTTACTACGACTGCGTCGTCTTCCGCCCCACGGTGGCCCGCTCGATGGGCCTGGTCAACCCCGGCTTCGAGTCGGGCGAGGGCACGCAGATCACGGGCTGGAACTTCTGGTCGCGCCAGAACAAGGGCCGCGCGGTGCCAGTCGGCGACGTCAAGCACGGTGGTCAACGCAGCGTGCTGCTCACCCATGACGGCGACCAGGACTGGGCCTTCACCTGTAGCGAGCAGTTGCCCGTCAAACCAGGCGACCGGCTGACCGTCCGCGCCTGGGTCCGCAGTCAGGGCACCAACAGCATCGCCATCACCGTGGTGGCACTCGCCGGCGGCAAGACCGTCCGCTGGGACATCGGCAGCGAGTCCACCGACGGCACGCACGACTGGAAGGAACTGGTCGGCGATGTTCGCGTGCCTGACGGCGTCGACGCCGTGCAGGTCCGCTTCGTCGGCTCCGGCGCCTGCCAGGCTTGGGTCGACGACGTCTCGCTGCTGCCGGGCGCCCGGCCGGTGGTGACCAAGCCCAAGCTGGAAGGGCACGCCAAGACCCGCGTCACCGAGCAGCTCGACCGCGGCCTGGTGGCGACGCGGACCGACCGCGGTGTCTACCTGAGCTGGCGGTTGCTGAAGGGCGATCCGGCCGACACCGCCTTCAATGTCTACCGCGTGGCCACCGGCGGCGCGGCACAGCGGCTCAACGCGCAGCCGCTGCGCTGGACCACCGACTACCTGGATGCGCAGCCCGGCGACGGCAAGGCCACCTACCAGGTGCGCGCGGTGCTCGGCGGCCAGGAGCAGGCCGTCGGCGCCACGGCCGTACCGAACGACGGCTACACCGCCATCAAGCTGCAGGGCAACTACCAGGCGCAGAAGGTCGGCCTCGGCGATCTCGATGGCGACGGCAAGCTCGACTACGTCATCAAGCAGCCGCACGAGAACATCGACCCCTGGGACAAGTACTGGTACAAGTCGCCCGACACCTACAAGCTGGAAGCCTACCACAACGACGGCCGCTTCATGTGGCGCGTCGATCTGGGCTGGGGCATCGAGCGCGGCATCTGGTACTCGCCTTACCTGGTCTACGACTTCGACGGTGACGGCCGCGCCGAGGTGGCCGCCAAGATGGGCGAAGGTGACCCGCGCGACCCGGACGGCCGCGTGCAGACGGGGCGCGAGTGGGTGGTGGTCTTCGACGGTCTGACCGGCAAGGAGCGGGCCCGCGCGCCGTGGCCGAACCGCGAGGGGCTGGGCACCGGCTTGAGCGGCTACAACCTCGCCAGCCGCAACCTGCTCGCCGTGGCCTACCTCGACGGGCGCACGCCCTATCTGATTGTCCAGAAGGGCACTTACACGCTGATGAAGGTCGACGCCTACGAGTTGACCGGCACTGAGCTGAAGCCCGCCTGGAAGTACACCAGCAAGGAGGGCGGCGCCGAGTTCCGCGGTCAGGGCGCGCACTTCACGCACGCCGCCGACGTGGACGGTGACGGCCGCGACGAGGTCGTGCTGGGCAGTGCCGTGCTGGACGACAACGGCACGGCGCTGTGGAGCACCGGGCTGGGCCATCCGGACCACTGCTACGTCGGCGACCTGGACCCCAGCCATCCCGGCCTCGAGATCTACTACGGCATCGAGACGCGCCAGAGCAAGGGCAACGGCATGTGCCTGGTCGACGCCAAGACCGGCCGCATCCTCTGGGGCTGGGACAAGCCGACCATCCACATCCACGCCACCGGCATGTGCGGCGACTTCGACGCGACCCAGCCGGGCTGCGAAGCCTACAGCGCCGACTGCATCGACCATAAGCCGAACGGTGACCGCTGGTTCTGGAACCTGCCCGCAGGGAAGGTGTTCAGCCGCGACCTCGACCTCGGGTTTGGCACCCGCTACGCCTACTGGGACGCCGATCTGCAACACGAACTGGTGCGGGGTTCGCGGGTCATCGACTTCGACGGCGGGCCACAGCCGGGCACCATCGACGGCAGCCAGGTGCTGGTCGCCGACGTGCTGGGCGACTGGCGCGAAGAAGTGATCACGTCGCGGCCAGGCGAACTGCGCATCTACAGCACCACCATCCCGGCCTTTGACCGGCGGGTCTGTCTGCTGCAGGACCCGATCTACCGGCTCGACACCGCGATGAACGCGATGGGCTACACGCAGAACGCCACCACGTCGTACTGCCTGGAGGCCACCGCGCCGAACCTCAACCTCACCGCCGTGCCCGCCAAGGGCGAAGATGGCCCGAAGGTCCGCGTGGTCGTCTCGGCACCGCTCGACCGGGCCGTGCGCGGTCAGGTCAGCCTGGCCAGCTCGGCCGGTGAGCTGAGCCCGGCCCGCTTCGCGGTCGACCTGGCGCCGGGCGCTCGCAGCGTGCAGATGGTGGCCTTGCCGGCCGGCGCGCGCGCCGGGTCGTCGCAGGTCACCGCGCACTTGCAGGCCGGCGATGTCGACCTGCGCAACGCGGTGCCCATCACCGTGCCCAGCCGGCCGTTGGCCGGGGTGCCCCTGGCGCAGGCCGAGGACTTCGCCGGCCAGGGCGGCGGGTCGGTGCAGATCCGCACCGACAAGGTCGGCATGGTCGGCAAGGCCACCTCACACTGGGACAAGGCCGGCCACTGGCTGGAATGGTCGCTCGTGGTGCCCCGCGCCGGTCGCTACCAGCTCACCGTGCGCTACTGCACCAACGAGGCGGCCTCGCGCGCGGTCACGGTCGATGGGCAAGCCCTGGGCACGATGACCTTCAGCGGTACGAGTGGCATGGGCTCCAGTGCCGATGACTGGGCCCACGCCACCTGGCCCAAGCCGCTCGAACTGGCGGCCGGCAAGCACGTCATCCGCCTGCAGAACACGGACGACAAGCCGGTCAACCTGGACTACCTGGCCCTGGTGCCGGTGCCGTAGGCGCCGGCAGGGGGCCGACCGAATCAGCACGCCGCCGGAGTGACCTCCGGCGGCGTGCTGATCTTGCGTACTGGTGGAAGCGATGCCGAGGGCGGGACTCGAACCCGCACAACCCTAGAGTTACCAGTCCCTCAAACTGGCGCGTCTACCTATTCCGCCACCTCGGCTGAGTGCGCGCCACCTAGACCGCCGCGTGGCGGATCCAGGCCGACAGCGCCGTGAGGATGAGCCAGCCATACGCCAACCGCAAGCTCCAGTTCTCCAACTCGCGATCCTTACCGACCTTGCCACCGCCGCCGCCACCGCCGGCAAGGATGCCGCTGAGGCCCTCAGACCGGGAGGTCTGCATCGCCACGACCACGGTCAATCCGATGCCGGCAACGATGCCGAGCGCCTGGCACACATAGCCCAGGTAGGGCAAAATCGAACGCATGGGCTGTCCCGTCCAACGCGGCGAGTATAGCATAGGCGCGTATCACGGGCAATACGGCGCCGACCCAAACCCATCGCACCGCGGTGGCCCACTCGGTTGCGATCGGGCGACAGGACTCGCCGGCCGGTCGGCCAACCCCCGCGACAAGCGGAGTCCACGATGATGCCACTCCTGGTCTGCCCGTCGCTGCTGACCGTCTCGCTGCTGGCCGCGCTGCCCATGGACCTGGCGCCGTCAGCCAAGGCCTCGGCCAGCACGTCGGCGGGCGGCAAGTACGTCCCGCCCGCCGCTCTGGACGGCGACCTGCAGACGCGCTGGGCGTGCGCCGCCGACGCCCCACTGCCCCAGACGCTGACGCTGACCTGGCCGCAGCCACAGCGCTTCGACACCGTACAGGTCACCGGCGCCTGGGTTAGTGAACCCAGCATCTATGCCGCCTGGCAGGCCTGCGAGGTCGAGGCCGGCGGGCAAGTGGTGGCGAGCCGAGTGGACGACACGTCCACTGAAGCGCAGGTGCTCCGCTTCACGGCGCCAGTCACCGCCGACAGCCTGGTCATCCGCATCAGCGCCGTCGTCGAGCCCCGCACGTATGTGGGCATCCGCGAGGTCCGCGTCTACCTCGACCCGCAACGGCAGGTCCAACTGCCGCCATCGACGCCACACCCGCGCCCGTTGGCCTCGTTGACACCAAAGCGCCGGGCGGAGTACCCGTGCGTGTACAACACCCCCGCCGACGTGGCCCGCGCGCGCCGCAACGCGAAGGAGACCGCTTGGGGCCGACGCGTGGCCGACGGCGTGGTCAAGAGCGCCGACCGTTGGCTCGCCCGTTCGGAGGCCGAATGGCGCCGCTTCCTGCCGGCGCCCGGCGCGTGTTACGCCTACGGGTTCACCGGCTCGCCCAAGAGCGGTGCCTCGTGGGGCACCTGGGGTGGCGCCCGCTGTTCGTGGGATGAGCCCGGCCGGGTGCGTAGCGGTGACGGCCTCGTCCTGCCCAACGAGCAGTACCCGGACGGCGGCACCGGCTACCGTGGCCCCGATGGCCGCGTCCACTACTTCGTGGGCTCGTGGAACGCCTGGGTCACCGAACAGTGGACCGACGCGATTGACCAGTTGGCCGACGCCTATGCGGTGACCGGCGACGAGCGGTACGCCGACCGTGCCGCCTGCTTCCTCGACCTGCTGGCCAGCATCTACCCCGAGTCGTCGGCCGGCTCCTGGGACTACCCGAGCAAGCCGCCCAGTGGCCGCTTCGCGCGACCGTGGTACCAGGTGGCCCGCACGCTGGTGCGCTACGTGGAAGCTTACGACCTGATCTACGCCAGCGGGGTGCTGGACAAGCCGTCGGCGCGTCCAGCACTGGAACAGACCTGGCCGGCCGGCCCGCGCGCGCAGCAGACGGCCGTGGGCACCGCCGACCGCCGCGGCGTCACGCGGCCGGGCCTGACACGGCGCCAGAACATCGACCTCAACCTGGTACTCGACGGCGGCTACTACTGCTACGAGCACACCTTCAGCGGCATGTTGCACAACGGCCACGCCGACTACATGCGCGGCGCGCTGGCGGCCGGCGCATTGCTGGGCATCCCGGCCATGGTGCGTAACGCCATCGACAGCCCGTACTCGTTCTGGGCCATGGTGGCCAACAACTGCGATCGCGATGGGCGCTACTACGAGACGTCGCTGATGTACTCGCTCCACGCGCGGTCGCTCTACCTGACCTTCGTGGCCCCGCTGCTCAACTGGCGCGATGAGCAGTACCCGCGCGGCGTCGAGTTGCTGGCCGACGCGCGCTTCCGCAGCTACTACCGCTTGCCTTCGCTGGTCTTCCGCTCCGCGGGCCACGAGACCAACTACGGCGATACCGGACCGAACACGGGCCAGATCCGGCCGCCATCGCACCCCTTCGACCGTGGCGACTACGCCATGGCCGAGGAGGTCTACGCCGGCACCACCGGCGCCGCCAAGGAGGAGTTCGCCGCCATCCTGCGCTGGCTCGGCAAGGGCCACATCGAGCGACTGCGCGAGACCAGCGCCGGACGGTGGAACTTGTACCACTCCGACCCGATCGCCGCCGGCCCGGCCGCGCTGCCGCCGGATCTGCACCGGCAGGTGTTCGCCTCGTGGTTCCTCGGCCAGAAGGGCATGGCGTTCCTGCGCGACGGCGCCGGCGGCGACCAGCAGGTGGCCTTCCTGCGCTGGGGGCCGTCACTCAACCACGGGCATCTGGACGACCTCGGCCTCATCTACTACGCCAAAGGCTGGCAGTGCACCTACGACATCGGCTACGGCCTCGGCTCGACGCACACCCAAGTGGGCTGGGCCCGACAGACCGTCAGCCACGCCATGGTCACCGTCAACGAGCATCCCCAGAGCGGTCCGGGCTCCGGCGGCAGCCTGCACCTGTTTGCCCGGCTGCCGGGCCTGAAGCTCATCGAGGCCGACTCGCCGCTGTCGTACGGCCGCGAAGGCGTCTCGCTGTACCGGCGCACCGTCGCCCTGGTCGGCGAAGGGCGCGATCAGGTGCTGGTCGACCTGTTCCGCGTGGCCGGCGGCCGGCAGCACGACTACGTCATTGGTGCCCAAGGCGAGCAGCCGACCGTGACCGGCGTCACGCTCGGCACCGCCGGTGACGGCTCGTTGGCGGCCGGCGGCGAGAGCTGGGGCCGCCGGCTCGGCCACGACGGTGATGTCATCGGGCAGCCGAACAAGCCCTACTGGAACCCGCCGCCCGGCAACGGCTACGGCTTCTTCTGGGCGCCCCAACGCGCGCCGGCCGGGCAACCGTTCGTGGTCGACTGGCCGCTGGGTGGCGGCAACGACGCCCACTTCCAGGTCCACTGCCTGCCCGAGGCCGACAGCGAGGCCATTGTGGCCAAGGCGCCCGGTCTCTACCGCAACCAGCCGAACGCCAGCTATGCCCTGGTCCGCCGCCGTGGCGCCGACGGCCTGCGCAGCACCTTCGCCGCGGTGGCCGCCCCGTACGCCCGGCCGCCCGAGGCCGGGGTGTTCGGCCCCGCCGAGTTGGCGGAGCGGGTGCTGGAGAACGACGCCCAGACCATCCTCGGTAGCGGCTTCGGACCAGGCTACCTGCTGCTCAAGGGACAGCCCGGGCAGCAGGCGACCTTCGGCCTGGAAGTGGCCGAGGCCGGCGACTACGACGTGCGGCTCGACTGCCTGCTCTATCCGTCGTACGGTCGGATCCAGCTCAGTCTGGACGGGACGCGTCTGGGCCAGCCGCTCAACCTGCAAGCGGGCGAGGCCAAGCCGTTGACGCGGTTCGAGCTGGGCCGGCACCACCTGACGGCCGGCCCGCACCGCCTGCGTGTCCAACTCGTGGACCGGACGCTGGCCGGCTTGCAGCGGCTGTCGCTGCAACGCGCCGGCACCGCCACCCCGGTGGCCAGCCCGGTCGTGACCGCGGCGCAACGCCTGGCCGTGACCGGCGACGCCGCGGCGGTGCCCGCGGCCGTGCGCTATCGCCGCGGTGACGCCGACGAACTGCTGCTCTCGGCTATCGGCGAGGCCGACTGCCGGGTGACCACGCCGCAGGGCGAGGTCCGTTGGCGCGGCGGCACCGCCTGGCTGTCGTTCAGCGGCGGCCAACTCGCCGCGGTGGCGCTGGCCGGCTGCGCCGGGCTGACGGCCGGCGACGTGACCATCACACCGGAGACCGGCGCCTACTCCGGCCGCGTCACCGGCGTCGACGCCGACCGCAACACCGTGGACCTGGACGTGCCGCTGACCGGTGCGAACCTGCTCGGCGAGGCCGCCATTTTCAGTCGGCGCGAATGGAACCGCACCAGCGGCTACCATATCGTCGCGGTCGAGCCGCGCGGCCAGGGCTGCCGGTTGCACTTCGGCGCGCAGTCGCTGCTCCTGGGCCAGGGTCGCGTCATGGCCATCACCGACGACCACACGGTGGTCTCCGACATACCGCACGACTACGTGCGCAGCGTCGTCGACCAACACAGCTCCGGCTTCTTCACCGGCAAGCGGGTCATCAGCTCCAGCGGCGCGGAGACGCGGCTCCGCGAGGTCGCCTTCGGCCAACCGATGCCGTTGCAGGTCGACTCGGTCAACGGGCTGCGCGCCAACGACGTGCTGCGCTATATCGACCTCGGGCCAGGCGACCAGGTGCGCATCCCGACTACCGTCTGGGCCCGCCGCGGCGCCGACGGCCAGTGGCAGGTGCAGAGCACAGTGCCCGTGCGCCTCGGCCAGACGGCCTTCGCCGCCACCGGGCTCGACCGGCCGGCCCGCTGAGCGCTACGACGGCCGCGGCAGATCCCGGCCCGCGGTGGCTTCGGGTCCGCCGGCGGCCAGGTAGCCGTGGCTCGCGCCGCCTGGGTCGTCGGTCACCCAGAACGAGTACAACTCGCCGTTCCGCAGGCTGAACCGCAGCCGCACGGGCCGGCCGTCGGGCGCCGGCAGTTCCGGTCCGCCACGCCACCGCACCGGCGCCGCCGTGCGGTTCGCGCGCACCGGCTCGCAGTCCGCCTCGCCGTAGCCGGCCAGCGGCTGGCCGTCGGCGTCCAGCACCGCCGCGCGCAGTTCGCCACGGTCGGCCTGGACGTTGGCGAACAGGTAGCGTCCGCCGAAGGTCACCGGCCGCGTGAGCAGATCGCCCCCGGCGTGTCCGGCGGCCATGGCGGCGAAGCCGTCGCGGCGCAAGGTGGCCAGGCCGGTCGTGCCACCGGCATACATGGCGCGCCGCTCGCGGCCGGGGCCTGCGGCGCCACCGCTCAGCCGCGGCGAGAGGCCCGAGAAGCCGGTGAAATAGAAGCGCAGCTCGTCGCCCACCACCAGGCAGACGCCACCCACCGCGTGGAGGTAGGCGCGGTTCCAGTCGCCCACCCCGCGCGTCGCCGCCAGGAACGGCGTGCGGTCCGGCCGGCTGAAGTGGAAGCCATCGCGGCTGAAGGCCACCTCCAGGTCGAGGTGCTTCGGCACGCCCTCGCGCGCGCAAATGTCGTTCTCGGGCCCGCGGAAGACGGCCAGCAGTCCCACCAGCAGGCTCTCGTAAGGGGCTACGTTCACGTCGTAGAGCGCCACGGGATGGTCCGGCACCTCAGGGTGCGGCAGGTCGAACCGGTCGCAACGCAGCCATGGCACCTCGCCGACAGCCGGGTCCCATTGGGCCAGGTCGCCGAACTCGGCAGTCTCACGGTAGGCCCGCGCCCGTAGCCCGCTGTGCCGGTCGTTCCGGCGGATGCTCAGGCACCACCGCCGGCGGAACGGGTTGTAGAACAGCGACGTGTTGTCGCCGACGGGAGCGGTGATGGCCGGGTCGCTCCAGTGGATGCCATCGGGTGAGGTCTGCAGCCAGCCGGCCTCGGCCCCGCCATCGTGCCGGTAGTACTGGAACATCTTGTAGCGGGCGGCCGGGCCGCCGTCGTGATCGAGCCAGACCAGACAGCCGTCGCGAGCGCAGCCGGCGTGGTGCGGCCAGACCAGGTTGGTGCCCGGCACCACGTCCAGCACCGGCCGTGTCCAGTGCAGCCCATCGACGCTGGTGGCCAGCGCGGTGCTGTGGAACCAGCCCGGCAGGTACCACAGCTTGTAGAGTCGGTCGGCCGGGTCGTACCAGAGCCCGTCGTTGAACGGCGCCGCCATGGGGCACAGACCGTCGTCCAGCTCTTCGGCCGTCTCCGGCACCAGGACCGGGCTCGCCGAACAGACTCGGGGCTTGCCGTACACGCGATGCAGGCTCGACGCTTCGACGAGGAAGTCGTCGACGAAGAGCTGTCGGCCAATGGTCAGCGGAATGACCGCGGGCGGCCGGTCCAGGTAAGGCACCACCAGCGGCGCGTCGCCCGGCGACACGGCCTCGCGCGGCGGCCACACGTCCGGCAGGACAATCCCGTTGTACAGCACTTCGGCCATTCGGTGGCGTCTCCCAACTGCGTTCGGCAGCGGCCCGCAGCGACCGTCTGGCGCGAGCGCCGACCGGCCTGGCCACCGGATCGCGCTTGACGCCAAACCGCCTCTCGCCTATACTGGCGGGCGTCGGGCGTGTAGCTCAGTGGGAGAGCGCTTGACTCACATTCAAGAGGTCGGTGGTTCGAAACCACCCACGCCCATCCATCCCACCTTCACGGTAGTTCGCTCCTGGTGCTCAGCCGGCGGCGTCCTGGCGGAGCCCTGTCAGCACCCCTTCGGCGAGGCGCGCCCCGACCTCGCAGTAGGTCTCGCGCGTCAGTACGCGGCTGCCGACCAGCCCGTACGGCACCTCGAAGGACAGCGAAGCCACCTTCAGCTCATCGCCAGCCCAGCGGGTGAACGTCGGCGTCTCCCAGCGTGAGGGATAGTTGACCACCTGCCCGAACACCGGATGCGCCAGCTCATCCAGCGCGTGATCGCAGGCCTCGACCCAGGGCTGCGCCAAGGCAGCGGCTCCGGGCGCCAAGGTCGGTGACGGCTGATACGTGTAGACGCCCGCCGTCTCGCACGCGCCGGGCGCGTGCCAGTCGAGAGTCAGCACGGGCCGGCAACGGCGCGCGAACCGCAGTACATCGCGCCCGATCACCAGCGTCTCGTGCCGCATCGGCACCACACCCCAAGCCCGGTTCAGGTCGTAGGGGAAGTTGTCCTTGCCGTAGTCGCCCTGGACCACGCCGTCGACGTTGCTCAACGGCACACACCAGATCAGCGGCGCCGCCTCGCCCGCCTCCGCGATGCGGCGCAGGAAGCCGTCCAGCGCCCACGAGCCCGGCGTCTCGCCGGCGTGCTGGCGCGCCAGGCAGTAGATGCCCGGCCGGCTGTCGCCCGGCTCACCAGGGCCGTTGCTCACGCGCTGCAGCGGTCGGCCGCCCTGGCTGACGCCGATGGTGTCACACCGCCACGGCCCGCCCAGCGAGGTCACCAGGTCGCCCACCTCGCGCGGACCGTAAGGGTAGCACCAAGCCACCTCGCACCAGTCCGTCAGCCGCTCGAGCCACCAATGCACCTCGCGACGCCCGTCGGGCAGGGCCACCTCGGTGCCGCCCGGCAGACGCTCCCAGTCGTGCTGCGGCCCGCGCCACACCGGCCGCATCGCCGCCGCCGGCCCGCCGCCGCCCAGCAGATTGTCCGGATTGGTCAGGACCAGCTTCACCGGACCGGCCTCGCCGGGCCCGCAGCGCAAGCCCAGGCAGAACCACATCGCCTCGGGTCCGCCATGCGGGTCGGCGGTGAATCGCACCACCGCCGGCGGGCCGTCCTCGATGGCCACGTCGCAGGCATTCGCGTACGGCACACCGAGGTCAGCTTCCAGGCCCATGGACGTCTCCGCCGGGCCGAGTTGAGCGCGGCCCACGGGGCCTCTATACTCCTCCGCATGGACATCACCTTCGTGTGCGAGCGCTGTGGCGCGGCCACGGCCTGGCCTGAGCCACGGTGGTGCTGCACCTGTGGCGGGCTGCTCTCGCCCGGTGCGCTGCCACCGTTCGACCCGTCGGCGATTGACCCGACCGACGGCTCGCTGTGGCGCTACCGGCACATCCTGCCACCGGTGGCGCCGGTCACTTGCGGCGAAGGCTGGACACCGCTCTTGCCGGCCACCATCGACGGGCATGCGCTGCAACTCAAGCTCGATTACGTGAACCCGACCGCGTCGTTCAAGGACCGCGGCGCCACGGTCCAGGTCAGCCGCCTCGCCGCCAGCGGCGTCACCCAGGTGGTCGAAGACAGCTCCGGCAACGCCGGCGCCGCCCTGGCCACGTACTGCGCCCGGGCCGGGTTGTCCTGCACCATCGTCTGCCCCGCCACCGCTTCGCCGGGCAAGATGGCGCTGATCGAGGCGGTCGGCGCCCGCGTCGTGCCCGTGCCCGGACCGCGCGAAGCGAGTGCCGCAGCGGCGCTCGACCTGGCTCGCGAGCGGTTCTACGCCAGCCACGTCTGGGATCCCAGCTACCTGTTGGGCACCGCTACGCTCGCCTACGAGATCGCCGAACAGCGCCGCTGGAGGCCACCGGAGACGCTGGTGGTGCCCGTCGGTAACGGCTCGCTGCTGCTCGGCCTGGAGTTTGGCTTCCGGCACTTGGCCGAGGCCGGCGTCGTGCCGCACGTGCCCCGACTGGTGGCCGTCCAGGCTGCCGCCTGTGCGCCGTTGGCCGCCCTGTGGACACGCGCCGAGCCGGCAGCGGCCCGTCCGACGTTGGCCGAGGGCATTGCGGTCGCGCGGCCGCTACGGGCCCAAGCCATCCTGTCGGCGCTGCGCCGGACCGGCGGGCGCGTCGTAACCGTCGACGAGGACGACCTCCGCGCCGCCACGCTCCGACTGCACCGCGCCGGCTGGTATGTCGAGCCCACGTCCGCGGCGGCCGTGGCCGCCCTGCGGCTCCTCGACCCGCGGACCGAACGCGACCTCGTAGTGGTCCTGACCGGTTCGGCGCTGAAGGCCGGCTGAGCGCCGACCACCGGCAGGAGGCCCGCCTGGGGCGGCGAACACGCGGGTGAACCGACCTGCCTGCGCCCAGGAGATGACCGCATGTTCCGCACGCGTCTGGTCCTCGCTGCATTCGTCCCGCTGCTGCTGGCGGCCTGTCAGCCCGCCACCGCGCCCAAGCCAGCGCCGCCAACCGAAGCTCCGCCGGCCAAGGGCGGCAAGCTGACCATCGCCGTCATCCCCAAGGCCGTCTCACAGCAGTTCTGGACCACGGTCCGCATGGGCGCCGACGCGATGGGCCAGGAGGGCAACGCACAGATCATCTGGAAGGGCCCCAGCAGCGAGACCGACATCGCCGGGCAGAAGAGCATCGTGGAGGACTTCATCACGCAGAAGGTGAGTGCCATCGTGCTGGCCGCGTGCGACGCCGACGCGCTGGTGGAGACGATCAAGAAGGCCGAGGCGGCCGGTGTACCGGTGATCACCATCGACAGCGGCGTCAAGTGGGACGAGGTGCGCTCACTGGTGGCCACGGACAACGTCGCCGGCGCAAAGAAGGCCGGCGAGACGCTGGTCGAACTGATCGGCGGGCACGGCCCAGTGGCGCTGATCCCGTTCGTCAAGGGCGCGGCCAGTTCCGAGCAGCGCGAGGAGGGCTTCAAGGCCGCGCTGAAGGAGGCCAAGGGCATCGAGCTGGTCGCCACTCGCTACTCCGAGAGCGACGTCGGCAAGGGCAAGAGCGTGACGCAGGACATTCTGACCAGCCAGCCTGACCTGGCCGGCATCTTCGCGGCCAACGAGGGCGGCGCGGTCGGTGCCGCCAACGCGCTCAAGGAGATGGGCAAGGCCGGCAAGGTCAAACTAGTCGGCTTCGACGGCTCGCCCGATGAGATCGAGCTGCTCAAGCAAGGCGTCATTCAGGCCCTGGTGATTCAGGACCCGTACAAGATGGGTCACGAAGGCGTGCGCCAGGCGCTGCAGGCGGCGGCCGGCAAGCCGGTCGAGAAGCGGGTCGACACCGGCGTGGTGGTGGTCACCAAGGCCAATCTGGAGTCGCCCGAGGTGCAGAAGCTGCTCAACCCCGGCGGCACCAAGTAGCGCCCTCAGTTCCCAACCAGCCCCGGCCCACGACGCGCGAGGCGTCGTGGGCCGGGGCTGGTTCTACGGTCAACGCCTCAGGGCATGCGGAGGACGACATCCTCCCAGGGCACCATCCGCGCCTCATCTTCGCGCGAGCGCGTCAGGTAGACATGGACCTCGGCCGGCTGCCCGGCCCGCGCCGCGAGCAGTATGTCGAGTAGGTGGTCGCCGGCCGACCAGCGCGCCGCCACCGTGGTCGTGCCCGGACCCGACCGGTGCGCGGCCGGAATGAACGCGGTCGGCTCGGTCTTGATGAAGGCCTCTGCGCCGTCGAGCATCACGCGCTGGAGTTCGCCGGTCGCCGCCACCAGGCGCGCCTCACGCGCGTCGGGCACGTTGAGGTGCGTGCGGATGCGATAGACGCGGTCGTGGTCCGCCCCGTCATCCAGCTTCAGCCGGTGGTCGGGCGTCCAGACCGCGCGCCAGTCGTCAGCTTCGACCAGGCGGTAGAGCTCGTCGGCCGCCGAATCGACCACGTGCGGCCCGCTGACCTGCCAGCCGCTGGCCGGCACCCAGCCGATATCGCAGACGGCGCTGCGGCCGGGCCGCAGGACCATCGACATCGTGTGCCAGGCCGCTTCCTGGATGCGGGCCGGCGCCTTGATGGCGAACTGCCCCTCGCCCAGGTCGCGCGCGGTCCAGCCCGGCCCCAGGCGGTCGACCGACAGCTTGCCGATCGGCGGGTCCAGCGTCACGCGGATGACGCGCTCCTCGTCGGGCGCCAGCGCCGGCGGGCCGGCCAGATCCACCCACGCCGTCACGGCTTCCTCGCCGATGCGCGCGGGGAACCGCAGCGTCCAGTCGTGGTGCGCCAGGCGGGCCGACAGCGACGGCGTCCGCTCGGCCTTGAGCTGCCCGGCCGCCGCCTTGGCGCCGAACTTGATCGGCGCGTGGTGATAGGCGATCACGGCGTCGGCGACCTCGAGCGTCCACTCGGTCAGCTCCGCGATGGTCTTCGGCGTCTCGCAGTCGACCACGCCCCAGCCGCACACGACGTCGTCACCGACCGGGTCAATCCAGCGCTGCTCGAACACTTCGGGTCCGTGCAGCAGGCCCAGGATGGCGCCGAGCGTCGCGCCGGTGCAGTCGGTGTCATACCCGCAGTTGACCGCCTTGCACATGGCGTCGGAAGCGTTCTCGCCCCACAGCCAGCCGAGCACCGTGAAGGCGATGTTCTGCGGCGCGTCGGTGAAGTTGTGGTGGCCGCACTCGGCCAGGATGCCCTCGCGCGCGGCGCGCCAGTCCAGCCCGTCGGCGTGGAGCCGGCGGGTCAGCCTGACCGCCTGGGCCACCCGCGAATCGACAGGGATCATCGCCAGGCCGATGTCCAGCAGGCGGTCGCGGTCGGGTTCCACAAACGCCGCGCTCTGCAGCGAGGCGAAGAACACCTCACCCCAGATGCCTTCGCGGCTATGGTCGACGCAGCCGTCGCAGTAGGCGTACTCGGCCGCCAGGTCGGGGCAGCCCGGCGCGATGCAGGCCCAGATCTCCGAGCGGATCGGCGCCCCCATGCAGTCACCGAAGTGGTTGGCAAACTGGCCCGACACCGGCGCCACGAGGCCGCGGTTGACGTTCCACAACGCCATGCCGTACTCGTCCCAGGGGTAGCGCAGCCAGCGCCGCCAGGCGTCGGTCAGCGTGCGCTCGTCGGTGGCCGGCCCGTGCTCGCGCAGCGCCGCCAACCAGACCAACTGGAGCTCCAGATCATCATTGGGTATAGCGCCCGTGGGCACCGGATCGTAGTATGTCAGGTCCAGAACGGACATGTTGCCCTCGTGCGGGGCACCGAGCGTTCCGCCGACGTTCTTCCCTACCCAGCAACCATGCACCCTGCGGCGATAGTCGTCCCGTGAGAGTGTCGTCATGGCGTGTATTCCTCCGGCGCGTCGGGTCGACGGGCGCTGACCGGAGCGTGGCTCAGCAGGATGTTGCCCATCCGTTGACGCGCTGTTGCCGGCACACTATACTCCTGCTGCGAACCGTTGCCAACCCGCAGGGGTTGAGGTCGGAGCTCGAGCACCGGCCGGTTGTTGGGTGAGGCTCGAGTAGTGGAAACAGAAGACGCCAGTCCAGTCTTGGTCGCGCCGAGCGCAATGGCGACGCCGGAGCTGTGGGAGGACCGTCTCCACGAGGCGGTCGAGGCGGTTCGCCTCGAGATGGAGGAGCGGCTCCGGGCCAAGGACGAGATGCTGGCGCGCGTCAGCCACGAGCTACGCACGCCGCTCACGTCCATCATCGGCTTCTGCCACATGCTCCTGCACTACAGCGGCGACCTGGCGCCCGCGCAGCGTTCGTACGTGCAGAAGGTCCTCAAGAACGCCTCCGTACTGCTGCTGCTGCTCAACAACGTGCTCGATCTCGCGCGGATGCAGCATGGGTCGGTCTCGGTCAGCCGCGAGCAGGTCGACCTGACCCTGGTCGTCAATGAGGCCGTCGAGACCATCGAGCCACAGACCTGGGAGAAGGAGCTGGCACTGACCACGCAGCTCGAGGCGGGGCTGTCGGTGGTCACCGACCGGCTGAAGCTCAAGCAGATCATCATCAACCTGCTGTCCAACGCAGTCCGCTACACCGACCGGGGTGGCGTGGTGGTGGCCACGGCCGCGACCCACGACGGCGTACACATCACCGTGCAGGACACCGGCGTGGGCATCCCGCCCGCCGAGCTGGAGCGCATCTTCGAGCCCTACGTGCAGGTGGATCCGGAACGCGCTCGCGGCACCGCCAGCACGGGTCTCGGCTTGGCCATCAGCCAGCGGCTGGCGGACCTGTTGCACGTGCGCTTGACCGTCCAGAGCCAGGTCGGCGTCGGTTCCTGCTTCAGCTTGTGGGTGCCGGCGGAGCCGGCGCCACCGGCGTCGTAGCCGGCGTTACCGCCAGGCGGGCGGCTCGAACGGTCTCGCGGATCACCAGTCGCTGGTCGGCGCCCGCCGTCATGGTGGATTCGCTGTGCACCAGACCAGCCCGCGAGCCCAGCGTGCCTGACGCACCGACGGTCGCGGTCCACCACTCGACCCGGTGCTGCGAGCCGGCGGCGATCGGGTAGCCGCCGTCGCGGATCGTCAACACCACTTGCTCCGGCCGCGGCGCGAGCACGATCCAACGACCGAAGTGGTCGACCTCGGCCTCATCGCCGGCCCCGAACAACTGCACCTCGACGCGCGAGGGCGTGTAGTGAATGACATCGGCCGAAGCCTGCTCGTGCTGCGGCCACAGCGCCACCGGCACCGTTTCCTCCAGCCGCAACTCGCCGCCGGCCAGCCGCACGACGCGCCGGTTGACCAACGGCGCGGTGCCGAGTTGCACCGGCGCGGCGCGCCCGCGCTGCAACGGGCGCCTAACCGCGTTCAGGCCCCCGACATAGAGCTCGCCGTCCAGGCTCGGCAGGTCCACCTGGGCGATTGCCGGCTGATTGTCCAGGCGGTGCAGCCACAGCCACCGTTCATGGCGCGCCAGGTAGCTGCGCTCATCACACAACCGGCGCGCGGCCACCTCGGTGAGCTGCGGTCGCTGGCCCATCATGCCGTCGTGGACCTGGTCGAAGAGGGCATCGTCGGGGAACCACTCCTGCCAGATGAACGTGCTGACGAAGGCCGCCACGCCCTGGCCGTAAGGATGCACCGAGATGCCCGAGAGGGCCGGCTGTAGCGGCGGTCGGCCGCCGATGGAAGCCTGCTCGACCACGATGCGCGTCGTGTCGTCAGTCGGGTAGATGAAGGCCGCCGGCGACCGCAGCAACGTGCCCGCCAGACGCGGTGGCGTAAAGCCGTTCAGCGGCGCCTCGGGGAACAGCGCGTTGACGTGGGTCACCACCAGACTGCCCGGATGCGCGAGCTCGGGTCGCAACTCCGGGAAGGCCACCTCGCCCGGTGGCGACATGCGCACCCGTTCGCGCTGCCGTTCGGCCAACACGACGTCCATCACCAGCCGCACGTCGGCGATGCCGATGCCGAACACGTTCTGGAGCGCCGCGGGCATCTGCGCCAGATGGCCCCGCGGCTCGTAGCAGCCGAGGCCGAGGTCCGCCACCAGCACGCCGCCGCCGGCCACGTAGCTCTTCAGCGCCTGCACTGCGTCGCTCGACAGCTCGAAGGCGGCCGGCGCAAACAGACACCCGACCTGGCCCAGCGGCACCCGGTCCAGGTCGCGCGGCGTCAGCACGCCCAACGGGCCGTGCCGCGTGCTGCGGCGCAACATCGCGTACAGGCCAGCCGGCTCGTCGCCAGCCATGGTGCCGTATCCGTAGCGCTGCTGGTCACCACGGAGCGGCCCCCGCGCCAACGGCTGGAGCAGCACCGCCGCGCTTGGCTGCGGCACGAACGACGCCAGGGCCAGGTGATCGGCTTCGTCGGTCGCCAGACGCACCGCGCGCCGCAGTTCGGTACTGGCGGCCAGCTCGCGCCAACTGGCCAGCGACACCCCCGCAGCACCGCGGCCGAACATCACCCGGGTCCAGCGGAGCACACTCACCGGGTCGGTGTGGGTTTCCAGCACCGGCACGACGGCGAAGCGGCCGGACTGGTTGGCCACGGCCACGGCCGCGGCCTCGTGCAGGGCCAGATCGGGCCAGCCGGTCCGCTCGAGCATGGCCGGCTGCAGCGCGCTCAGTTCGGGCGGCGCAGCCAGGAGCGTGCGGTACCGTGCCATGCGTCCGCCGATCACCGGGTGCGCCGGATCGACGGCGGCCACCGCCGTGCTCCACCGCCGCAGGAGCGACTGCACCCCATCGGCTCGCCACTTGGCCAGGTCGAGCGAGGCGCGGCCCACCTGCCCCACCCGACCGGCGTCGAGCGTGGTGGCCAGCGCCGTGCCGATCTCCGGGAACGAGCGGAGCTTAGCCCGCCAGTGCTCGTTCAGCGCCTCGATGCGCCCGCCGTAGAGCCACTGCAGGTACTGCCCAAAGCCGCGGTCGGTCCACCGCAGGCGCTCCTCGACGTCTTCCTCCAGCGCGTAGGCGAGCAGACCGGGCACGTCCTTCCAGACGGACACCGTATCGGCCAACCACGTGCAGGTGCGGCGCACGGCCTCCGGACTGGCCAGGTCGAGGGGCTCGTCGGTACTGGTCGCCACGATCGGGTTCAGGCCGACGACCACCGCCAGGCCCTCGCGTCCGGCCGCCATCGCCAGTTCGGCCGCCTGCTTGGTCGCGGCGGCGTCGACCGCGGGCAGGTCGAGGTAGACCACATTCAGGCCCGCCTCCTGGTAGGCCGGCAGCTCGGCCGCGTCGGTCAGCCCGAAGGCCCATCGGACGGCCACCGCCCGACCGTCAGCGTCGCGGAACCGGTCGCCCTGGATCTGGGTCGGCGTCGCCGCCATGGCACCGGCCGCCATGACAAGCAGGCTGGCAGCGCCCAACCACCGCCGTGCCACAACCATCGCCGCGAAGTTGCCGGCGAGACGATTTGACTTTGGCATGGGCATTCGCTACACTCACCGCTAGCGCTGGTTAGCGAGAAACGGACCGGACAGTGTCCAAGACGCCACCTAAAGAGATCAGCCCCACGACCGCCTTTGTTGCCATCCTCGTCGCTCTGCTCGCCGTCTTTCTCACCTATGCCCATCTGCTCCGTCCAGCGAGCTCCGGGCAGGCTCCGACGCCGGTGATTCAGCGCTGAGTCCATTGTACTAGACAATCGGAGGTCTCAGCGCGATGCGCCAGCAGCAGGGCTTGGGGATCCTCGCGTTTCTCTTCGTCGGAGCGATGGGCGACTCCTGCTCGACCGCCGCGACGATGACGCTGACGCTCTACTTCGACCGCGTCTGCCACACCGACCCGCAGACCATCGGGCGCCTGCTGGCGGTGCCCATCGCCCTCTACATCATCTGCACCATACCCATGGGGCACTGGGGCGACCGCTTTGGTCTGCGCCGGTTCACCTTGCTCGGCGCCGCCCTGCTGGCCGCCAGCACCGGCGCCCTCTACCTGGTCAGAACCCCCGCCGACGCGTTGCTGCCCTTGGCGGTGAAGGGCGTCGGCGCAGCGATGTTCTGGCCGGGCCTCTCCGGCTGGTTGAGCCGTGGCGCCGACAGCGTCGCCCTGCCTCGACGCATGGCCGCTTTCAACCTCGGCTGGAGTACCGGCTCGGCGCTCGGCGCCTTCGTGGCCGGTCGGCTCTACCAAGCCATCGGCCCCACCGCCGCGTGGGCCACCTATGGCGCGGCGATGGGCGTCGGCTGCCTGGTCATCTCGCTCCAGCGCGGTCCGGGCGCGCCCAACGGCGAGCCCCGGCGCGCCGACGACCGGCCACCCAGCCCGGCCTGGCGCCGACGGCAGGCCTGGTTGGCGAGCTTCGCGGCGTTCTTCGTCATCAACTGCGTGCGCAACCTGTTCCCCATCTACGCGCGGCAGCGGCTCGGCCTCAGCCCCGAGACCACCGGCACCTGGGTGGCCGGCATCAACGGCGTGCAGACGCTCGCGTTCGTCTACCTCGGTCTGCTGCGGCCGCGCGACGCCGACGGTCGCTGGGTCGAGCCGGTCCAGTGGGCGGCCGTCGTGGGCCTGCTGGTCATTGCCCTCGGCTGCACTCGTCTGGCCCTGCCCGCGCTGCTCGTGCTCGGCCTATACACGGCGGTCAGCTACAGCGCGAGCATGTTCCACAGCCTGCATGGCCGTGAAGACACCGCCCGGCAGACGGGCATCAACGAAGCCGTGGTCGGCCTGGGCAGTGTGATGGGCCCCTGGCTCGGCGGCAGCCTGGCTTGGCACCTCGGGCCGTCCGCGCCATACGGTCTCTGCGCGGCGGTGGTCGTGGTGGTGGGCCTGATGACCCGGCTCGAGCGCTGGTCGCGGGGTGACCGCTCGGTCTAGGCGGCGGTTGGCGGTACAATGACCTCAGGACGCTATGCGAGTCGGCCATGCCCAGCTACGACTACCGCTGCATCGACGAGTTCTCCTGCGACCACTGCCGCGACGGCTTCACGGTTCGCCAGTCGGTGACCGACGCGCCGCTGCCGTTCTGTCCGCAGTGCGGCGCCGCGGTGGCGCGCCGCGTGGTCAGCTTCCACGCGGGCTCCGGATTCGCTCGCAAGGCACCCAGCGACAAACGCCTCAAGCAGGCTGGGTTCAAAGTGCTGCGTCGCAACGATCACGGCGGCTACGACGTGACCTGAGCGGGACCCCGGCTCACCCGCCCGCCGCAGCCACCCACTCGTCGAGCACGCGCGCCAGGTCCGAGCTCTTGACCGGCTTCGCCAGGTAGTCGTCCATGCCGGCCGCCAGGCACCGCTCGCGGTCGCCTTGCATGGCGTTGGCCGTCATCGCCACCACGGGGGTGTGGCGCTGCTCCGCCTCGCGGCGACGGATCTCCTGCGTACACGCATAGCCATCCAGCTCCGGCATCTGGCAGTCCATGAAGATGATGTCGTAGCTGCCGGTGCCGTGTCGCTCCAGCGCCTGCTGCCCGGTCGCGGCCACCTCCACCAGGAAGCCCAGCTTCTCCAGCATGCGGATGGCGACCTTCTGGTTGACCACGTTGTCCTCGACCAGCAGGGCCTTGCCGCGCGGACCCCGGGCCACTTCCTCCTGCCGCCCGCGCTGCGCCGCCGCCTCGGCAGCGGTGTGGCGGGTCACCAGACCCAGGTCGGTGCCGCTCTGCGTCGCCGACCAGACCGTCGTCAGTACGTCGCGGAGCTGGGTCTGCCGGTACGGCTTGACCAGGTAGGCCGCGTAGCCGGCCTTGCGCATCGTGTCGGCCTCGCCCCGATGGCCCACCGACGACAGCATGATCAGCACCACGTCGGCCAGCTCGGCGTCCCCTTTGATGGTGTTGCCCAACTGCTCACCGTCCATGAGCGGCATGCACAGGTCGACCAAGGCCAGCCGGTACGGATCGCCGGCCCGGACGGCTTGGCGCAGCGCGCCCAAGGCCGAGCTGCCGGACGCCGCTTCGCCGCAGCGCAGGCCCCAGCGCCCGAGCACCTCCGACAGCACCCGCCGGTTGGTCGGGTTGTCGTCGACGATCAGCGCCCGCACCCCGGTCAGCTCACAAGTCGGCAACTCCGCGGGCACGGTCTGGTCGGCGAGCCGAGCCGGCAAGGTGAACCAGAACGTCGAGCCGACGCCGACCTCGCTCTCGACGCCGACGCGGCCGCCCATCAGTTCCACCAACTGCCGGGTGATGGCCAGCCCCAGGCCGGTCCCTCCGTAGCTGCGACTGGTGGAACTATCGGCTTGCGTGAACTTCTCGAAGACGTGGTCGAGAAGCTGTTGCGAAATCCCTATGCCGGTGTCCTGGACGCTGATGCGGAAGACCGCCTCATCCGGCCCGACCGACTCCGCCTCGACGTTGGCGAAGACGTGCCCGGCGCTGGTGAACTTGAGCGCATTGCCCATCAGGTTGGCCAGCACCTGGCGCGTTCGCACCGGATCGCCGATGATCCGCAGCGGGACAGTCGGGTCACAGCGCACTATCAGGTCCAGCCCGCGTTCGTGGGCCTTCGGCCCCAGCATGTTGGCCACGTCCTCGACGGCCGCGCCGAGGTCGAACGTGATGGCCTCGAGTGTCATGCGCCCGGCTTCCATCTTGGAGAAGTCGAGCACGTCGTTGATGATACCCAGCAAGGCACCGGCCGAAGTGCGAATGGTCTCGGCGTAGTCGGTCTGCTCGGCGTCGAGGCTGGTATCCAGCAGCAACTCGGTCATGCCGATGACGGCATTCATCGGCGTGCGCAGTTCGTGGCTCATGTTGGCCAGGAACTCGGCCTTGATGACGTTGGCGCGCTCGGCGGCCTCCGCCAACTGCTCGGCGTGGGCCACCGACACCTCCAACTGCTGGTTGGCGATGAACAGCGAGCGGTTCAGTTCCTCGGCCTCGCGTTTGGCCGCCCGGCGCTGGTCCTCGTCGCGCTGCCGCTGCATCGCCAGAGTATGGAAATCGGCCAGCTTGTGCAGCGCGTCGCAGGCCTCAGCCGTGTACGGCTCGGCCGCATTGGCCACGGCGATCAGTCCGGCCAGTCGGCCGTCGAGTATGGCCGGAACAGCCATGAACCGGTCAAGGCGGTGGTGCCCCGGCGGCAGCGCGGTGAATCGCTCGTCCTGGCTGGTGTCGTTGCAGACGAGGGCCTCGCAGTTGTCCTGAACCCACCGCCATGGACCGGCGATCTGGTCCAGCACCAAGGTGCGATCGGCGCCGACCTGGTCGGTGCCGAACGGCAGGCTGTAGGTCGGGCAGACCAGGTGACCGGTCCGCTGGTTGACATACGCCACCAGACCCGCGGCGCTCGCGGTGAGTGCCACGGAGTGGTCCAGGAGCTTGCGGCTGACGTCCTCCGCGGAGAACGGTGAGAGCAGCACGCGAGACAGGTCGGCCAGGGCCTCGTTCACGCGGGCCGCGTGGGCCAGGGCCGCCTCAGCGCCGCGCGTCTCGGTGACATCGCGCACGGCGGAGAGCCGGAGCGTGCGACCACCCCAGGTCACCGTTCGGCCGCACAGACGGAGCACCAGCCGGCGGCCGTCAAGCCGGACCGCGCCTACCTCGTAGGGCTCATGGCGACCGGCGGCGATGTACTCGCGCACCAGATCGCGGTCGCTCGGAGCGACGAGCGCCAGCGGGTCGGCGCCCAGAATCTGCTCCCGCGGCACGCCGAGTATCTCGCACATCGCTTCGTTGCAGTCGATGATGCGGTCGCCCTCGTGCACCAGCACGCCCTCCATCGCGGCCTCGGCCAGCAAGCGGAAGCGGTCGTCATGGCCGGAGAGATAGCCAAGTGGATGCTGGTCGTCGGCAACGTCTTCCAGTACCACGGTGAACCGCTGGCCCTCGCCCCCGTCGGCTGCGGGCTCGAGGCGCGCCTGGATGCTCCGGCCACCGTCCGCTGGCCGAATCACTTCGCACGCCGCCGCTCCGGCGCTGCCGCGCGCCACGAGGGCGCCCAGCCACTCAGGCGAAGGAGCACCCGTGTGCAAGCCAAGGCGAGCGCAGTCCGCTCCCTCGGCTTCGAGCACTCTACCGGCGCCGTCAACCACCACCACGGACATCGGCACTCGCTTCGCCTCTTGCTGCACTAGCCCCAACTCCCCTCCGGCGCGCCGACACCAAGCCGCTGCAACCCGCGCCGCCCAGCGCTGCCAAATGGTAAGTCGGCCGCAACGCCCCCGGCCTTAAGCGCATCTCCGGCCCTGATCAGTCTACGGCGTCGCCTCCACCGCCGCCACCAGTTCGCGCACTCTCGTCACATCGACCGGTCGGCCCTGGTCGCCCTGGTCGCGACACCAGCGGTCCACGATCAGGCCGTCGCTCTGGCTCAGGAGCAGACTGGCCCGCTCGGGGACGACTCCGCCGCCGCAGAGCAGGGGGGCCTCGGACAGCGCCGCGCGCAACTCGGCCGCCTCCGCCACATCCGGCCCGTCGCCTCGCGCGCCGCTGCTCAGCACCAGCGCGTCGGCCAAGCCCCGGTAGTAGACATCGTGGGCATTCCGCAGTCGGTCAGCCTGCCCCAACGCCCCGCCACGGCCGACCATCACGTCGGCGAAGATCGCCACGTCCGACCGTAGACTGGCCCGCAGGCGCAACGTGTCGGCGGCCCGGCCCTCGATCACACCCGACCGATCGGCCACCGTGCCGACATGCACGCGGACCCGCACGAACCGGGCTTCGGCCACCGTGGCCACAGCCACGGCCGCCGCGGCATCGTTGCGCAGTACGCTCACGCCCACGGGCACCACCACCGCGTCGACCACGGCGGCCACCACCAGCACCAGCGCCGCCACCGTCTCCATCGGCACCTGGTCCTGCCCGAACGGACCATCCAGGCTGTTCTCGACCAGTACCGCGTCACAGCCGCCCGAGACCAGGCGCTGTGCGTCCTCCACCGCGCGCCGCCGCACCGCCGGCAGGTCGCCCGCGTAGCCTTCAGCGCCAGGCAGCGGCGACAGGCTCACTTGGCCGATCACCGGCCGGATCTGGCCAAACAGTGTCCGAAACCGCATCCGCCGCTCCTCCTGTTCCGCCCCCGCCGCCGGTGGTATCATGATCACTTCGGCCGGCCGGCCGACGCGCGCGAGGATCACCCGATGACCGACTGGCACCGCTACCGCGAACAGTGGCCCTACCTGGCCAACGGCACCATCTGGCTGCAACACGCCGGCGTCACACCGCTCTGCCAGCGGGTCATCCGCGCCGCCACCGAGGCCATGGCCGCTTTCTCGGCCGAGCCGGGCCTCAGCTACCCGCGCCTGTGGTCCGCCGCCAACGAAGGCGCTCGCGCCGCGGTCGCGTCGTTCCTCACAGTCTCGCCTGATCGTATCGCGCTGGTCAAGAACACCAGCCAGGGCCTCATCTTCGTGGCCGAGAGCCTGCCCTACCAAGCCGGCGACACCATCGTCACCTTGGCCGGCGAGTACCCGGCCAATCGGCTTCCCTGGCGCGCCGCCGCGCGCCTCGGCGCCACGGTGCGGGTCGTCCAGCCCGACGCCGAGGGGCGCTTCCCCATCGACCGCGTCGCCGCGGCCATCGATGCCTCGACGCGAGTCGTCGCGGTCAGTTGGGTGCAGTACCTGAACGGCTTCCGGATCGACCTGCCGGCGCTGGCCGAGGTCTGTGCCCGGTCTGGCGCCTACCTCGTCGTCGACGGCGTGCAGGGCGTCGGCGCGCTGCCCGTCCCCATCGCGGCCTGCGATGCGCTGGCCGTCGGCGGGCACAAGTGGCTGTGCGGCGCCGAGGGCGCCGGCTTCCTCTACCTCGCACCCCGCCTGCTGGAGCGACTGCAACCGTTCAACGTCAGTTGGCACAGCGTGGCCGACGACCTCAGCATTCCCGGCGCGGAGGTGGACACCGAAGATGGCCTGCCGGCCCTCAAGCCGACGGCCGAACGCTTCGAGGAGGGCACGCCGAACTGCCTCGGCAACCTGATGCTGACCGAGGCGGTGCGGATGCTCGGCGAGATCGGCCCGGCCGCGATCGAGTCGCGCCTGCTCGGCCTGCTCGATCACCTGCTCGAGCGACTGGCCGGCCGCGGTTACCTCCTCGGCAGCTCGCTGCGGCCTGGCGAGCGCTCCGGCATCATCGCGCTGCGCCATCCCGAGTACAGCCCGGCGGACTTGCTCCAGCGGCTCCGCGCCGCACAGATCGTCGCCATCCAGCGGGGCGCCTGCGTCCGGCTGTCGCCGCACTTCTACAACAGTCCCGACGACATGGACCAAGTCGCGTCTGTCCTGCCCTGAGCCACCGGACCCCGGCGTATAATCTGCTGACATGAGCGACCTCATCGATCCGTTGGCCACCTCCTCCACCGCGCCGCCCGGCGACGCGGTGATGTGTTGCCCGGTGTGCCGCTGGCAGCAGCCGCCGGTCGAGAACGTCTGCGCCCGCTGCGGTGCCGATCTGGGCCTGCTCGCCGACGTCCTGCGCGAGGCCCAGGCGCGCCAGGAGGCCATCTGCGCGGCCATCGGACGCGGCGAGGCCGCCGAGGCCTTGGCCCAGATCGAGTGGTTGTGCATGTTGTGCGGCCCGACCCGCGAACTGGCCGCCGTGCGAGCGGTGGTCCGGCGCGGACGCGAACTGGCCGCGCTGCCGGAGACACGGTGGTGGCCCGACCCGCTCGCACTGCCGGCCCTGCCGGCCGAGGAGGCGCCGCGGTGAGCGGACACCGCATCGGGATCTACGGCGGCGCCTTCGACCCGCCACACCTGGCTCATCTCGTGCTGGCCGACCGAGCCCGCCAGGAGCTGGCGCTGGACGAGGTGGTGTTCGTGCCGTGCGCCAGCCAGCCGCTCAAGGGCACGTGCTGCGTCCCCGGGCCACAGCGGCTGGCGCTGACCCGCCTGCTGGTGGCCGACCGCCCTGAGTTCCGTGTCTCCGACGTTGAGCTGGGCCGCGGCGGCGTCAGCTTCACTGTCGACACCGTCGCCTGGTTCGGCGAGCAGTACCCTCAGGCACAGCTCTGGCTGCTGCTGGGCGGCGATGCGTTGGCCGACTTCCCGCGGTGGCGAGCGCCGCGACAGATCGCTGAGGTCGCCCGGCTCGGCGTCGCTGACCGGCCCGGCTCGCCGCTCGAGCAGTTGCTGCCGGAGCTGCCGGAGTGGCTGCAGCCACGGGTCGACCGGTTCGTCATGCCGCCACTGCAGATCGCCTCTCGTGACCTGCGTGGCGACCTCGCGGCCGGTCGCTCGGTGCGCTATCTGGTTCCCGATCGCGTGTTGGCCCAGATCGGGAAACTCGGCCTCTACGCCGGTGCCTAAGTATCACAGGTGACCTTGCCACGGCAGGCGGGACGGGGACAGAGCGGTGTCGTTGTGAGGCAGCAGCGCGAGCGTCAGCGAGGCCGGTCCGGCCGGTCGGCACAGCGAGCGTCGGGGCGCCCGTCAGGACGCGTTGTCCGGACGCGGCGGCGTCTGCGACCTGGCCCGGCCCTGCTGCTCCTCGTCTTGGTGGCCGCCGGTCTCATCAGCGGCTACCGCGCGGGGCTGACGCGCCCTCGGACGGACGGGCCGCGGCTGGCCACCGCTTCGGCCGAGGCCAACTCGGGCAACCCGTTTGGCGCCGACCAGGTCAACCTCCTGCTGGTCGGCACCGATGCCGGTGATGCCACAGGCCGCACCGACACGGTGATCATGGTCTGTCTCGACCTGCCCACCAACCACCTCGGCGTCATCAGCCTCCCGCGCGACACGCGCGTGCGCCTGGCGGGGCGCGGTTGGCACAAGCTCAATGCCGCCTACCGCTACGGCGGCCGCCAACTGCTCGCCCAGGCCGTGGCCGATGTGACCGAGCAACCGATTGACCATGTGGTCCGCTGCGACCTGGCCGGCTTCCAGCAGGTGGTCGATGCGCTGGGCGGCGTACGACTGAAGGTCGAGAAGCGGATGCGCTACGATGATCACGCGCAGAACCTGCACATCGACCTGCAGCCCGGGGAGCAGTTGCTCGACGGGCAGCACGCCATGCAGTTCGTGCGCTTCCGCAAGGACGCCGAAGGCGACCTTGGCCGGATGCGCCGCCAACAGGTGTTCTTGCGCGCGCTGGCCAAGGCGGCCGCCGATCCGCAACACGTGTTCCGCCTGCCGGGCGTGATACGCAGCCTCTCGAAGCATGTGGACTCGACCATGGGCACACTGCAGACCGGCTGCCTGCTGCGCTTGGTGCGACAACTGGACCTGGCGGCCGTGCCGGCCATCCAACTGCCCGGCGCCGCCCAGACCATCGACGGCAGCAGCTACTTCGTGGCGGCCGGCGACGCACCGGCGGCCGTCGCTCGGCTCAAGCAGTCGCTGGCGGCTCCGCCGCGAGCCACGGCAGCCCCGGCGCCCGGCCAGCCGGCCGGTCCGGCGGCCCTGCCCGAGGTGACGGTCTACAACGGCAGCGACCGCGTCGGCCTGGATCGCGTGGTCACGCAGCGCCTGCGGCGCTTGGGCTACGCCGCCGTGACCGCGCCGACAGCCACGGTGGCCCAGAGCGGCCGGACGCGCGTCTATGCCACCGGCTCAGGCGCGGCCGCGGCCACGGAGCAGGTGGCCAAGGCCCTGCAACTCAGCACGCACGCGGGTCCGTGCGCGCTGCGGCCCCAGGGCGCGGGGCGTGATGGGGTGCCCCAGGTGGTCGTCGTGCTGGGTGCCGACTTCCCGGGACGCTGAACTCGGCCGCCGACGGGTCAACTGCCGCTGACTACCGCGACCCGGAAGTCGGCGATGTCGTACTCCGCCGACAGCGACTTGCCTTCGAACGTTTCGCCGGTCGACTCGATGCCGTTGTTCTCGATGATGGTGCCATTCTGCAGGCGGATCACCAGGAACGTGTTGCCGTCGGTGCCGAGCCCGTCGGTCTGGCGCGGCACCGGGGGCAGCGAGCCGGCCGTCACGATCTCGTTCACCGTGATCAGGTTGAGCGAGATCTGCGTCAGGTCGGCCTGGCCGGCCGTGAGCTTGAGCTGATCCTGGTCGATCCAGCAGCGCAGGACACCGGTGGAGCTGGTCGAGTCAGAGCGGAACGGCTGCCCAATCACCGTGCGCGCGGGCGGCGTGACGCCCGCTTCCTCTGGCTGGTCCTTGAAGACGTCGAAGCGACCCAGGTGGTACTCGACGTAGTGGGTGTAGGCGCCGGTCGCCCGCCCATTGCCGGTGTACTGCGTGTAGGGCGCGATGATCACCGGGCCCTTGGCGTCGCGGCCGGACGTGTCGATGACGAACAGGTAGTAGGCGTTCTCGTCCACCGCGCCGCGCAAGGTCATGCGCATGTCGATCAACATGCGCGGCGTGCCGCCGCCGCCGGTCGCCGGGAACTTCGCGCAGCCGGTCGTCAAGGCGCCGAGAAACACCGCGGTCAGCGGTACGAGGTATCGCCGTCTCATTCGAGTGGTCTCTTCCCGAGCGTCACCTTGACGGTCTGCGTGCGGCCGCCGCGCAGCACGCTGAGTTGCAGATTGCCGCCCACCGGACTGGCCAGCACCATCTGCTGGAGCTTCCCCGCACTGTCGGTCCGCTGTCCGTTCGCCTGCACCACCACATCGTCCTCGAGCAGGCCGGCCTTGGCCGCCGGGCTGCCCTCCCGCACCTTGTCCACCAGAACGCCCTTCAGGCCCGGCTTCTTCAGCTTCGCCGCCACCGCGTCATCAACGGTCAACATGCCGATGCCGAGCCACGGCACGCCACCATGCGTGGCCAGGTGCCCGGCAATCTGCAGCGCGTCGTCAATGGCGATGGCGAAGCCCAGGCCCAGGTTGGTCTGCGTGGGTGAGAAGATGGCCGAGTTGATGCCGATCACCTCGCCGCGCAGGTTGCACAGCGGCCCGCCGGAGTTGCCGACATTGATGGCCGCGTCGGTCTGGATGAGGTTGCTGTAGTCGCGGCCGGGCAACTGCATGTTGCGGTTGAGCGCGCTGACCACACCGACAGTGACCGTGTGAGGGAAGTCGCGGAACGGGTTGCCGATGGCGATGACCCATTCGCCCTGCTCGAGCTTCGCCTTCAGGGCCAACGGCGCCTCGGGCAGCTTCTCGGCGGCGACGCGGAGCACCGCGATGTCGGACACCTTGTCCGCGCCGACGACCTCGGCCGTGAGCACCCGGCCGTCACTCAAGGTGACGTCGATGCGCTCGGCGTTCTCCACCACGTGCTGGTTGGTCAGCACCAAGCCCTTGGCGGCGTTGAAGATGAAGCCCGAGCCCGCACCCCGCAAGACCGGGTCCTTGCCCTTGGTCTTCGGGCCGACCACGTCCTCGAACGGGTTGCTGCCACCCGCCTTACGGCGGGCCAGGTTGTCGATGTTGACCACGGCCGGATTGACCCGCCGAGCCGCCATGACGAACGCGCGCGAGAGGACCTGGTCAGCGCCCTTGAGTACGCCCGCCGGGCTACTCTCGCCGGCGCCGCCCGTGGTCGCGGCCGCCGGCAGCACCGCCACCGCGGCTTCGGTGCGTACCGGCAGCGCTCGGGCCGCCAGCCGCTGCCCGAGCAACCCGGCCGTCAGACCACAGACGGCCGACACCAGCACCGTCAGCGCCAGCCGGCCGCCCGCCGCCGGCATGTCAGGCTCCCTCGCCCAGCGCCCGCATCAGGTTGGCCATCTCGATGGCCGCCATGGCCGCGTCGGCGCCCTTGTTGCCGTGCTTGGTGCCGGCGCGCTCGACGGCCTCCTCGATCGTGTTGGTGGTCAGCACGCCGAAGATCACCGGCACACCGGTCCGCTGCGAGACCGTCGCGATGCCCTTGGACACTTCGGCCGCCACGTAGTCGAAGTGTGGCGTGGACCCGCGGATCACCGCGCCCAGGCAGATCACCGCGTCGTAGCGTCCGCTGCCGGCCAGCTTCTCGGCCACCAGCGGCACCTCGAAAGAGCCGGGCACCCAGGCGACGTCCACCGCATCGTCGGCCACGTCGTGGCGCCGCAGCACATCGCGCGCACCGCCCAGCAGGCGCGAGGCGATCATCTCGTTGAAGCGCGCCACCACCACGGCGAACCGTAGGCCGGTGCCGACCAACTTGCCTTCGAACGTCTTGCCCATGACCACTACTCGCTTTCGTCCGGGTCGCCACCGCACAGGTCGGGCAGCAGGTGGCCCAGCTTCTGCGCCTTGGCCGCCAAGTACCGCTGGTTGTCCGGAGTCACCTCGGCCAACAACGGCACGTGCTCGACCACCTCGAGGCCGTAGCCCTCAATCGCCACGATCTTGCGCCAGTTGTTGGTCAACTGCCGCAGCCGGCGCACGCCCAGATCGAGCAGCACCTGCGCGCCCAGCCCGTAGTCGCGCAGGTCGGCCGGAAAGCCGAGGTGCTCGTTCGCCTCGACGGTGTCCATGCCGCCGTCCTGCAGTTCATACGCGCGCAGCTTGTTCAGCAGACCGATGCCGCGCCCCTCCTGGCGGATGTGCACCAGGACCCCGCAGCCCTCAGCCTGGATCCGCTCCATAGCCAGCTTCAACTGCTGCCCGCAGTCGCACCGCCGCGACAGCAACGCGTCACCGGTCAGGCACTCGCTGTGCATCCGCACCAGCACCGGCTCATCCGGTCGGATTTCGCCCTTCACCAGCGCCACGTACGGGCTGCCGTCGATGGTGCTCTCGTAGGCGACGCAGGTGAACTCACCCACCTCGGTCGGCAGACGGCAGGTCGCCACGCGCTTGACGAGCCGCTCGGTCTGGCGCCGGTACTCGATGAGCTGGGCCACCGAGACCAGCTTCAGGCCGTGCTCGCGCGCGAACCAGCGCAGGCCATCGAGCCGCATCATCTCGCCGCGGTCGTCCTTCACCTCGGCCAGTACGCCCGCCGGCGTTAGTCCGGCCAGCCGCGCCAGATCGACCGTCGCCTCAGTGTGGCCGGCGCGCTTGAGCACGCCTCCATCCACCGCCTGCAGCGGCTGCACGTGCCCGCCATAGACGAAGTCGCGCGGCGCCGCCGACGGATCGACCAGCTTGCGGATGGTCGTGGCGCGGTCGGTGGCCGAGATGCCGGTGCTGACCCCCTGCGCCGCGTCGACCGGCACGGTGTAGGCCGTGCGGAACCGGTCCCCGCCCGAGGCGTTCACGAGCGGAATGGCCAGTTGCCCCAGACGCTCGCGGGTCAGCGGCACGCACAGCAGGCCCCGCGCGTGTCGCTCGAGGAAGTTCACGGCCTCCGGCGTCACCCGGTCGGCGGCGAGGATCACATCGCCTTCGTTCTCCCGGTCGGCATCGTCCGTGACGACCACCAGTTCGCCACGCCGAATCGCCTCGATCGCCGCGGGAATGTCGTCGAAAATGCGGTCTTCTGCAACGCTCAACGCCTACTCCGTCCCAAACCCGTGGTCAGCCAACCACGCGAAGGTCATTGTACCACCGGCACCGGGTTCGCGCTGGAGCGCCGCCTGCACATACTTCGCCAGGATGTCCGCCTCCAGGTTGACCCAGTCGCCCGGGTGCCGGTCCTGCAGCGTGGTCTCGGCCAGCGTGTGCGGGATCAGCGACACCGTGAACGACGATGGCCGCCGGTCCACCACGGTGAGGCTGATGCCATCGATGGTGATCGACCCCTTGGCTACCACATAGCCGAGCACGGCGTCCGGCGCACCCACCTCGTAGGTCACCCATTCGCCCACTCGGCTGATGTCGCGGATCTGCCCCACCCCGTCGACATGGCCCTGCACGAAGTGCCCGCCAAACCGACCGCCCACCGCCAACGCCCGCTCCAAGTTGACTCGGTCGCCGGCGTGCAATCGTCCGAGTGTCGACCGCTGCATCGTCTCGGCCATGACATCGCACGCGTAGTGCGGCGGCGTCAGTTCGGTGATGGTCAGGCAGACGCCATTGTGGCAGAGGCTGTCGCCCACTCGGGCGTCATCGAGCACCCGCTCGGCGCGCAGTCGCAAGCGGACCAGATTGCCGCGCCGCTCCACCGCCACGACTTCGCCGAGCTCCTCGACTATCCCCGTGAACATCAGTCCGCGCCCTCCACGTCGGCCCGCAGCACCCAGTCGTCGCCAAGCTGCTCGACGCTGACCGGCCCGAGCGACCGGGCGTCACGCATCGCCTGCGCCCCAGCGGCGTCCCACGGTGTCGGTCCGCGTCCGCCCACCAGCTTCGGTGCGATCACCGCCACCACGCGCTGCACGAGCCCCGCGGCCAGGAGCGCACCGGTCAACGTCCCGCCGGCCTCGCACAACACCTCCAACACCCCGCGCGCGCCTAGCCGTTCCAGCAGGGCCGCCAGGTCGACCCGACCGTCGCGCACCGGCAGACACGCCACCTCGACACCTGGCGGCGCCGTTACCACCGCGTCGTCGCCAACCGCCCACAGCGTCGCCGCTTCGCCGTCGGTCAGGACCCGCGCGTCGGGCGCGATCCGTCCGTGCGTGTCGACGATGACCCGTAGCGGGTTGCGCGGTGCCCGGGCCACCGGGCCGAACTCGGCCAACCGGCAGGTCAGGGCCGGATCATCGGCCAGCACCGTCCCGACGCCGACCACCACCGCGTCGGCCTCGTCACGCATTCGGTGGACCATCGCCCGCGCCGCCGGTCCGCTCACCCAGCGGCTGTCACCGGTCACCGTCGCCAGCTTGCCATCGAGCGTCATGGCCCACTTGGCGGTGACCAGTGGCCGGCCCGTGCGCCGCTGGTGCAGGTAGCCGGCCAGTTGCCGAGACACCTCCGCGGCCAGGCAGCCGCCCGACACCGTGAGGCCCGCGGCCCGCAGTTGTGCCGCGCCGCGCCCGGCCACGCGCGGGTCGGGGTCGTCCACGGCGTAGACCACCTCGGACACCCCGGCGGCGATGATGCCAGCGGTACAAGGCGGCGTGCGTCCGTGGTGGCTGCACGGCTCCAAGGTGCAGTAGAGCACGGCGCCACGCGCCAGTTCACCGGCCTGCGCCAACGCCTCGCGTTCGGCATGGGGGCGCCCGGCGGCGGCGTGCCAGCCCTCGCCCACGACCTGGCCGTCGCGCACGATCACACAGCCGACCATCGGGTTCGGGGCCGTGCGGCCGTGGGCTTGCTCGGCCAGCGCCATGGCGCGGCGAAGGCAGTCCTCAGCGGCCATGGCGCCGTTCCGTCGTGGCCGTGTGCAGCCGGATGAAATCGGCCGACAGGCGCTCGCGCTCCCGCCGCTGGCTCACGCGCAACCAGCGCAGATCCACGATGGCGAGGATCGCCAGCAGTACCGAGCAGAGCAGCGTCGCGTAGAAGCAGAGCAGGAACGCCTGCGGGCGCTCGAGCGGACGGATCGACAGCAGCATGGCGCCGATCATCAGCCAGATGAGGAACAGCGTGCCGCCGCCGAGCAGTCGCAACACGACCTGCCGGCCGGTCAGCAACGAACGCCCGTGGCGCCACTGGTGGACCAGCACGCACAGTGCCACCACGGTCGCGGTCAGCAGGACTCCCAGCAGCAGCGCGGCGGCCACCCGCCCTTCGGTCAACATGGTACGGCGAGCTTACCACAAGCCCCGGCGACGGTAAACGCGCCCGCGACCGCCGACCGCGGTTACGCCTCGTCGTTCGCCGCCACCGGCTGGGCCAGGTCGGCCGGCGTCAGGTGCCGGTGCAGCCGCCGCGCCTCCATGGCCTCGCGCACCATCTTCAGGCCGTCGGCGGCGGCGTTGACCTTGGTGGCCTCGTCGTTTCGCCAGACCACCGGCACTTCGGCGATCTGCAGGCCGAGCCGTCGGGCGATGTACAGGACCTCGACGTCGAAGCCCCACCGGCGAATCTGTTGTCGACCGAAGATGGGCCGCAGGACCTCCTGTCGGAACGACTTGAACCCGCACTGGGTGTCACGGATGCCGCGCATGACGAACTGCTGCACGAACAGGTTGAAGCAGCGCCCGGCGATCTCGCGCATCAGCGGCTGGTGGACCTCGATCCGGCTGCCACCCAGCGCCCGCGAGCCGATGGCCACGTCCGCACCGCCCTGATGGGCCGCCAGCAGGTCGTCGAAGCCCTCGATGGGTGCCGACAAGTCGACGTCGGTGAACAACGCGATGGCGCCGTTGGCCGCGAGCATGCCTCGCCGCACCGACCAGCCCTTGCCCGCGTTCGGCTCGTTCCGGAGCACGGTGTGGCGCGGGTAGTCGGCCAGCAGTTCGCGAGCCAACTCGTTGGTGCGGTCGGTGCTGCCATCGTCCACGACGATGATCTCGGCCACGAGGCCCCGCTCGTTCAGGTACTCCTTGACGCGCGTCAGCCCAGCGGTCAGACGGTGCTCTTCGCAGTAGGCCGGCATCACCACCGACAGCTCTATCGTCTCAGCCATCGCTCTCCCACTCACTGCGCACCAACGCCAGCGCCTGTTCGCGAGCGGTGACCAGCCCCAGTAGCTGGGCCAGTCGCGCCTGCCGCAACACCCGCGCGAAACCCGGACCCGGCTTCAGGCCCAACTCTACCTGAAGCGCCGTGCCGTCGACCAGTGCCGGTTCGCTCAAACGCGGCAACAGCCGTTCGGCCAGATCCTGCAAGGCATTGTCCGCCGCGACCGGCGTGACCTCGCCGGCCGCCGCCGCCCGCAGGACAGCGCCCACCGTCTCTGCCCCGTGGTCCAGCGCCAGGCCGGCCAAGACAGCCGGCGCGTCCGGCCAATCGTCCGCGGGAGCCCGCTGGCAGCCCAGCACGCGCCGCTGCGCCCGGCTCAACAGGAACCGCTGCGCCACGACCGCCGTCGGCGGCTCGCCTTCGGCGCCCAGCAGCACGGCGAACCGGAGCAGCGCCAGACGGTCGGGTTCGGCCTCCCAGCCGGGTAACCTCTTGGCCGCCTGGTCCACCCATGGCGCCAGCTCGGTCAACCGCCGCGACGCGCCCGGCGCCGTCTCCGGCAGCATCGCCGCCAGCACTCCGTCGCGCTCGGTATCGGCCACCGCCGCCACGACGTGCGGCGCGGCCAACAGGAGCAACCACTCCTGCCAGACCCGTTCGGCCGCCACACGCATCAGGTCGGCCGCCGACTGCCGCAGGGCCAGCCGGGTGGCCGCCTCGAAGACCACGCCGAGTACGGCGCGCAGCCGGTAGCCCCGCAACACGCGCAGCGGGTCCGCACGCAGCGCATCGGCGCCGGCCAGGCGCAGCACGCCGGCTTGCAGGTCGGCCAGACCGCCCGTCGGGTCAATCCACGACGGCTCCGGATCGTCCCACTCGGCCAGCGCACAGGCGATGGCGTTGATGGTGTAGTCGCGCCGGCAGAGGTCGTTGAGGATATCGCCTTGCAGTTCGGCCAGGTCGACATAGGCCCCGCCGTCGCGTGGGATCACCCGCGCGGTGCCCCGCCCGTCGTCGAGGAGCACGAAGAACGACCGGGTCTGCTCGGCGAGTTCGCGAGCCAACTCGACCGCACCGACCAGAGCGACGTCCAGATCGCTGGCCTGACGCCCCAGGACGCGGTCGCGCACGCAACCGCCGACACAGTAGGCCGACGCACCGCGGTCGCGGCAGAGGGCCAACAGGTGCGTCAGCAGCGGAGTCACGACTCGCTGGAGCCGGACGCCGGGGCGTCCTGGTGGGCGAGTTTATCCGCCACGGCCATGGCGCCGTCTTCGGCCAGCTTGGCCAGTGCCCCCACCAGCTTGTCCAGCGCCACCGCGTGCCAGGCACAGCGCAGCAGACCCCACAAGCCCTTGCCACCGTAGGCCAACGCCCGCGCGGCGAAGGCCGCGAACAGGCGGGCCAGGCCGAGCTCCTGCTCCGCTTGCGCCTGCGCCCAGTCCACCGTGGCCTGTGGCTCGCGTGCTTCCAGGCGCTCCAGGGCCTCGCGCTCGAGGTACTCCTCGAACTCGTAGCCGAACTCCTGCTGCAAAGTCGGCCGCAGGTCCGCGATGCTCACCACATCGCGTCCGCCGGCCCCCACCACCGCGCTCCAGCGCGGCCCGTCGGTCTCGTCCACGTCTTCGGCCAACGCTGTGGCCAGCGCCGGCCCGTCGCCGAACAACTCGCCCTTCGCCATCAGGGCGGCCATGGTGCGGCGGCCACTCTCATACAGCGCCTGCGTCTTGACCAGTTCGGCGGTGCCGACGCTGCTGACCGCCAGATTCACGTAGCGCACCACCTTGCCGGCCAGGAGCGGATCGCCGGTGTGCGGATCGAACTGATCGGTCGCGGCCGCACCGGCCGCCTGCGCCATCGCGACCGCGAAGCTCTGCCCGGCGTAGTCGGTCACCAAGGAGAAGGTCTCGTTGAGGTCGAGCCCGGCGTGCAGCCAGATGATGCGCTCCACGCCCGGCTGCGCCGCCGCTACGGTCAGCGCCTGCCGAGCCCGCAGCCCGCCGTCGACGAGGCAGTACTGCTCGAGCGACAACGGCTGGAACAGGCCCGGCGTCGCCATGCTGGCGCGGCACGCGGTGGCCACATTGACCCGCGCCAGATCGGCGGCCGAACGCGCGTACACCCGGTAGGGCAAGCCCTCGGTCTCTTGCGTCTGGTTGCCGAAGACCAACTCCCGGCCGCTGTTCAGGTCGGTGGTCACAATCAGCACCGACGGGTCGAGTTGCGCGAAGCCCTTGTGACCAATCGAGCTGGCCAGCAGGGCCGCCTGCAGGGCCTCGCCCTTGAGGAAGCCGTTGGCCTCGTGCGGGCGCGTGGCCAAGTTCAGCACGGCGTCGAAATCGATGTCGGCCAGGTGCTGCCAGGAGTTGGCGCGGGCCAGGTTGTACAGCGCGGTCCGCGCGGCGGCCGAGCCACCGGCGGCGTAGAGCGCGGCGGCGACCGCGCCACCTGACGCGCCCACGAGCACCGACGGCGTTTGGCCGCTCTGCTCCAGGGCCTCGAGCGCCCCCAGAACCGCGGCTGCGCGCGCGGCATTTCCGGTCAGCACCACCGCCAGTTGCGCCGACTTGCTGCCGGCCGTCTTCCGCGCCGCCATCTGTCACCTCCTCTGGGCAACACCAGACTAGACGGCGGAGTCTAACCCACCGCTGAGGGCTTGTCAATCGTTGACGGCCCGGCCCGGAGCATGTTAAGCTTGCCGCCGGTCTCCGGGGAGCCCGCCGCTTGGCAAGCGGCTCAGCAAGCCATGGCGAGGGGCTTCTCCACAACGTCCGACACGCCCGAATCAACGGAGCCGGCCGATGCGCTCGTGGGTCTGCGGGACTCCGGTCCTGGTCTTGGTGCTGCTGCTCTCGGGCTGCAAGATTGTGCCCACCGAAACGGCCGAGACGGCGCCGGTCCGTCCGCGGCCGGTCAGCCACGCCGCCACGCCGCGCCCGGCGAGCACACCCAACCCGGCCGGTGCCCTGCCGCTGCCCGACCTGCCCCGGCCCGCCGCGCCCGCCGGGCC
>CAZHGD010000009.1:0-84535 GCA_964531735.1 uncultured Fimbriimonadaceae bacterium | reverse complement strand
GCCGGGCGTGGTGATCGTCCAGCAGGACGTCTGGTGGACCGAGAACTACCGCCCGTTCCTGCGCGAGGTGTGGAGCGGCCGCACCCGCGAGGTCGACCTCAACCTCGGCGGCCTCTGGACCGGCGGCTTCCGTAACGGGCCGCTGCGCATCGACCCGTGCTACGAGTACTACGGCCGCTACGGCCAGCGGATGCGCGAGTGCCCGGCTTGGGACCCGCTCTGGCTTTGCCCGCCTGCCGCTCGTACCGGCCCGCTGCACGACCCAGGTTGCGGACGGTCGCCGGCTCGTCGCTCAGTCAGGCCCCTCGGTGTCCGCCACCACGCTGAACCGTGTGCCACACACCGCACAGGTGGCCGTTCTGCCTACGGCATGGCGCGGTAGTTGCGCGCTGTTCCTGCACGCGCGGTTCGGGCAGTGTACGGAGACAGTGGCTGACGGAACGGTGGGCGGCGGTGGAAACGCCAGACCGATGCCCGCGTCCGCGTGGCGCCGACGGAGAGTTTCGTCACGACGCTCGTCCGTGTGGCCACCGAAATCGGTGTGACCGTGCGCGTCGTCGTAGCCCATTGACGGCGGTTCATGGTCCCGGTGCTCGACGACGAAATCGTGATGCCAGTCGTTGTGCTCGCTCTCAGTGCGATCGGTGTGTGGTGTCTGGATGCGCTGTCTTGCATCCTCCCAACAGGCGGCCAGGACCTGCGGGTGGTGTTGCGCGCACTCGACCAAGCCCGCCACCGCCGCGGCCCTGGTTGCGCGGCGGCTTGCCGCTAGGCCGCCGACGAGGAAGGAGACCGCGGCAGCGACACCGATCCGGCCCAACGTCTCGGCCGCCGCCCTCTCAACGGCGTTTATGCCCAAACCAAATCGCGCCGTCAGCAAAGCCACTCGCTCATCCAAGTCGACGTCTGGCGGGAACGCCGCGAGCGCTCGCACTGCCATCTCGCCGAACGCGCCTGTCGCAGAACCGGCGGCCGCGCGGATCCCGTCGAGGAGGCGACTGTCCCCAGTCGCCGCCAAGCGGCCAAGATCGCCGCTGTCGCCATGAACCCGTTCCGTCCACTGCGGTTGACCATGGTCCCGCAGCGCGGCTGCTGCCGCCAGCCGCAGTGCGCTGCTATCGGCGATCAACTTGGCGACCAGCCATGCCTCGGCGCGCGCGTCATCGACGCTGGCGAGCGCATACGCCAGTAACGCGTCGTTGCCACAACTCAGCTCGATATCGTCCAGCCGGGCCAGTAGTACGTCGATGACTGCAGGCTCCGCCGAGCCCAGCAGTCTGACTGCGTCGAGGCGGTCGCCCCTAACCAAGTCGCGCCACTGTGGCTGACCGCGGTACGCCAATGCCTCTGCGGCGCGCAGGCGGGCGTCAGGCTCAGATTGGACCAGCAACTGCCGCACCAGCCACTCGTCGACGCCACGTCCCGACGCTGCGGTGCAAGCAGCGATCGCTTCGGCGCGCGAGACTGGCACGCCGCTGAAGAAGGCTTCCGGATCGGCCAACTGCGGCTCGATCAGACCCCATTCGGGCGAGCGGAGCAGTCTGAGATAGTCGCCATCGTCGCCACACACCAGATCCCGCAGCCGGTCGTGGCCGCGCGCAGCCAAGGCGTCGGCGGCGGCCCTTCGTGTCTCCCCAATGGGGCACGTAAGCTGGCCGATGAGCCAAGCCCCGACACGCTCGTCATCCACAGCGGCACAGGCGGAGATGACCTCAGCGCGGCTGACCAAGTTCGTGCACACCAGCGCCTCGAGGTCGGCCAGCCAGGGTCCGAGCACCCGGAGATCACCGCTCGCGAGCAACCGGGAGAAGTCACCGTCGTCACCCCGAACCAACGTCGACCAGTGCTCTGCGCCGCGCCGCGAGAGACGCGCGGCCGCCTGTTGTCGAACCACCCCCGATTCGTCGCGGAGTTGGGCCAACAGCGATTCCTCGGCCTCCGGGGGCCCGCCTAGCACTTCTGCCACATCGCGGTGCCCCGACTGCAGGAGCCGAATGTAGTCGTCGGCATCGCCCCTGACCAGGTCCAGCCACTCGCCCTGACCGCACCGTTCCAGCGCCTTTGCCGCCGCCGCGCGGACCTCAGCCACCGGCGCCCCGAGTTGAGTGAGCAGCCATCTCAGAGCTGTCTTGTCGCTGACTCCGCCAAGGGCCTCTACAATCGCTACCCGCACGTCGCCGTGCGGCGCCGCCCAGCGCTCCATGTTCCGCCAGAGCAGTTTGGACGCGCCGGCGTGCTTGGAGTGCAGCACCCGGGCGAAGTCACCCTCGTCGCCACGCACAAGCTCGGCCCAGTTGTCCTGCCCCAGTTCTCTGAACGCCTCGGCCACGGCCAGCCGAGTCTCGCGTGCTGGGTGCAGCAGACTCGGCACCAGTGCCGCCAGAGCAACACGCTCGCTGCACTTGCCCATGGCTTCGCAGGCCTCCGTGATTACCGCCGGCGAGGAGTGATCGAGCATGCTTTGGAGCGCCGTGACGACCTTCGCGAGCTTGTCGCCCCGCAGCGACCAGAGACACCCGACGCCGAGGCTGTTGCAGGCGGCGGCGACAACGATCGGTTGGGGATCACTGAGCGCCGCCAGCAGAGCGGAGACCACTTGGTCGGTGACCTGGGCGGCGCGCTCCTCCACCAGATAGGTGCCAAGACTGGAGCAGGCGTACTCCCGCGACTGAGCATTCGAGGCAACGGCCGCGACCGCCGCCAACAGCGGGACGTGGCACTCGGAATGCGTGCGCTCGCACAGCACACTCCGGGCGCACGTTGCCGCCTTGAACTCGGCGGGCCCGTACGCCAGCAACTGCGTCAGGATATCTTCCGTGGAGAGCCGTCGCAGCCGAGCCCGCAGGAACGCGTCCTTCACAGACATCGAGGGCCTCCTATGCGGGAGCGGTCATCCCGCTCCGGGCCACGCCTCAGCCGTCAGTCCGGCGTCCTTACCCGCGTCGCGCCGCAGGTAGGTCTCGGCATGCCGGAGTACCGCATCCCATGTCGCGTGCATGGGACACGAGCCCACCGACTGGTCCTGTCTCGGTAGCACAATGCCCTCGGCCAGCCACGGGCCCATGCAGCAGCCACCGCACAAGTACCGCTCCGGGCAACGACGACACGGGCCGGTGTCGATGGTCCACTCGCTCAACTCCGACCATGGCGGGACGTTCGTCAGACTCCCGACTTTGTCTCCCGGCAGGGCGCCGAGCCGCCAGCCATCCTGCGCCAACTGGGGGCAGGCGAACACTGCGCCACGCGCGTCGACGAGGACCCCGCGGCCCAGACCGCAAGTCGCGCGCAGAACGGGGCCACGCCTGAGCCAGTGGCGCGGCCCCAGCAGCGGCCTTGCGGCCGCGCATTCAGGGTAGTCCACCACGTCCGCCGGCGACACGTGTCCGCAGACCACGACGCGCCGCAGAGGCAGTCCCATCTGGCCGGCACACTCAATCCATCCGCGCAACGCCTGTCGTGTCGTTGGCGGTTGCAGCGCGTGGACCAACACGGCGCGCTTTGCAAGGCAACTCGTCAGCCGACTGGCCGCCCAGTCCCCGGGCCAGAGGCAAGCCCCTCGACTGGACGGCAGGTGTATCTCGAGCCGATCCACCGCCCGCTCGATGTCTGCTGACCACAGCGGCAGCTCGTCGAGGTCGCGTGCGGCCAGACGCAACGTGACCCGCCGCCACGCCCCGCGCTCCCGACCGACGGAGACGGCCGCCAGGACTTCCGCGAGGTGTGGATGGGAAGCCGCTCGGCCCGCGAGGACGAGGTCAGCTCGATGGACGTCGGCTGCCAGTGCCTGCAGCAGCGCCACCGGCAGGACCGGCGACGGGCCTCGCCTCGCTTCGATTTGGGCGTCGGCTGCCCTGGCCAGCCAGACGACGAGTTGCTCGACGCGCCCGACCGATGCCGCAAGCCGCGCACGGATCTGCGGCCGCAGGCCTGCCACCGCACGAACGTCCGGGTTCGGCTGCCCCAAGGCTGCGCCAGCCAGCAACCACCGAGCGTTCTCAGCCTTCTGGCGCGGGTGGGTCGCGGGCTGGAGCACGTTGGTCAGTGGCCCGATCCGCAGCAGCGGGTGGCCGCATTCGGCGGGCGACCGAGCCGCCGCGACGGCGAGGTTGGCGCCCGCCGATGCTTCGGCCACCAGGCGCTGCTGGGCCGCAGCCCATAGCGCGCGGTATGCCTGACAGAAGGGGTCTCGGAACCCGGCCGGGTCGTGCGCCCAGGTTGCGTACGGGCAGCCGCCGTGGCAGTATCCGAAGTGTGGACACTCGCCGCACACTTGCCGGACACGCTCTTGTCGCCGGTGCAGCCTCCTCGCCGACCTGCTCCGCAGCAGTTCGGCGAGCGTCGGTCGGGTGTGAACCGTGCCCAGACGGTAGTAGTCGTGACCGCAGAAACGCGTACACGGATAGATCCCGCCGTCGGCATCGATGGCGAGGAACTCGCCCAGACATTCGTGGAACGTGCACACCTGCGGCCGCCCAGTGGCCACCGCCCGGCACGCTCGGTCCAGGTCGGCGACGCGCAACTCTCGCAGGTGGGACGTGTACCACGCGAGCGCAGACGTGAGCATCTCGGCATAGGCCTCCGGCGATACACACCAGTCGCCCTTCGGCCGACCCAGTACCGGTATTGCCGGGTGCAGGGCAACGTCGAGGCCAGTGCTGGCGAAGAAGCCCAGGACCTGGTCCCAGTGCTCCGCGCTGCTGGTGGTACTCGTGGCTATGCAGCTGACCTCGAGCCCATGTCCGCGGGCTCGATCGATGCCCCGCATCGTCCGGTCGAAGTAGCCATGCCCGCGTTGCCCGTCCGTGATCCAACGCGGTCCGTCCAGGCTCGTACCGACCGCCATTCTGTGGGCAGCGAACAGTTCACAGAACCAGTCGTCCAGTCGCCAGAGGTTGCTCTGCACCCCTGTCTTGAGCCGCGTTCCCAACCGGCTGCGAAGCCCGCTGACCGCGCTCGCCCAGATCTCGTGCGACGCCAGCAATGGCTCGCCCCCGTGGAACGTCACGTCGACCGGTCCCGCGTTCGTGTCGCTGGCCACCCGGTCAATCAGGTCCAGGACGAGTTGTAGCGTCGTGGTCGACATACTCGGTCCGCGATGCGGCCCGAAGCAGTAGCTGCACTTTGCCGGGCAGGCGGCGGAAAGCACGACCATGAAGCGCGGCCGGGCCGCCGCGCGCATGACTTCGGCCGGCAACGGGGCGAACTCGCCACTCACTGCGGCTCTCCTCGGACGCCACGTCAGGGCCCGTCCCTCGTGCCACGACCCCGCGCCGTTCGCAGCCCACCACCTTAGCGCCAATTCGCCGCGTACGGGGTCAGTCCTTCAACGCCTCGCGCTGGCCGACGCCTTCGCCGAGGAGCCGCCCTCCCCGAACTCTCCCGGTGGCCGGCGCTGGTTGGGCTCCAGCGCAGGTCGCGGTATCATGGGGGCCAGGACGAGGCGATGATCATCGATGCGCCGGTGGTAGTGGTCAAGGTCGGCACCAAGACGCTGTGCGATCCGCACGGCGATCTGGACCTGAACTACCTGCGCGCGCTGGCCACTCAGTTGTCGCAGCTCATCAGGGACGGCTACGCGGTGGTGCTGGTCACCTCCGGCGCCATACGCGCCGGGATGCGGCAACTTGGGCTCGATCGCTGCCGCGATCTGCGCCAGCATCAGGCCGCCGCCGCCGTGGGCCAGATTGCGCTGATGCGCCTCTACGCCGACTTCTTCCGCGATAGCGGCGTCACCGTGGCGCAGATCCTGCTCACCCGCAGCGACGTCACCGACCGCCGCCGCTACCTCAACGCGCGCAACACACTGGTGGAACTGCTGCTCAGCGGAGTCTGCCCGATCATCAACGAGAACGACACCATCGCGGTGGACGAGATCCAGTTCGGCGAGAACGACCAACTGGCCGCGCAGGTCTGCCAACTGCTCGGCGCCGAGCAGCTCATCTTCCTGACCGACACCGACGGCTTCCAGATGCCCGATGCGGACGGCGCCATGCGCGTCGTGCCCGAGGTGGACGAGATCACCGAGGCCATGATGCAGGCGGCCGGCGGCAGTCAGAGCGGCGTCGGTTCGGGCGGCATGGCCACCAAGCTCGACGCCGCGCGCATGGCCACGCGCGTCGGTGCCAAAGTGGTGATGTGCCGCGGCAAGGGCGCTGACGGCCTG
This sequence comes from uncultured Fimbriimonadaceae bacterium, assembly GCA_964531735.1. GTDB lineage: Bacteria > Armatimonadota > UBA10988 > UBA10988 > UBA10988 > CAZHGD01. The sequence continues at coordinate 78,372 of CAZHGD010000009.1, read as the reverse complement.
CCGCCGGTGGCCGCCGTGGCGCGCGGCGAGGCGCGCGGCACCACCTTCTGGCCGTCGGCCAAGGCGCTCCGCGGGCGCAAGCGCTGGCTGGCGCAGACCGCCGATGCCGAGGGCACGCTGACCGTCGACAATGGCGCCGCGACGGCCCTGCTCGACGGTGGCAAGAGCCTGCTGGCCGTCGGCGTTCGTGAGGTCGCCGGCGAGTTCGAGACGGGCGCCCTGGTGCGCGTGGTGGACGGCTCAGGTCGCGAGATCGCCCGCGGCTTGAGCAACTACGGCGCGGAGCAGCTACGGCAGATCCTGGGCCTGAAGAGCTGGGAGATTCCCACGGCCCTTGGCTATGAGTGCGGCGCCGAGGTGGTCCACCGCGACAACCTGGCACTGACCGAGGCGTGAGACGGCAGACGGAACCGGAGAACGGCATGGACGCGACCGAACGAGTGCTGGACATGGCGCGGCGGGCGAAGCAGGCGGCGCGGAAGCTGGCCGGTGTGCGGAGCGACGCCAAGAACGCGGCACTGCACGCCATGGCCGCGGCGCTGGAAGAGCACTGCCCGCACCTGCTGGCCCAGAACGAGCTGGACCTCGCCGCCGCCGACCAGTTCGACCTCACGCCGGCCATGCGCAAGCGCCTGGCCATCAGCGAGTCGAAGGTGGCCGCCATGGCCGCCGGTCTGCGTCAGGTCGCCGGCCTCGCCGACCCGGTCGGCGCCGTGGTCGACGGCTGGCGCCGGCCCAACGGCCTCCAACTGCGCCGCGTGCGCGTCCCGCTCGGCGTCATCGGCATCATCTTCGAGTCGCGGCCGAACGTCACCGCCGACGCCGCCGGGCTGTGCCTCAAGTCGGGCAACGCCTGCGTCCTGCGCGGTGGCAAGGAAGCCATTCGCACCAACAGCGCCATCGCCGAGGTCTTGCGCGGCGCGGCCGATGCCGCGGGCATGCCCACCGACGCCATCCAGCTCATCGGCGACACCTCGCGCGACTGCGCCAAGGCGCTGATGCAGGCTACCGGCCTGGTCGACTGCGTCATTCCGCGTGGCGGCGAGGGGCTGATTCGCGCGCTGATGGAGAACGCTCGCGTGCCGTTCATCATCGACGGCGCCGGCGTCTGCCACACCTTCATCGACGCCAGCGCCGACCTCGACCGGGCGGTCAGCATCGCGGTCAACGCCAAGTGCCAGTACCCCGCGGTCTGCAACGCCATGGAGACCTTGCTGGTCCATGCCGACATCGCCGCCGCGTTCCTGCCCCTGGCCGCCACGGCGTATGCCGCAGCCGGCTGCGAGCTGCGCGGCTGTCCGCGCACGCTGGCGCTGGTGCCTGACGCCAAGCCGGCCGACGACGCCGACTGGGACACCGAGTACAACGACCTGATCCTGTCGATCAGGGTCGTCGATGGCCTCGACGCGGCGATGGACCACATTGCGGCGCACGGCACGCTGCACAGCGAGTGCATCGTGACGCAGGACCTGGCCAACGCGCAGCGCTTCTGCCGCGAGGTGGACGCGGCCGCGGTCTACATCAACGCCTCGACGCGCTTCACCGACGGCGAGCGCTTCGGCTTCGGTGCGGAGATCGGCATCTCGACCCAGAAGCTGCACGCCCGCGGCCCGCTGGGCCTGGCGGAGCTGACCTGCGTCAAGTACATCGTCGAGGGCGACGGGCACATTGTGGGGTAGGCGTCCTCACCGCCCCACCCGCTCCACTCCGCGCGGCAGGCCCGGCTCGGCGCGGACCGGGTAGCGCCGATCGAGGAACGTCTCGACCTCCTCGCGGCGGACGCGGTGCGTGCCGGTGGTCATCTCCCAGTTGCCCAGGTACTCGGGCGCCAGTGGCGCGCGCAGTCCCTCGACATAGACCGCGCGGCCGGCCTCCAGCGCCGCGTCGATCTGTGCCGCCAGCCAATCGAGAAAGGCCTGGCCCTCCAGTGCCTGGTCGGCGGTGAAGATCAGGTCGCAGTACTCCAGGTCGTGGCGCAGTTGATCGAGGACGCGGAGCGAGGTGTTGCCCGGCACGATCACCAGCCCGCCGGTCGCCATGGTCGCGGCGGCCTGGCGCGAGCGCTGCCATTCGGGACCCCAGCGCGGCCACAGCGGTGACGGCGTCGTGCCCGGCAGGTTGGCCTGCAGCAGCAGCGCGCCGAACAGGGCGCTCGCGCCGATCACGCGGCGTCGGGCGCCGGAGCCCAGCGCCGCGACGTGGCTCAGCGCCACGGCGGCCAGCGCCAGTATGAACGGCATGACCGGCAACCAGTACTGCGGGTCGCTGCCGAGCCAGATGATGTTGAACGGGGTGATACCGACCACCGCCACGGCGGCCACCTGACCCACCGGCCGGTCACGCAGCGCGCGCCAGCCACCATAGGTGAGCGCCAGCGTCAACAGCATCGTCAGGCTGTTCCGCGCGAAGGTCAGCCAGTCGGTCCAGGACACCTCCACCGGCTGGTGGCGGAGCACCGCCTTGAGCGCGGTTTCGCCCCACGACACCGGGAAGAAGAGGCGGCCAATGCCCGCCCCCGAACGCAGCACCCGCACCGCCAGGCCCTTACTGGCGCCGCTCAAGCCCTTGGCGTCTTCGTGGTGGAAGAACCAGAACCAGAACTCGCCCGGCGTCCGCACGCCCTGGATACTCACCGCGATGCCATAGGCCACCAGGTTGGCGAGCATCAACGCGGCCAGCAGTGCCGCCAGGTCGCTCGCTCGCCGCCGCAGCCGCCAGGCGGCCCAGCACAGCGCAGGGACCAAGACCACAAAGTTGAGCGAGAGCAGCAGCGCGACGGTCATCAGCAGCCCGGCCAGCACCGCGCGCCGGCGTGCGTCGGCCGCCTCGGCGGCCACCTCGGGCAGCAGCAGCAACAGGGCGCCGAACGCGAACGGCATGGGGGTCATGCCGGTCTCGGCCGTGCGGCAGTGCAGCCACGGCGTGGCCGACAGGACGAACACCGCGCAGGTGGCTCCGGCGACGCGCGGGCTGACGCCACACCGGACCGCGAGCAGCCACAGTTGCACGGCCATCACCGCGCCCAGCACGGTGTTGAGGTACTGTAGCGGCACAAACGCCGGCCCGCGCCAGCCGAGGGTGTGCCAGAGGCCAAAGGCGGCGCGGTTGAGCGGCGAATGGATGAGGTGGAACGGCCGCAAGCGCATCGTGCGGTCGAAGGCGATCCAGGTCTCTTTGTGACCGTCGTAGTCGGCCGCCACATAGGACATGGTCAGCGCGCACAGCACCACCGTACCGCCAAAGACCAACCACAGGATCGCGCGGCGACTCATCGGGCGTCTTCCCTCGCACGCGGCCGGCGCAGGCCCGCGGCACCGTAAGCGCTATAGACAAACAGAAACGCCTCCATGGTCAGCCGGTAGCGCGTCGAAGCGTAGGTCACCACGTGCGGCAGCGAGCAGACCACCATGAACAGGAGCGGCAACGCCGTGCGCGGCCAGCCCTCGCGGAGGTCGCGCCACGCGGCGGCGGCCAGGAGCCACGCTGCCAGGTAGCAGACCAGCCACACCGCGCGCATGGCCAGAGCCGCCTGGCCCAGCCCGCCGAAGCCGTACAGCGGCGGCCGCCAGAGGATCCAGATCTTCTTGACCCAGAGCGTGGCCGCGCGACCCGGATTGGCACGGATCCAGGCCACTCCGGCCCGGAAGCCTGCGCGCGAGGCGGCGATCTCATTACCGCCGTCGTCCCAGTCGACGCCGGGCGCCACCGCCCAGCCGAAGTCGCCGGTGGCCTCGGGGTTGTTGCCCATGTAGAAGTTGATGCCGGAGTTGGTGGCGATCGGCACGAAGGCGCCGAGGACCACCTGGTTGCGAATCGTCCACGGCAGCACCGTCAGCGCCGTCATGCCCGTCAGCAGCAGCCACCAACGGCCCAGTCGCGGTGGCAGTTGGTGCCGCGCCAACACGAACCACAGGCCGAGGATGAACGGGGTCAGCAGACCGGCCTCGCGCGTGAGCGCGGCCAGGCCGAAGCCGCTGCCCGCCGCCGCCACGCGCCACCCGTCGCCGCGCTCCAGGCCCGCCAGCAGCAACGCCAGCGCGCCGGACAGCCAGAAGAGGTAGAGTGGCTCGGAGTACATCTCCTGCGGATAGCGCACCAGTTGCGGGTAGACGGCGGTCAGCCAGCCGGCCCACAGGCCGACCTGGTCGCCCGCCAGCCGCCGCACCCAGAGCACCTGCAGGACGCAGTGCGCCGCGCCCAGCACGGCCAAGGCCACGCGCGCCAAGTCCACATTGACGCCGGCCGGCCAGTAGATGGCCGCCAGCAGGAACGGGAAGCCGGGCGGACGGTAAGCCCAGGCCTTGATCTCGAGGAAGCCGCGGCCCTCCGCCAGATGCTGCGCGATCAGCGAGAAGTAGTACGGGTCTGAGTTGTCGACCAGTCCCTCACCCCAGCGGGTGAGCAGATAGGCCAGCCGCAGCGCCAGCGCCGTGGCGAACAGCCAGACCAGTCGCCGGCTCAGACCGGCTGGCTCGTGGGCGTCGGTGCGACTCGGCATGTGGCCTCTCCGTTGGCTCTGGGCGGTCCACACAGACCGGCGGCGCCCAGTCCGGCGAACGCGATCAGGAACTGCTCCATGCCCAGCCGGTGCCGGGCCATGCTGTGGCTGGCCACGTAGACGAACGTGGGCGCCACCATCAGCAGCGCCGGTAGCAGGGCCCATCGCCACTGCGCCCGGCACCTGCGCCAGGCGGCCAGCGCCAGCAACCAGAGCACCAGGTAGCTAATCACCTGAGTCGCGCGGAACAGCTTCTCCGCGCGCCCGCGTCGGTCCGTCTCCCAGCGCGGCACGCCCCACAACCGGCGCAGCTTGACCGCCCACAGCGCGGCGGCCCGGCCCGGGTGATCGCGCACCCAGGCCAGTCCGGCCCGGAGCTGGGCGCGGTCGCCCGCGAGTTCGGGCTGGCCCAGGAACTCGGCCGGCGGTTCCATCGGCCCGCCATAGGCCAACGCGTTGTTGCCACACCAGAAGTTGTGGCCGTTGCTGCCGGTGACCGGCGCGAACCCGTGCAGCACGATGGCATTGCGGGCCGCCCATGGCGCCACGACCAACACCGTGCCGGCCACCATGGTCACCCAGGCCCGTGCCAGACCCGCTGGCAGTTCGCCTCGTCCCACCGCGAACCACGCCGCCAGCACCGGCAGCGTCAGCAGACCGCTCTCGCGAGTCAACGACGCCGCGCCCAGCAGCGCGCCGGTCGCCAACTGCCGCGCCACCGACCGGCGTGACAGGGCGCTCGGCAGCAGAGCCAGCGCCGCCAGTAGGCAGAACACGTACAGCGGCTCGCTGTAGAAGGTCTGCGGATAGCGCACGTACTGCGGGTGCAGCGCCATCAGCCAGCCGGCCCAGAGCGCCGCCGGCGCACCAAACCAGGGGCCGACAGCCCAGACCAGCAGCAAGCAGGTGCCGGCACTCAGCACCGCGGTCACGATCCGTACCGCGCCGTGGTGCTCGCCACCCGAAACCGCGTAGATGGCGGCGATGGTGAACGGCCACGCGGGCGGCCAGACGGCCCGGTAAGGGCCGTAGTGGTAGCCTTCGCCGGCGAGCAAGCCTTTGGCCATGGTCGAGTAGTGCAGCGGATCACTGACCAGTGGCTCGTGCCGTCCCACGTAGACAAAGGCCAACCGCAGCGCCAGGGCAGTGACGAACAGCACCGTCAGGGCCCGCCGGCGCGGCGGCTGCCAGCCGCTCATGGCGTGGCCTTGACCTTCTGTCGCGCATCGGCCGCCGCGGCGCCCTCCAGCCCCAGGTCGAGCGACTTCTGGTAGGCCGGTCGCGCCTCCTGTCGCCGACCGAGTTCCCACAGCGCATCCGCTCGGCGGTACCAGCCCATGGCCAGGTTCGACCGCTTCAGGCTGCCGTCGGGCAACGTCTCGCTGGTCTGTAGCAGTTCCTCGGCCTCGGCCAGCGAGCGACCGAACTGGCCCGCGCCATACGAGCACTGGCTCAGACGCAGGATGGTCAGGCAGGTGAACTCGACGATCTCGCCCTGCGCCGGCAGTTGGCGCAGGTTCGCCAACGACCGCGCGAAAGCCGGGTGCGCTTCGGCATACTTCTGCTGCCGCAGCAAGCCCAGGCCCTCGGCGTACGCTTGCCGGGCGGCCCGCAACACATCCTGCGGCGCCCCGCCACTCAGCGCGGTGGTGTCCCAGACCAGCAGGCGCCCGGCGCCGTCGAGCGCCACCAACCGACTGCCGCCGGCGCCAAAACGGAGCCTGACCACCGGCACGGCCGGCGTCAGCGGCACGGTCTCGGTGCCCTTGCGGATCGAGACGCCGCCCGCGCCGCCCAAGGCCAAGGCGCCGTTGAGCGCGAAGGCCACCGCGTCCGCCTCGGGCACCTGCGCGATGGTAGCGTCGCCACCGGCCCGCCAGGCCTGGTTGGCCCCCGGACCGGTGCCGATCACCAGCGGCTCGGCCGGATGCACCGCGAGTTGACGCGGCGTGGCCGGCCAGGTGGTGCGGCCCAGCAACTGGCGCGAGGACAGGTCGTAGAGCGCCAGGTCGCGGTCACCCGAGCGGACCAGCAGCCCGGTGCCGGCCGCGTCGGCCACCAGGGCCTGGCCGCCCCTGCTGCCGGGCAGAAACGCCAGGTCGCCCTCGACCGGCGAACTGACATAGACCGGCGAGTTCTGCGGCAGGACCGCCACGCGGCTATGGCGACCGGCGTAGACCGCATCGCGCAAGCCGCTCGCCGCGGTGAACCGCGCGAACGGCGCCAGGTCGGGCAGCGCCCAGAGCACCGCCTCGCGCTCGGTCACGGTCATCAGGCTCCAGCCGTCGGGCGACAGCGCCACACGCAGCAGCGGGCCGCCGGCAGCGGGCAGGAGCGCGCCGCGCCGCTGCTCCAGGTCGAACAGCCAGCCCTGCCGCCCGTCGCCGCAGACGAGCCGCCGCCCGTCCGGCGACAGGTCGATCTGCCGCACGCCGGCCGGCAGCGCGAAGCTCCCAACCAGGGGGCACTTCCCACCCGCGGGCGCCAGCTCGGCGGCCGGCAACGCCAGGGCGCTGTCGAGCGGCCGCGCCGCCGCCAGCAGGTAAGCGCCGCGCTCGGGCGGCTCGGCGGCCACCGCCAGCATGTAGCGACCGGCGGCGAGGCGCGTCTCCAGCGACTGCCCGGCCGTGCGGATGCCGACCAGCGCCGGATTGCCCTGGGCATCGTTGCGGTCGAGGGCGCGGACCACCAGGCCCAGCCGGCCCTCGGCCCACAGCACCAGGCGGACCGGTTCCTCGCGCTCCATCACCAAGCCGTACAGGTCCACCTGCACGCGCCGCTTCGAGCCGTCGGGCAGCGTTCGCTCAGCGGTTGTGGCCTCGGCTCGCCAGATGCCCTGGCCGAGCTTGATCTCGGTCACCTCGTCGGCAGCGGCCACACCGCCAGCCACCACCACCAGCAGCCCGACCAGCCCCATACGCCCTCGCGTCATCGCTTCGCTCCCAGCAGCAGATCGGCCATCTCGCGCCGGGCCTTGTGCCAGGCGTCGGGGTTTTCCTCGAACTGGTACCGGCCGGTGGCCAGACGGCCGGCGAACTCATCGGCCTGCTTTGCCAGGCCCTTCTGTTTGAGCAGCCACAGGTACTCGTAGTCCTGGGCGCCACGGCGCACGGCCTTCATGCGCAGCGAGGCCACCGGCCCGGCCACGCCGACCGGCTCGCCCGGGTAGATCAGCACGCCGTCGCCGTTCATCCGCATGGCCCAGGCCGCCGGGTACGGCTTGCCGTCCTTCTTCCGGAGCGTCTCGTCGAAGGTGAGCGGATTGCTGTACAGGTCGGTCGCCACCTTGACGCCGTAGTGCTTCTGCCGCCAGTAGGTGCAGTCCCACATGTACCAGGCGCCGATCTTCCAGCGCCACATCGCCGGACCCCAGGCCACCATGCCGAGCAGCGGACAGTCGATCAGCGGCGCGCCGGCCAGGCCGCCGTTGTAGACCCAGACCTGGCCCCCGGCGTTGCGCACCCGAGCCATCTCGGCGTCACTGCTCTTGTCGGAGCAGAAGATGTCGAGGTAGCCTTCCAGCGAGCCCCATTCGGGCTTCTCCGGCGCCACCTGCTCGGTCACCATGACCGGCAGCTTCTGGCCCACCGCGTCATGCGTCCATTGCCCGATGCGCCGGATCTCGCGGTAGGCATCGGCGTCGCCCGGCTCGTCCCAGCAACTGAACACCACCTTCGGCAGCAGCTTCTTCTCGCTGAAGAACTGCACAATCTCCTTGGCCGCCGCTTTAAAGTCCTTCTCCGACGCCTCGCGCGCGATGTTGACCGGCTGCACGCAGAGGCCGACCCCGCGGCACGGCCCGCTGTCGAACGCCGTGCCGGTCAGGTACGGGCCGAAACGACCCCACCAGGCATCCCAGCGGAAGCCGGCACCTTCGAGCGTCATCTCCGTACCCATCGACATGCGGTGGTCGTGCGCCAACTTGTGGAAGGCCCGCTCGCGGGTGAGGATCTGGGTCACGTCCTTGGCCCCGTAGTACTCGCTCATCTGCTCCGGGCCGTAGTAGAACCAGTTGCGGAAATGGATGTCGCGGGGCATGTCCAGCGGCAGGACTTCGAGCTCCAGGTCAAACGCGGCCTGCAGGGCCGCCCCGCCGGCCGTGACGCGGCTCTGGTAGCGCCCTGGTTTGGCATCGGGCGGTATGGTGATGTCGAACCAGAACGCGGCCACGCGGTCGGCGTGCGCGTCGATGCCCTTGCCCGCCGCCAGCGGCACGGCCTGGCAGGGGTACCAGCCGGCGCCTTGCCGGTGCGGGATCGGGCGCTCGCCGTCCTGCGACGGCACGGTCACTTCGAGGTAGTGCTCGCGGAAGACCGCGATGGCCGCAGCCGGCAGCGCCAGGCCGCCGGCGCCGGCCAGCGGCTCGATGGTGTACTGCAGATCGAGCATCGCTTGCGGCGGCCGCACGGCAATCTGGAACGAGACCACCTCGTTGCGCAGGCCGAACAGCTTGATGGTCTTGCCGTCCCAGATGGCGTTGCTGCTGACCGGCGGGCTGTCGCCTTTGAGCAGCACGCTGTCGTCGGCCACCCAGATGCCGCTGACCGGCTTGGCCGGCAGGTCGGCCTGGGTGCGCCGCCCGAAGCGGTAGACAAAGAAGCCGGTCGCGCCGAGCAGCACCACCACCAGGATTGCGCGCAGCTTGCGCACCATCGGGTTCCGCGTCATCCTTCACCTCACGCCAAACGGCTGCTCGCCTATCTTACCTTCCCCACCGGCCATTCGTCGCCGCCGGATGCGTATTCTGTCCATCGCGTTGCCCCCGCCGGCCGCCGCCGACCGGTGTCGGCGAGGCGGCCGGAAGGATCCGCAGCCATCTGCCGAACACAGCCGCGCAGTATGGATGCACTCAGGTGCGCCCCAGGAGACCGAGTTGACTATCCGCTCGATGGTGGTTGGACTGGCTCTTGCCGCGCTGGTGTCGGGCTGCGGCAGCTCGAACTCAGGTCAGACGGCCAACCTGCTTCGCGCCAGCGCCGATAGCGGCGATCCGGCCGACGGCACCGGCCCGGAGTACCTCCGCTATCGGTTCGTCGATGTCGACACGTCAGGGCTGCTGAGTGCCCTGCAGGTGACGCTCGCCTTGTTCGACGACACGACCTGCACCGCCACGCGGACGACTGTGGCGCAGGACACCGATGGCTCCTACGTCTGGGAAGGCACCGTCCTCGGCCACAACGGCAGCCAGGTGCTGCTGTCCGTCGACGGCGAGGCGCTGACCGGCTTCGTCCAGATCGGCTCGCGCCGGTTCGAGATCGAGGAGACCGAGGGTCCACACATCGTGACCGAGGCGAACCCGGACTTCGTGTCGAATCCCGGACCGAAGACCTCGTTGCCGCCTTCGGGCCGCGCGCCGGCCACGCCACCCGCCTGGCGGCAAGCCGCTGCCGATGACGGCTCGGTGGTCGACCTGATGGTCCTCTACACGCCGGCCGCACGGCTGGCCCGTGACGGCCAGGGCGACACGACCAACGGCATCAAGGCCACCATCGATGCCCTCGTGGCACAGGTCAACGACGCCCTGACCAAGAGCGGCGCCGCCTTCCGCGTCCGCCGCGTCCACAGCCAGGAGTTCGTCTACGACGAGACACGCCTGGACATGTCCACGGTGCTGGACGCCATACGGACCGACGCCGGCGTGGCGGCCGCGCGCGATCGCTATGCGGCCGACATCGTCATGCTGCTGGTCGGCAAGTCCGACGGCACCGACCAGTCGAACGACGGCATCGCCTGCTGGCTGCCCAACCCGCTGCAGCCCGACGCGACCCTCGGGTACGCCGTCAGCAGCCTCCGCAACATCTTCGTGGAACTGACCTTCGTGCATGAAGTCGGCCACCTGTTCGGCCTCGATGACACCAAGGCCGAAGGGCCGGCCATGGGCGCGGGCGATGCCTACCCCGACCGTTACGACATGCGCACAACGGCCTTCTGTGGGCCGATGTGCTACTGGCAGAAGGGCCTCGGCTACATGATGCCGTACTTCTCCAACCCGGCCATCACGGTCCCGTTGGAGGATGGCGGCACCGCGCCGGGCGGCATCACCGGCCAGCGCAATAGCGTCCGCTGCCTCAACGCGGCGGCGCCCGGCCTGGCCAACTACCGCCGGAGTGCCACGGCCACGGCGCAGCCAGACTGAGCGTCCTGGGTCACCGGGCGCGGCCGAACGGGCCCGGTGACCCCACCTCCGGTCGCCCGCGCGCGGCTCACCGCGGCGCGAACACTTCCCACTTCGGCTTGGCCGATGGGCGCCAGTACTCGATCGTGCCGTCGCTCCAGATGCGGTAGACACCCACGCCGTTGGCCGCCGTCGCCATGCCGACGCACGTCCGTGCCTGTCCGTGTACCGGTGCGGGTCTCATCAGCAGGTTGGCCAGCAAGAGCGCCGCGACCAGCGCCATGAGCAGGTGGGTCCACTTCGCTGCCATCGGTGACTCCTCTGCGGTGGTGACGTGAACAGACGCCGCTCACCGTAAGGTGGACTCCGGCGGCCGGCGCGCGGTTCCGGGCGGCCCGTCGGCGTCGGCGCGAGGTCCCAGGATCACCGCCGGCCAGCCCAGGTGCCGGCTGCCCGGTTGCAGCGGACCCCGGTAGACGACTGGGCGGGCAGCCTGCTCGGCCGCCGAGACCCGCAGGCACTGGTCGTAGTCGTCCGCCGTCAGCACCAGCCAGGTCGACGGCGGGATCGTCAGGCCCCGTCCATACCACGGCAGTGGCCGGTAGTTCAGACCGGCTTCCGGCGCCACCAGGTAGTACTCGGGGCTGCCGGTCAGCGGCACATCGGGCGGAATGTGCTCGGCGAGGCATTGTCGTGCCCAGCGACGGTCGAGGTCGTGGTAGTGCAGCAGCAGCTCACGCCAGCGCAGGCTGTTCCAGGCCAGCGAGGGCAGCCACACGGCCAGCAGCACCACCAGCCCGGCGGTTCGCCGCCAGCCACGGCTCAACTCGAACCGCGCGCCCAGACCGATCAGGGGCCAGAGGCTGAAGTAGGACACGTAGTAGGGGAACACCGGCGGCTTCAGCATCACCGCCACGCCGCCGGCCGCGAACACGGTGGCGACCAGCAGCACCGCGTCCGGCGCCTGCTCGCGCCGACGGAGCAACTGGCGGACCGCCGCTGGCACCAACACCGCCGCCCAGGCCAGACCCAGTCCGGCCACCTCGAAGCGTGACCAGCGCATCACCTGGAAGCAGACGCTCAGGCTGCCTTTGACACACAGGCCGAGGTGCCACCGCAACTGCTCCACGGCGTGGCTCGGTGACGGCCACCAGCAGGCCAGCAGGACCAGCACGCCTGGCACGGCCCCCAGCACCATCGCCGCCGGCAGGTGCCAGCGCGGACGGTACGGCAGGCAGAGCAGCAGCAGACCGACCAGCGTCGAGAAGATGACGGTCGAGGGATGGAACGCGCCGGCCAGCCCGGCACAGAGGCCGATGCCGAGCGCCGCGCGCCGCGACGGCTGTTCCACAGCGGCCAGTGTGGTCACGAACATTCCGGCCAGGCAGAGCACCGCCAGGCCATCCATCCGGCCGTACATCAGCTCCATGATGGCGCGGTCGCCCAACCAGGCGACGGCCACGAACAGCGCCGCGCGGCTGCGTCCGCGGCGTAGCAGCGCCACCAGCACCAGCACCAGCGCCAGGTGGGCGGCCGTCCAGGACGGCACGCGCGCCGCGAAGTCGCTGATGCCCAGAAGGCTGAAGGTGACCAACTGCAGCCGTGGATAGAGCGGAGCGTGGTAGGCCCAGAGCGTGTCACCGTACGGCGCATCGTCGCGCACGGGGCTGGTGAACCCCTGCCCGTGCAGGTAGCGGATCGGCGCTAGGTTGAAGAACGGCTCGTCGACAAACACCAGCGGGTAGCGATCGAGGCCCCAGACGAAGGCGCCATAGGAGCAGGCGGCGAGGCCGAGGCAGACCACCCAGACCGAGCGCCGCGCGGGTGTCGATGGCATCATGGCCTACAGATCCTCCGGTCGCACCGGCTGCAGCCGCCCGTCACGCAACGCGGCCAGACGCTCGCCCGGCGCCAACGGATGCCGCCGCAGCTCGCCCGCATCGACGATGCGCAGTTCGATATCGGGCCGCTCGAGCATCACCTTGACCCCGGTCAGGCCCATCTCCAGGACGTCGGTGTGGTCGAGCACGAAGGCCGAGTAGATGCGCTGTCGCGGCGGCGAGAACAGGGCCAGGCGGCCTTGTGGCGGCAGCTCACGCGCCAGGGGCCGAAGCTGCTCGATCAGCGCCGTGGCGCGGCGCCCGTTGTCGACCATCAGCGCCACTTTCTGCTGGGTGCCGGCGGCGTGGACCAACAGGAACACCACCATCAGCGTCGTGGCCACCGGCCGAGCGCGGCCCAGCTCGCGGCCCAGGCCCACGCCGACCAAGATGCTCAGCGCCGGCAGGGCGCCATAGGCGTACAACTCGCTGACGTGGTTGAGCAGGATGGTCGGCAGCAGGCCGCAGACGGCCATGACCAGGAGGCCGAAGCCCAACCGCGCGCGCCCGTTGCGCCACCAGCCGACGACCACCACGACGAGGACCAGCAGCGTGGCCAGACCGGCCGCGGCCAGCCCGGGCCACCAGTGTGCGGTGGCCCAGTCGTACATGGTCACGGTCGAGATGGGCAGCAGCGCCACCGCCAGCAAGCCGGCCGCGTTGAGTGGCACGTTGAGGCCCAGGTGCAGGTTGTAGCCGCCCTCGCCAAAGCTGGGGCCGAAGGCGGTGATCTGGCGGCGGACCAGCAGGTAGGCCGCCGTCAGCACCGCCGCCGACAGCCAGCAGGCCAACGCCCGCCGTCGAACGCGGCCCGGCCCCGGCCGGACCATCAGGGCCAGCAAGGTCAGGCCCACCAGGTAGCCGACGCTGCTCTCCTTGGACCACAGCGCCACCGCCAGGCAGACCACGCAGGCGCTGCCCTCGCGCCCCGGCGGCGCGGCCCCATCGCGCCGGAGCAACTGGTAGAACCACCACAGGGCCGCGTTGCCGGCCAGCGCGCCCAGCACCTGCGAGACGGTGTCGTTGCCCTCCACGGCCAGCACCGCGGTCTGACAGACGATCAGAAAGGCCGCCGCCACCGCCGCCTGCGGGCCGCTGAAGCCCAGCTTCAGGACCGCTCGCGCCACGCCGAGCGCGAGCAGCGCGTGTAGCCAGAACACCAGACCGTGCACCGGCCAGGTAGCGTAGCCGACGGTCTGCTGCGCCAGCGTGATGACCGTGGCCTCGATAGGCCGGTACCACGGGTGGTGCGGATGCGGCCCGACGAAGTGGAAGAACGGGTGGTGGACCGACGCCGGCGCCAGGAAGCCCAGATCGTCACCGTAGCGCTGCCCGTTCAGCCCGGGGCCATAGAGTACCAGCACCAGCGCCACGGCCGCGGCCAGTTGGAGCGCCCCGCGCTTCATGCCACCTGCACCTCCGGCGGCGGCTGCGCCTCCTTGGCGATGACCTCGGCCGCCACAATCAGCCCAACCAGAATGTACAGCCAGAACTGGTACGCCTGCGACAAGAAGAACGCACACACGAACCAGCCGACCAGCGAGCGGCCCAGCGCGCGACTGATGGCCAACTGCGACCGCGTCGGTTGGCAGGTGGCGAGCAACCGCCGCGTGCGCGCCGCCGACAAGGCGGCCTGCAGTAGCAGGCCACCAAAGGCCAGAATGCCCGGCAAGCCCATCTCGCCGGAGACCTGGACGAGGCTGTTGTGGGCGTTGAGGTTGCGCTGCTCGAGGTAGTCGGGGCCGTAAGCGTCCACGGCCTCGGGGAAGTTGTAGATGCCCACGCCGGTCAGCGGTTTGCTGCGCAGCATATTCAGTCCGGCCTCCCAGGCGCCTTTGCGGTTGTAGACGTTGGCGTCTTCGTTGAGGCCGCCGAGGCTGCCGCCGCGGGCCGCCGCCAGCGCGCTGAACGCCACCAGCCCGCCGGCGATGCCGAAGACCGCCCAGATGGCGCGCAAGCTGCGGTTCGGCAGCCGTTCGTAGCCTTCGAGGAACAGGACCGCCAGCAGCCCGAGCACGCCGCCGCGCGAGCGTGAGTTGACCACCCCGAACGCCAGCGCGGCGGCGCAGGCCGCCGACAGCAGGCGGCGATAGAACCCGCGATCGCCTTGCCACAGCGCGATGGCCAGCGGCAGGGCCATGACCAGCGTCAAGGCCAGGTCGTTCGGGTCGTCCATGACGCCCACGCCCGAGGCCCGCTCCTCGAACTTGCCCGCGCCGCTGCTCAAGGTCAGGTAAGCCGTCAGCGCGTTCACCGCCGACAAGACCACCACCACCCAGGTGGCCCAGCGCAGACGGTTCGGTGTCCGCGTCAGGTTGGCCAGCAGCAGGTAGATGGCGACGGCCTTGAACAGGCCCTGCGTGGTCACCTCGACCGCCGAGCGGAGCGAAATCGGCGCCCAGGAGAGAAACGCGGCCAGCACCAGGGCGCCGAGGTAGAACTGCACGCGGTGGTGCACAATGGTCGGCCGCCGTCGGGTCAGGTACTGCGCCATCCAGATGGCGAAGGTGCCCGCGCCGATGACATAGGTCAGGCGCAGCTTCTCGAGCTCGGGCCAGCGGTCGCCGGGCCGCAGGTAGATGACGACCACATAGAGGATGACGCCGAAGAACGGGTGGACCGAGAGAATGCCGGCCGCCACCACCGCCACCAGCCCGCCGAAGGCGAAGCTCAACGACATGTCGTTGGCCGCCAGCACGAGGCAGGCCAGGGCCATGACCAGCGAGAAGCAGCCGATCACGGCCATGACCGGCGACTGCGACCGGCCGGCCATCAGCGTGGTACGCGCGGCAGCACGGCGAGCAGCGGCGCGTCGACGTAGCGCCGCAGCGTCTCCGTGCTGCGAATGCCGTGGTCCAGGTACTCGGCCAGGAACATGAAGCTCAGCCCGATGAACAGGCCGGCCACGAACCCCAGCATGAGGAACTTCTTGCGATTCGGCCGCACCGGCTGCACCGGCACCGTGCCGGCCCGACGCACCTCGAACCGGCCGGTGTTGCGCACCTGCTCGAAGCTCTGGTTGAGCGACAGGACCTGCTTGCGCTCCATCAGGCTGTCGTGCGTCTTGCGCAGCGCCTCGCGCTCCTGCCGCACCGAGCCCAACTGGTCCTCGTAGCCCGGCAGTGCGGTCGAGATCTTGCGGAGCCGGTTGCTGCGCGCGAGCAACTCGGTCTGCTGCGACTTGAGGAAGCGCAGTTGGGCCTCGGCCTGCATGGTGTCCTTCCGCAGGCTCTCGTAGGCCGGGTTCGATTCGTCGCGCGTCGACTTGCCGTCGCGCTTCTTCACCGACGCCAACCGGGCCTTCAGGTCGGCCAACTGCCGGCGCATGATGACCACTTCCGGATGCTGCTCGGTGTACTTCATCTGCAACGCGGTGAGCTTGGTCTGCGTCTCCATGGTCAACTGCTCGAGCGCGGCCTCGGTCTGCTCGCCCCGCCCCACCCCAGAGCTCTTCAGCTCCAGCGTCGGCTTGGTCACCGCCAACTGCGACCGCAGGAACTGCGCCTGCGCCTCGAGCGACTTGATCTCCAAGGAGATCTTCTGGTAGTCCGCATCGCCCTGCGCGAGCTTCTCCGACACGTACTTGGTCAAGCCGTCGGTCGCCGCGCCGGGCAGCAGGTCGCCCAGTTCCTTGGCCAGCTTGTCCTTCACCTTGCGCTCGCGCTCATCCAGCGCGGTCAGCCGCGTCCGCTGGTCCTTGATCTGCTCGTCGACGAACTCGAGGCTGAGCACCAGCGAGTTGGCCACCAGCCGCGTGCCTTGCTTCTGGAACTCCTCGGCGAAGGCGTTGACCACCTCGATGGCGTACTTGTCCGGCGTGCCTTCGTAGACAAAATCGACGATGAGGTCCTTGCCCGACTCCTGCCGCACGATCTTCAGGTGGTCGCGGTAGTCGTTCAGCGCGCCTTGCAGCGAAACGCCCTTCGGGGTCACCGGCTTCAGGCGCTCGAAGATGTCCTTCTGCGACAGCGGCTGCTGGAGCGCCTGGATGACGCCGCCGAGTTGCTGGGTGATCTGCGTGTCGACCGCGAGGCCCTTGGCCGGGTCCATCTCCTGCCGCACCACCACCTGGGCGCCGACGCGGTAGATGTTCGGCAGCAGGAAGCTGCCCAGGCCGAGGATGCCGGTCATCAGCACCACCGGAATCAGCAGCAGCACGATCCGCCGGCGGAGGACGCGCCAGTAGGTGGTGATGTCGAAGGTCGGCTCAGCGGTCATCGCGGACAAACTCCCCGCGCGGATCGTTCACCACCACGCCCAGCAACTTCGCCTTGGCCCGCTGCAGCAGACGCTGCGCCCGCGACGCGATCTCGCCTTGCGTTACCCCGGCCAGCACCACCAACAGCACGGCATCGACGCTGTGACAGAACACCAGCGCCTCCTCGGCCTCCAGCAGCGGTCCGGTGTCGAACACCACCATCTCGTAGTTCCGGTGCGCCTCGGACAACAGCCGGTCCACCGCCTGCCGACTCGCCACGTCACCAAACGGCAGCTTGCCCGGCGCGCCGGCGAGCAGCTCCAGATTGCCCAGCAACGTCGGTTGCACCGCCTCGGCCAGGCTGCACCGGCCGGCCAACACCGCGGCCAGGTCGTGCTCACCCGCCGCGTGATAGGCGTCACGGAGGCTCGGCCGCAAGCCATCGGCATCGACCAGCAGCACCCGCGTGGTGCGGTGCTCCGCCAGCAACTCAGCCAGCAGTTGCGCCACGCTGGAGCGGCCCTCGTGCGGCTCGGCGCTGGTCACCGCCAGACTCCGCACGCTGCCGGCTTCCACCTCCGGGCGGACGGCCTGGTACAGCTCAATCATCTCGGCGTCGAGCCGCGCGGCGGCTTGCGAGTCGCCGCCACTCAGTCCACCGCTCAACCACTTCAGAATACTCATCAGCGAATGAAGAACGCAAAGAACGGGAAGATGCGCAGGAGTTCGTCCCAGATGTCGCGCGCATCCTTCTTGTACCCGATGACGAGAACGTCACCGTCACGCACCTCCGGCGTCGGCACACCTTTCTGCGAGAACGTCGATAGATCCAGTGTGGTCACCTCGCCACCGGCGCGGACCAGGCGCACGCGGCCCGGATTCGCGTTCGGCAGCAGGCCGCCCACCAGACCGATGGTGTCGATGACCGTCTGGCCCTTACGCTCGATCGGCACTCGGCCCTGCTTCGCCACCGCGCCCAGCACCAACACACCGGTGCCCAGCTTGCCGACCTCATCGACCGCCACGATGTCGCCTGGTCGCACCTCGGGCGGCGTCGCGTTGGCTACCGTCAGCTCGCCGGCGAGCAGGGCCTTGTAGTCGAAGATGTCGGTCCGCAGACCGCCGGGACCCGGATGGATGATGCGCACCTGAGCGCGGTCGGCGTTCGGCGCCACACCACCGGCCGTGGCCAGCGCGTAGAGCACCGAAGCCCGCCGGCCTGGCAGTGGCACCGGGCCCGGTCGCATCACCGCACCCAGCACGAACACCGACTGCCGGTCGGTGGCACCCGTCTCCACGGCTACCACGTCGCCCGCGCGCAGCGGTGGCGGCGGCGGCGCGGTGGTCGCCGAGGTCAGGTAGACCTCCAGGTTGACCACCTGTCGCGTCGCGCCTTCGGGCCCGTTGCGCGTGATCACCACCTGGCTCAGATCGGCGTTGACCGTCGGGCCACCGGCGCCGGCCAGGGCATCGACCACCGTGCCCCGCGTGCGAATGGTCACCTCGCCCGGCTTGGCCACTTCGCCGACGACCACCACGGTGTTGTGGTCGACAGTGATGGTGTCGCCGTCAGCCAGCGGTGGCAACTGCCCGACCTCACCGTCCTGGTAGCCTTGCAGGTCGAAGTAGACGATGCGCGGCCCGTCGGCTGCGGCGCGGCTGATCTTCAGCCGCGACAGGTTCGCATACGGCAGCGTGCCGCCGGCCGAGGCCAGCACGTGCAGCAGCGCCCGCTGCTCGACCAGCGGATAGGGGCCGGGCCGGGTCACCGCGCCGAACACATACACCGTCGCGTTGGTGGTCGGCAACGGCATGGTGCCCTTCGGCACGAAAATCACGTCACCATTGCGCAGCTCGGGGATCCCGGTCGGATCGCCACCACGCAGGTACGCCTCCAGATCGAGTTCGCGGGTGACCGTCTCGCCGCCTTCGCTGCGCACCAGGCGCACGTGGCGCGTATCGGCCACGGGCAGCAGGCCGCCGGCACTGGTGATGGCCGACTGCAGATCGGCATCGGGCGTCAGGTTGACCGGGCCCGGCGTCGTCACGGCGCCGATGACACGCACCATGCGCGTGGCGACCGTCCGACTCGGCACGGACACCACATCGCCCGCGAAGACCCGCGGCACGGCGCCGCCCCGGTCGAGGTAACCTTGCAGGTCGAACAACTCGGCCCGACCGGTGCCGCCCGGCAGGCGGCGAATGCGCGTCAGGTCGGCCGTGTCCAGCCAGCCGCCGGCGGCCGAGAGCAGCGACAGGACGGTACTGTCCTCGCGCACCGCGAACTCGCCGGGATTCTTCACCGCGCCCAGCACCCGCACCTTGCCCGGCGCGCCCGGCTCCTGCACGTCCTGCGGACCCAACGGCCGCTGCACGCCGCCCTCGACTTCCACCCGCGGCACGAAGATCTCGTCACCATTGCGCAACTCGGGCAGGCGTCCGCGGCCTTCGAGATAAGCCTTCAGATCGACCGGGATCTCCTCGACCCAGTCGCCCACCCGGCGGCGGATCACGATCCGGGTGACCAGCGCGCCGACTTGCGGCCCGCCCGCGGCGGCGATGGCCTCCTGGACATTGGCCTCTTTGTGCACGTCCTTCTGCCCCGGATCGCCTACCGCGCCCACCACGCGAATCAGCATCCGCCGCGCCGAGACCTTGACGTTGACAGCCTCGACAAAACGCAGGTACTCGCGCAGGCGCGCGCCCAGACGCTGCTCGATCTCCGGCGGCGTCAGCCCGCGCACGGGGAAGGCCCCGACCAGATCCATGGTGATGGTGCCATCGCGCGAGACCGGGTAGAGCTTGCTGAACTCGGGGTACTTGGGCACCTGGATGTCGAGCACGTCGCCCGAGTCAACCCGCCAGGCACGCGCCTCCTCCTGTGCCGGTAGCGGAACCGCCACCGCCCACAGCATCAGCACGCACAGCCAGCGACTCGCTCGAACCAAGGCGCTTCACCCCACACATCGGTCGGCCACCAGAGGCCAAGTCTTAGACCAGCCAAGCCGCCGTTTGCTCCGCGATTCGCCGGACTCGGCCGAAATGCTGCCGGCCCAGCGAACCAGCCGCACCCGCCGCCGCGACCGCCGCCGGCCCCACGGCGCGGAATTGCCGTCGCGCCTGTCGGCAATTTCGACGCATATTGGTACCTAAAGACTGGAAACTCCGTTGAAGAGACGGTCCTTGACCGCGTGCGTCGGGCGTGCGCGGCAGGTGGAGGTACGCATGTTCTGTTACCAGTGCGAGCAGGCGGATCGCGGTCAAGGCTGCACCGTGGTGGGCGTCTGCGGCAAGGATCCGGAGACGGCCGGGCTGCAAAACCTGTTGGTGTACGTGACCAAGGGGATGTCGCGAGTTGCGCACCGCGCGCGGGCGTTGGGCCTGCGTGACCCGCAAGTGGACCGCGCCATGCTCGAGGCGCTGTTCACCACGGTCACCAACGTCAACTTCGACCCGGCTCGCGTGGCTGAGCAGATCCACCGTGTGGCGGGCCTGCGCGACGACCTGAAGGCGCGCTACGAGGCGGCCGGCCAGGCGGCCGGCCAGCCACCCGAGGCGCTCAACGGCCCGGTGACCTGGCAGCCCGCGGCCGAACTGGCCGACCTGATCGACCAAGCCGAAGACGTCTCGGTCGAGGACCGCATCGACGATCTCGGCGCCGACGTCGCCGGCCTGCAGGAGTTGTTGACCTACGGCCTGAAGGGCACCGCCGCCTACGCCGACCATGCGCTGGTGCTCGGCCGCGAAGACGAAGACGTCTACGCGTTTCTCCACGAGGCCCTCGACTTCCTGACCGTCGAGCAGCCGTCCCTGGGCGACCTGTTGGCCTACAACCTGCGCTGCGGCGAGGTCAACCTGAAGGTCATGGCCATGCTCGACGAGGCCAACACCGGCACCTACGGTCACCCGGTGCCGACGCCCGTGCGCGTGACGCCGGTCGCCGGCCAGGCCATCCTGGTCTCGGGCCACGACCTGAAGGACCTGCAACTGCTGCTCGAGCAAACCGCCGGCCGCGGCCTCAACATCTACACCCACGGTGAGATGCTGCCGGCGCACGGCTACCCCGAGTTGCACAAGCACGCACACCTGGTGGGCAACTATGGTGGCGCCTGGCAGGACCAGGCGGCCGAGTTCGCGGCCTTCCCCGGCGCCATCCTGATGACCACCAACTGCATTCAGGAGCCGGAGCCGAGCTACGCCGACCGCATCTTCACCAGCGGCCTGGTGGCCTGGCCGGGGGTGACCCACTGCGGTGACGGCGACTTCACGCCGGTCATCGACGCGGCCCTGGCGGCGCCCGGCTTCGCGGCCGATGAGCCGGAGCAGACCGTCCTGGTCGGGTTCGGCCACCACACCGTGCTGGGCGTGGCGCCACAGGTCATCGATGCCGTCAGGAGCGGCCAGATCCGCCACTTCTTCCTGATCGGCGGCTGCGACGGCGCCAAGCCGGGGCGCAACTACTACACGCAGTTGGCCGAGCAGGTGCCCGACGACTGCGTCATTCTGACGCTCGCCTGTGGCAAGTACCGGTTCAACAAGCAGGACTTCGGCACCATCGCCGGCCTGCCGCGCCTGCTCGACATGGGTCAGTGCAACGACGCCTACTCGGCCATCAAGGTCGCCGCGGCGCTGGCCGAAGCGTTCGGCACCGACGTCAACGGCCTGCCGCTCTCGCTCATCTTGAGCTGGTACGAGCAGAAGGCGGTCTGCATTCTGCTGTCGCTGCTCCACCTGGGGATCAAGAGCATCCGCATCGGCCCGAGCCTGCCGGCGTTCGTGTCGCCAGCGGTGCTCAAGGTGCTGATCGACCAGTTCGATCTGCGCCCGATCACCACGCCCGAACAGGAGATCCGCCAGATCCTCGGCTGACGCCGACGGAGGAATCACGGCCAGGGGCAGCCAAACGGCTCGCACGGAGTCTCCCATGCGACCACTCTCCCTGGCCGTGATCAGCAGTCTCGGCGCGGCCATCGCCGCCTGCGCCGCGCCCGAGGCCGAAGCGCTGTGGGGCCGCGACGGCGCACTGACGGTCCGCTGGCAAGACGACAGCATCGCGACCCTCAGCGCGAGCCTGGCCGAGCCGGGCTGGCAGTTCCGCAGCGCCGGCCCCGAGCGCGGCGCCCCCAGCAGCGGCTCCGCTCGCGCCTTGCAGATCACCACCGCCGCCGGTCCCGTGAAGGTGCGCGCCGACGCGCGGCCGGCGGCCGGCGGCATCGGGCTCGAGTACCAGTTCAGCCCCACGGCGCCGACGCCCGTCATGGTCATCTGCGCCGCCTGGAACCTGCCCGCCGACTTCTGGCGCGGTGGTCGCTGGACCGCCGACGGCCGGAGCGGCGACGTGCCGGCCGAGTTCGGTCCGGTGTCGCTGTTCACCGGCTCGGTGCGCTCGTTCAGCATCCAGTCGCCCCGTGGCCCGAAGCTCACGCTGACCTGCGCGCAGCCGCAGAACCTCCTCTTGCAGGACGACCGCCAGTGGGGCCCGAGCTTCAGCATCCGCATCGGCCCGGGCGGCAACCCGCTCAACGTGGCCGCACCGCTGACCGTGGCGTTCACCGCCAGCCTGGACCCGGCCATGACGCTCAGTGTCGATGAGCCGGTGACTCTGCAGGCGAACCAGGACTGGGTGCCGCTGGACGGCGCCGTCGACGTCCAGCCCGGTTCGGCGCTCGACTTCACGTCGCTCGGCCTGCTCGACGGTCCGGCCGGCAAGCACGGCTGGCTCAAGGCCGACCGGCAAGGCCGGATGGTCTTCGAGCAGCGCCCCGACCAGCCGGTGAAGCTCTACGGCGTCAACCTCTGCTTCACCGCGTTGTACCCGGACCACGACCTGGCCGACCGCGTCGCCGACCGCCTGGCGCGGCTGGGGTACAACGCCGTCCGCATCCATCACTACGAGGGCAACCTGGTGGATGACAAGGCCCCCGACAGTCTGACCTTCCGGCCGCAGCAACTCGACCGGCTGGAGTACTTCGCCGCGGCCCTGAAGAAGCGTGGCCTCTACCTGACCACCGACCTGTTCGTCTCACGCCCGGTGCGCGCCAAGGAGGCTTACGCCGCCGGTGGCGAGCGCGTGGCCATGGACGAGTACAAGCTGTGCGTGCTGGTCAGCGACCGCGCGCGCGGCAACCTGAAGGAGTTCTCGCGCCGCCTGTTTGGCCATGTCAACCCATACACCGGCCAGACCTGGGCCAAGGACCCGGCGCTCAACATGCTCTCGCTGGTCAACGAGGGCATGCTGCTCAACTTCCTCGGCGGGGCCTCCGAGCGCCTGCGCGTCGAACTGAAGCGCAGTTGGAGCGCCTGGCTGACCCAGCGCTACGGCGACCGCGCCAAGCTGCAGGCCGCCTGGGACGGCCGGCTGCCCGACGGCCAGGACCCGGCTCAGGGCAGCGTCGCGCTCCCGCGGGGCACCGACGGCATCGCCGGCCGCGATGTGGCCATCTGGGCCGCCGACGTGCACCGTGCCTTCATCGCCGACATGCGCCGCTTCCTGCGCGAAGAGCTCGGCAGCCGCGCGCTGATCACCGATCTGAACGCCTGGACCGACGTCTGGCCGATGCAGGGCGTCCGCCAGGACCTGGACTATGTGGACAACCACAGCTACTGGGACCACCCGCACTTCCTGGAGCAGGCCTGGCGCCTGCCCACACGCGGCGGCAACCACGGCGGCAGCGCGGTCAGCCAGGCGGCGCCGCTGCACCGCAGCAAGGCCGTCACCCAGTTGCTGGACCGTCCGTTCGGCTTCAGCGAGTTCAACTATAGCGGCCCGAACGCCAGCCGCGCCGAAGGCGGCCCGCTGACCGGTGCCTACGGTGCGCTGCAGGGCTGGGACGCCATCTGGCGGTTCGCCTACAGCCACGGTGTCGACAACCTGCGGCAGCCGCAGGCCAGCAACTTCTTCGATGTCGCCGCCGACCCCGCCATGCTGGCCTCGGACCGGTTCGGCATCCTCTTGTTCCGGCGCGACGCGGCCACGGCCAAAGCCACCGTGGCGCTCTGCACCACGCGGCGTGACCTGGACGACGGGCAGGTGCCGTTGAGCACCGGCCAGCTCGCGGAGCTGTCGCTGGTCACGCGCCTGGGCAGCCTCGTCGACGCCGCCGGCCAGCCCGGTCCCGGCGAACTCCGCCTCGAACTGCAAGGCAAGCGCCCCGACCTGAAGTCACCCGGTGCCACCCAGCAGGTGCTCCAGCAACTCAAGGACCGGGGCCTGATCGCCAAGGACAACCCCACCGACCTGGACCAGCGGGTCTACGTCAGCGACACCGGGCAGCTCCGCCTGGAGCCGGCGCGCGGGCTGTTCGTCTACGCCACGCCCGGCTCGGTCGGTGCCTTCTCGGCCAAGGGGCAAGCGGCCCAGGTCGGTCTGCTGAGCATCAAGCCGGGCCGCGGCCCGGTGGGCGTCTACGTGGCCAGCCTGAGCGCCGCGCCGGTGACCAGCGCGCCACGGCTGCTGGTGGCCCACGTGCCGGACATCCAGGGCTCCGGCCGCCGCTACGGCGAGCGCGGCTTGCGAACGTTACTCGACTGGGGCAAGCTGCCGCACCTGGTCCGCGATGTGACCACCACCGTGGCGCTCAAGATCGACCAGCCGGCCGGCGTCAAGGTGTACGCCCTTGGCCTCGACGGCGCGCGCCTGGCGGAGGTGCCGGCCGAGACCCGCGACGGGGCCTTGACCTTCGACGCCCAGACCCGCCTCGCTGGCAAGGGTGTCATCTACTACGAGGTCACCCGTGGGTGAACAACGCGGCCCCTAGTCTCTCCACTTGATACAGACGCCGTCACACAGCCCGCCCGAATCCGACCCGGCGGGCTGTGTATTCATAACACCAGACAACGCTTCCGCCTGCTCTGTAGCATCGCGATCAGATTCGCTCAGTTGATCGTCACAGACAGGAGGACCACCGATCCGGCCGACCAACTGATGCAACGGGACCAGCGCAGATGGGCTCGAATGGGTCATCCGGCGGCTGGGCCCGATGTGGCACCAAACCATCGGCTCGCGAAGTGGTGGGCGTCGTGCAGGCTTTGGAGCCGGTCTGGCACGGGTAACATGGACGGCAATACCGCAGTCGCAGCGTCTGGCGAGGTGCGTCTGCTCTTGGCAGCGGCGTTGTCGCAGGCGGCCGACGCGGTCGTGCTCAGCGACCTCGACGGCACCATCCTCTACGCCAACGCGGCCTTTGGCGCGCTGACCGGTTGGCCGCCGGCGGAGGCGGTTGGCCGCGACCTCACCGCGCTCTGGGAACCGCCGCTGCCCGCGGGCGAGGCGGCCCGGATCCGGGACGCACTGCTCGCCGGCCGGACGCACACGTGGCGGGGCGAGGTGCGTCATCGCGACGGCACGGTCCGCGTGGCCGAGGGCAGCCTGTCACCGGTCTGCCTCGAGGGCCGTCGAGTCACCCACGTCCTCCTGGTGCGGCGTGACGTCACCCATGAGGTGGCCCGCGAGCGACAACTCGGCGAACAGGACAAGCTGCAGGCGGTGGGCCGCCTGGCCGGCGGCGTGGCGCACGAGCTGAACAACCTGCTGACCACCATCGGTGGCTTCAGCCAGTTCCTGCTCGACAGCCTGGATCCGCGAGATCCCCGCCGTCACGATGCCACCGAGATCCGCAAGGCCGCTGAACGCGCGACCGACCTGGTGGCCCAACTGCTGGCCGTGGGCCGACGGCAACTGGTCACGCCACGCCGTCTCGACCTCAACGAGATGCTCCAGGCCCTCGTCCCGCGCCTGGCCGCGGCCGCCGGCGACGCCTGCCCGGTGCAGTTGGACCTGGCACCCGAGCTGGGTCCGGTCGAGATCGACCCGAAGCAGCTCGAACACGCGCTGCTGGCGCTGGTCCACAATGCGCGCGAGGCGTCGCCGAACGGCGGGCCGCTGACCATCCGCACCAGCGCGATGACCATCGACGACGGAGAACCCGCGACCTGGTACGGCCTGCGGGCGGGCCACTACCTCAGCTTGTCGGTGGCCGACCGCGGCGCCGGCATGAGCGAGGAGATCCGCGCCACGGCCTTCGAGCCGTTCTTCACCACCAAGAGCGGCTCACACAGCGGCCTCGGCCTATCGGCCGTCTATGGCGTCGTGCAGCAGAACGGCGGCCAACTCGACTGCTGCTCGGCGCCGGGACAGGGCACGACCATGACGCTGATCCTGCCCTGCCGCGCCGCAGGCAGCCGGCGCCCGAGCCGGCCCGCGACCGCTACGATCCTGGTGGTCGATGACGAGCCGTCGGTACGCAACATCGTCGCGCGGTCGCTCCGCCAGGCCGGCTACACCGCGCTGACCGCCGCCGGGCCGGCGGAGGCCCGCGCGGTCGCGTGCGATCGCGACGAGCCGGTCGACCTGCTGCTCACCGATGTGGTCATGCCCGGCCAACGCGGAGACGCGCTGGCCCAGGAGTTGGCCCGGCGCTGGCCGGAGCTGGGCGTGATCTACATCTCGGGCTATCCCGAGACCGAGCTGCCCGAGGCCGCCCTGCGCGGCCCACGCCGCGCCTATCTGCCGAAGCCTTTCTCACCCGGCACGCTGGTAGACGCCGTCGAGCGCCTGCTGCACGAGCCACGGCGCCGCGCCTCGACCACCGGCGGCTCGTGAAGCGTCCTGGGCCGAGCCGCCAGGGCGCGGCGTGGCACCGAGCGCCCGGCCCGGTGGGCAAGGTGACCGGTATGTGAGCGGGCGCATCAGGCCCGAATGCGGGCCTGGACGGCACCGTGGGGTGCCGAAGCGCAGCCCACGGCGTGGCCGTCCCGCGGCGCCGGCCTCAAGTTCGGGATCCGTAGGCCGATCCATCAGTCACGTACTCTGGGCCGGCGGGGAACCAGGCCGAGGTGGAGCGCGCGGATGCCATTGTCTCAGGCGAGTCGGGTTGACGGCGGGCACGCGACGGCCCGCGGCGGGTCGGTCGCGGCGGTTCACATCGTCGCTGCGGTACTGCTGGCGGTGGTCCTGGCCGCCGGGCACCACGCGTCGCGGCAGGCCGCGAGCTACGCCGAGGCCGACATGCGGCAGCAGATGCGGCAGCAAGTGGCGCACCTGGCCAGCCAGATCAACCTGCGCCGCGTGGACTCGCTGTCGTTCACCGCCGCCGACCGCACGAGCCCGGTCTACCAGCGCCTGCATCGGCAGATGGCCGCGGCCGCCGAGGCGCTACATGTGCGCGCGGTCTACTCGCTGGCCGACCGCGGCGGCGAGCTGCGGTTCGGGCCCGAAAGCATGCCCCCTGACGATCGCCTCGCCTCACCACCCGGCACGACCTACCGACAACCACCGCCAACGCTCCGACGCGTCCTGGACACGGCCACGCCCGACGTAGTCGGGCCGTACACCGATGAGTTCGGCACCTTCGTCTCGGGTTTCGCGCCGGTCTGCGAGCAACGTTCCGGACGAGTGGTGATGGTGGTCGGCATCGACATCGAGGCGAGCACCTGGTTGGCCGCGTTGAGCGTGGCCGCTCGCAAGCCGCTGTGGCTGACCATCGTTCTGGCCGTCCTGGTGGTGCTCGGCGACGTGCTGATCTCGGCTCGCCGCCGCCGCCCGCACCTGCAGCGCGGCTGCCTGCGGCACACCGAGACGGTGCTCACCGCTGCGGTCGCGCTGGCCCTGACCGGTGGCGCGGTGCAGTTCACCGCCGACGCCGAGGCCCGTTGGCGGCGACACGCCTTCGAGCGCCTGGCCGACGCCGAGGGGCTGGGTCTGCTCCATTCGCTGACGGACCTGCGCGACGTGACGCTACCGACGGTGCGCGCCTTCTTCGAAGCCAGCCACGCGGTCACACCAGCCGAGTTCAAGCAGTACGTGTCCTCGTTCTCGAAGCCGACGCACGTGCAGGTGGTCGGTTGGGCGCCGCGCGTCGCCGCGGCCGACCTGGCGCAGTTCCAGAACGCCGTCCGCCAGTCCGGTCAACGCGGCTATACGGTGCATCAGATGAGCGCCGACGGCCAATGGCAACCGGTCACCAAGCGCGCCTGCTACTACCCGCTGCTCTACCTGGCGCCGGGAGTTGAGAACCACGGGGCCTTCGGCTTCGACCTGGCCTCGGAGCCTGAGCGGCGACGGGCGCTCACCGAAGCCATCCAGACCGGGATGCTGTCTTCGACCGAGCCGGTGCGGGCTGCGGCGGGCGACTGGCAGGTGGTCACCGTGTTCGCGCCGGTGCTGCGCGGCGGCCGCCCCGATGCGCCCGTGGGAGTGGTGATCCTGGGGCTGCGGCCCGAGCGTCTGCTGGAGAAGCCGCTCGCCGCCAGGGCCAGCGGCCCAGCGCTGATCGACCTGGATGTGGTGGGCATCACCGCCGGACGGGCGCCGATGCCGATCGCCTGCTCCAGTCCAGCCGCTCGGCATACGGCCAGTCATGACCTGACACCTCATCAGGCCCGCGCTGCGCTGGTGAGTCGTGCGCCGCTGTTCGCCTTCGGTCGCACCTACCTGATCGAGGCGCGCCCCACGCCGGCCTTCCGCGCCACGCACCCGGCCCAAGCGGGCCAGGCCGCACTCGTGGCCGGGCTGCTGCTCAGCGCACTGCTGACGCTGTTCGTGGCCGTCATCAGCGGCCGGCAGGCGGCGCTCGAGGTGCAGGTGCAGGCGCGCACGGCGGACTTGCAGGCCAGCGAGGACCGCTTCCGCACGCTCTTCGAGGAGTCGCCCGACGCCTACCTGCTACTGTCCGGCGGCGTGATCCTCGCCTGCAACCGCGTCGCCGAGCAGCTCTTCGGCGGCGATCGGTCGGCCATCATCGGCCGCCGGCCCGATGAGCTGTCGCCTGTGCAGCAGCCCGATGGCTCACGGTCGGAGGACCTGGTGCGAGCCCGCATCGCCGACGTCGCCCGCGACGGCCAATGCCGCTTCGAGTGGGTCTTCCGGCGGGCTGACGGCGCCGAGTTGTGGGTCGATGTCGCCATTGCCCGTCTGGACGTCGCCGGTGAAGAGCGCCACTTCGTGGTCTGCCGCGACATCAGCAGCCGGAAACAGGCCTTCCTGGCGCTGCGCGACAGCGAGACCCGGCAGCGTGCCATCACCGATTCGGCCCAGGACGCCATCGTGATGATGGACCCGAGCGGCCGCATCTCGCTGTGGAACCGAGCCGCCGAGCGGATCCTGGGCTACACCAGCGCCGAGGCGGTTGGCCACGACCTGCACGAACTGGTCGCGCCGGCCCGCTACCACGACGCCTATCAGTCGGCCTTGTCGGCCTTCCTTGAGACCGGGCAGGGCGGTGCCATCGGCCGCACGCTGGAACTGGAGGCCCGCCGCAAGGACGGTAGCGAGCTCCCCGTCGAAGTGTCGCTCTCGGCCGTCCACCTGGACGGCGCCTGGCATGCCGTCGGCATGTTGCGCGATATCACCGAGCGGAAGCGCGCCGAAGAGGCCGTCCTGGCCGCCAACGCCCAACTGGAGGAGGCCACCCGCCAGGCCAACGAGCTGGCGCTGCGAGCCGAGCTGGCCAACGCCGCCAAGAGCGAGTTCCTCGCCAACATGAGCCATGAGATCCGGACGCCGATGAACGGTGTGATCGGCATGACCGGTCTGCTGCTCGATTCGGAGTTGAGCGACGAGCAACGCCGCTACGCCGAGATCGTGCGCTCCAGCGGCGAGTCGCTCCTGGCCCTGATCAACGACATCCTCGATTTCTCCAAAATCGAGGCTGGCAAGCTCGACCTCGAGGTGCTCGACTTCGACCTCCGGGCCCTGCTCGACGACTTCGCCGCGACCATGGCGATCCGGGCGCACACCCAGGGGCTGGAGTTCGTCTGCGCCGTTGACCCGGCGGTCCCGACCCTACTCCAGGGCGACCCGGGCCGCCTGCGCCAGATCTTCACCAACCTCGTCGGCAACGCGCTCAAGTTCACCCACGAGGGTGAGGTCGCGGTCCGCGTGAGCCTGGTGTCGGAGACCCCGGCCGAGGCGGTCCTGCGCTGTTCGGTGCGCGACACGGGCATCGGCATCCCGCCCGACAAAGTGGATTCGCTCTTCGAGAGCTTCACCCAGGTCGACGCCTCGACCACGCGCAAGTACGGCGGCACCGGGCTCGGTCTCGCCATCTCGCGTCAGTTGTCCGAGATGATGGGCGGACAGATCGGCGTCACCAGCACGCTCGGCGGGGGCTCCGACTTCTGCTTCACCGTCCGGCTGACCAAGCAGCCCGAGCGCGAGCCGATGGCGCCGGTCCTGCCCGCCGAGATCCGTGGCGCCCATATCCTGGTGGTGGACGACAACGCCACCAACCGCGAGATCCTGACCGCCCAGATGAAGGCCTGGGGCGTGCGCATGGCGGCCATGCCCGATGGCGCCAGCGCGCTCGGCGAACTGCGCCGGGCGGCCACGGCGGGTGAGCCCTACCAGTTGGCCATCCTCGACATGCAGATGCCCGCCATGGACGGCGAGCAACTGGGACGCGCTATCAAGGCCGCAGCCGACCTGCGTGGAACGCGGTTGGTCATGATGACCTCGCTCGGGCAGCGCGGCGATGCGCGTCGCCTGGCCGAGCTCGGCTTCGCCGCCTACTTGACCAAGCCGGTCAAGCAGTCCGAGCTGTATGACGCCCTGGCCGTCGTGCTGTCGGGGGCCGCGCCACAGGCCGAGCACGCCGGCCTGGTCACTCGCCACACCGTCCACGAGCTGCGTCGGAGCCCGGTGCGCATCCTGCTGGCCGAAGACAACGTGGTCAACCAGCAAGTCGCCCTCGGCCTGCTGCGCAAACTCGGCCTGAAGGCTGATGCCGTGGCCAACGGCATGGAGGCCATTCGGTCGCTGGAGACCGTGCCCTACGACCTGGTCCTCATGGACGTCCAGATGCCGGAACTGGACGGTCTCGCGGCAACCCGCGCCATCCGCGCCGCGGACACGACGGTGCTCGACCGTGAGGTGCCGATCATCGCCATGACGGCGCACGCCATGCAGGGCGACCGCGAGCAGTGCCTCGAAGCAGGCATGGATGACTACGTCAGCAAGCCGATCAGCTTGGACGCGCTGGCCGAAGCCCTCGACCGCTGGCTGCCGGGCGACCTCGGCGGAGCGGCACCGCCGGCGCCGCCAACGCCACCGGCGGAGCCGAAGCCGACGGCCGAACAGCCGCCGGTCTTCAACCTGGCCGAGATGACCGACCGGCTGATGGACGACGAGGACCTGGTCCGTGAGGTGGCGGCCACTTTCCTCGACGACCTGCCCAAGCAGGTCGTCACGCTGCGAGCCAGTCTGGACACCGGCGACCTGGCCGTGGCCACACGCCAGGCTCACACCATCAAGGGCGCCGCCGCCAACGTCAGCGCCGAAGCCCTGCGACAGACGGCCTGGGAGATGGAGCAGGCCGGGCATGAGGGCGACCTGGCGCGCATGGCGGACCTGCTGCCCGACCTCGATCGTCAGTGCGACGCGGTACACGAGGCCATGGCAGGTCTGGTGACCCCGTAGGGCGAACCGTGCCGGTGGCGCGGCCGTGACGGCGAACTCGGCCACCGGAAGGCGAGGCGGACGATGCGGATACTGATCGCGGACGACGACCAGACCTCTCGGAGCATCCTGACCGCGGTGCTCAAGAAGCTCGGGCACGAGGTGCTGGCCACCGCCGACGGTCTCCAGGCCTGGGACGCCTTGCAGCAGCCCGATGCACCGCGCCTGGCGATTCTCGACTGGATGATGCCCGGGCTCGACGGTCTGGAGATCTGCCGCCGCCGGCGGGCGACGCAGACCACTGCCCCACCCTATCTGGTGCTACTCACCTCGCGGAGTAGCCGCGAGGACGTGGTGGCCGGGCTGGACGCCGGCGCCGACGACTACCTTGCCAAGCCGTTCGCTCCCGAGGAGCTCCGCGTGCGCCTCCAGGTGGGCCAGCGCATCGTTGAGCTCCAGGACACCGTGACGGCACAAGCGGCGCAACTGAGCGGCACGCTGGCCGAACTCAAGACGTTGCAGAGCCTGGTGCCTGTCTGCGCGCACTGCCACCGCGTCAGCACCGACGAGGGCCTCTGGCGTCGTCTCGCCAGCTACGTTGAGACACACCCCGAGGCCGAGTTCACGCCTGGCAGCTGCCCCGACTGCCAGGCCGACGGCCGGGAGCACGGCACACCATAGGGTCGCGTGGCGCACGGCGGGGCGGCAGAGGCCAGAGGGGCCTGGGCGGGAGAGCGCGGATGGATGGAAGGCCAACGCAGCGATCCGGCGCTGTGGTGGTGGTCAACGACAACCTGGTGCAACGCGAAGCACTGGCGCAAGCGTTGCAGCGGGCGCAGTACCGCGTGCTGGCCTGCCATAGCGCCGCGGCTGCGCTGTCAGCAATGGACCCATCCGACACACCGGCCCTCATCCTGACCGACCTGCACCTGCCCGTCATCGACGGCTGGCGCTTCTGCCGCCTGCTGCGGTCACCCGCCTACCAGTGGCTCAACGCGGTGCCCATACTGGTGACTTCAGCCACCTACCACAGTGAGGAGGCCGCCCGCCTGTCGGCCGATGCCGGCGCCAACGGGTTCCTGAACCTGCCCGCCGCCGACGAGGCCGTGGTGGCTCGCGTAGACGCCCTGCTGACCGACGGCGGGCGACCGGCACGGCCGCTGGCGTTGGTCGTCAGTGCCGACGCTGCCTGGCGCGAGCAACTGGGCCCGGCCTTGACCGGCGACGGCTACGCCGTGGCCGTGGCCGGCAGCCTCGCCGAGGCGCGGACTCGCTGGCGCCAAGACACCTTGGCCTTGCTGGTGATCCGCGACGATCTGCCTGACGGCACGGCCGGCGACTGCCTGGCGGCGCACCATGGCGGGCAGCTCAGCGGTCTGTGCGTGGTGGTGGCCTCACCAACCAGCGACGAACGGGCCCTCGCCTGGAGCGAGCAGGGCGCGGCGGCCGTGCTGGCGCCACCGGTCGCGGCCGCGGGCGTCGTCGCCTGCGCGGCCAAGCTGCGGGCCGAGCAGGCCTGGCTGCAGGTCGAGCAGCAGCTCCGCTCGCGCACGACCGAACTGGTCGAGAGCGAACGCCGCTTCGGCGCGCTGTCGGAAGATGCGACGGCCTGCGTGACGACGATGCTGCCCGACGGCACGCTGACCTATCTCAACTCGGCCGCCGCGGCGCTCATCGGCGCCCGGGCCGAGGAGTTGGTCGGGCGGCGGCTGGGCGAGTTGTGCCCGCCGGACGACTACGAGCTGCTGCGGGCGGCCCTGGACCGCCTGACACCGGAGCATCCGAGCACCACTCACGAACAGGAGCACGTCGCGGCGGACGGCCGCCACTGGTGGATGCAGTGGACCAACCGCGCCGTCTACAACGAGCAGGGCCAACTGGTGCAGTACCAGTCGGCCGGCGTCGACATCACCGAGCGGCGCCACAGCGAGGAGCGCCTGCAACTGCAGTCGCTGGTGCTGAACCAGATCCAGGACATGGTCACGGTGACCGATCTGGACGGCACCATCACCTATGTGAACGACGCCGAATGCCGTCTGCTCGGCCGCTCACGCGAGGAGATCGTCGGCCAGAGCGTCGACCGCTACGGCGAGGACACGGCCGGCGGCGCCACGCAGCGCCAGATCATCGACGCGACGCTGGCCGCTGGTGAGTGGCGCGGTCAAGTGGTCAACTACGCGGCCGACGGCCGCCGGCTGGTGGTCGACTGCCGGACGCGGCTGGTCGTCGATGCCGCGGGTCAGCCGGTGGCGCTCTGCGGCATCGCCACCGACATCACCGAGCGCCAACGGACTCTCGAGCGCCACCAGGTCGAGTTGGCCATGGAACGCCTCCGCGGCGAGGTGTTGCAGATGACGCGGGTGGCGGACTGGCGGCGCGTGGTCGCCGTGTTCGAGCAGGAGGCCCGGGCGCTGCTGCCACTGGACTGCTGCAGCATCAACCTCATCGACTGGTCGGCCGATCGGGTCCGGACCTTCGGCGCCGGCGGACCCAAAGCGCTCTACGAGGTGAGCATCTCGCCGATCCATCCCGCCCTGCGACAGGCGGTCGAGACCGGCCTGCCGGTCTACCGGCCGAACCGACAGCACCCGCTCTTCTCGCCGTCACTGCCTGAGCGCGTGAACTCGGTCATCGACGTGCCGTGCGCGGGCGGCACGGTGGCCTTCTGCAGCACGCGCGAGAACGCCTTCGGCGAGCGTGAGGCCGGCATCCTCGAACGGTTCGCGCAGGTGCTGTCGGTGGCCCAACAGCGGCTCAGCGACTTGGCCGAACTGGCCGAGCGGACCGAGGCGCTGGAGTCGGAGATCGCCCGCCGTGCCCAGATGGAGGATTCGCTGCGCGCGAGCACCGCCCGGTATGACGAATTGGTGCAGCGGATACCGGTGGGCGTCTTCCTGCTCCGCTTCGGCGCCGACGACACGCTCGCGTTCGAGTACGCCAGCCCGCGGGTGGCCGAGATCGTCGGCGTTGACGTGGCCGACCTGCTGCGCGACAGCGCGCTCGGCTTCGTTGCCGCCCACCCGGACGACCGCGACCAACTGCTCGCCGTCACCCTGGCCGCCGGCCGCAGCCTGACGCCGTTTCGCTGGGAGGGCCGCTTCACGGTTGACGGCGCCATCCGCTGGGTGCGCATCGAGTCCGAGCCGACGCCGCTGCCCGGCGGCGGCAGCCGGTGGTCGGGCATTATCAGCGACGTCACCGAACGCTGTGTCGCCGAGCAGCACCAGGCCGACCTGCTGGGCCACCTGCAGGCCGTCCTCGCGGCCGCCGACGAGCTGATCGGCAGTCCGGACCTGGCCACGCTCTGCCGTCGCGCGGTGGAGTTGGCCCGAGAGCGCCTGGGGCTCGAGCGGTGCGGGCTCTTCCTGCTCGAAGGCGACCCGCCGCTGCTGCGCGCGGTGGCCGGCACCGATCCCGAGGGCCGGACCACGGCGGACGGCACCTGGACGATGGCCGTCGAGCCGCCGCTGCTGGAGTTTGTCTCAGCCCCGCCCGGCGGTGGCACCCGGTGGCGCATCGACCGCGACGCGCCGTTGCGCTACCGCGGTGCGGTGGTGGGCTGCGGCGACCACGCCACCACGTTGCTGCACACCGGCCGACAGAAGGTCGGCACCTTGGTCAACGACAACTTGTTCAGCGGCGCCCCGCTCGATGAAACCAGGCAGGAGGCTGTGGCGCTCTACGGCTCGCTCCTGGCGCACATCATCGAGCGGCAGCGCGCGACCGAGCAGGTGCGGGCCAGCGAGCAGCGCCTGCGTGAGGTCATTGAGGGCTCGCAAGACATCATCTACCGGCAGTCGTTCCGCACCGGGGCGCTCGACTACATGAGCCCGTCGGTCGAGCACGTGCTCGGACACCAGCCCGAGGAACTCCGGAGCCGTGACCTGGCGGCGCAATGGGAGCTGTTCCATCCCGACGACCGACCGGCATTGGCCGGGTTCCGCGAGGAGCTGGCCGCGCATGACGATAACGGCCGTCACTTCCTCGAGCGCGAGTTCCGGATGCTGAGCGCCACGGGTGAGTGCCGGTGGATCCACGGCAGCTACCAACTGACGCGCGACGCGGCCGGCGAGCCGGAGTACGTCGTCGGCACGCTCAAGGACATCACCGAGCGTCGCCACACCGAGCACCGCCTCCAGCGCGCCACGGCGCTACTCGACTCCGTCCGTGAGGCGCAGTCGACCTACATCGCCCTCGGCGATCCGCGGGCGACGTTCGACGCCCTGCTGGACTCCCTGGTCCGTCTGACCGACAGCGAGTTCGGCTTCCTCGATGAGGTGCTCTACGGCGACGACGAGGCCGCCTACCAGATCAACCTGGCACTGTCGAACATCGCCTGGAGCCCGGCCACGGCGGCGCTCTACGAACAGCTCGTCGCGCGGCAACTCGAGTTCCGCGACCGGGGCTGGACGGCCGGTCTGCCCATGGTGCTCGGCGAGCCACTGATCGCGAACGAGGCGCTGACCGATCCGCGCGCCGGCGAACTGCCGCCCGGTCACCCAACGCTGCAGGCGGTCATGTGCCTGCCGCTGTTCTACGGCGACCGGCTGGTCGGCGTGGCCTGCGTGGCCAACCGACCCGGCGGGTACTCGCCGGAGATGGTCGAGGAGCTGTCACCGTTCCTCTCAGCCTGCTCCAGCATCATCCAGGCCACCCGCCTCCACGCCAGCGAGCGCGACGCCGCCGCCGCCTTGCGCGAGAGCGAGGGCAAGTACCGCGAGCTGGTCGAGAACGCCAACAGCGCCATCATGCGCATGACGCCCGACGGTACGGTGACCTACTTCAACGAGTACGCGCAGGCGTTCTTCGGCTACGCCGCGGACGACATCGTGGGCCGCAACGTGACCGGCACCATCATTCCGGTGACGACGAGCCGCGGCGACGACCTGAGCAACCTGGTGGCCAACGTGGCGCGCTGCCCGACGGCGTACTCCACGCACGAGAACGAGAACGTCCGCCGCAACGGCGAGCGGGTCTGGATGGCCTGGACCAACAAGGCGCTGTATGACGACGCCGGCGACCTGACCGAGATCCTGTGTATCGGCAACGACCTGACCGCGCGGCGCCAGGCCGAGGCCGCCCTCCGCGAGAGCGAGGAGTCGTACCGCGCGCTGGTCGGCGGACTGCCCGACACCGTCTGCCGGTTCGACCGCCACGGCCGGCACTTGTTCGTGTCCGGCAACGTGCAGGACCTGACCGGCTTGGCGGCCAGCCAGTACCTCGGTCGCACGCACCGCGAACTGGGCTTCCCTGGCCACCTCTGCGAGTTCCTGGAAGCGACCATCCGCAGAGCGTTCGACACCGGCACACCGCTCGAGACCGAGTTCACCTACTCGGCGAAGGGCGGCCAGGTGACGCTCGACTGGCGCCTCGTGCCGGAGCGCGACGCCCAAGGCCAGGTCCGCTCGGTCTTGTCCATCAGCCGCGACATCACCGAGCACCGGCGGATCGAGCAGGACTACCAAACGCTCTTCCGCGAGATGCTGGAGGGCTTCGCGCTGCACGAAGTCATCTGCGATGGGTCAGGCACGCCGATCGACTACCGCTTCCTGGCGGTGAACCCCGCGTTCGAGCGGATCACCGGCCTGGCGGCCGAGGAGGTCGTCGGGCGGACCGTGCGCGAAGCCCTGCCCGGCGTCGAGGAGCACTGGATCGGCATCTACGGCCGCGTGGCCTTGACCGGCGAGCCGGCCTTCTTCGATAGCGCGGCTGAGGGCCTCGGCAAGTGCTTCGAGGTCACGGCCTTCCGGCCCGCGCCGGGGCAGTTCGCGTGCATCTTCACGGACATCACCGAGCGCAAGCAAGCCGAGCGCGAGCGCGAGCGACTGCACTCGCAGTTGCTGCAGGCGCACAAGATGGAGTCGGTGGGTCGCCTCGCCGCCGGCGTCGCGCATGACCTGAACAACCTGCTGGTGCCGATCCTGGGCTACACTGAGTTGTTGGTCAACGAAGTCACCCCCGAAGACCCACGCCACACCGACCTGGAGCAGATCCTGCGGGCGGCCAACCGCGCCGGCGACCTGACCCGGCAGTTGTTGGCCTTCGGCCGCAAGCAGATCCTGGAGCTCTGCCGCCTCGACCTGCGCCAGGTGGTGCGCAACTTCCAGAAGCTGCTCCGCCGCACCCTCCGCGAGGATATCGCCATCGACGTCGTCCTGGGTGACGAACCGGCCACGGTGATGGCCGATGCCGGCCAGTTGGAGCAGGTCCTGATGAACCTCGCCGTGAACGCCCAGGACGCGATGCCTGACGGCGGCACCCTCCGGATCGAGGTCCATGGCGCTCCGGTCGGCTCGGCTGCCGCCGACGCCTGGACGGAGATCGTCGTGGCCGACACCGGCATCGGCATCGCGCCCGAGATCCGCGAGCACCTGTTCGAGCCGTTCTTCACCACCAAAGACCTGGGCAAGGGCACGGGCCTGGGCTTGGCCACCGTCCACGGTATCATCGAGCAGCACGGTGGCACGGTGACCGTCGATTCCGCAGTCGGTCGCGGCACGGTCTTCCACTGCCGACTGCCCCAGGTGGCACCGGCCAAGGACACCGGTCCGGCCGAGCCCACGGTCAACTTGGCTGAGGCCGCCACCGGTGAGGCCATCGTGGTGGTGGACGACGACCCCGGCATTCTGCAACTGGCCGAGCGCGTGCTGACCGGTTGCGGCTACCGCGTCACCACCGCCGCCGGTGGCGAGAACTGCCTGGCGCTGCTCGCCGACCTCGCGCGGCCGGTCGATCTGCTGCTCACCGACGTGGTCATGCCGGGCATGACCGGCAAGGAGCTGCACCAACGCATCGCCACGCAGCGCCCGGCGATGCGGGTCCTGTTCATGTCAGGCCACGATGACGACGTCATCAGCCGCCGCGGCATCCTCGACCCCGGCGTCCAGTTCCTCCAGAAGCCGTTCACACCGCAGGTCCTGGCGCAAAAGGTGCGCCAGGCTCTCGACTCGCCGCCCGGTGGCCCGGCCTCAGCCGCAGCGGAGTAGGCTCGCGCCACCAGGCAGGTCCAGCGGCTGACCTGCCGAACCATCGCGGTTGGACAGCAGCCAGGGAGGTGGCAGCCATGGGCACCACGGCGTGGATGGTCTGGTTGGCGGTCGTCGCAGCGGCTGGCGCCGCGCCGGCCGCAGAGGTCTACGCGGTCTCGGCCACCGCCAAGGTCGGCCCGCAACAGGCGGTCGCGCCCACTTGGTCGCCCGCGGCCCTCAGCCTGCAGTGCGCCCGCAACGAGTGGGAGGCCGCCCAGGTGGTGGTGCGCGGCGGCCAGGCGCTCGGCGACGTCAGTGTCGAGCTGACCGACCTGCGCGGGCCGCAGGACGCGGTCCTGCCGGCGTCACTCGCGCGCTGGTACCGAGTCGAGTGGGTCGACATCAACGCGCCGTATGAGGTGGATCGACCGTCGCTGAAGCCCGACTGGCGCGCCGACCCACTGATGCCGATCCAGCCGGGCGAACGCTGCGCGCTCACCGCCGACCGCAACCTCGTGTTCTGGCTGGCCGTCCACGTGCCCGAGAGCGCCCGGCCCGGCACCTACACCGGTCAGGTGCGCGTCAGCCTGTCCGGCACCACGGTCAAGACGCTGGCCGTGTCGCTCCTCGTGCGGCGCTTCGCGCTGCCGCGGACGCCGCTGCTGCGCAGCCTGATCGGCTTCTCCGACGGCAACATCTACAAGGCCCACGGTTGCCGCACACCGGCCGACAAGGAGCGCATCATCCGCGGCTACTTCGAGGAGTACATCCGCGCCCGCCTGTCACCGTTCCTCTATGCGCCCGGCACCATGGCCTTCAATCCGCTGCCAGGGGCCGCCATCCAGTGGCAGTTCGTCAAAGGGGCCGACGGCCGGCCGACCGGCGCCGTGACGCTCGACTTCACCGCCTTCGACCGCGAAGCACGACACTACTTCGACGAGCGCGGCGCCTTCAGCGCGTTCAACTTCGCGCCGTACCTCTGGATCCGCCGCAATAAGGAGGTGGTGCTCCGGTTCCAGGACAGCCAGGGCACCGCCGTCGAGCGCCGGCGCGCCGATGGCTCGGTCGACCCCGTCTACGACCAGCTCGTTGTGGCGACTTTCCGTGGTGTTGCGGCACACCTGGCCGAGCGCGGCTGGCTCGACCGCGCGGTCTACTACGTCACCGATGAGCCGTCCGACAGCGATACGCCGGCCATCAAGACCATCTGCCAACTCGTCCGTCAGGCCGACCCGCGGCTGCGTACGGCGCTGACCTACGACCCGGCCAGCCGGCCGCGACTGGCCGAACTGGTCGATGACCAGGGCCAGTCGCTCATCTCGGTCTGGATCCCGTACTGCACGCAGTACCGGCAGCAGGTGGCCGACGAGCAGCGGCGCAAGGGCGCCGACTACTGGCTCTACGATGTCAGCAGCACCTGCCTGATCGGCATGAGCGCCGAGACGAACCGCGCGATCATGTGGGATACCTGGCGGCGCGGCTGCCACGGCTACCTCTACTACCTGTCCACTTGGTGGGGCCGCGAGGTCACGCCGTGGGACCGGCCCAGCTTCAGGCTGCCCGAGTACACCTACCGCTACCGCCAGGGCGACGGCTACTTCTTCTACCCGCCGCGGCGCAAGTACAGCCCTGAGGCGCCGATCCTCGACACCATCGTGCCCACCATCCGTTGGGAGATGCTCCGCGAGGGCGCCGAGGACTACGACTATCTGGCCATGCTGCAGGAGCTGACGCAGCGGGCCGAGCAGCGGCAGTTGCCGGCGGCCGCCGCTGGCCGCGCGGCGCTGAAGCTGGCCGCCAGCATGAGCGAGATCATGTCCGGCGTCAGCGAGAACCACGGCATCCGTGACCTGCAGTTCCAGCCCACCGAGGGCTGGAGCTTCGGGCTGGAGGAAGGCTGGCTGCACGGACACGGCGGCAAGGCGGTGGACCTGCCCATCCGCCTGAAGACCACCCAGCCCGACGGTCGCTACCGCCTGGTGCTGGACGTCTACGACGACCCGAGCTACCGTGGGCAGCCGTACTCGCGCTTCCGCGTCAACGGCCAGCCGTACGCCAGTCCCGGCGGCGGGCTGAAAGGCGCGGTGCTGGTGCCCACCGAGGAAGTCACCGTCAAGAACGGACAGTGTCAGTTCACGCTCTCCTCGGTGGCCGACCAGACCGGCGTGATCGTCTACCACGTCGGCCTGCAGCGCCTGGCGCAGGGCGAGACGGCCGACCCGTACGCCGTGCGCGCCCAGGTCGCCGACGCCATTGAGCGCCTGCAAGCGGCTTTGCCGCAGTGACGTCCGTCGCGTTGGGAGCACCGCACCCATGAAGCATTGCCTGCTGGTGACTCTGGTGGCCGCGTCGCTCGCGGGTGTGGCCGTCGCTCAGGACAGCCCGCCGGCGCCGGCCACGGGCCTGGTGGCCTCGTTCGAGACCGACGCCGACAACCCGTTCG
Organism: uncultured Fimbriimonadaceae bacterium; assembly: GCA_964531735.1. Classification (GTDB taxonomy): domain Bacteria; phylum Armatimonadota; class UBA10988; order UBA10988; family UBA10988; genus CAZHGD01. Next base: position 37,878 of record CAZHGD010000009.1, on the reverse strand, counting down.
AGTTGCGCACGAACGTCTCGGGGACGCGCGTCACCGAGCACACCACCGCCGGCCGCTACGCGCTACGCGTGCTGGCCAAGGGCTCGGACAAGCCGAGTTGGCCGGCGCTGTGGTGGTACCCGAAGGCCGAGCCGAACTGGTCGGCCCGGCAACTGCTGGTCATGGACATCTTCCTGGAGACGCCCGAACCGGTCGAGTTCGGCGCGCAGCTCTGCCTGCTGGACCGCAAGGACGCCAAGACGGTCTCGCTCGGTCAGCTCCACCCCGGCTGGAACAAGGGCGTCACGCTCTGCCTCCAGGACTTCGGCTGGGATCTGCGGCGCGTCGCCAACTTGGCGCTCTACCTCAGTTCGCCGGCCAAGGACGTGATCTACACAATCGACCACGTGCGCTGGGAGCTGCCGCCACAGCCGGCCGAGGTGAACGGGTGGCTGAATGTCCGCGACTTGGGGGCCTCGGGCTCGCAGTTCGAGACCACGGCCACCACCACCGCCGGGCAGAACCAGATCACCGTTGCTGACGTCGGCGACCTGCAGGTCGGCCAGCAGATCTCCGTCGCCCGGTGCAACATCCGGTACCTGCGGCCGCTACTCAGTGGGCCGGGCGAGCCCTATGCCACCACCAAGCCGTTGGGTGACGCCGTGGAGATCCGCGGCTACGACGGCAGCAGTGGCAGTTGGCTGACCGGCATCGTCGAAGTCGACGGCACCGACCCGGTCACCTTCCGCTGGAAGCTCGACCTGGCCAAGCCGTGGGTCGCCGCCAGGGTGCCGGCCACCTACGACTGGCAGAAGCTGGACAGCGGGATTGAGATCCGCTTCCAGCGCCAGCCCTGGCAGCGCGGCCAGATGGTCACGTTCTCGGCGCGCGACCAACTGATCAGCACCATCGAGCGGATTGAGGGCAAGGTGCTCACCTTGCGCGATGCCGCCAACCGCTCGGCCACCGGCGCCGTCGTCCGGCACACCGACCGCGCCGCCGTGCAGCAGGCCATCAACCTGGCTCTCAAGCGCCGGTGCCACGTGTACTTCCCGGCCGGCCACTACCGCATTCCTGGTGGCCTGTCGGTCACCAATGCGACCGCGATTCGGCTCGAGGGCGCCAATGCCGCCACCACCGTGCTGGACATCAGCGACGGCAACGGCTCCTGCTTCGCGCTGTCACGCGGCACCGAGGTGACCATCCGCAACTTCACCATGGTCGGCCACACCGGCCTGGCCGAGGCGCCGCTGGCCTTCACCACCAGCAGCGGCTACGGGTTCTGGCCCAACTCCCTGAAAGGCTGTAACGCGGTCGGCATGTCCGGCACCGAGCGCGTGCTGATCGAGAACGTCCACGCCAGCCGCATGGCCAACGAGTGCTTCTACGCGCAGGGACCGGCCCGCGCCGGCCAGGTGGAGCCGGCGCAGCACCAGAAGTCGCTGACCTACCTGCGGTGCTCGGTGACCGACTGCGCCGCCAACGCCTTCAACAACAACGACCGTGGCGAGAACACCAGCATCCTGTTCTGCCGGGTCGACGGCGCCGGCTGGCACGCCGCCGAGATGCCGGCCCGGTTCCTGCGCGTGCAAGGCAGCTACTTCCGCAACACCGGCGCCATCACCGTCGGCGACATGAGCCACCGCTTCGAGGACCTGAACGAACTCGGCTGCGGGCAGGCGTTCATCTGTGACAACGTCTTCGAGGGCATCGGCCGCAGCGGCGGCATCGCCGTCAACCACGGCTCGTCGCAGGTGGTCATCGCCGGCAACCTGTTCGTCAACTTCAACGGGCCGGCCATCACCGTGTCGAGCCACACCGTGCGGCCCACACTGCCCTGGTTCCGGCCGGACGCGCCGCTGGAGTGGGGCTCCTACCCCTCGCGCAGCGCCGTGATCTGCGGCAACATCATCGACCTCACCTACGCCGGCGCCAACGCGGCCAACCGGGTGGGCATCAGTGTCGATGCCTCCGAGGTCACCGTGGCCGACAACCAGGTCTACGTGCGCGGTCCGGCTGACCCACGCGTCACCGGCATCGTCCTGCGTGATCCGGCCCTGCACCTGAATGTACACGACAACCTGATCCGCAACTGCGGCACCGGCCTGGTCACCGGACGCTGCTCGTCGCGCGTGACCCAGGTGGTCGACCGCACCACCTTCCACGAAGCGTCACTGCCGCTCGAATGGCGCTACACGCACCAGTACCAGGGCTGGCAGGTGCTGTGGACCAGCGGCGGCAAGGTGACCGCGACCTCGACCATCGAGGCCTACGACCCGGCCACGCTCCGCTTCAAGCTGCGCGAGCCACGCGAGATCACCGCTGGCGAGACTTTCGAGGTGGCGCCGCCGGGGCCCGCCAACTGGAACCTGCACGACAACACCATCACCGGTTGTCAGCGCCCGGTGGTCCTGGACAACGCCGGCAGCTCGGCCAGTTGGTTCGCCCACAACCTGATCAGCCGCGGCGAGGCCAGCGGGGTCAAGGAGGCGATCCGCGTCGCCGGCCGGTACCAACTGGTCGGCAACCGGGTGATCGGGTTCAACGAGGCCGGCTCGACCGCCCTCTGGCTGATGCCCGACCGGCAGGGCCGGGCGCCGGCCAACCACTATCGCGACAACCAGTTCCTCGCCTGTTCGGCAGCCGTCGGCGAGGGCGCGACCGGTCTGTGGCTGGCGGCGCTGCGCGCGGGCAACACGTTCGCCGACTGCGGTGGCGTGCCGGCGGAGCGCTGACCCGCTGGCCGGCGCATGCCGGTGGTGCGCTTGACGCCTCGGCACCGCCCCACCACAATGCCGTCGAGGTGTACCGTCCATGTCCGGTCGTTCTGCCGGCGGCGCCGCCGGGCTGTTCGCTCAGGCCTTCATCACTGGGTTCAGCGGCGCGATCATGCCTGGACCGGTGCTGGTCGCCACGCTCGCGCTGGTGGTGACTTGCGGCTTCTGGGCCGGTCCGGCCATTGTGCTGGGGCACGCCGTGATCGAGTTCGCGTTGGTGCTCGCGCTGGTGGCCGGCCTGCACCGGTTGCTCTCACGGCCCGATGCGCCGCTCGCGCGGGCCATCGGCGCCATCGGCGGCGTCATGTTGCTGCTGATGGCCGCCGACATGCTGCGCGGTCTACCGGCGCTGTCGCTGCACACCGTCCGCGCCGAGGGCGGACGGCACCATCCGGTGCTGGCCGGTATCGTCCTCTCGGCCGCCAACCCGTACTTCTGGGTCTGGTGGGCCACCATCGGGCTGGGCCTGCTGACCCAGGCGCTGTCGCAGCGGGGCACCGTCGGGCTGGCCGCGTTCTACAGCGGCCACATCCTCAGCGACCTGGTCTGGTACTCGCTGGTCGCCGCACTGCTGGCCGGTGGCGGCCGGCTGCTCAGCGACGGCGTCTACCGCGCGCTGATCGGCGGCTGCGCCGCCTGCCTGCTGGCGTTCGGCCTGCGCTTCGTGCGCTACAGCCTGTGGCCACCAGCCGCGCAGACGGCCTGATGCGCGACCCGCTCGCCGACCTGCCGTTCGACAGTGGCATCTACCAACTGTTGCTGGCCGTGCCACAGCCGCTGGCAGTCACCGTCGGCGCACTGGGGCCACAGCACTTCGCGGCCGGCTGGTACGTCTACACGGGCTCGATGAAGCGCGCGTTGGGGCACCGCTTGCGCCGCCATGCGGCCCTGGAGAAGCCGCTGCGCTGGCACATCGACTACCTCACCTCCCACACCGGCGTCGCGGCCTGGCGGGCTTGGCCCTGGGTGGCGGCCGACCCGCAGCAGGAGTGCCGCCGTCACCAGGAGCTGGCCGGCAGCGCGGGCGTGCGCGTGCCCGTGCGTGGCTTCGGGTCGTCTGACTGCCGCTGCGCGGCGCACCTGGTCTACCTGGGCCCCACCCGCCAGGCGTGGGACGAAGCCGCGCCCGCGGCCATCAGCGGGTGATGTCGTCCAGCGCCTTCTTGGCGCGCGCGCCCCACTCCGACTGCGGCGCTTCGTTGATCACCTGGTTGAGCTTCTCGCGCGCCTTGGCCGTCTCGCCCTTGTGCTGATAGCACAGCGCGGCCCAGTAGCGAGCCGCCGGCCGCACTGCCGGTACTGGGCCATGCTCGGCGCGTACGAACCACTCCAGCGCCTCGTCGTGCCGCTTCTGCGCGTAGAGCACCTCGCCCAGTCGCACCTGCGCATCGGCCACCAGTTCGGGCGCCAGGCCCGCCTGCTGCACCAGCACGCCGTAGACAGCGCGTGCCTCGTCGTACTTCTGCTGGTTCTGCAGGGCCACGCCCAGGTTGAACCGCGCCGACGGGGCCAGGATGTGGTCTTTGAAGTCGTCGGCCAGCTTGCGGAACACCTTGGCCGCGTCGGCCCACTTCTCCTGGGCCGCCAGCGCCTGCCCGCGGTAGTGCAGCGCCTCGACGCGGAGCTTGCTGTCGGGGTGGGCCGCGTCGAAGGCGTCGAGGGCCTTCAGCGCGCCCGCGTGGTCACCGGCCCGGTACAGGCAGAGGCCCGTGCGGTAGGCCGCCTGCTGCCGCAACTCGGGATCGCCGTTGACCAGCAGCTTGGCCGCTTCGGCATAGGCCGCCGAGGCCGCAGCCTGCTCGCCCTTCGCTTCCAGCGCGAAGGCCAGGTTGTACGCCACCTTCGGCCGTAGGGCGTGCTCAGGATAGTCGGACAGCCACTGGCGGTACGCCGTCACCGCGTCGTCGTAACGCTTGAGCTGGTGCGCTCGTCCAGCCAGGCGGAAGCGAGCATCGGGCGTCAGGGCGCCCTTGGGGTCGTCGTCCACCAACTGGCGGAACACGGCGTAGCCCTGCTCCTCCTTGCCCGCGGCCAGCAGCGCCCAGGCCAGCTCATAGCGCGCTTCGGTGCGCAGCGGCAGGTCGTTGCCCGCCTGCTCCACGGCCACTTGTAGCACGGCCGCCGCTTCAACCGGCTTGTCGACCGCGACCAGCGCGCGGCCCAGCAGCATCTGCCCGCGGGCCGCCAGCTTGCTCTGCGGTTGCGCCTTCAGGAACCCCCGTAGCGCGTCCACCGCCGGCTGCGGCTGCCCCGCCTCCAGATAGGCCGAGCCGGCCCAGAACAGGCAGTCGGGCACCACTTGCGGGTGCTTCTGCGCCAACTGCTGGTACGCCTCGGCCGCGCGTTGCCAGTGGTTCGGCACGTCGTCGGCCAAGTAGAGGCTGGCGGCCAGGTAGGCCAGCGCCGCCGGCGCCTCTTCGTGCTCCGGGTTGGCCTTGACGAAGGCCTCGAAGGCCTCGACCGCGACCTTGTAGCGGCGGGCCTTGAACGCCTCGGTGCCGCTGCTGAGCTGCGCCGCGGCGCTCAGCTTCGAGGTCGGGTACTTCCGGCGCAGCACCTCGCTGACCTGCTCGGCCTTGTCCGCCTGGCCGAGCTTGCGGTAGACCTCGACCAGGCGGTAGTAGGCCCGCTCCGTCAACGCGCTGTCGGCGAATTTGGTCACCAGCGACTGGTAGGCTTCCAGCGCCGCCGGCCAGTCCTCCAGCCGGTACGACGCCTCGCCGACACCCCACAACGCCTGCGCCGCCTCGGGCTTGTTGCCGTATCGCTTGAGGTAGTCACGCCAAGCGGTCCGGGCCTCGGCCGGCTTCTTCTGCTCGAGGTAGAGCCCGCCGAGTTTGAGCAGCGCGCCGGCGCCAATCTCACCGGCGCGGTCCAACTCGGCCGCCTCGGCGAACAGCGGCGCCGCCTCGGCACCCTTGCCCTGGCCCAGCAGCGCCAGCGCCAGGTTGTAGCGCGCCAGGGCCGCGTTCGGCCCGGCCGGCAGCGCGGGCAACGCCTCGCGGTAGAGCTTCTCGGCGTCGGCGAACTTGCCCTGCCGGATGAGCACCTCACCCAGCCGCAGCCGCGCGTGCGTGGCATTGCGGTCGCTGGAGAACTTGCCCAGCAACTTGCGGTAGGCGCCGGCCGCCTCGTCGAACTGCTCCAGGCCAAAGGAGGCCTCGGCCAGGCCCAGCAGCGCCGCGGCCTCGTCCTCGCCGGTGGCGCCGGTCAGGGCTTCGCGGTACAGCTTCTGCGCCGTGGCGAAGTCCTTGGCCTTCAGCCGCTCGGCCGCCACACGGAAACGGGCGTTCCCGGCCAGACCATCGGTCTTCGGGTAGTCGCGGCCCAGCCGGTCCATCGCCTTGCGCGCCGCTTCCTTGTTGCCGCGAGCCTGCTCAATCTCGAAGATCGCGTACAGCGCTTCGGGCGCATATGGCGACGTCTTGTACTCGTCGGCCAGGCGCTGGTACCACTGCACGGCGTCGTCCAGCTTCTTCAGTTGGCGGAACGCCTGGGCGCCGTACCACAGCGCATCGGCCACCACCGGCACGCCGGCGTGCTTGGCCAGCACGACGCGCACCGCGGCGATGGCCTTGACGTACTCCTTGGCGTCGTAGTGGCAGGCGGCAATGCTGAACCGCGCGTAGGGCACCAGCTCCGCCACCGCCTGCGACTTCAGAGTCTCGGCCGGCAAGGCCAGGAACGCCTGGTAGGCCACCGCGGCGTCCTCCGGGCGTGCCAACTGGTACAGCGCCTCCGCGCGCCAGTACCAGGCCAGGGCTTTGAACCCGGGGTTGGTGCCGTGCTTGATGTAGCTCTGGTAGGCGAACGCAGCCTGCTGCCACTTCTGCGCCCGGTAGAAGTAGAAGCCCTCGTTGAACCGCGCGCTGTCGGCGACATTCGCGTCGGGGTAGCGCTTGTAGCAGAGCTGGAAGGCCTGTGCCGCTGATTCGTAGCGGTTGGCTGCGCCGTGACACTCGCCGATCCGGTACATGGCCCGCGGTGCCCGCTGATCGTCGGGGTACTTCACCACGAACAGCCGGAACGCTTCGAGCGCCTTGTCCCAAGCCTTGTCGGCGAAGGCGGCCTCGGCGGTACGGTAGAGCGCGGCAGCATCCTGGGTCTGCGCCAGAGAAGCCGAACAGACCAGGATGAGACCCGCCAGCCACCACCGTCGTGCCGCCCGATGGCTCATGTCACTCTCCCGTGAGCACCTGCTCCGGTCCGTCATGGTAGACCGGGAGCCGGATATACATCGTCGTGCCCAGGCCCAGCCCGGCCGACTTCAGCCACATCTCGCCGTTGTGGTGCATCACCGTGATGCGGTCGTGGTACAGGCCGGTGCCGGTCCCGTTCGCGAAGTCCTTGGCGTTCGAGCAGCGCTCGCAGAGCCCGAACACGAGTTCTTCCTCGCCGGGCGGAATGCCGATGCCGGTGTCCTTGCACGAGAACAGCACGTGGTCCGGCCCATCCTGGTGGAGCTCGACCGTGACCTGGCCGTTCTCGGGCGTGTACTTGATGGCGTTGTCGATGACCTGCACGAACGGCCGGGCGATGTCGCGCCGGATGCCCAGGATGCGCAGCCCGTCGCCCTGATTGTCCACGGTGAACTCGATGCCCTTGGCCCGGGCATCGACCTCGGCCTCGTGGGCCGCGCTCTCCACCAGTTCCTTGATGGACAGGGCCTCCATCCGTTGCGGCTCGCGCTCGTACATCTCGTTCATGCGCAACTGCAGATCCTTGGCCAACTCCTCGGTCTGCTTGCCGCCTTCCAGCACGATGCCGAGCATCTCGTCGAGCATCTCGATGGCGCTGGGATCGAGCTTCATCATGAAGATGTTCTCGATCTGCTCCTGGTGCTCGGCCAGGTATGCCTGCATCTGCTCGTTGGCTTCGCGCAGCGGCGCCAGGACCTCCTGTGCCGCCGCATCCAGCGTCGTCGCCGGACCGCTGAACATCGCCGCGTCGGCCGCGACCAGGCTGGTCACCTGCTCGTGCCACTCCATCAGTTGCCCGGCCTCGTCCATGGTCAGCGTCATCGGGTCGAAGAGCTGGCCGTACTCCTCGTCGGCCACGGCCAGCACCGTGCGCATCGTCGTCGGCACCGAGGTCAGCTTGTTCTTGATGCGGTGCAGCATGATGCCGACCTCGCCGTAGAAGTTCTTCGAGAACCGCTCGACGTAGGCGTCGGCCAGACCGTGCGAGATGGTGCGCCGCGCATCGGCCAGCAGCAGCAGGCTGACCCGATAGGTCCACTCGTCACCCACCGTCGCCCGCGCCAGCAGCGGCTCCAGCAGGCCGACCAGATGCTCCACCGCGCGCAGCACCGTGATTAGCGTGAAGCCCTTCGGGTTGAAGTAGTCCACTTGCCGCAGCACCCAGGCATCGTAGATGGAGCACGGCACGTTCGGGTCGTGCGGGTGCGGGGCCGGCTCCAGTTCGCGGCCGTGCAGCACGGCCTCGTAGAGCGCCAGCGTGTGGTCGACGAAGGTGGCCCGGTCCTCTTCGGACAGCAGCGAGAACTGGTCGCTGATCCGGCCTGTCGGCAAGTCACGCAGCCACCGCTCACGCAGATCGTCGCGGTGGTCGCTCAGCACCTCGATCAGCCGCGGGCAAAGGCGCTCGCTGTAGACCTGCTTCAGCGTGCGCGCCACCGCTGCCAGGTCATTGCGGATCGTGCGCGCGTCGCGCAGCACGTCTTCGCGCGGCTCGAACTCCTCGAACGCGGCCTTGCCGAAGGCCACCAACAGCTCCTTGACGTCCAGCGGGCTGGGCGTCTGGTCGGAGCGGATCAGGTTCTCGGTGGTGCGGTTGAGGTCACGGTACGCCCGGCTGCCGAAGGCTTCCAGAAACTGCTCGTAGAGAGCCTTGAGCGAGGCTTCGCCAAACCAGCGCCCGGCCACGAAGTCGGGGCTGAGTTCCTGCTTGCAGATCTCCTGCCACCGGGTGAGGATGCTCGCTTGGTAGGTTCTCAGGAAATGAATGACAGAATCGCTGAACACCAGAAGAACTCCCGCTCGGCGCGCTCTCGGGCGATCCGGGAGCCGCGCTATTATCGCTTGGACGATCTTTCCATGTCAAGGCGCCGACCGGCCGCCAAGCCGGTTGGCAGGCCACTGCGCGGGTCTCGACGACGCCGCGGACGTCAATCGCTGGTTGGCTCACTCGGCCCGCACATGGGGCAGCAGCTTGGCCAGTTTCTTGTCGCCGATGCCCTTGACCTGCTTGAGGTCCTGGGGTGACCGGAACCGGCCCTGCGTCTCGCGATAGGCGACGATCCGCGCGGCCATGGCCGGGCCGATCCCCGGCAGTTGCTGCAACTGCTCCAGCGAGGCCTGGTTGATGTTCACCGGCTGGCTCGGTGGCTCCTTGCGCCCGCTCCGGCGCGAGCCCGCAGCCGGCGCCTCGGCCCGCTTCACCGCGCCGACCTCGATGGCCTTGGCCGGCTCACCGCCCGGCGGTCGCTCCGCGTCGCGCGGCGCCGCCGGCGGTGCCTTGGCCCAGACGTCCTCGGTCATCACGATGACCTGGTCCGGTTGGCGATCGCGCGCGCCCGGCACGTACAGCCGCATCCCGTCGCGCAGGTGCGCGGCCAGGTTCAGGTCATCGAGGCGGGCATCCGGCGCCTCGCCACCGGCCTGCCGAATGGCGTCCAGCACCCGGTCATCGGCTGAGAAGGTGTAGAGCCCCGGCTTGTTCACCGCACCGGCGACATGCACTTTGAGGTAGGCGGCTCGGCCGGCCGCCGCCGGCGACGTCGCCGGCTGGTAGACCGCGCCGTCGTGCTGGGCGGCCGCCCGCAGCCGCTGGTAGCAGACCACCAGGCCACTGGTCGCGAACACGCCGACCAGTGCCGCCACGGTAATCCGGTGCCCTGGCGACCACTCCACGACGCACCCTCTCAGGTGGCCTCGAGCTGCCTCACGAACCGACCCAGCTCATCTGGATCGGGGCTGGCTCCGCGGGCCGTGTCCATGGTGATCAGGCCCTTGTGCAGCAGGGCCGCCAGCGACTGGTTGGTGGTCTGCATGCGGTAGAGACCACCCGCCGACTCCTCGATCACGCGGTGCAGCCGCGCCACGTCGCCCTCGGCGATGTGGTTCTGGACCTGCGGCGAGTTGACCATGACCTCGACCGCGGCCACCATGCCACTGCCGGTGGCCATCGGGACCAGCCGCTGGCAGACCACCGCCCGCAGCACCGTGGCCAACTGGTTGCGGACCTGCAACTGCTGCTCAGCCGGGAACGAGTCGATGATCCGGTCGACCGTCTGCGGCGCATCGTTGGTGTGCAGCGTGCTGAGCACCAGGTGCCCGGTCTCGGCGGCCGTCATGGCCGTCGAGATGGTCTCCGAGTCACGCATCTCGCCGATCAGGATGACGTCCGGGTCCTGCCGCAGAATGTGCCGCAACGCCGTGGCGAAGTCCGGTGCGTCGTAACCGATCTCGCGCTGGTTGATGATCGAGTTGCCGTCGGTATGGACAAACTCGATCGGGTCCTCAATGGTGATGATGTGCGCCTGGCGCCGTTCGTTGATGTGCTCGACCAGGGCGGCCAGCGTCGTGCTCTTGCCGCTGCCGGTCGGACCGGTCACCAACACCAGACCGCTCGAGGCCATGGCGACATCGCGCAGCACGCTGGGCAGGCAGAGCTGCGCGAGACCGGGCACCCGTACGGGCACCGCGCGCAGCACGGCAGTCAGGTTCCCGCGCTGATAGAACGCGTTGACGCGGAAGCGGGCCCGGTCGCCGTGAGCGTAGGAGAAATCGATGGCCCGCTCGCGCTCCAGGCGCTCGCCCAGCCCCGGGTGCATCAGGCTGTCGAGCAGGCCGCGGATGTCCTCGCCGGTCAGGTCGGCGAATTCGGACGGCACGATTCGGCCGCTGATGCGGAACAGCGGGGGCCGACCGGCCTTCAGGTGCAGGTCGGACCCGCGCCGCTGCAGTAAGGCGGTCAGTAGATCGTCGAGGACGACACTCATGGCGCGGCCCTCCTGCCCCGCAGGGCGAACAGCATGCCGATGCATTCGGCGGCATCGCGCATCACTTCCTCGTCGTCGCTCTCGAACTCGCCGCCGCCGCGGTGGTTGATCAGCTCGACGCAGCCGATGATGCGGTTGCGTACAGTGAACGGTGCCGCCAGGATCTGCCGCACGTCGAACCCGAGCGAGCGGCTGATGTCGCTGTGCCAGCGCTGTTCGGCGGCCACGTCGGTCACTCGCACCACCTGGTTGCTCTCGATGCACCAGCCGGCGATGCCCTCGCTGCGGTCGAAGCGGATCGTCTCCAGATCCGTGGCCACCGGTCCGGTGGCGGCGGCGAAGTACAGGTCACCCGCGCTGCGGTCGAGCATGATCACCGAGCCCGCCTCGGCGTGCAGCTTCGACTCCAGGATGTGGAGCGCCCGGGTCAGCAGTTCCCGCTCGTCCAGCCACTCAATGCTCAGCCGGAACAGCGCCTGGACCACCTCGAGCCGCAGCCCGACGGTGCCCAGCGCCCGCTGCGCCTGCTCCAACGGCGAGCGCAACGGCGGCGCTTCGTCTGCCATGGCCACCCTCGTTTCTCCGCCCGCCACTAGTGGGCCGGCCGGCGTACCCCAGAGTATAGTGCGTCAACGACCCGATGATTCCTTCTGACACCGCTGATTCGCCAACGGGTTCCCGCCGAGCGGCAAACCGCGGGCGGCAGCGTTGACCGCGCCCGGTCCGCCGCGCATAATCGCGCCAGCCGATGGAGCCCGACCATGGATGAGCCGGCACCCAACGCATGGTTCGCCGACGAGCTGTTCAACCTGCTCGTCGACTACTACACCGAGGTCCCTTGCCGCCCCTATGGCAGCGGCGCCACACTCGACAACGTGCTGCCCGTGCTCCGCGAGTTGCAGCCGGGCTTCGTCATCATCTACGCCAAGGGGCACAGCGGCTACACCACCTTCCCCAGCGCGCTGCGCACCCAGCACACCCGCTTGGGCCAGGACCTGCCCAGCGCCTTCCGCTACCACGCGCTCCAGACCGGCACGCGGCTGTTCGGCTACTACAGTGGCTTGCTCGACGGCATCGCCGGCCTGCGTCACCCCGACTGGGTGCAACGCCAGCGCGATGGGCAGCCGGCCCGCTACTTCAGCGACTTCGAGCCGCTGTTCACCGCGTATGCCATCTGCCCGCTCAGCGACTACTTCGAGCAATGGGTCAGCGTCCACCTGGACGAACTGCTCTCGCGCTACCACCTGGACGGCATCTGGGTCGACGGTGACTGGGCCGGGCCGTGCTTCTGCTCGCGTTGTGAAGCCCGCTTCCGTGACCAGTGCGGCTACCGCGGCGCCTGGCCGCCACCCGCCGATCTGGCCGATCCCGACGGGCTCGCCTGGGCGCGGTGTTGGGCGCAGATCACCCACGAATGGCGCACCCGGTTCGCCGCGCGCATCAAGGAGCAGGCCCCCAACTGCCTGTACAGCGCGGGCAACGTCTCGCCTCGTGAGGAGTACTCCGCGCCGTTCGATTGGCGCTCGGGCGACTGGTTCTCGCCCAACAACCATCGCCTGCAGCAGAGCCTGATCTGCCGGCGGTACACCACCGGCCGCCTGCCCTACGATGCCATGACCGTGGACACGAGCTTCGTCCACGCCTGGAAGGGCATGCGCTCGCGACCGAAGTCCACCGCGCGGATGCTCCAGGAAGGCGCCGGCGTCTTGGCCAACGGCGGCGTCTGGTGCTACTGGACCTACCCCATGCCCGACGGCGCCTTCATCCCGTCGAAGATGCGCCGGGCCGCCGCCGGCGCCGCCTTCGCGCGCGAGCGCCACGCGGTCTTCCATCGCACCACCGCCGTGCCTTCGACAGCGGTGCTCGACACCACGCCCTTCGGCCTGCCGCCGGCGCCGGTCTGGGGGGCCGGCAAGCTGTTGCTGGAGCTCCACCGCGACCCGCATCTGCTCGACGAGCAGCAACTGCCCGACGCCGGCGAGTACGAGCTGCTCGTGGTGCCCGAGCAGACCTCGCTGCCGGACAGCGCCGCCGACACCTTGCGCGAACGCGCCGCGGCCGGCGCGACGGTCGTCTCCTGTGGCGAAGCGCTGCTGTCCGAGGCCATGCAGGACCTGCACGGCCTCAGCCTGCTCCGGCGCGGCGCCATCGCCGAGGGCCACGTGTTGCTGAGCAACGGTGAGTCCGCCGCGGTCTACCAGCCCTGGCACCATTTCGAGCCGGTCACCGCGCGCGAGGTGCAACCGTTGTATCGCTCGTGGGACGACCTGAACCCGGAGGCGCGCCACATTCCGGCCAACTGGCCGATGCACGCGTTGCTCGACGAGGCCGCTCCCGAACCGGCGCAGATGCCCGCCCTGCTGGTCCGGCAACTCGGCCGCGGCTGCCTCGTCGCCGTGCCGACCGCGCTCTGCGGCGACTACTGGACCTACGGCTACCCGGAGCTGAAAGCGTGGGTGCGCGAACTGCTCGAGCAGTTCGCGCCGCCGCCGCTGGTCCACACCGACGCCCCGTGTTTCGTCGAGCTGTCGCTGCGCGCCAAGGACGGTGACCTGCTGATCCACTTGGTCAACGGGTGCCCTGGGCGCGACCTGGCCCAGGCGGGCACGCGCGACCTGTGGGTCGACGACGTGCCGCGCCTGGGCGCCATCGGGCTGCGCGTGCGTTGCGCGCAACGGCCCGCGGCCGTCACCGTCGAGCCCGGCGGCGCCACCGTGCCCTGGCTGTGGCAGAGCGGCGAGGCCACCATCGAGCTGCCGCACCTGGACATCCACGCCTGCGTGCGGCTCAGCGGCTGGCAGCGCCCGTCCGTCAACTCGCGGTGATCGGCCCGAACTCGCCGAACTCCGCTCGCAGATCGACGATCCGCTCCTCGGCAATGGACAGCTCCACCGCTTCCATCACCGCCTGCACCCACCGGGCCTGACGCACGCTGGCCTCGGGTTCGCGCCCCTCGGCGATGGCCGTGACGAACTCGCCACACTCGCCGGCGAAGCCGCCGGTCGGGTCGAGTGGGTGCTCCTGCACCACGCGCTCGCCGTCGAACGGCTGCCACTCGAGCCGGTCACCGCCGATGCGCAGACAGCCGTTGGCCGCCATGATCACTTCGTCCCAGCCACCATCGAGCGAGTTGAGCGACTGCCGCATGTTGCCGAAGCTGCCGTCCGACAGGTGGAAGATCGCCGAGACCTCGTCGACGCTGTCCCAGATCGGGTTGTTGGCGCGTCCGGCGGCGTAGAGTTTGTCGCAGGTGGCGTCCTGCAGCCACATCAGCATGTCGTACTCATGGGCGCCGAAGCCATGCACCGTCAGGCTGCCGCTCTGCGCGTGGTTGTAGATCCACGGGTTCTGCTCGAGGCTGCGCGTGATGCCGGCCCGTCGCCGCCAGGTCTGGTGGATGGTGCCCAGCACGCCGCTGCGGATGAACTGCCGTGCCGCCTGGTAGATGGCCCGGAACCGCAGCACCTGCGCGCTCATACAGACCACGCCAGCCTGGGCGCAAGCGTCGGCCATGCGGTCCAGGCTGGCGACCGACAGCGCAAACGGCTTCTCGCACAGCACGTGCTTGCCCGCCGCCGCCGCCTGGACCACGAACCGCTCGTGCAGATTGTGTGGCAGACAGATGCTGACCGCCTCGATGTCGTCACGGTCCCAGATGGCCCCGGCGTCGGTCAGCGCCTCGGCCACGCCGAACTCCGCCCGGCGCTGCTCGGCGCGCGTGGCATCCAGGTCGCACACCACCTTCACCTCGCACCGGTCGGCCACCGCCTGGTAGCCTTTGAGATGCGCCGCCGAGATGACCCCCGCGCCGATCACCGCTACGCCTACCCGCTCGCCCATGACTGCCTCCTCACAAATCGATCAACTCGGGCTCCAGTGTCGCCAGATCGAGGACCACGCAGGTCGCTCGGCCGGTCAACCAGCCGCCGACCTCGCCCGGATTGACGACCAGCGTCCCGTTCGCGGTCCGGCGCAGGTCCACCTGGTGCGTGTGCCCGTACACCACCACCGCGTACAGCCCACTGGCCGCCAGCGCCTCCACCGGATCGTCCTCGTGATGCACGGCGAACCGCACGCCGTCCAACTCGGCCAACGCGTACTTCGGGGCCAGCGTCCAGCCGAAGCTGTCGAAGCGCGCCTTGAGCACCAGCCGCTCGCCGTCGTTGTTGCCGTATACCGCGGTCACCGGCACCCCGGCTTCACGCAGCGGCGGCAAGGCAAACGGCGCCACGAAGTCGCCGGCGTGGATCACGTGGCCCACGCCGGCGGCCCGGAACGCCGCCACCGCCGCCGCCAGCCGCGGCAGGTTGTCGTGGCTGTCCGCAAGAACGCCGACCTTCATCCGTTCGTCTCCATCACCCGGACCACCACCTGGCGCGAGCGCGGGCCGTCGAACTCGCCGAACCACACCGCCTGCCACCGGCCCAGGCCCAGCGCGCCCTGGACGATCAGCAGCGTCTGTGACGCGCCGAGCAGACTGGCCTTGACATGCGCCGTGCTGTTGCCCTCGGCGTGCCGGTAGCCGGCCGCCTGCGGCACCATCCGATCGAGCGCCGCCAGCAGGTCGGTGGCCACGTCCGGATCGCAACCCTCGTTGATGGTCACGCCGGCCGTGGTGTGGGGGCAGTAGACCACGCACCAGCCGTCGACCACCCGGGCTTCGGCCACGACCTCGGCCACGCGCGCGGTAATGTCGATCAGCTCGTCTCGCCGCGTGCTGCAGATGCTCAGCGTCTTGGTCATGGCCCGACCGCTCCGGGCACACGGTACGGCACGCGGCGGCCACCTCCTGCGACGATTGCGGCCACCGGTAGGAACTCCGGCCCACGACACGAAGATTGCTGCTGCCCAGGAGCTGCTCGTGCCGGTTGCCGAAGAGCGTTCGCCTCGCACACCCGACCGCGTCGCCATGTGGTCCGCCTTGCTGATTGCCTGGCTGGGCTGGCTGTTCGACGGCATGGAGATGGGGCTGTACTCCTGGGCCATGCCGCCCGCGCTCAAGGAGCTGCTCGGCACCAGCGACAACAGTGCCATCGGCTTCCACCTCGGCATCACGGTGGCGCTGTTCCTGCTCGGCATGTCGGTCGGCGGCATCGTGTTCGGCCGCCTCGGAGACCGGCTGGGCCGCGTGAAGACGATGATCGCCACGGTGGCGGTCTACGCCACCTTTACTGGGCTGAGCGGCTTCTGTCGCAGCTTCGAGCAACTCGCCGCCTGCCGGTTCCTCGGCGCCATGGGACTGGGCGGCGAATGGGGCCTCGGCGTGGCGCTCGTCATGGAAACTTGGCCCAACACCACGCGCCCTCTGCTGGCCGGCCTGCTCGGCGCCGCGGCCAACGTGGGCTTCCTGCTGGCGGCCTGGCTCACCCGCTACTTCGCCGGTCACGGCATCAACTGGCGCTGGGCGCTGGTGGCGGGCTTCGTGCCGGCCGTCCTGACGCTGGCCATCCGGCTGTTCGTCAAGGAGTCGGAACGGTGGCAGGAGTCACAGCAGCGCGGCGAGCGCTCGTCGTTCCGTGAACTCCTGAGTCCTGAACTGCTGCCCGCCACCGTCATGGGTGTGCTCGTCTCGGCCGTGGCCGTCCTGGGCATGTGGGGCGTCTACCAAGCCTGGCTGCAAGCCTGGGTCGAGAAGCTCGTCGGCGGCGGTCCGGAGTTGCAGGCCACGCGCGCCGCCGCGCGGGCCGCGGTGAGCTGGTACATGGCGGTCGGCTCGATAGCCGGCTCGCTGATCGGCGGGCCGCTGGCCGAGTACCTCGGCCGGCGACGGTCCTACGCGCTGTTCTGCGTCGGCGCCGTGGCCGCCTCGTGGATGCTCTACCTCACCTGCGACACCGTCGGCCCGCGCCTGTTCGCACTCGCCGCCGTCGGTGGCGTCTTCGCCGCCTCGTTCTTCGGCTGGCTGCCGCTCTACCTGCCCGAGCTGTTCCCAACCCGCGTGCGGGCGACCGGCGAGGGCCTGGCCTTCAACGCCGGCCGCGTGCTCTCGGCCGGCGGCGTGCTGGTCACCGGGGCGCTGGTCCAGATGCTGGGCGGCCAGGCCCACGCCAGTGCCATCATGGCCTTCTGCTGGGTCATCGGTCTGGTGCTGATCTGGTTCGCCCCAGAGACGAAGGGCTGTGACCTGCCCGACTGAGCCAGGCCGGTCTCGGTGTCGACTGTCGCGGGCGGCGAGGGGCCAGGGGCTGACGTCGCTCACTGAGCGAGGTGTGAACTCCCCTCTCCGCGGGCGGAGAGGGGGCTCGGGGGTGAGGTGCCCGACTGAGCGAGGCGTGAACTCCCCGTCTCCGCGGGCCTGACCCGGTGTCACAGCTCGGTCGCACCGGGTGCTACGCGCGCCGCTTGGAGTTGGAGCGAGGACTGGCAGCGGGTAGCACAGGCTTCCAGCCTGTGCGCGGCCCAGGTGGCGCCCGGCCGCCGCGCCGGCTGAGGACCGGAACGCGCACAGGCTGGCAGCCTGTGCTACCCACCGGGCGCTACGCAGGCCGCCCGGTGACGGCCAGACGTGACACACGGTCAGCCGCGGGCGGACAGGTGGCTCGGGGGTGAGCTGCCCGACCGGCCCACACCCATCCTCGCCGGCGCGAACGAGCGCCCACCCACCCCACAACCAACGGGGCGCCGGCTCGGCCGGCGCCCCGCTGATCACTCGCTACGGCTCGCGGCTACTCCACGGTCACCGTGCGGGTCACCTTGCTGATTTCGCCCTCATCGGTGTTCACCGTGAGCTCGAGCTGGTAGACACCCGCCGGTACCAGGCGGCCGGAGTTGTCCAGCCGGTCCCAACCGACCTGGTTGAGGCCAGCCACGGCCTCACCGGTCAGGCTGCGCACCACCGTGCCGCGCAGGCCCTTCACGGTCAGCGTGTACCGGGCGGCGACGCTGATGGTGAACTCGACCGGGATGCCCCGGCCGCGCGAAGCGCCATTCTTCACGCCCATGCTCTGGACCACCAGCGACCGTTGGCCGCGCGGGTCCACCTCAACGCGGAACTCGCGGTTCCCGGTGCCGTTCCGGTACTGGTACGACGTCCGGGTGTTCATCAGCGTCCGCTTGCCGTTGGTCGGGTCCACCAGCCACATGCGGTGTCCGGCAGGCAACCCGCGGCTGACACTCGGCCAGCTCAGCGTCACGTCGGTCTGCGCAGGCGCGGTCACCACGGCGTTCCAGGAGGTGACGCGCGTGATCGGGCCGGTCCGCACATCAGCGGCCACCGGTTGCCCGGTCTCGTCCTTCAGCATCACCCGCACCGGCACCGGCGCCGGGCTGTCCGGCGGCAAGGCCGCAGTCATGCGGGTCGAGCCGACGCCCAGGACGTTGGTCTGGGCGACACTGTCACCCGCCGCTGCCTGCAACGTCACCAGCCACTCGCTCGGCGACGGCTGCCGCGACCGGGCGCGACCGGCCGACGCGGCCCGCGTGGGCCCGTTGAACCGCAGGCTCACGTTGTCCGCCTTCGCCCGCAGCCAGATCGCCCGGCCGACTTCCACCGCGCCCGGCACGCCCGCCCCCACGGTCACCGTCGGGTCGACCACCAGCAGGTAGCCCTTCACCGGGTCCCAGATCCAGCCGTACGGATCGACCAGGTTGCGCCCGGCCGTGCTGCCGAGTGTGCCGACCACCAGGTTGTTCTGCA
Source organism: uncultured Fimbriimonadaceae bacterium (assembly GCA_964531735.1). GTDB lineage: Bacteria > Armatimonadota > UBA10988 > UBA10988 > UBA10988 > CAZHGD01. The sequence goes on along the minus strand of CAZHGD010000009.1, from coordinate 19,523 downwards.
GCACCTCGATGCTGCTCAGCGTGAACGCCAACTGCCCGGTGTACGGGTTGCCGACCTGGTTCCAGCCGTTCTGCAGGTCCACCGTGAACGGCCCGTCAGCCGTCTGCTCGCCCTGCACCCACAGGTCCAGAGCGCGACCGAGCTGCAGCCAGAAGCCGCGACCGGGCTTGATGTTCAGCGCGTCGGAGGTCATGCCCGACGACCACACCACATAGGCGCTGGTCGCCGCATTCCATCGCGCCAGGCGCAGATTCGGCAGCAGCGCCGAGAAGACCGCCTCCGGCCGCGCATCCACCGGCGTCACCGGCAGACCGGCCAGGTAGGTGCCGATGGCGTAGCTCACCTTCTGCATGTTGCGCACGGTGAGTTGCGGCTGCGTGGTCAACGGAATGGCGCGCGCCACGACCGTCACCGTCTGGACGCCGGGCACCGTGCTCTTGATCTTCGCCGTGGTCTGGCCGTTGCTGTCGGTCACCGTCGTCGGCTGGGTGAGCGTCACGCCGGTCGGCGAACTCACCGCCACCACCACGGTGGCCGGATCGACGCCGGCCAGCGCGCGGCCCTGACCATCGATCAGCGTGATGGTCACGGTCGCCTCGGTCGCCGGCGTGGTCGGCTGACTCGGGTCACCGGTGGTGACGGCGATCTCGGCCGGGCTCAGCGCGACCTTGCTCTTGTCCTTGTCCGGCGGGTTCGGCGTGAAGGCGATGTTGCTCGGTCCGAGCGTGAACGCCGATGCCCCCGTGCCCACCGTCGCGGTGACCTGGAAGATACCGGCGGTCTTCGACTTGATGGTGCCCTGGGCCACGCCGTTCGCATCGGTCAGGGCGGGTTGCACCACGGTCAGCCCAGGAGCGGCCGTGCCGTCGGTGTTGGTGACGCTCAGCGTCACCGGCTGGTTGGCGATGCCCTGCCGGCTCTGATCCACCACCGTCACCACCACCGTGATCAGTTGCGTGTCATCGGCGATGGTCGTGGCCGGCGCGGGCGGCACCGGCGCGGGCACGAAGGTCAGCGAACTGACCGTCGGCGACGGGGCGCCCGCCGTGAACTGGACCGTGCCGGTGGTGGTGATCGCCGTGGCGTCCACCGCCGCGGTGATGGTCACCGTCTGGATGAACGCGCTCTTCACCCAGGCCACGAAGACGCCCGAGGCGTCCGTCACCGTGGTCTGCTTGCGGAAGGTCACCGCCTGCGAGCCGGTGTTCGGCGTGAACGTGACCTGGCTGGCCTGGATGCCGGCGATGGCGTTGCCATCGTCGTTCTTCAGCGTCAGCGTGATCTTCGCTTCGCTCGTGTTGTCGTTCGGCAGTGGCGAACCGGTCACCACCAGCGTGCTCTTGGACCCGCTGAACGGAATGGCCACGAACCTGACGGTGGCCGGCGATGGCACCGTGTTGGCACCCACCGCACCGGTGAAGGTCACCGACTGCGCCGTCGAACAGGTCGCCCAGGTGGAAATCTGCCCGCTGGCGTTGGTCACGCCGGCCAGCGGCTCGATGTGCAGGATCGTGCCGTCGGCGGCCGGGCTGGACGTCAGCGTGAACAGGTTCGCCGCCATGTTCGGGATCGGCTGGTTGTTCACGTCCCGCATGGTGAAGGTGAAGGTCACCCGCGTGGCACCGTCGGCCCGCACCTGGGTGCTGCCGTCGGCATTCACCGGCGTACCACCCACGAAGGCCTGGAAGGTCGACTTGGTCAGGTCGAGCGAGGCCGGCGTGAACGTGATGGTCGTGTTCGTGCCGGTCAGCGTCTGCCCGCCGGTGGTCGCGGTGACCGTCGTCGAGCCCTGCCCGGCACACTTCACCGTGCCGCTCGTCACGCCGGAGGCGTTGGTCGCCGCCAGCGCACCCGTCGGCGGCACCAGACCGGTCAGTGCGGTGAACGCCAGAGTCACGTCGGTGACGCCTTCCAGTGGCGTCGAGATAGCGTCCCTGAGCGTCACGGTCACCGTGCTCGTGTCGGTGCCGTTGCCGATGACGCTGGTCGGACTGGCCGCGATGGTGGACCGCGCCGTGCTCACCAGACCGATGTTGCGGCTGAACTCCGAGGTATTGCCGGCGCGGTCGAAGGCCAGCGCACAGACCAGGTCCGCCGCGGCGACCGGGATCTGCGCCTGGAACGCCGTGTCACCGGTCTGGGTGATCGGCATCTGCACCGTGGTCAGCAGTTGCTTGGTGCCACCGTGGTGCTTCCGGACGGTCGCGTCGTATGCGCTGGCGTCGGTCGGAATGGGGTCTTCCGCGAGGTAGATCTCCACCGACGTGGTGTTGACTGGCGCGACGCCGTAGAGCATGGCCTGCCCGGCGGTGCTGGTCGGCACCAGTCGGGTCAGCGTCGGCATGCGGCGAGCGTGGTTGGCCGCGTCCGGGTAGTTCACCAGGTCGTCGGCGCCCAGGTCGATCGGCAGCTTGACGTCGGTCACGACGTTGTTGGTGTCGCGCGTGTAGCCGTTGTACTGGATCAGGTTGCCGGTCAGGTTCTCCTGCCCGCCCGCTTTGACCGCGATGCCCTGGGCACCGTTGTAGCGGATGAGGTTGTTCTTGACCGTGCTGCCACCGACCGACGCGTCGCTGCGCTCGATGTAGACACCGGCCCCGGTGTTGCCCACGATGGTGTCGGTCCCGCCGACGACCAGCGCGCTGCCGTTGGCGCTGCAGCCGATGCTGTTGTTCTGGATGGTGTTCGACCCGTTGCCGGTGATGTGGATGCCGGCCGTAGCCAGGTTCATGGCGCGGGTGCCACGCTTGAGCAGTGGCGTCTGCCCGAGCGGCGTCGCCACGAGCAGGCCGGTCCCGTTGCCCGAGATGACGTTGCCCACCGTGGCGTTCCCGACCACGTTGGCCTGGCCATTCTGGATGAGCACGCCCGGCCCGGAGTTGCCCAGCGCCTGCGCGCCGCTCAGGTTGGTGCCGATCTTGTTGCCCAGCATCGTCACGGCCTGGTTGCAGTTCGTGCCGACCACCACGCCCGGCCCGCCGTTGCCCGAGATCAGGTTGCCGTCGCTGGCGCCAGTGCCGCCCAGCGTCACCGCGGCGCCCGGCGTGGCGGCGATGCCGCCGAAGTAGATGCCGCCCTGCACGTTGCCTTGCGAAGCGCCACCCGAACTCGGCGCCACGGCCGCCGTGCCGTTGGCGTTCAGCCCGATACGGTTGGCCATGACCACCGGCGACTGCTTGCCCTCGTGGTAGATGCCAAAGCCGAGGTTGCCGCTGATCGAGTTCTGCTGGTTGGTCTGGTTGCCACCAATCGTCACCGTGCCGCCGTTGGTACCGGAGGTGCTGGTCACATGGATGCCGTGGCTGAGGTTCGAGAGCGCACCCGTGCCGGCCAGATTGAGGCCGATCACGTTCGAGATGACCGTGTAGGCGCCCTCACCGTCGATGCGCAGCCCGACGCCGGTGTTGCCCGAGATGACGTTGCCCTGGGTGGCCACGCCGATCACCTGCTGTTGGCGCGTGGCCTCGGCAGTGGTGTCGGCGAACCACACGCCGACGCCGGTGTTGCCCATCGTGGTCGCCCCGGCCAGGTCAGTCCCGACGCGGTTGAGTTGCAGGGTGTTGCTGCCCTTGTCGATGCGGATGCCACCGCCCTGGTTGCCCGACACCGTGTTGTCCAGCAGCACGTTCTGGGCCTGATTGGCACCCACCGTGCCCGTGATCCAGATGCCTTGCAGCGTGTTGGCGAGAATCGAGCCTCCGTTCGCCACCAGACCGATCCGGTTGGCCGTGATGTTCTGGTTGGCGTCGCCGGTCACGTAGATGCCCTGGGTGGTGTTGCCCGAGATGACGTTGTACTCGCCGGTCAGCGGGCCACCCACATAAAGCGTGCCCGCGCCGGAGCCGCCGGCCATGGAGCTGTAGATGCCGGCCAGCGCGTTGCCCACCGCGCCGGTGCCGGCCAGATTGGTGCCGATCCGGTTGCCCTTGATCTCGTGACTTTGGTTGCTCAGCACCGCGATGCCGTGGCCGGCGTTGCCGCTGATCACGTTGCCGTTGTCGAACGCCGTGTTGGTGCTGTTGGGCAGGCCGATGCGCTGCGCCACGGTGGTGCCCGCCGCGATGCGCACGCCGTCGCCCTGGTCGGCCGTGGCCGCCAGACCGTTCGGTACCGCCGCGGCCCCGGCCCAGTCGACGCCGATCTTGTTCGCGGTCAGCGTGTTCTGCCCGGCGGCATCGATCAGGACGCCGTAGCCGGCCACGGTGGTGCTGTTGCCGCTGATGGTGTTGTTCGCCAGCACGTTCTGCCCGACCGACCGGGCACCGGTCGCGGCGATGCCACCCGCCGCAACGCCGCCGGCATTGTCGATGACCACGCCGCTCTTGACGTTACCGCGCGGCGTCGTCGCGCCGGTCGTGCCACCAATGTAGTCGCCGAGCGCCACGCCGATCAGGTTGTACTGCAAGCGGTTCGGCCCGCCGGTGGACGGACTGCCGGTGCCGATCTGGCTGGCAGCCGTGATGTGGATGCCATAGCCGCTGTTGCTGCCGACGGTGTTGCCGTACTCCTGCGCGCTACCGCCAATCTGGTTGGCGCCGGAACCGATGATCTTGATGCCGTTGCCGTCGCCGGTCGCGGCGCCGGTGGCGCCGTTGCCGGCGGCCGTGCCGTCGGCCAGGATGCCGATCAGGTTGCCGCGCAACACGTTGGCGCCCGACCCGTCAATGCGGATGCCGTTGTACAGGTTGCCGCCAAACACGTTGCGCATCTGCGCGCCGGCCGAGGTGGCCCCGTACTTGTCGCCGATGGTGTTGTTGCCCGTGGCGTGCGCGGTGATGTACAGGCCGTTGCCGCGCGACGCGGTCACGACGTTCGAGTACAGCTCGTTGGCGCCGGAGCCGTCGATCTTGATGCCGTGGTTGTTGGTCGTGCCTTCGGCCATGTTCGTGGCCCCGGTCCCATTGCCGGTGATGGTGTTGCGGAGGATCTTGTTCACGCCGTCGCCGCGGACGTAGACCCCGTTGTAGGTGTTGCTGGTGATGGTGTTCTTGACCGCCTGCAGCACGCCGTTCCGGTACTGCGCCACACCGTGACCCGTGTTCAGCGTGATGGTCTGCGAGGTCATGCCGTCATCGCCGACGCTGACGGTGCCGTTGGCCGACTGGTTGAGCGCTCCGATGCTGACGCCGCCACCGACCGCGAAGTTCGTCGGCAGCAGCAGGATGGCCAGGTCGCCCATGCGCGGCGCGTTGCCCAGCACGCCGCGGCCGTTGTTTTGGATGGTGTTGGCCACCACCACGTCGTCGCCGGCGTCATCAATCGCCACGCCGTATAGCGCGTTGCCGCCAATCACGTTGGCATAGTAGCCCGGTCCGCCGGTGGTGCCGGTGGCGTTGGCGTTGGCGTAGTCGCTGGACGGCAACGCGCCGATGATCTTGGCCCCCGGCTTGGCGGCCTGCGCCGTGGCACCGGTGCCGGTGTAGCTGACATGCACCGCCGTGTCGGCCCCGGTGGCCGACCGCTCGACCAGCACGCCATAGGCCTGCACGTACGGGTTGCTGGTCGCCGGCGTGGCCTGCGCGGCCGTGGCCGGGCCGATCACGTTGCGCACCACGCTGACCACGGCCCCGGAGTTGATCCAGATGCCGGTCAGCGGGTTGCCGGAGATGACATTGGCCTCCTCGGCGTCGTCGCCACCGATCATGTGGCGCCCGCGCGAGCCCGGGTTGAACCGGATGCCGGCCCCGAACTGGGCCGGATAGAGGGCGGCACCAAACGCGATGGCCAGATCCGAGGCGCGCATGTGCCCGTTGCCGAACGCCTCGGCGCTGCTCGACTTCGGCAGACCAATGCGGTTGTTCGAGATGCCGACGCTGGAGTCGGCCTGGTCCACGCCGCTGTCGACCAGCACGCCGTAGCCCACGTTGCTGCTGATCACATTGGCGTTGAGCGCCTGGTCGCCGGTGAGGAACCGGGCAGCACTGCCCACCCGGTTGTAGACGCGCGTCTGCATCCCCGCCATTTCGGCGGTCTCCACCTTGAAGGCGCCGATCACCGACCGCCCGTTGCGACTGATCCGGATGCCGCCACCGTATGGTGACCAGTCGGTGCTGCCCGAGCCCGACCGCGTCAGCGGCGTCGCGGTCGTGGAGACCGAGTCCTTCAGCACCGTGCCGTTGCCGATCTGCTGCTGCGTCGGCGCATCGCCGGTCGTGTCCGTGCCCACCTTGCAGCCCATGACGAACAACGCCGCGTTGCCGCTGGAGCCGGTGCCGCTGTTGACATCGATGCCCCAGTCGGCGTTGTCCGACACCACCGCGTCGATGACCGCCAGACAACTGTTGCCCTCGTGGCGAATGCCGCTGCCGACCATGGTGGTCGGGTTGGCGCCACTGTAGATGGTCGTGCCGTTGCCGCGTCGCATCGGCGTGTCGGTCCAGGCGCCGGTCAGCCAGGGGGCGGCGTTCCACGGACCGGCATTGGTCGTCCAGGGCGTCGCCTTGCGCCCGCTCTTGCCCACGCCGATGTAGTTGGCCACCCAGGCATCGGCGCCCCGCTGCCAGTCACTCCAGCTATCAGCCCGGCCGAACAGCAGCCCGCCGTCGGCCGTCGAACTCACGTAGACGCCATCGCCGGCGTTGCCCGTGATGACGTTGCGCGCCGCGTTCTCCAGACAGCCCTGCGAGCGCCAACTCAGCCCGCAGCCGCCGGCGCTGACACACTGGTACGGGTAGGTGCCCGTGCTGACCCGGTAGCCATTGCCGGTGCCGTCACCGCCGGTGGCGCTGTTGTCATCCTTCAGCGTCGTCTGGCCGTCGGCCGCCAGACCAATCACATTGTCGTAGAGCCGGGCACTGTTGTTGCCGTTGATGTCGATGCCGGCGTCGTAGTTGCCCGAGAACTGGCTGTTGATGATGTAGAGGTCGTTGCTCCACCACGTGTCGGTGTAGCATTGCAGGCCGTAGCGCTGCCAGCGCCGCAAGCTGGCCCCGTACCAGTAGCCCGCCGTGCCATCCTCGGTGCTGCCGCAGCGCACGCTGTCGATGGCCACGTACCCACCGTAGTTGGCGCCGCTGGCGCCGATGACGATGCCGCCCTGGGCGCACAGCGAGGCCCAGACGCCCTTGCTGCCGGCCACCATGTCGAACGCACCCGACGGGTTGGTCGCGGCATTGACCGTGCCGGTGTCGGTCGCCGAGCTGTCGGCTCGGTTGCCGATCCGCAGCGAGCTGTAGCCCTTGCTGCTGCCGGTGCCGGAGACCCGGATGCCCGCGCCGTTCGAGTAGGTCGTCTTGACCCGGCGGATGAGGGTGGCGCCGTTGGTCTTGGTCACGCCGATGTTGTCGGCCGGCCGCGGCGTACCCGAAGTGCCATGCACCTGGCAGTCCAGAATGCGGATGGTGCCGGCGTTGTCCGGGCCGACGGCGATGCCGACGTTGTTCCCGCCGTTGACCGTGACGCCCTGGACCCGGCACCCGGCGATGGCACCGGTGATGCTGATCGCTGTGCCCGGCGAGTTGATGGTGATGATCCGCGTCGCCGCGGTGGCATCGTCGCCGGTGTTCTGCCCGATCGAGGAGTACGGGCCGGTGAACACCGAGTACCAGTTGGCGCTGATGGTGCAGCCGGTCAGCGGCGTCGTGCCGTCGGACTCCGTCGAGTCGATGGTCACCACCGTGTAGGTCTTGGTGATGGCGGGCAGGTCACGCAACAGGGTGATGTTCGGCACGCGGATGTTGATCGGCGAAGAGGCCGTCTGCGGGCTGGCATTGATGCCGGCAATGACGGCGCGCAGCGAACCCGCCACCGGCGGATCGGCGGTGTTGTCCGCGCCGTTGGTGACATCGGTGGCCACCGCCGCAACGCCCCACAGGCCGACACACAGCGCCGCGATCACGGCCTGACGCAGCCAACTCCGGCTCCGTCCGCCGGCAGCTTTGGTGGTCATGAGTGCATTCTCCGCCATCGCCGTCCCTCTTATCGCACCGTGAGCGCGCGCTGGACGCGGGCGATCTCGCCCTCGTCCGTGCTGGCCGTCACTTCCACCTGATAGGTACCCGCCGGCACCGGCCGGCCGTCGTTGTCGCGTCCGTCCCAGGAGATGGTGTTGGTGCCCTGGTGCCCGTCGACCGCATACTGCCGCACCAGCCGGCCGGCCAGGCCCTTGACCGTGACGGTCACCTGCGCCTCGCAGGTCAGCGTCAGGGTCAGCCCGGTGGCCCGGCCGCGCGAGCGGCTGGCGCTGACTTGCAGGTCGGTGATCTGCAAGGTCCGCGCACCGTGCGGGTCGAGTGACACCACCAAGTTCCGCGTCCCGGCCTCACCGGTGTAGGTGTAGGCCGTGCGCGTGTTCATCAGCAGCCGCTTGCCCGTCGTCGGGTCGCTCAGCCACAGCCGATGGCCACTGGGCAAGGCGCGCGCGAGGCCCTTCCAGCCGAGCGTCACGTCCCCGGCCTGCCGCGAGGTCACCGCCAGGTTCCAGGTCTGGCGCGAGGTCAGCGGCCCCACGCGCACGTCGCTGGCGCACCGCTTGGTGCCCTCGGTAAAGGCTACTTCCACCGGCGCCGGCACCGGCGCCTCCGGCGGCAGCTCGGCGCGCAGGCGCTGCGCGGCGGCGCCGAACATCGCCTGGGCTTGCCCGTCGCCGGCGCTGGCCTCGATGGACCCGAGCCACTCACCCGGCCGCGACGCAGCCCGCGTCACCGCTCGGCCCGCGGTCGACGGCTGCAACCGCACCTCGATGCCGTCGGCTCGACAGAGCCACCACCAGCCGCGCCCGACCTCCACCGTGCCGGACAGGTTGCTGGCCCCGGCCAGGCTCGGGTCGACCAGCAGCAGGTACATCAGCACCGGATCCCAGCGCCAGCCGTACGGCTCCACCAGCGCCCGCGCCGCGCTCTGCTCGAGGGTGCCGACCAGGTTGCCGTTCTGGTAGACCGTCATGTTCGCCATCGAGAACCGGAAGGCCGACGGGAACGGGTTGGCCACCATGTTCCAGCCCTTCGACAGCGGCAGGCTGAAGGTCGTGTTCGGCGTCGGCTGGCCCACCGCGGTGAAGGTCGCCGAGCTGGCCAGGCGGAGCCAGAAGCCCCGGCCGGCGAGCATCGCAAACGGGTTCTTCGCCAGGTTGTACGGGTCGGTCGGGTCGGCCGGGCTATAGGTGCCCCAGCCGAGGTACTTCTGCAGCGTCGCGTCCCAGCGCGCCAGCTTCAGGTCGGGCAGCAGGTTCACCAACACGTCGCGCGGGTCGGGCTTGGTCGGCTGCCCGGCCACGCCCATCAGGTGCAGACCCGGACCGTACGACTGCGTCATGAACGGCACGAACACGGCGTTGACGGCCTTCGGCGGCGTGTCGTTGGTGTGGTCGATGGTCGCACCGCGCACCTTGACGCTAATCGCCGCCGTGCCGGCCACCGTGCTGGTGACCAGGAAGGTCATCTTGCCGGTGCCGTCCGAGGCGTCGGACGGGCCGGTGATCACCGTGCCGCCCGCGTTCGGAATGGCCGCGGTCACCGTCACCTCGTCGGGCCGGATGCCCGGGATCGGGCCACCGAGTGCGTCGATGCAGGTCAGCGTGCAGTGCGCCGCCCGGGTCCCGTTGGCCAGCAGCGGGTCGTCGAAGGTCGCCGACAGGTAGGACCTGGTCGCATCGGGATCGAGCAGCCGGAACTCGACCTGCCGCGTGCCCACGTTGATCGTGTTCCCGCTGACCAGCGCCGTCGCGGCGAAGGTCACCGTGCCCGCCTGGGTCGCCGTGGCCGTGGCCGTGGTCTGGCCGTTGTCGTTGGTCACGGCGCTCGGGCCGACGATGGTCACGCCGGTCCCCACCGCCACCACCACGTTCACCGAGACGCCCTTGACCGGGTTGTCCGACTGGTCCTTGACCGTCGCGGTCAGGGTGATGGTATCGGTGCCGTTCGGCCGCGCCTGCAGCGGGTTGGCGTCGAGCCGGCAGTGGCTGTCGCTCGGCTTGTCGGCCGAGAAGATCACCGTGGCGGGCTTCAGCGCCACGCCGTTGGCCGTGGCCGTGAAGACCACCGTGCCCGGCCGGTTCGACGTCACGCTGGAATCGGTCTTGCCGGTGGCGTCGGTCGCCGGACCCTTGACCACGGCGTTGGCCAGGACCGGGGCGCCGACGATGTCGAAGTTGGCCGGTGCCACGTTGGCGATCGGGTTGTCGTTCGCATCGTGCAGGATCATCGTCAACGTGCTGGCCGCCGAGCCGTCGGCCAGGACGGTCGTCGGCGTGGCGTAGAACGACGAGCGGTCGACGTTGACCGGCCCCGGCACGAAGGTGAGCGTCACCGTGCGGTAGGCGCCGCCGGAGTCGGTGAACACCGTGCCGTCGACGCTGAACCCGAAGGTGTAGGTGCCGATCTTGGTGGAGACCACCGAGCCGGTGGTCTGGCCGCCGGCGTTGGTCGCCGCCGTCGGCTGCGTGATGGTCACGCCGGTGGTCGGACTGCCCAGCACGGTGTTGTTCGTCGTGTCGATCTGGACGATCTTCACGCGGCTGGCCGCCACGTTCGGCGTGGCGCACTGGTTGGTGCCCTTGTCCTTGAGCGTCAACGTGATGGTCGACGACGCCGTGCCATTGGCGATCAGGCCCGTGGTCGGATCGGCGGCAATCGTGCTGCCGAGCTTGTCGGGCGCTCCGATGCCGACGGTGAACGTGTCGGTGCTGGTCAGATCCGTGCCGTTGTAGGCCGCGCCGACGGTGACCAGCGTGCTGGCGCACGGCGTGGTCGCGTTCGGGCTCGGCGAGGTGGAGGTGAAGGTCGCCGTCACCGTGCCGTTGAGGTCGGTCGTCTGGCCCGTGGGATCGGCCGTGGCCGGCTTGGCCTGGTTCGGCGTCAGCCAGTTGAGCGGATCCTTGCACTTGATGACCACGGTCGGCACGCCCGGCAGCTTGGTGCCGATGGCGTCGCGGATGGTCACCGTGGCGGTGGCCGTGGTCACGCCGTCGGCCGGAATGGACTTACCGGCCGGCGAGGTGATCTGCACCACCGACTTGGTCAGGTCCACCATGCCGGTGTTCCGGCCGTACTCGGAGGTGTTGCCGTTGGCGTCGATCGACAGGGCGGTCAGCAATCTGGAGGCGGTGCTGAACGTGAAGCCCGCCGGCACATCGTAGGTGAAGCGCTGGCTGATGGCGTCCACCCGAGCGCGGGCCACGAACTTCTCGACCTGACCGTTGTGGATGTACGTCGACCCGGTCAGCGGGTCGACATTCGCCGGATTCGGGTCGCGGGCCTCGTAGATCTCGACGTAGAGCGCGCCCCCGGTGGCCGTGCCGGCCACGGTCCAGACGCCGCTGCTGGGCACCGGCTTCAGGTAGTCGAGCTGCGGTGGCGCCAGCGGGGCCGGCGTGGGATTGGCGATGCCCTTGCTGGTGCCGTTGAACACACCGCCGTTGACGCCGTTGTCCTGGATCAGGTTCTCGCTCAGCCGGTTCCGGCTGCCGGCCTGCACGTTGATGCCGTGACCGGTGTTCGACGTGATCGTGTTCCGGTTGACCGTGTCCGCGGCGGTCACCAGCCCGACCGCGGTCGAGCCGATCACCGCGCCGGTCGCACTGACGAGGTCGAGGCCGTGACCGGTGTTCTGGGTGATGGTGTTGCCGGTCAGCGTGTAGGTGCCGCTGCCGTTGAGGCTGACGCCGCCACCCGTGTTCGCGCTGACCAGGTTACCGGCCAGCGCGCCGACGTTGCCGAAGGCAATCGCGCCGGTGCCGGTCAGACTGGCGCCGACGCCGGTGTTCTGCGTCAGCGTGTTGTTGCTGGCGTTGACCGGGCCGCTACCGCCGAGCACCATGGCCGAGCTGGTGCTGTCGAGTACGGTGTTGGTGGCCACGGTCAAGGTGCTGGCCGAGGTGGTCGCGATACCGACACTGGCCGACCGCCGGACCACGTTGTTGCCCACCGTGACCAGACCACCGGTGACGCCGGTCTCGACCAGGAGGCCGCCGGCATTGCCCCCGCCGCTGGTGCCGAACGGCGCGTTGTAGCCGCTGGTGACGGTCTCGGAGCAGCCCAGCAGGTTGCCGGTGATCAGCGACGGCGTGGTGGTCGTCGCGGTCAGCGGGCCGGACACCCGGATACCCCAGCCGCCGTTGCCGGCGACCAGGTTGCGCAGGTTGGTGGTCACGGCGCCCGGCGGGGCCACGTTGTCGCCGATGATGACCTGGCCGGTGACGGTGGCATCGATCAGAATGCCGTCGCCGCCGTTACCCATCACGTTGCGCTGGTAGGCGTCGACGCCGATGTAGTTGCCCTTGATCCAGCGGCCGGCCGTGCCACTGCACTGCAGGCCGGGACCGGTGTTGCCCGAAATCAGGTTGGCGAACGCGAAGCCGGTGGTCGGCCGGGCGTCACCAATCGGCACCCGCCGCGGGTCGTTGGCCAGCGGGCCCGCGATCACGTTGACCAGCACGCCGCCCGCCCGGTTCGGAATGGCGACCTCGCCCTGCACGTTGGCGCCGATGATGTTGCGGACGATGAGCGGCTCGTTGTTGAGGCCGAGACCGGTGTTCCAACTGTACTGGCCTTCATAGCGCAGGCCCCAGCCGGTGTTGCCCGAGAGGATGTTGCCGTCACCCTCGGTCGGTCCGCCGATGCGGAAGCGGCCGTTGCAGGTGGTCTCGACGCGGATCCCGTCAATACCGTTGGCCAGCGCCGCGGTACCGGCGCTGTTGACGCCGATGCGGTTGTTCTGGATGAGGATGTCGTCGCTGACATCGGCGGCGTTGTCGGCGGCGCTGTCGCCGCCGCCCTGGAGCACGTGGACGCCGCTGCCGACGTTGCCCGAGATGACGTTGCCGTTGTCCACGTTGGCGATGGAGCGCTGCCCGATGATGATGCCCTTGCGGTTGGCCGGCACGTTCGGGTCATTGACGTAGACGCCGTCGCCGCTGTTGCCCAGGGCCGCCAGGCCGAGGCTGTCGGTGCCGATGCGGTTGCGCCGCAGGATGTTGGTGCCGGAGACCAGGTTGACGCCGTGCACCCGGTTGCCCGAGATGGTGTTGGCCAGGATGTCGCTGGCGGTGACCGTGGCCCCACCCGACACCGGCGTCACCGTGGTGCCTTGCACCAGCACGCCCGAGCCGACGCCGGTGACGTTGCCGGTGCCGTTACCCAGCGCGGCGCTGCCGTTGATGTCGGTGCCGATGTAGTTGCCGACAATCGAGTTGGTCACGTTGCCCAGCAGGTTGACGCCGTCGGCGGCGTTGCCCGAGACGGTGTTGGCTTCGCCGGTGTTCAGACCGCCGAGGACCAGGTAGCCGGCCGCCGCATTCGGTACCGCCACGCCGTGTGAAGCGTTCGCGAAGGCGGCCGGCTCAGTGGTCAACGTGCGCCCGATGCGGTTGCCTTTCAGCGTGGTGGTGCCGGGCGACGACGTGCTGACCCCACAGCCGGTGTTGGCGCCGATGCGGTTGTTCCGCAGCAGGTTGTTGCCCGTCCCGGTGATGACCACGCCGTGCGAGCCGTTGCCGGCGGCATTCGCCGCGTCGAAATCGACGCCGATGCGGTTGTTGATGATCTGGTTGGCGCCCGGCCCGGTGATGTTGATCCCGGCGCCGGTGTTGCCGGCGATGACGTTGCGCTTGGTCTTGTTCGAGTCGTACGGCGTATCCTCGTCGCCACCGATGACGTTGTTGCCGGAGCCGCTGATCAGGATGCCTTCCAGCCCGTTGGGCATGGCCACAAACGCGCTGAGGGAGTTCAGGCCGGCGCCGATGAAGTTGTGGTAGGCGGTCAACACGCCCGTGCCGGCGGCCTCGATGCCGCGGCCGGTGTTGTTGACGATGATGTTGCCTTCGTACGGCCGGCTGAAGTCGTCCGTGCCCTGCGCGCCATAGCCGATCTTGATGGTGCCGGTGGCGTCGGCGCCGATCATGATGCCGGCGCCTTGGTTGCGCAGCGCTACGCTGACCGTCAGCCGCGCGTCGAGCGGATAGCCGGTCGGGTTGGCGGGCACGGCGCCGATCAGGTTGCCGATCACCGTGTTCGAGCCCGTGGTCTTGACGCCCGAGCCACCGAGCCGGATGCCGTGCGAGCCGTTGCCGGCGATCACGTTGCCTTCACCCAGCGCCATGCCGCCGATGACCTGGCTGGAGGCCGCCGCCTCCACCACGATGCCGCCGCCGGTGTTGCCGATGGCGTTGGCGGCGCCCGCATCGACGCCGATGTAGTTGCCGCAGATCCGGTTCTGAGCGCCGCTCGGCGTGTTGTAGATGGCGATGCCGATGCCGGTGTTGCCGGAGATGACGTTGCGCTGACCCGGCACGCTGCTGCCGATGGTGTTGGCACCGGTGGCGTTGGTCGACAGCGTGATGCCGTTGCCGCCGTTGGCTTGCCGGCCGGTGCCCGCGGCAGTGACGCCGATGTAGTTGCCGTAGATGTAGTTGGTGCTGCCGGCGTTGATCGCGATGCCGTCGTGGCCGTTGCCGCTGATCACGTTGCGCTCGGCGGCCGCGGTGCCGCCGATCACGTTGACCGCGCCGACGTTGTCCGAGATCTCGATGCCGTGATAGAAGTTCTGGCCGGTGCTGCCGATCAGGTTGCCCTTGATGTAGACGCGGCCGCTGTGCTGCAAGCGGATGCCGTTGTTGTTGTTCTGGCTGATGGTGTTGCTGCTGGCCGCCTGCGTGCCACCGATGGTCGTGGTGCCGTTGCCGGCCACCTCGATACCGTGCCGGTTGTTGCTGGTGACGGTGTTGTTCTCGATGGTGTTGTTGCCGTCGTGCAGGCCGTCACCATTGATCACGATGCCGGAGCAGTACTCCGCGTTGGACACCGCGCCGTTGTCCGAGAAGGTGTTGCCGGCGCCGGTGGCGGTACCACCGATCTGGTTGTTGCCGTCACCGTCGATCTGCAGGCCGGCGCCGCCGTTGCCGGTGACTCGGTTGCCATAGAACACGTTGGCGCCGTTGGCCGAGCTGTCGACCAGGATACCCGCGTGGTTGTAGGCGCCCGAGGCGGGTCCGTTGCCCGTCACGGTATTGCCCGCGCGCGTCGACGAGCCACCGATCTGGTTGGCGCCGCTGCCGCGGATGCGGATGCCGTTGCGCGTGTTGGCGCTGAACGTGTTCTGCTGCAGCACGTTCGGCCCGGTGCCCTTGATCACCGCGCCGTTGAGGTTGCCCGAGAAGGTGTTGCCGGCACTGGTCCCGGCCTGCGAGTCGGTCGCGCCGATCAGGTTCTGGGCGCTGTCGGTGGCCTCGATGACCAACCCGCCGGTCAATTCGTAGAGTGCATTGCCGCAGCCGCTGAAGGTGCTGTTCTGGACCACCACCTGCCCGGCGCCGTTGCGGATGTACATGCCGCTGTAGAGGCACCCGGTGAAGCTGTTGCCGTAGCCCGATGAGGTGAACGAACCGATGTTGACCTGGTCGGCCAGTCCGGTGACGTTGGTCTCAACGCCGATCACGTCACTGGTGAAGATGCAGCCCCGCACTGCGTGGCCCGTGCCGCCGGACCCGGGCGTGCCCGGGTCGCCGATCTGCACCCCCGCCACGGACTCCTCCACCGTCAGCGGGTTCTGCGCCGAGTTGCGGATGGTCAACCCTTCGATGATCACGCCCTCGGGCGGCGTGGCGGTGTTACCGGCCCAGGGATCGCGGTTGGCGATGCGCAGGCCCCACGGCCGCGCGGTGGTTCCGGCCGCAGTCGGTTGCAGCGCGGTGAGGTTGGTCAGATCCAGCGAAACGTCCGAGATGCCGTCGTTGTTGTAATCGGCGTCGATGCGGACGTTGCTGCGGTAGATGGTCGGCAGCGGGGCCACCCCGGCGGTGGCCGGCGTGGTCACCGCCCACGGGAAGTTGGCCGCGAAGGGCCTCAGCGTCGGATCGCCGATGATGATGGTGTTGCTGGCGTTGAGCGGCTGGTTCGGGATGAACACGGTCGGGTCGAAGTCGATCGTCACCACGCCGTTGGCCGGCGGCACGGCATTGGCCGCGATGATGGCGTCGCGCAGCGAGCGGCCCTTCTCACCGGTCGACCCGGCGTTGAGCAGGTCCTTGTTGGTGTAGACCGTGATTGTCGTCTGCGCGTGCGCTGCCCCCAACGTCAGCAGCAGGCCGAGCAGACCCGTCATCACCCGACCGCTGGGCATCCTCCCACGGAAGGACATGGCACCCATCCTCTCACTTCACCCGACCGGCGCGTTGACCGGACGCCGACCTCACCTGCCAACCGCGTCCGGCGGGTAGTCGTAGTCGTCGTAGTTGACCGACACGCCGACCGGGATCAGCCGCTTGTTCAACTGATCCTGCGACGCCGGCAGCGTCCCGGAGAACGTCTTGTAATTGCTGCAGGTGACGGTGACCGCCTGGGTCTGGCGTGGCACGGCGCTGATGGTGTAGAGGCCGGTGCCACCCGTCTGGGCGACCTGGCCGCCGATGCTCACCACGGCCCCGCTCACGCCCTGCCCACTGGTCAGATCGCTGATGTAGCCGGTAACGGTGCGGCTGGTGATCGTGCCGCCCGAGGTGCCACCGGTGGTGTCACCAGAGGTGCTGCCGCCACCCGTGCCGCCGCCACCCGTGCTACTGCTGCTGCCGCAGCCGAAGGCCACCAAGACAATGATGCAGGCTGCCGCCAACTGCAGGCTTCGCCGGGCACACCGAACTACCATGGGCTCTGACCTCCCAATCCGAGACCGCGCCTCGCTTACAACCGTCATAGAGTACGCGTTCGCCAGAAGGTTTGTCAAGTTCGCCGCCGTCGGCCGGAATCGCTGTTCAG
Organism: uncultured Fimbriimonadaceae bacterium; assembly: GCA_964531735.1. Classification (GTDB taxonomy): domain Bacteria; phylum Armatimonadota; class UBA10988; order UBA10988; family UBA10988; genus CAZHGD01. The sequence continues at coordinate 2,838 of CAZHGD010000009.1, read as the reverse complement.
AAGCGGTTTCCAGCCCCTCAGTCACCAATGATTCCAGGGGGCGTGAGACCAGCGGGTGAGGGCAGATCACCAAGGGCACGGGTGCCATCGACACCGCGCCATCTCGGTCGGCGCCTTGGGCGGGCGGCCCGGGGAGCAGGTGCCGACAGTCGTCATATACCATACCCGTCCGCGCGAGTCAATAAACCAGCATCTTTGATCTTGGCGAACCGGCCGCGGCCTCACCGCCGGTGGTCGGGCCCCCGCGCGCCCGCACTTGACCGGCGGGCGCCCGACTGCGATAATCACACCGCGGGGCCCGGGGCGTGGCTCAGTTTGGTTAGAGCGCGGGCTTTGGGAGCCTGAGGTCGGAGGTTCGAATCCTCTCGCCCCGATCCATGCGGGAGTAGCTCAATGGTAGAGCTCCAGCCTTCCAAGCTGGTGACGCGGGTTCGATTCCCGTCTCCCGCTTCCTGATCGTCCTCGCATCGCGCGAAGGTCACTGACGATGGAACACCTGCACGTGCCCGACATCCAGTGCGAGGGTTGCGCCGAGGCCATTCGGCAGGCCCTCGGCGCCCTGCCGGGCGTGGTCCGAATCACGGTCGAGGTGGCCACCAAGCGGGTTGACGTCGAGGGCACCGCGCCCCGCGAGCAACTCGTGGCGGCCATTCGCCAGGCCGGCTTCGAGCCGCAGTAGCGGCGCCCGGTCTACTCCTCCCAGACAATGACCTCGGGCACCAGGTCGACCCCGAACTGCCGCGCCACACGGGCCTGGATCTCGGCCATCAGCGCCCGTACGTCGGCCGCCGTCGCCTGCCCGCGGTTGATGATCCAGTTGGCGTGGACCGCCGACACCTCGGCGTCGCCACGGCGCAGGCCCTTGCCGCCGACGGCCTCGATCAGCCGGCCCGGGTAGTCGTCGGGTGGCCGGCGGAACACGCTGCCGCAGCTCGGCTCGCCCAGCGGCTGCGTCCGCCTCCGGTAGGCCAGGTGCTCGTTCAGCCGCTCACTGACGGCTCCGGGTTCGTCTGCCGCCAGGCTGAAGCCGGCGGCCAGCACCAACCACGGCTCACGCTGCAAACGCGACGTGCGGTGCCCGAACGCGAGGTCGGCCGGCGACCGCCGCACCACCTCGCCGGTCTCGGTCAGCACCTCGACCCACGCCAGGTGGTCGCTGATGGTCCCCGCAGGTATGCCGGCGTTGAGCACCACCCCGCCGCCGACCGTGCCCGGCACGCCGCCGACGCATTCCAGGCCGGCCGACCCGCGGGCCGCGGCCTCTCGCGCCAGCTTGGGCAGGAACGCCCCGGCCTCGGCCACCACCGTGTGGTCACGCCAGGTCACCTCGGCCGGGTGGCCACAGAGGTGCAGGACCACGCCGCGCACGCCCTGGTCCGGGCAGAGCAGGTTCGACCCGTTCCCCAGCCAGCGTAGCGGCCAGCCGGCCTGGCGGGCCAGCCGGGCCACAGCCACCAGCGCCGCGCGGTGGGTGACCGCCACCACGGCCTCCGCCGGGCCGCCAATCCGCCAGGTGGTCAACTCGCCAAGCGGCAACTCGAACCGCACCTGGCCGCCCAGGTCGGCGACCAGAGCCGCCAGTTCCGCTCGCTCACTCGCCGTCATCAGCGCCCTGCCGGACCGGCGCCTCCAGCGCCTGCAGGCGCCGGTCGAGACGCTCGACTTGCCGGCGCAGGTCGACCAGCCGGCGACTGGCGGTGTGCACGCGGAAGAACTCGAGCCGCGGGATCGCCGGCGAGCCGGCCAGGATCTCGCCGGCTGGCACATCCTGGGCCACACCGGCTTGCGCCACCAGCTTGGCGCCCGCCCCGATGGTGACATGGTCGGCCACGCCGACTTGCCCGGCCAGCACCGCGTAGTCGCCGATCTCGCAACTGCCGGCCAGACCCGCCTGGCTGATCAGCAGGACGCCCCGCCCGAGCCGGCAGTTGTGCGCCACCTGCACCAGGTTGTCGATCTTGGTTCCGGCGCCGATGCGCGTCGCGCCGACCGTGGCGCGGTCGATGGTGGTGTTGGCGCCCACCTCGACGTCGTCTTCAATGACCACGCGGCCGATCTGGGGCACCTTGTGATGCACCCCGTCGGCGTACTGGTAGCCATAGCCGTCGGCGCCCACGACGACACCCGCGTGCAGCACGACGCGGTCGCCCAGCTCCGTCCGGGCGTAGAGCGTCACCTGCGGATGGAGGCGCACCTGCTCGCCCAGGCGGCTCTGCGCGCCGATCACGCAGTGCGCGCCGATGCTGGTCCCGCGCCCCACCCGCACGCCCTCTTCGAGCACGGCGTACGGCCCGATGCTGACGTCCTCACCGAGGACCACGCCGGTCGCCACCACCGCCGTGGGATGGACGCCGCTCGCCGGCTCGGCGCCGGCGGCGAAGTGCTGCAGCAGCCGCGCGAAGGCGGCCGGCGGGTCGGCGACTCGGACGGCGGGCTTGCGGCAGGGCACGTCGACCGGCAGCACCACGGCCACGGCGCCGCTCGCCTCAGCGGACGCGGCCGCGGCCGCGTCGAAAGCCACCACCACCTCGGTGGGCGCGGCCTCCAGCGGTGAGCCCAGACCGTCGAACTCGAGCTCGGCCGGACCGTCCAATCGCCCGCCGAGCAGGCTCGCCAGCGCCGCCAGCGTCATCACTCCACTTCCTTCTGTGTCGGGGCCACGGCGGCCGGATCGGCCGCCCACTGTGCCAGTTGCCGAGCCACGCGCTCGGTCAGGTCAGGCAAGCCGGTCGCCGGCCGCAGGCGCAGCCGGACCCGCTCGGTGCGCTCGATGACGCGCAGCCAGCCCAGTACGCGTTGCCGGGCCGTGGCGGCGTCGCGGGTCAGCCGGGCCGCCTC
>CAZHGD010000008.1:0-87434 GCA_964531735.1 uncultured Fimbriimonadaceae bacterium | reverse complement strand
CGGCAGCGGCGGCAGCGCGGCAGTGTCGGCCGACGCGGCGCCGGCGCCGGACGTGCCCGGGCCGACCGCGCCGTTGGCTCCGCCGAGGAGGCCCTCGGTGCCGGCGGCCGAGGTGGCCGTGGTGGTGCTGGCCGCCATCGGCGAGCGCACTTCGGTGATGGCCGTGGCCACCAGGTGACTGGCGCTGCCGTCGTCGGGCAGGTGCCCGAGCACGCCGTACCACCGCCCGAGGTCGCTGTTGCCGCCGCCCGGCACGACCACCATCACCGCTTCGTCGCGGCGCGTATAGGCGATCAGGCGCGACTCCTGCGCGCTGTCGATGCGGCCCTTGACCACCACCTGATAGCTGATGGTGCGGCCACGGAACTCCTCGGCGCGGCCGCGGACGTCACTCCACGTTGGTTCGTGAACGACCCCGGTAGCGCGATAGAGTTCCAGGAAGCGGGCGTATGGTACGGTGACTGAGTCCTGAGCGGGAAGGACCGGCGCCAGCATCAGCACCAGGGCCGCAGGCAGCCATCGAGACACGATCATCGTGCGGTTCTCCCGCGAGATGACACGGGCTCCGGTCGTTACCGGAGCCCGTTGCGATAGCCCCAAGGGGAGTCGAACCCCTGTTTCAGGATCGAGAATCCCGCGTCCTAGGCCACTGGACGATGGGGCCAGAGTTGGGGAGGGAGGATTCGAACCCCCGCATACGGAGCCAGAGTCCGCTGTCCTGCCACTAGACGACTCCCCAGTGAACAGGCCTTCTTTCTACCACAGACCCCCAAACGCGTCAAGCGTTTCACATAACGCGCGCGAAACACCGCCAGGTGGCCGATCACCCTCCACCGCGGACGACCTGGACCGCCAGATCGGGCCGGTTGCTGGAGACGCTGTCCACGCCGAGGTCGACCGTCCAGCGGAGGTCCTCGACGGTGTCGGGGTTCCAGCCGCGGCAGCGCAGGCCCAGCGCCTGGACCGCCGCCACCACCTCGGCGGTCAGGTTGCGGTAGTGGATGTCGGCGTACTCCGCGCCGAGCGCGACCAGTCGTGGCCAGACGGCCGGCTCGGGTTGGCTGAAGATGCCCGCGAGGCGCAGTTCGCCACCCAGGGCGCGCACTTCGGCGATGCGGTCGATGGCGAACGAGGTGAACGCCACCTGCTCGCTCAGGCCGGCCTGCCGGACGGCGGCCACCGCCGGCGCCGCCGTGCCGGGGCCCTTCATCTCGCAGAGCAGCAGAATGCGACCGGCTATCGTCTGCAGGACCTCTTCGAACGTCGGCATCGTGGCGCCGTTGCCGGCGTCCAGCGCCCGCAACTGCGCCAAGGTCAGCTCCGCGATGCGGCCCGTGCCGTTGGTAGTCCGGTCCACCGTCTCGTCATGGCAGACCACCAGATGCCCATCGGCGGTCAGGTGAACGTCGCACTCGGTGGCGTCGCAGCCGAGCTCAATCGCCTTCTCGAAGCTCGGCAGCGTGTTCTCGGGCACCAGATTGGCGGCGCCACGATGGCCAACGACCTCAATCATCACGGGCTCCCAGCGGCGGTACTCCGCCCGCCCGCATGGTAACGCCGCGGCCTGTGCTTGCCAAGTCCGGCCTCCCGAACCGCCAGGCTGACTTGAAGCTACAGCCGCGTCGCCGCCGATCCGCCCGTATTGAGGAGGCCACCAGCCGTCGGCCAGTGCCGCGATCGGGCGGCGCTGGCGCGGGTGGCTCAGCGCGCGGTGAAGGCGCGACTGATGGTCACCAGCCCGGGCGGTGGCTGAGCGATGCGCGCCAGCTTCACCGCCGGCCCGTCGTGCACCACCACGGCATCGTCCGGGATCGGCGCCGCCTGCATCGGCGATGGCCCACCCCCTGGTGGCGGTGGCGGCGGACCGAAGCCGGCCGGCGGCGGACCGAAGCCCGGCGGCGGACCGAAGCCCGGCGGCGGACCGAAGCCCGGTGGCGGCGGGCCAAACCCGGGCGGGCCGTGGCCGTCCCACTTCAGCTCGATGAAGTAGACCGCCTCGTACCGGCTCCAGTCGGCCGGCTTGAGCGCTCGAGCCTGGGCGATGCGCGTGCGCAACAGCCAGGCGGCCCACCATTCGGTGCCGTGCTGGGCCGAGACCAGCGTGCGCTCCGGATTGGCGATCAGCGGGCTCAGGCTGGCCAGCTCCCGCAGCGCCTCGGGCCGGACCACCGGCTGGCCGCCAAAGAGGGTGAGCGGCACCGAGCCGCCCAGCAACAGCAGGCCCGCCGCGGCCACGGCGAGGCGGCGGAGTCTGGGCGACTCCAGGTTGAGCACGGTGTAGGCGCCGGCCAGCACGGCCGGGATGAAGGCGATCAGGGCCAGGCGCCCGGTCTTGTCGCCGCTGAACCAAGGACCGGTGAGCAGCAGCGCGGCGGCAGCGCAGCCGCCGGCCACCGCGGCCTCCGCCGCCGGCAGCTCGCGCCGGCGCCGCCAGACGGTCACCAGCGTCGGCACGGCCGGAATGGCGAACGCCGCCATGGCCAGCACGTGGAGCCCGCCCAGCGGCGGATGGTCGCCTTCAGGCCCGGCGGCCGGGCCGCCGACCACCGCCACCAGACGCTGAATGCGTGCCGGGTCGAACCAGGTGCGCACGACGAGCGCGGCGCAGAGCAGCACGGCCCCGCCGGCCACCAACCAGGGCAGCCGCGCTCGCCACTGGTCGGCCCCACGGGTCACCAGCAGCGCCGCCAGGACCGAGGCGCAGAGCACCAGCGCGCCACCGAACACGCCGATGTGCGTCACGCCGAGCAGTGCCAGACACAGCAACAGCGTCAGGCCGGCCCGTCGCGTCGGCGCCTCGATCCACTCCGTCAGCGCCGCGGCGAGCATCGCCAGCCAGACCAGCGCCAGCGCGTTCTTCTGGAAGTCGCCGGTCATGCCCAGCAGCGGCGAGGCGCCGGCCGCCAACGCCGCGGCCACCAGCGGCACGGTTTCGGCGCCGCCCAGCCGCCACGACCAGCGCCGGACCAACCAGTAGACCGGCCACGCGGCCAGCGGCGGCAGCAGCGCGTCGCACAGCTTGACCGCCAGCACGATGCAACCGTTCAGCGGCCCACCGCTCAGCAACTGCAGAAGGCGCGCCACGCCGGCATGGAGGTAGAAGGTCAGCGGCAGGTCGGGAATGCCCAGGTCGCCGCGCTCCAGCAGTGCGCGCGCCTGCACCAGGTAGTAGCCGCCGTTCATGCCTGGCACCCATGGCGTGCCGAACAGCAGCCAGGCCCGCGCGCCTTGCGCCAGCGCGATCACGCCGGCCACGAGCCACAGCCGGTAGCGCCGAGACAGCTCGGACCAGCCCGCCTGCAGTGCCTCGAACGCATATCTGCCCGCCATTGAGTCCGCGCTCCTTCTGGACGGCCGCCGGCCGTTGACCCCAGGTTCGGTGATCCCGACGGTCGGCGGCGACCTACCGTTACACCCAGCGCGGCACCGCTCGGTGGCCAGTGGCGGGAATGCCCGGTCTCGCCCGTTCGTCTGGTAGTGACAGGCTGAGGAGAAACAGCATGGTGGGGCGGTTCGCCCGGTTGGTTGCGCTGTGGTCAGTGGTTGGGCTGGTCGGTCCGTCGGTCGCCCAGGAGGTGCGGGCCTTCCGACATCCCTTGGGCGTGTTCGAGGTCGCCTATCCGGCCGACTGGAGTTGCCAGCAACGGGGCACACCCGATGACCATGCCGTCGGACTCATCTGCCCCACCGGCCGGGCACGTCTGGTCATCACGTCGCAGGCGCCCAAGGGCCTCGACCTGGAGGGCGTCTACGTCGAACAGTGCGTCGAGCCGATGCGACGCATGTCGCAGGGCCGGATCCGCGTGCTGCGGCCGGCCATGCAGTCCGTGGGCGGCCGCGTCTGGCTGCTCGGCGGCGGCGAAGAGCCCGGCGTGATCCGCCTGACCAGTCTGGTCACCAAGGTGTCCGGCAGGTCACTCGTACTGACGCTGATCGTCCGCCCCGGCGTCACGCCCTACGAGGCCAAGCTGCTGGGGGCGGTGCTGGCCAGCGTGCGGCTGGGCACCTCCAGCAACCCCGCGCCGTCTGCTTGGCAACCGGTTGACGATAGCGCACCGCTCAGCCGGATCGCCCGCGGTGAGTGTCTGCCCGATCAGGCCAGCGGGGCCGGTCCGTACGGCGGTGCCGGCAGCCTGTCCGACCCGCCCAGCATCGCTCCGGACACCGTCGACATGCTCCAGGAACTGAACGCCGCCCTCGACCGTAGCTGCCGCGACGCCGAGTCGCGGGCGGCGGAGTCCAACGCCGCACTGATGCGCCAGTACCAGCAGGACGAGGCTGAACGCCAACGCAACGCCACGGCCCTGGGCCTGCCACCCACACCGGCCTTCGTGCCGCCACTCCCGGTCTACCCCGACCTCGCCGACATGCGCACAGTGGTCGCGTCGTCGCCGCGCCTGGCGCGCGTCCAGCAGGAGGTCAACCTGCGGCAGACCGCCTACGAGCGCTACCTGGAGCAGGTCAACCCACGCGGGTACGCTCGCATGAAGGAGCGGGTGCGCCAGCAGTGGGAGCAGATCCGCGCGCGCAACCTGGAACTGGCCAACAAGGCGCAGGCCATGGCGCTGAACCTGTCGAGCCTATCGGCGCTCATCTACCGGCGCATCGCCGAGCACTGAGCGGGCTGTCGCATTCTTGCCGCGATCGCCCTGGCAGCAAGCCTGCCAGGGCGATCGTCGATGCCTGCCGCCACGCTGGCCGCCACCGCACCTCGTTCAGTCCTCTGGTCTGAACCACGCCTCGAAGAACTGCGGCAGCGGCCCGTCGTAGACCGCGCGCTTGATGTTCGACCAGGTCAACTGGTCCGCGGCGCAGTAGTACAGGTAAGTGCGGCCGTCCAACTCGATGATGTCGGGGTCGGATGCGTTGCAGCCCTCGTCGTCGCCGGTCGGCGCCAGCACCGGGTTGGCCACGCTCAACTCCCAGTGCACCAGGTCGCGCGACCGCGCCACCCAGGTTTCGAAGTGCCAGCGCGGGCTGCGGTGCTCCAAATACAGCAGGTAGTACCAACCACCGGCGTAGCGCAGACACGGGCAGGCCGCGTAGCGGTCGGGGCCGAAGACGACGTCGGGCACCTTGTGCCAGGTCAGCAGGTCGGTGCTGCGCGCGAACTTGATGGTGAAGGGCGGCCAGCGCGGATCGTCGCTCTCATAGGCCATGACGTAGCCGTCGGGTCCCTGGCAGACGGTGCTGTTGAACAGGTGCTCGGCCTCCTGGGTGATGGCGATCTGCTGCTGCCAGTGGACCAGGTCGGTCGACCAGAACACGGTCACATCGTGCCAGTTGCCGTTCATCCAGCGGGAGGCGTAGACGGTGCAACGGTCGCCACTGACGAACGCACAGGCCAGGCTATAGCCCTCGGCGAACCGGGCCAGCCGCCGGCCGCTGGCCACGTCGGTCAGCGTCAGGTAGTAGTCGGTGGCGGTGCCGCCGGTCGGCGGCCGATGACACTCCAGCAGCGTCAGTCGGCCCTGCCAGAGCACCGGCGACACCTCGCACAGGTTCTCGCACACGCGCTCGCGGCGCAGCTTCACCGGGCCGGCGTCCACCGGCGCCGGCGGGGCCAGATGGGCAAACGTCTCGGCCGGCCAGCCGGACAAGCGGGTGAAGCCGGCCGGCGTCGCCTGCTGGAACTGCACGTAGGAGCGCACCGACCCGCGGGTCGTGTAGCCGATCGCGCCAGTCTCGGCCCCGGCCGGCGCGGCTTTGCCGCAGCCGAACACGCGATAGCCCATGACCGTGGTGTCGGCCAGGTCGACGTGCAGGTAGCGCCCGTGCATGGTGCTGTGGATCACGCCGGTGCCCGGCTGGCCGTGCGGCTGCGAGAAGTTCAGCGCGATCAGGCGGCAACCGTCAACGCCGATGCGGGTGTAGGTGGCAAAGCCGGGATTGCCGGACTTCAGCGCGTTGTCGGGCCCGACGAGGGTGCAGTCTTCGAACCGCACGTCGGGCCGCTCGGGCATGGCCGGGTTCTCGACGCGCAGGTAGGCGCCGGCGGCGTCGCCCCACCAGTCGAGGCACCACAGGTGGCAGCGCCGGAAGGTGATCGGCTCGTCGGCACGCGACAGCACGCTGGCCACGCCGCCGCCGAAGGCCCGGCCGATGCCGACACAGTCCTCGACGAGCACGCTGAACGGCTCGACGCGGTTGGTGCCGTCGAAGAACAGACCGCCGTCGCCACCGGTGGCGTAGAGGTGGCGCAGGTGCCAGCGGTCCCAGCCGACTGCCGAAAAGGTCTGCTCGGTGTGCGCCTGCGACCAGCCTTGCTGGTACGAACGCAGGTTGCCCCACCAGTCGTAGCTCTTGAAGCCCTGGCCCGGATCGGAAGCGTCGAGCACGGCTTGCCCGCGCCGACCCGAGCCGAGCGCGCCGTCCACGTCGGCGACCAACTGGTTGTAGGCCCCGGCGGCGCCCGGATGGGCCGGCCAGAGGTTGGCCTCGACATAGGTGTCGGGCCGAACGATCACGCGGTGGCCACCGCGGTTGTCCGGCACGGCCTGCAACGCCGCCTGGAGACTCCGGAAGGCGGTGGCCCAACTGCGTCCGGTGGTACTGTCGCCGAGTCGCGAAACGAAGATGTCAGCCATGGGACCAGCCCCGATCGCCGCTGGGCTTCGGCAACCGGACAACGGGTCCTCTGGCTGACAACGGCCGGCGGCACGGAAGTCAGAGGTCGTCGATGACTTGGTCAAGGGGCTGCGTCCGGCCTTGAGCGATGTCCTCGCGCGCCCGGCGCATCAGGGCCGCCAAGCCGCCGCCAGGCTGCGAGTCGCTGGCGATCGCCGCGTCCCACGCGTCGGCTTGCCGCAGTTCATAGTCGGCCAGCCAAGCGAGGAACTCCTCCATCTCCTGGTCGGCGAGCGCACTGACTTCGGCGGCTATCCGCTGCACCTTGGCGGTCATGATGCGACCATTATAGTTGGTCGGCGGGTCGCCTGCCCAGTGCCCGCAAAGACACCGATTCGCGGCAGGGCTCCCGCGACCGGTGCCGAAACCCCGGCCGAGCCGCCGCGGGCGGCAAGGTGGATGGACATGAGCACGCAGGTTGAACCAGGCAAGCGCATCCGGGTGGGTGTGGTCGGTGTCGGGCGCGGGCAGAGCTTCGCCCAGGGCGCCGGCGCCGGCGTCGGTATGGAACTGGTGGCGTTGTGCGACACCTGGGAGAGCCGCCTGCGCGAGGTGGGCCAGCGGTTCGGCGTGGCGACCTACACCGACTACGACCGCTTCCTCGAACATGACCTCGATGCGGTCGTGCTGGCCAACTACTTCCACCAGCACGCGCCGTTCGCCATCCGGGCGCTGGCCGCCGGCAAGCATGTGATGAGCGAGACCTCGGCCAACAAGACGCTGGCCGAGGCCGTGGCGCTCTGTGAGGCGGTGGAGCGCAGCGGGTGCACCTACATGCTGGCCGAGAACTACCTCTACACGGCGTTCAGCCAGGAGATGGTGCGGCTCTACCACACCGGCGAGATCGGCCGCGTGCTCTACGCCGAGGGTGAGTACAACCATCCCATGGCCACGGCGGACCGCAACCGCATCTCGCCGGGGCGGCACCACTGGCGCAACGTGCTGCCGCCGACCTACTACTGCACCCATGCCCTGGCGCCGCTGATGGGCATCACCGACACCCGGCCGGTATCGGTCAACGCGCTGTCGATGGCCGCCCCTGAGATCAACGTCGGCACCGCCCGCACGAGGGACCCGGCCGCGGTCATCCTCTGCCGCATGGACAACGGCGCGGTGTTCAAGCTGCTCGGCACCGGCCTGCCGGGGCACAGCAACTTCTACCGGCTGCACGGCACGCGCGGCGCGATGGAGATCACGCGCGGCGCGGGCTACTTCGGTCCGGGGCAGGTGCGGGTGTGGCACGAAGCCTGGGACGTGCCCGAGGGCACCGAACTCGAGCGCGTCTACACACCCGACTGGCCCGAGCATGGTGACCTCGCCCGGCAGGCCGGCCACGGCGGCGGCGACTTCTTCACCTGCTTCCACTTCGCCAACGCGATTCGCTCCGGCGAGCCGCCGTACCTCGATGTGTACCGCGCGGTGGCCATGTCGTCGGTGGGCATCGTCGCCTGGCAGAGCGCGCTAGCCAACGGCCAGCCGGTGGACCTGCCCGACTTCCGCGACCGCGCCGCGCGCGCCGCGGTCGCCGACGACCACTGGTCGCCGTTCCCCGAGGACGCCGGGCCCGGCCAGCCGCCGGCCAGCATCCTGGGCAACCGCGAGCCGACGGCCGAGGACCTGGCCGCCGCGCAGGCCGACTGGCGGGCCAGTGGCTATGAGGGCGAGTAGCGCCAAGGAGACGCACATGGCGAGCGAACTGCCGCTGATCCAGCTCGGACCGCACCGCGTCAGCCGCCTGGTGGTCGGCGCCAATCCGGTGCTGGGCTTCTCGTACATGGGGTCGATGATGGGCCAGGTCATGCTGGACTACTTCACCCTCGACCGCATCTACGACCTGGTGGTGCGCTGCCTGGCGGCGGGCATCAACACCTGGCAGACCTCCTGGCACGAGAAGATCGACCAGACGCTGACCCGTCTGCGCGAGAACGGCCACGAGGTGAACTGGATCCTGCTGACCAGTGGCCCGCAACTCAGCGATGACGCCGCGCTGGCCGACGGCGTTCGCCGCCACCGGCCCATCGCCATCGTCCACCATGGCGGCGTCTCCGACCGGTTGTACCGCGAAGGCCAGAGTCAGCAGATCCACGAGTTCGTGTCACGGGTCAAGGGCCTGAGCACCTTGGCCGGCGTTTCGGCCCACAATCCGGAGGTCATCCGCTTCGTCGAAGACGCTGGTTGGCCGGTCGATCTCTATATGACCTGCTTCTATCAGTTGACGCGGACGCCCGAGGAGCTGCAGGCCGAGCTGGGGCAGGTGCCGCTCTGGGGCAACTTCCTGCCGGGCGATCCGGCGGCCATGTGCGCCGTGGTGCGCGAGGTCGAACGGCCGTGCCTGGCGTTCAAAATCCTCGGCGGCGGGCGCCAGGCCGAGACGCCCGAAGGCGCCGCGGCGGCCTTCGAGTTCGCCTTTGCCAACCTCAAGCCGACCGACGGTGTGATCGTCGGCATGTTCCCACGCTTCCGCGACGAGCCCGCCGAGAACGCCGCGCTCGTCCAGCGGTTCGGTTGAGACGCCCGACGGCCTAGTCGAAGCCCAGGCTGGGCGCCATGAAGTTGAACTGGTACATCTTGCTCAGCACGGCCACCACGGTGAAGAACGAGGCCGTGACGAAGGTGCCCAGAATCAGTCCGAGGAACAGCGGCATGGCCTGCCGGTAGGTCTTCATGCCGCCACTCTTCAGGATCAGGCCCTTGACCAGCCAGGTGATGAAGGCCGAGAACCAGAACACGATCAGCGTCCAGGAGGCGCTGACCGCGTAGCCCAGCGGGTGCAGCGGCCACCAGACGATGGTCGTGCGGAGCGCCACCAGCGCGCCGCAGAGCGACAGACCGGCCAGGAACGACGGCACCGCCGCGGCCGGCTTGGGCGCGTGCTGGTTGAGCGCGTTGGCCGCCTCCATGGTCTGGATCTGCGCGTTCCAGCCGGGGTAGCCGTAGAGCGTGACGTTGCCGAAGGTGTAGTTCAGCTTGAGGAACACGTAGCAGCCGGCGAGCAGCGCGGTGAACACCGCCAGCACCGTCGGCAGCAGCAGCGAACGCGGCCGGTAGCGCAGCTCGTGCGCCATCTTCTGGCTGTCCAGGAAGTTGCTCAGCAGCTCGCCGCGCAGGTCGCGCGTGAGCACGGTGTCGAGCATCGACAGGAGCGTGATGTTGCGCGGACCGAGCGTCCAGTGCGCCCGGAACAACCGGATCACGTCCAGCGGCCGGAAGCTGGTTTCGGTCTGCAGCAAACCCGCCTCGGCGACACCGCGCGAGAGGACCACGGCCACCACGAACAGGTAGATGCCCAGCTCCACCACCGCGATCCAGGTGTTCAGGCCGGCGTAGCAGCACCAGGCCACCGAACCGAGGAACCCGAGCACGCAGCCCCACAGCGCCGTGCGGTAGGGCAGCACTTCGTCATCGGGTCCGTCAGCGGCCAGATCGTGGTGCCGCCGCCAGGCGCTGCGCAAGATGGGCTGGAAGTGCCGGCCGCCGGTGTAGAGCAGGTAGATGACCAGGACGGTGTAGGCGCCGGCCATCTGGTAGCCATGGTAGAGCCGGCACGGGTACTGCGGCATGACCATCAGGTCGTAACCGAGCTGGGTGCCGATGACATCGGTCAGGCGGGTGAGCAGGAAGAACACCCACAGGCTGAGCAGCAGGTCGCTGGCCAGGAAGTAGAAGAACCCGATGGCGCCGAATGAGACCTGCACCGGCGTGTAGTGCATGCCGCTCCAGGGCCGGGTGGTCAGGAACTCGTTGAGCACCCATTTGAGCCGGATCTCGGGCACCGCCGGGATGTTGGCGTGCAGGCCGTTGATCAGGTAGATGGCCGTCGGAATGCAGAAGCCGATCCAGGTCAGCCGGTTGCGCAGGAACGGTTTGGCGTGCCCTTCGTCGATCAGCGTCAGCGGCAGTGTGACCAGCGGGAACGACAGCTTCTCGTGGTCGGCCCATTGGCGCCGCAGGATCACCGCGAGGCAGAAGAAGGTGACGTAGACCAGCGTCAGCAGCCCGGTCCAGTTGACGATGGGCCGCACCCAGCTCCACCACGGCACGGCGGCGTTGCCCTGGTAGAAGGACTTGACCACCGGCTGCATGATGTCGCCACGCGGGTCGAACACGATGAGCTGCTTCGGTAGGTAGGGACCGAACAGCTCCATGTAGTGGTTCTCGGCGGTGGCGTAGTAGTTGACGTTGACCAACGGCGGGATGAGCTTCTCGATGGTGCCGCGCGAGCACATGAGGACCGCGATGGTCATCATCACATAGAGCGGCAGCAGGTCCTGCCGCGCCAGGGCGCCGCGTCCGAGCAACCAGCGCACCAGCCGGTTGAGCAGCACCAGCACGAACAACGCCCCGACCGCCGGCGGCGCGAACTGGAGGATGCCGATCTGCACCTGCTGGACGACCATGTCGCCATAGACCGTCACGAATGCCAACAGGATGACCGCCGCGACGCCCAGGACCAGGGCGCGCAGACGGAGGGTCCCACTGCCGGATGGGGCTTCGGGCGGCAGGTTGGTCGACGAGGCCATGCAGTACTCCTCTGGTGGTGCGCAGGTGACTACAAGGTTGCTTCCACACGCCGGCGCCGGCTCCTGTCGGCCCGCCGGACTCGCCGGGAGCAATGTGAAGCCACCGCAACATGCGCACCCGGAAGGCGCCTCCGTTTGGTGTTAGCATGGTCGTCGTGGCGGCCGCGTAGGTTCCGGCGGCGGGTCCGCGCCGTGGTGGGCGTGATGGCTCCGGTGGGCAGCGGTATGAGCAAGGAAACGACGGAGCAACCGACGGCTGACAGCGAACTGTGCCGCCTCCGCGCCGAAGTGGCCGCCTTGCGCGAGGAGTTGGCCCAGGAGCGCAGTCGGGCCGCCGCTCAAGCCTCGGAGTACCGCTACGAGGCCATGTTCCAGGCCCTCTACGGGCAGGGCGATCACCTGGCCGGCATCCTCGAACCCGATGGTGTGCTGTGGCACGCCAACCAGACCGCGCTCGAGATGGTCGGGTGCTCGGCGGCCGAAGTGGTCGGCCGGCTGTTCTGGGAGCTGCCATGGTGGTCGCACAGCGCCGCCGAGCAGGACCGGGTGCGCGAGGCGGTCACGCGCGCGTCGCAAGGCGCCATGGTGCGCTTCGAGACCACCCATCTGGCCGTCGACGGGGGTCTGCGGACCATCGACTTCACCCTCAAGCCGGTGTGCGACGAGACGGGCCGGGTCTTCTGCCTGCTGCCCGAGGGGCGCGACATCACGGCGTACCGGGAGGCCGAACGGGCACTCGTGGAGGAGCGGCAACTGGCCGCCGGCATCTTCGACAGCCTGCCCGGTCTGGCCTACGTCTACGATGAGCACGGCCGCTTCGTCCGCTGGAACCGCGGCTTCCGCGAGTTGCTCGGCTGGACCGATGAGCAACTGTCGCAGATCACGGCGCTGGAGACCATCCAGCCGGGCGACCGGTCGGTCGCCAGCGCCGCGGTCGAGCACGCCTACGAGACCGGCGAAGGCAGCTCCGAAGTGACCTTGTGTGGCCCCGACGGCCAGGAGCTGCCGTGCTACTGCGCCGGCGTGCGCGTGGACGTCGGTGGGCACGAGTGCGTGGTCGGCATCGCGCTGGACATCACGGCCCGCCAACAGGCCGAGGAGCAGGCGCGTCAAGTGGCCGAGCACTTGCGCACCGTCAGCGATTCGCTGCTCGACGCCGTCATCACCGTCGACCATGAGGGCCTCGTCGAGTACTGGAATCCGGCGGCCGAGGCGATGTTCGGCTACTCCAGCGCCGACGCGCTGGGCCGGGCGGTTCACGACCTGGTCATGGCCGACAACCATCGCGCCCAGTTCTCCAGCGGCTTTGCCCGGTTCCAACAGACCGGACAGGGCGCAGCCGTGGGGCAAGTGGTCGAACTGCTCGCCAAACACCACGACGGGCACACCTTCCCGGTGGAGCTGTCGTTGTCGGCCGCGCAGATCAACGACCAGCGCAAAGTCACCGCGGTGGTGCGCGATATCACCGAGCGCAAGCGGAGCGAGACCGAACAGCGGTTGCGCCACGACTTCTACCAGCGCCAGGCCACCGTGTTCCTGTCGCTCATCGCCGACGGCTCGCTGATGGCCGGTGACCTGCAAGAGGCAGTCCAACGGGTGACCGAGGCATGCTCACAGGTCATCGGCACCGAGCGGGTCAGTGTCTGGCTCTACTCTGAAGACTACGCCGCGCTGCACTGCGTCGACGTCTACGAGCACACGCCGCACCGGCACAGCGGCGGCCTGGAGCTGGACAGCGGCGCCTTTCCCACCTACACGGCCAGCCATCGCAAGGGCCAGGTCATCGCCGCCAGCGACGTGACGACCGACGCGCGGACGCGCGAAGTGCCGGCCAGTTACTACGCCGAGTACGGCATCTGCTCGCTGCTCGACGCCCCGGTGTGGCTGCACGACCGGATCGGTGGCATCCTGAGCTTCGAGCACGTCGGTACCCAGCGCCAGTGGCTGCCCGAAGAGGAACGCCTGGCCACCACCATGGCCACCGTGGTCTCGTTGTGCTACGAGGCCGCCGAGCGGCGGCGCGTGACCGAGGCCCTCCGCCGTAGCGAGACCGAGCTGAGCAGCATGTTGCGGGCCGCCTCGGTCGGCATCACGCTGACGCGCGACCGCATCTGCTACCAGGCCAACGCCACCATGGGCCGCCTGTTCGGCTACCCCGTCGAGGAGCTGATCGGCAAGCCAACGCGCAGTCTGTTCGTGTCGCAGGAGGAGTACGACCGGATCGGCGACCTGCTGCGCGACCTGGACGCCGGCGCCGACGTCGTTACCGGCGATGCCCAGTTGCGGCGCAAGGATGGCAGCGTGGTCGATGTCAACATCCGCCTGACGCTGCTCGATCCGAACGACCACAGTGCGGGCTATGTGGCCATGCTGCAGGACATCACCGACCGTAACCGGGCCGAGGCCCAACTCCGCGAAACGCTGCAGCGCCTGCACGACATCGTCGAGTTCCTGCCGGACCCGACGCTGGTCATCGACAGTGATCGCCGCGTGGTGGCCTGGAACCATGCCATGGAGCAGCTCACCGGCGCCAGGGCCGAGGACCTGCTCGGACAGGGCGACCATGCCTACGCCCTCCCGTTCTATGGCCAGCGGCGCCCGATTCTCATCGACCTGGTCGACTACTCGACCGCCGAACTGGAGGCCAAGTACGACTTCGTGCGCCGGGTGGGTGACAAGATCTACGCCGAGACCTGTGTCGAGCAACTGAACGGCGCCGACCACGTTCACCTGTGGGGCGTCGCCTCACCGCTCTACGATCAGGCCGGCAACCGCACCGGCGCGATTGAGGTGATCCGCGACATCAGCGAGCCGCGGCGAGCCGCAGCGGCGCTGGCCGTCAGCGAAGAGCGTCTGCGCACGCTGATCAACGCGATGCCGGACATCATCATCTTCAAGGACGGCGAGGGCCGGTGGCTGGAGGCCAACGACTACTGCCTGCACCTGTTCGGCCTGACCGGCTTGCCCTACCACGGGCGCGGCGACCGTGAGCTGGCCGAGCTCAACCCGTTCCACCGCGACACCTTCGAGGTCTGCCGCCTCACCGACGAGGCCGCCTGGGCCGCCCGGGCGACACGCCGCCGCGATGAGGTGATTGCGCAGCCGGACGGCGGTGAGATGGTCTTCGACATCATCAAGGTGCCGCTGTTCAACGAGGACGGTTCGCGCCGCGGTCTGGTGGTGGTCGGCCGCGACCTGACCGCGCGCCGCGAAGACGAAGCCGAACGTGAGCGGCTGCAGGATCAGTTGCAGCAGGCCATGAAGATGGAAGCCGTCGGTCGCCTCGCCGGTGGCGTCGCGCACCACTTCAACAACCTGCTGACCACCATCAACGGCAACATCGAACTGGCCCTGCTGGAACTGAGCGACGCCGATCCGCTGACGGTCTACCTCGACGAGGTGCTCCAGGCTTCCGACAGTGCGGCCTCACTCACCCGCCAGCTCCTGGCCTTCTCGCGCCGGCAGATCATCGAGCCGAAGGTGCTCAACCTCAACGACCTGGTCGAGAACATGCGGCGGATGCTGGCCCGCTTGATCGGTGAGGACGTGGTCGTCCAGACCAAGCTCGGCGGCGACCTGGGATCGGTGAAGGTCGATCCCGGCCAGTTCGAGCACGTCCTGGTCAACCTGGCGGTCAACGCCCGTGACGCCATGCCCGACGGCGGCAAGCTGATCATCCAGACCGCCAACCTCGACCTCGACGACGCCTACTGCGACGCGCACGCCCAGGTCCAGCCCGGACCGTACGTCCTGCTGGCCGTCAGCGACACCGGCACCGGCATGGACGACCACACCAAACAACACCTGTTCGAGCCCTTCTTCACCACCAAGCCCAAGGGCCGCGGTACCGGGCTGGGCCTGGCCACCATCTTCGGCACGGTCAGACAGGCCGGCGGCGCAATCGAGGTCTACTCCGAGGTGGGCCTCGGCTCCACCTTCAAGATCTACCTGCCGCGCGTCGACGAGGCCGCCACCGAACTGCTAAAGGAGAAACCGGTCGCCGAACTGCCGCGCGGGACCGAGACGGTGCTGCTGGTCGAGGACGAAGCGAGTGTGCGCGACCTGGCGCTGATGATTCTCAAGCGCCTCGGTTACCACGTGCTGCACGCGGCCAACGGCGGCGAGGCGTTCATGATGGTCGAGCGCTACCAGGGCCGCATCGACTTGCTGATGACCGATGTGGTCATGCCCGGCATGAACGGCCGCGAACTCGCCGAGCGACTGCTGGTGATGCAGCCGGAGATGCGGGTCCTGTTCACCTCCGGCTACACCGAAGATGTGATCGTCCACCACGGCGTCGTGGAAGAGAGCCTGAACTTTGTCGGCAAGCCCTACACCATGGCCAACCTGGCGCAACGACTGCGCGACGTGCTCGGGCCGCCGACTCAGCCGTAGACCTCGTCGATCACCTGCCGGGCCAGCGCCACCCAGCGCCGCGGGCGGTCGCTGTCGCCCTGTACCGTCTCCACATCCTTGAGTGTGAGGTCGACGTGGCACTGGCGGCAGGCCTGCAGGTCGGCCTTGAGGATGCGTCGCACGCGGTCCGCGTCGAACCCGTAGCCGACCATGTCGGCCGGGCTCGGACGATAGCTGAACACGTAGTCGCGCTGGATCTGCTCGGCGCAGCGCGCCACGTCGGCAAACGGCGACACGGCGATGCGCCGCAGATTCGGCAACTGCCGCAGCACGCCGATCTTGTGCGTCAGGTCTTCGCAGCACCCGTAGGCGACCAGGCCGAAGTGCTCCAGGATGGGCCGCTGGTAGCGGAACAGGAACTCCTCGAACTGCGCGGGTGAGCAGACCGTGTACTCCTGCGAGGCCATGTAGCCCCACAACTCGCGGCGACGCACGCGGTTGTGGTTGGGCGCCGGATCGGCCAGCTCCTCGGCGTACGGCATGGCCTGGTTCTGGTGCGCGCCGAGGCCCCAGTCGCCGGCCTCCTCGGCCTGCTGGTGGCAACGCAAGATGCCCGCCGACATGAACCCGACCACCTCGTGCAGCCACTCGGGCCGGTCCATCATGTCGAGCGCCAGATGCTCGATGCCGCGCAGATGGCCCAGATCGGTGGAGATGTCGCCGGTCCACATGCGGTAGGCCGGACCACGGTCGAGGTTGATCGGCAGCAGGTCGCCGAGCAGGTCGTGCAACCGGTCGGCCAGTCGGGCGGTGGCGGCTTCATCGATCTCGTGGCGCGGGGGCCGGAGCCGCGCCAGGTCGTTCGGCTCGCGCAGCGCGGGCTCGTCCTTGTAGGCGCCGCCCGCCTGCGCCGGTTGCACGCGGCGGCTGGCCAGCCCCCACCCCGTGTAGCGGTGTGCCGCATTGAGCGTCACCCAGGGCTCGAAGATCGAATCATCGTCGAGCGAGGCCCAGTACAACTGGTGCCGGAAGAACCACTCGTAGCCCCGGGCGAACGGATCCTCGCAGCGGCACTGCGATTCGGCGAGCTCGCCGAACGCGAAGGCGCGCATGTAGATCAGCGGCCGGTCGCCCAGCAGGCTGTTGTGCCGGCGCCAGCGGTCGCGCCGCTCGGCCTGCACCGGCTGGGCGCAGACTTCCAGGTATTGCCGCGCCAACGCGCGCAGCAGGTCACGTTCGGCGCGGGCCTCCATGGCGGCTACCTCTGCGCCGGCCGGGTTGGCCGCGCGCGGGCCGGTTCCTGCGTTGGCGACTCAGGCCGGGTCGACATGAACCATCACGTCAGCCGCGCCGAGCGCGGCCCGAATGTCGGCTTCGACCGCCTCGGCGATGCGGTGGCCGTCGGCGAGCGACGCATCACGCCGCACACCCACGATGATGTCGACAAACAGGTTGGCCCCGGACTGCCGGACGCGTACGCGGCGGCAGTAGACCACCCCGGGCACCGCCCGTGCCGCGGCCTCGGCGGCGGCGATGGTGCCGTCGGGCGCCCGGTCGAGTAAGGCGTCGAGGGTGCGTCGCCCGAGCTGGCAACTGACCACCACGACGATCACGGCCACACCCAAGGCGGCCAACGCGTCGGCGCGCCCGAACAGCTCCGCTCGCCCGGTCACTTCGCCGGCCTTGACCAGGCCCAGGCCGATCAGGACCACCACCGAGCTCCAAATGTCGGTGGAGAAGTGTAGCGCGTCGGCCTCCAGCGCCTGGCTGTCGTACTTCTTGGCCACACGCATCAGCGCGCGCGAGCGCGACACGTCCACCACGATGGACAGCACGATGACGCCGAACGACCACCAGGTGGCCTCGACCTCGACGGTTCGCCAGCACAGCCGCAGCACGGCCTCGCGGACGATCCAGGCGCAGGTCAGCAGCAGCAGCAGCGTCTCGATCAGCGCCGAGATGTTCTCGACCTTGCCGTGACCATAGCGGTGCTCACGATCCGGTGGAGTGTCGGCCAGGCGGACGGCGAAGAAGGTGACCAGGGCCGCGATGAGGTCGAGGGCGGAGTGCGCGGCCTCGGACAGCAGGCCCAGGCTGCGGGTGGCCAGGCCGACCACCAGCTTGGTGCCGGTCAACAACACCGCGCCCGCCACCGAGGTGGCGGCCACCCAACGCTTCTCCGCCGCGGCTGCGGCGTCGGCGGCATAAGCCGTCTCGCTCATCCGAACCTCCAAGTGCGCCGCGACGCACACGGCGCCGACGGCCTCGCCATCGTTCCACTTGGGGCTCGTCGAGAGGACGGCCCCACGGGGCTGTTCAGTCAGTCCCGCAGGGCCATAGGCAACCTGCTGCCCACAACATCGGGGCCCGGCTGACGCCCCAACTGCCCGGGGCGCCGCCTGCTCTGATAGGGCGATTGTACCGCAGCGCGCAAAACCCGGTCAAGCCACGCTTGGGGACAGTATACCTAACTATCCGCGCCGCCACGCCGCGAGCGTGGGCGCCGATGGTACCGCGCCCGGTCTCGCGCCACCGCGCCACGGTTGAACTCGGTCGCGGCACGTGTTAGCCTCACCGTGTCGGTCGACCGGCCCGGCCGGTGGCCGTGCAGGAGGAGCCTCAATGCAACACCCGCGCACGCGTGGACGGCGGTTCGCCTTCACGCTGATTGAGCTGCTCGTGGTCATCGCCATCATCGCGATTCTGGCGGCGATTCTGTTCCCCGTGTTCGCCAAGGCCCGCGAGAAAGCGCGCCAGTCGAGCTGCCTGAGCAACCTCAAGCAGGTCGGACTGGCCGAGCACCAGTACAGCGCCGACTATGACGAGAAGGTCGTGCCCGTCTACATCGCCATGCCCGATGGCCTGCTGCTGTTCTCGTTCTCGCTGTGCTCACCGTACATGAAGAACGTCCAGATCTGCGACTGTCCCAGCCAGTCCGGCAGCCCCGGTCTGGCCACCTGGGCCTCGCCGCTGAACGTCGACTACTACAACGGTGTCTGGCACCTCAGCTACGCGTGGAACTGGATCTACAACTGGAGCAACTGCGTCTCGAACCTGTCGCCCTGGGCCACGCCGGCGTACAGCCACAACGGACCGCACTACCCGGGCACGTCCTTGGCCGACGTGGTCCTGCCGTCGACCACCATCTCGGTGATTGAGGGCAACGCCAACGAGTTCTGGTCGCCCAACCACCTCGAGTCGTTCATGAACGTCGGCAACAAGCGCCACAACGGCCAGCAGAACGTGCTGTTCATGGACGGGCACGTCAAGTGCCTCGGCCCCGGCGCTACGCGGCCGGCGATGTACTCGGTACCCGACGACGAGGCCCAGACTCCGGCCGGCTGGGGCGCGCCACCGAACTCCAACTGGTAGAGCGTTCCGACCCGCCCTAACAAACCCGGTGACATGATACTAGTTTCGACTGCCCGGGCGCCGCAAAACTAGTATCATGTCACCGAGTTATGTGAGTATCATGTCACCGAGTTATGTGCGGCGCGGTGTAACGGGCCTGTTTCGCTTGGCGGCGAGTCCGGGTCAACGTCTCCTCCGGCGCACCGGTAACCAGGGCCATGGATGCCAAGGAGAGAGACGGTGGCAAAGACGAGTCGTCCGTGGTACCGCGCCGTAGCTTGGGGCGCTGCTTGCTTGGTCTGGTCCGGTCTGACCGGCTGCGGTTCGACGGCAACCACGGTGCCCGACGCAGCCAACATCATGGTTGACGTTGTCGATTACGCGCGCGTGTCCGACTTCGAGTCGCGCTTCAAGTCACAAGCGACCGATCCGGTGGTGGCAGCCTACTTGTGGTTCGAAGCGGCGTTGGTCTACTCCAACGCCGACGCTGTCGCCACCGGACGCGACATGCTCGACCGCTACTTCGGCGAGCGCACTTGGGAGCAGGACGGCACTTTCGCGATGGCCGTACACCGGCAGCCTTACCTCTTCGACAGCTACTTGGTTGGAGCCACGCCGGACAACGACTACCAGCCCCAGTTGACCGACGGGCGGTTCGAGCTCGACCTGCGCGGCAGTCAGGCCGACAGCAGCCCAGGCTACTGGAAGCTACGGCTCAACTGCAGCGGCGCCGACTCGCAACGGCCGTGCACGCTCAAGCGGGGCACCGACGGTCTGTGGCGCATGTGGGAGTACAGCAGCATCTACGTCGGCATTCGTCCGCCGGTGTAGCCCGACAGACAACCCGGCAGGCACCGAGCGACCGGCCGGTGGCCGGTCCCTCGGTTGGTGGCTCGCACCGCCCAGGGCGGTGGGTCCCATCGCGTGCGGGCACCCTCGCTCGTGGGACCGGCGTCTCGCCGGTCGGTCGCCCGATGCGCTCCGCGCAGGCAAGTGGCCGCGCTCCGCCGGCCGTTCTCCTGGCGCGTCCAGACCGGCGAGACGCCGGTCGCACGGGAGGCCGGAGCGGGCGGGTACACCCGCCCAGATGCCGCTTGACCCGTTACGGTGGCTGGACTACCTTCGCGCGCAGGAGACCAGCGTGCTGCCCAAGGACCGGGTCGCGGCGGCGATCCGCCATGAGGAGCCGGATCGCGTGCCCTGGGGCGACTTCGCCATCGACTACGCCATCATCGAGCAGGTGCTCGGCCGCCGGAGCTACTTCCGCGGCAAGTTCCAGGAGATCCAGGCGCTCTGGGCCGGCCATCGCGACGAAGTGGTCGCCAGTGCCAAGCACGACATCGTCGAGTTCGTGACGCGCACCGGCATGGACCAGGTCAGCATCCACATGGTCCCCTGCCGCAACGCCGTGTTCGAGCCACCGCGCAGAATCGACGACGTGACCTGGTCGGATGCGGCGGGCAACCTGCTGCGCTACTCGGACCAGACCAAGGACATCATGCTGTTGCGCCGTGGCGACCATCCGGAGCGCGCGCCGCAACAGCCGCCGCCGGATGGCACGCAGTGGGAGCTGTTCGACCACGTGGTGGCCGAACTCGGGGCGACCCACTACCTGGTGGCGCGCGGCGCCGGGCACGCGCCGACGGTCAACTACTTCACGGCGGTCGGTCTGGAAGAGCAGTTGATGGCCATCGTCGAGCGGCCCGAGCAGGTGCGCGACGCGCAGCTACGGCACGGCGAGGCCGCCGGCGAGACCACGCGGCGCGCGCTGGAGCGCGGGGCCGATGCCTTCTTCTGGGGCGACGACTACGGCTACAACAGCGGCCCGCTGATGTCGCCGCGGCACTTCGCCGAGCTCTATGTGCCGGGGCTGCGGCGCCTGTGTGAACGCGTCCATGAGCAGGACGCGCCGGTCTTCTTCCATTCCTGCGGCCACCTGGCGCCCATCCTCGGCCAGATGGTCGATGCCGGCATCGACGTCTACCAGTCGATTCAACCGAACGAGCCGATCGTCGAGTACAAGCGCCGCTACGGCGAGCGGCTCACCTTGATGGGCGGCCTTTCGCTGCACACCTTGGCCACCGGCACGCGGGACGACGTGCGGGCCGAGGTGCGCCACGCCCGGGAACATCTGGCCCCCGGCGGTGGTCTGATTCTCGCCAGCAGCCATTCACTCGGCGTGGCCACGCGATACGACAACTTCATGACCATGATCGAGACGATCCACGAAGTGGGCGCGTACGCACCCTAGCTCAAGGAGAGCGCCGATGCGCGCCAAGATGCTGTTCTGTCTCGCCGTGCTCGCCGGCGGCGCCGCAGCGGCACCGGCCCCGGTCAGCCTGATTCGCAACGGCGGCTTCGCCACCGGTCTGGACCCCTGGGCCACCGTCGGCGGCAAGCGGCTCAAGGCGACCGCGGTACCGGCCGAGGTGGGCACCTGGCGCCATGCGGCCCGGCTCGTGTCCACGGTGCCCGCGGGCAGCCTGCCGTGGAGCGCCCAACTCAGCCAGCGCACCAACTCGGCCGTGCGCAAAGGCGACCACCTCTACTTCCGCGCCTGGCTGCGCAGCCCGGACAAGTGCCCGGTGGTGTTCTGCCTCGAGCAGACCGCGGCCCCCCACGCCAAAGTGCTCTACCAGCGCGTGGTGCCCACCACCGGCTGGCAGGAGTACAAGTTCCTGGCGCGGGCGCGTCAGGCCTATGGCGTGGCCAATCTCGCGGTCCGCTTCTTCGTCGGCTCGGAGGCCGGAACCGTCGAGGTCACCGGCGTGCGCGTGGACAACTACGGCGAGGCCATCGGCATGAAGTTCGAGCAGACGGTCGACTACTGGGGCGGCCGTGACCACGACGACACCTGGAAGCCGGCGGCGCTGGCCCGTATCGAGCAAATCCGCAAGGGCGACCTGACGGTCAAGGTGGTCGATGCCGCCGGCCAGCCGGTGCCCAGCCCGCGGGTCAAGGTCACCCAGCTCCGCCACCACTTCCGCTTTGGCACCTGTGTGCCCGCCGGCCGTCTGGTCGACACCAAGGACGCCAACAACCTGCGTCTGCAGCGCGAACTGGTGCGGCTCTACAACACGGTCACGTTCGAGAACGACCTCAAGTGGGCGGCCGCTTCCGAAGCGACCTTGGCCCGCGTCGACCAGGCCGCCGCCTGGCTCAAGGCCCACGACCTCGAGCTGCGCGGCCACTGCCTGGTCTGGGGCTCCTATGGCCACCTGCCGAAGACGGCCAAGGACCTGCGGGGCGCGGCGCTGCTGGCCGCGGTCGAGGCGCACGTGAAGCAGTACGCCAACCGGTACCGCGGCCGGCTCTACCTCTGGGATGTGGTCAACGAGGCCGTGACCAACACCGCGTTGTGGCAGGAAGTGGGCTGGGAGAACTTCGCCAAGGTCTACCAGTGGGTCCGCGAGGCCGATCCGCAGGTGCGGCTGGCCTACAACGACTTCGCGATGACCAACGTGGAAGAGGGCCATCGCAAGAAGGTCGCCGAGCGAGTGCAGTACCTGATCGATCACGGCGCACCGCTGGACGTGATCGGCATGCAGGAGCACCACGGCACACCGCTGGTGCCGCTCGACCAGGTGCTGAAGAACGTCGAGTACTGGGCGAAGTTCGGCCGCGACCTGGAGGTCACCGAGTTCGACCTGGGCGTGCAGGACGACACGGTGCACGGCCAATGGTGCCGTGACCATCTGATCGCGATGTTCAGCCAGCCGAAGGTGACGGCCTACATCTACTGGGGCTGCTGGGAAGGCAGCCACTGGCGCGCCAAGGACGGCGCGGCGATGTTCCGTCTGGACTGGAGCAAGCGCCCCGCGCAACTGGCCTATGAAGAGCTGGTCCTCAAGCAGTGGTGGACCCGCAGTAACGAGCTCGCCGGCGCCGATGGCGTGTTGAAGACGCGGGCGTTCTACGGCCGGCACCGCATCGAGGTGGACAAGGGCGACCAGAAGACCGCCACGACCTGCGAGCTGACGCCGGGGGGCGCGGGCGAGGTGACCGTGAAGCTGCCGTAAGGCGCGTCAAGGACTCTGCCGGCGCCTGCCGAACCACTTCTCCGGCGCGTGACCGGAGAAGGGCATGAGACCTGCACTCGGTGTACTGGCGTTGCTGACGGTGGCCTTGTGGGGCCAGACGGCCACCGAACCGACCATCGCGCAGCGGCGGGCGGCCGTGATCGCCGCGCGAGCGCAAGGCGCCGCGGCCGTACCCCTCCTGCAGCAGGCCCTGGCCGACCCGAGCAACCTCGTCCGGCGGGCCGCCGTACGGGTGCTGGCCGACCTGGGTGACCCGGCCACACCGGCCTTGCAGGCAGCCACGACCAACCGCGACGCGTTGGTCCGCCGAGTAGCCTTCACCGCGCTCCTCGCGCGCGGCGGCGAGGCCGGCCTGGCCGCGGCCAAGACGGCGTTGGCCGATCCCGACGAGGCCCTGCGGCTGGCCGTCGTCACGCGGCTGATTGCCGTCCAGCCGCGCACCGAGGCCGTGCTAGCGCTGCTCCAGGCGGCGCGCACGGATGCCTCGGTCGAGGTCCGTCGCCCGGTGCAGGACGCCCTCTGGCCATTCCACAAAGAGACCATCCTGTTCCGGCAGCGCCCGGACGTGGTGGACCAACTGGCCCGCGTGCAGGTGGCCGCGCGCGTGCCGCTGCCGGCGACCGGCTGGCTGTTCCGCCTCGATGCCGATGAGAAGGGGCACGAGCAGAACTGGTTCGCGCCGGCACTGCCCACCGACGGCTGGAAGCCGATCGCCATCGAGCAGTACTGGCAGAAGGCCGGCTACGAGTATGAAGGCGTGGCCTGGTACCGCCTGACCTTCCCGCTGCCGGCGCGCCCGGCACACCAGGCGGCCGAGCTGAGCTTCGGCGCGGTGGACGAGTCGGCCTGGGTCTGGGTCAACGGCGAGTACGTCGGCCAGCACGACATCGGGCCCGCCGGCTGGGACAAGCCGTTCGCCCTCGACGTCACCGGCGCGCTGCGCTGGGGCCAGGACAACCAGCTCACCGTCCGCGTGCTCAACACCAAGGCCGCCGGCGGCATCTGGAAGCCGGTCAGCATCGAAGCCCTGACGCTGAAATGAGGTCCGTCATGTCGACGCTGCGCACACTCCTGGCGACCATGCTGCTGCTGGCACCGGTGGCCGCCCAGTCGCCCTGGCAGAAGCTCTACGAGGGCGACGAGGCGACTGGCGCCCAGGTCATCGCGCTGTACCAGTTCCGGCCCGGCCAGGAGCTGGTCGACAACTCGGGGCACGGTCACCACCTGACGCTGCGCGGCACCGCCAAGGTCATCCCGGCCGGACCGCTGCCCGGTGCCGGCGCGCTGGAGACCACGCCCGCCGACCCGAAGAACGATCAGGCATCGGGCGCCATGACGCCCACCAAACCGCGGCTGTCGCCGGCCGGCGCGTTCACCATCGAGCTGTGGTTCCAGCCGCGGGCCGAGTTTGCCAAGACGGCCAACTGGATGCTGGTGGACAAGAAGTACATCCACTACGACCGCGCGCAGCCCGGGGCGAACGACGACTACTGCCTGTTCCTGCGGCGCGCGGGCGACGCGCACCAGTTGGTGGCCGCCCTGGGCTACGGCACCTCGTCGAGCTACTTCAACTCGCGGCCGGTGAACCTGACGGCCGGCCAATGGGTCCACCTGGCCTTCACCTACAACGGCGCCGGCGTGGGCCGGTTCTACGTCAACGGCCAACCGGCCGGCCGCCAGCAGGTCGCCGACCGCGGGCCGGTGGCGCCCGGCAAGCACCCGTTGGTGATCGGCGACCGGGTGGGCAGCACGTTCATGGCGACGCCCGGCCTGATCGGGCAAGTGCGCCTGCTGAACGGCCTGCCGGCGGCCTTCGAAGGCGGGGTCGACCTGAGCGCCGAGCGGGGCCGGCGCGTGTTCGAGCGCTTCGAGCCCCGCGCCAAGCTGACCGTGGTGTTGGCCAACGATCTGCCGGCGCCGGTGCGCGACGTGCAGATGAGCCTGACCATGGGCGGCGCCACCCGCGTGGTCGGCCAGCAGGCGACTGTGGCGCCGAGCGGGCAGGTGACCGCCGAGGTGCCGGTGGACACCGCCGTGCGCCCGGGCGACTATCCGGTGCAGGTGGCGGCCACCATGGTCGGTCCGCGCGGGCCGCTCCACACGCGCTGCGAGGTGCCCTTGGCCATCGTGGCGCGCCTGCCCGAGCGCATGCCGGTGGTCATGTGGGGCAACGATTCGCTGATCAGGGACGCTGAGCAGATCGGCTTCACGCACCAGATCACCGCCCATGCCGACCCGGCGCGCGTCTGGCGTGACGGCGAGAAGGCCACGTCCAGCACCCCAGACGATGTGGCGGCCCAGCGCGTGGTGCTCGACGAGCACCTGCGGCGCGGCCTGCGCGGCGTGGGCTACATCCACGAGCCGGGCTACATCGAGCGGACTCCGGAGTTGATGGCCAAGTACGGCCGTATCGGTCGCGACGGCAAGATCTACGAGCGTGCCGCGGTCTGCGCCAGCAGTCGCGAGGTGGTGGCGTTCAGCCGCAACACCGGCCGCGCCCTGGCCGCCGACTATGGCGACCACCCCGCGTTCGACGGCTGCCTGGTCCACAGCGAGATGCGCGACCACAGCGAGCTGTGCTACCACGACTATGACCGGGCGGCCTGCCGCCGGGCCACCGGTCGCGACTACCCCGAGCTGGCCACCAGCAAGTACGGCGTGCGCTACAACACCATCAAGGGCTTCCCCGCCGATCGCGTGGTGCCCGACGACTATCCGTTGCTGGCCTTCTATCGCTGGTTCTGGAAAGAAGGCGATGGCTGGAACCAGCTCCACACCGCCGCGCACGAGGGTCTGCGGCAGCACACCCGACCCGGCTTCTGGACCTGGTTCGACCCGGTGGTGCGCGTGCCCTCGGTCTGGGGCAGCGGCGGCCAGGTGGACGTGCTGTCGACCTGGACCTACAGCTATCCCGACCCGCTGAAGATGGGCCAGTCCACCGACGAGGTGCTGGCTATGGCCGCCGGTACGCGGCAACGGGCGATGAAGATGACGCAGATCATCTGGTATCGCACCGGCACCGCGCCGAAGCTGCCGCCGAACGAGGCCGACCGGGCCGACTGGGAGCGCGAGCAGCCCGACGCGCAGTTCATCACCATCTCGCCCGACCACCTGCGCGAGGCGCTGTGGTGCATGATCTCGCGGCCGGTCGAGGGCATCATGTACCACGGCTGGCAGTCGCTCGTCCCGCAGAAGGTCCACAGCGCCTATCGCTGCACCAACCTGAAGACGCGCGAGGCCCTGACGCAGTTGACCCGTGACGTGATCCGTCCCTACGGCCCGATGCTGCGGCACGTGCCCGACGGGCCGCACAACGTGGCACTGCTGGAGAGCTTTGCCAGCCAGGTCTTCGCCGGTCGCGGCAGCTATGGCTGGGGCACCTCGTGGGAGGCCGACGCGCACCTGATTGCCCAGTGGGCGCAGTTGCAGCCGAAGATCGTCTACGACGAGCAGGTGGTTCGCGACGGCCTCGACGCCTACCAGGTGCTCATCCTGCCCGGTTGCGACGTGCTGACCCGGTCGGTGGTGGACCGCATCCGGGCGTTCCAGAACCGCGGCGGGCTGGTGGTGGCCGACGGCAATCTCTGCCCGGCCATCGTGCCCGACATCCTGCTGCCGACCTACCCGCGCCAGCGCAAGGCCGATGTCGACAAGGCCGCGCTCCAGAAGCTCGCCGCGGGGCTGCGCAGCGAGCTGGACCCGGTCTACCAACGCGAGTACGAGACCGACAACCCGGATGTGGTCTGCCGCCGCCGCCGCGCGGGCCAGGCCGACTACTTGTTCGTCATCAACGACCGCCGGCAGTTCGGCAAGTACGTCGGCCACCACGGTCTGGTCATGGAGGACGGCGTGCCGGCCACGGCCACGGTGCGCTGCCGCCGGCCGGGCGCGGTGGTCTACGACGCCCTGGCCCGCCAGCAGGTCGCCACGCAGTCGGTGCCGGGCGGCCTGAGCTGGCCCGTGGCGCTGGGCCCGGGCGCAGGCCGGCTCTACGTGCTGCTCGACACCCCCGTGACCGACGTGGTCGTCACCGCGCCGGCCGGCACGCTGGGGCAGACGCTCACCGTGGCGGCGCAGGTGAACGCCGGCCGCGCCGCGGTGAACGCGGTGGTGCCGCTGCAAGTGGACCTCCGCGACCCGCAAGGGCGGCCGGCCGAGTTCTCGGGCTACCACGCAGCGCCCGGCGGCGCCTGGCGGCAGACGCTGGCCCTGGCCGCCAACGACCTGCCGGGGCGCTGGACCATCAAGGTGACCGAACTCCTCGGCGGCAAGGCCGCCGAAGCATCGTTCGAAGTGCGCCGGTAGCCCGGCGCCCGTTGAGAGGTCACCGCCGGTTGGCGGTGTACCGTCGCGCGACAGGTTGTCTGACGCTGTTCGACACGGAGCACATCATGGTCCGCTATGCCGTCGTCGTGATCGCGTTGTCCGCTGCGTGGGCAGCGGCGGCGCCACAACCCACGCTCAGCCTCGACTTCGACCAGGACTTCACCGCCACCACGCGGGCCGGTGCCGTCAAGCCGGAGCTCGAAGGGCAGCCGACACTGGTCGACGGCCGCTTCGGCAAGGCAATGAAGAGCGGGCCGGGCAGCGGCTACCTGAAGTTCGCCACTGCCGGCATTCTGTCGCCGGAGCAGGGCACCGTCGAGCTGTGGGTCTGCCCCATCGACTGGGACGGCACCGAGGAGAAGTTCCACTGCTTCTTCGACATGCGCTGCGATCAGGGCGTGCTCTACCTCTACAAGTACTACCAGGGTGGCTTGCTGATGCTCTCGGGCAGCCATCCGAACGGCCCGTATGCCAGCGCGCCGGCGCCCATCGGCACCTGGAAGCCCGGCCAGTGGCACCACATCGCCGGCACCTGGTCGCGTGGCCGGCAGGAGGTCTTCGTCGACGGCAAGCGCATTGCCGGCGTCTCGCCGAACCTGCCCACCGGGCTGTCGCCCACCTTCACCATCGGTGACCACCCTTGGCACATTCCGCGCACCAGCAGCTCGCTGATCGACCGCGTTCGCATCTACGACCGCGCGCTGTCGGAGGCCCACATCGCGGCCCACCTGGCCGGCGACTATGACAAGACCGTGCCGATCGCGCCGCAGTCGCTCGATCTGGGCCTGC
This sequence comes from uncultured Fimbriimonadaceae bacterium, assembly GCA_964531735.1. GTDB lineage: Bacteria > Armatimonadota > UBA10988 > UBA10988 > UBA10988 > CAZHGD01. The sequence goes on along the minus strand of CAZHGD010000008.1, from coordinate 59,425 downwards.
GCTTCAACCTGGAGCAGATGCGGCTGACAGCGCACCTGAGCACCACCGCCGACGACACCGCCGGCGCGCAGGTCGCCTTCTCGTTGCGCGGCACCAACGCACGGCCGGAGCCGGCCGAGCCACAGTCGTTGGGCACCGGCATCGTCTCCGCGGCCTTCGGCGTCACCGGGCTGGCGCCCGGAGCCTACGATCTGGTCGCCCGCGTGACGCGCGGCGGCCAGGAGGTGTGTACGCACAGCAGGCCGTTCCACGTGCCGGACCTGTCCTGGCGCGGCAACCAGCTCGGCCGTGCCGACGTGGTCCTGGCGCCGTGGACGCCGCTGCAGGCCAAGGCCGACGGTGACCGCGTCGAGTTGGGCCCCTGGGGCCGGCGCTACACCCTTGGCGCCGGTGCCGCGCCACAGCAGATCGAGTCGGCCGGCAAGCCGCTCTTGGCCGGCGCGGGCCGACTGATCGCCACCGTGGACGGGCAGCCGCTGCCGGTGACCGGCACAGCGGCGAAGCTGGTCGCCTCGTCGCCCACGCGCGCCACCATCGAGAGCGAGGCCCAGGCCGGGCCGCTCAAGGTGCGCGCCAAGGTGGTCACCGAGTACGACGGCCTGATGCTGACCACGCTCACGTTCGAGGGTGGCGCGGCGGCACGGCTCGACAGCCTGACCTACGAGCTGCCGGTGCGCGAGGACGTGGCGCTCTATCGGCACCGCTGGGCGCGCGCCTGGGCCGGTGAGACCGGCTCGCTGCCGCGCGGCGAGGGCGTCATCGACAAGTCGTCGTTCCTGCCCTACGCCTGGCTGGGTGACAACGACCGCGGCTTGTTCTGGTTCTGCGAGTCGTCGCAAGGCTGGCCAAACCGCGACGCCGCCGACGCCTTCGTCACCGAGCGTCGCCACGGCCAAGTCGTCTGGCGCTTCAACCTGCTGGCCAAGGGCCAGCAGGCGCCGACCAACTGGACCTGGGAGTTCGGCCTGCAAGGCACGCCGGTGAAGCCGCTGGCGCGCGACTGGCGCAAGTGGCGCATGCACCCGGCGCCGAAGGAGAACATCTACATCTACTGGCCCACGCCGCAGCCGGACTCGCAGCCCTGGTTCGGCTATCCCGCCGCCACCAAGCCCGAGATCTTCGGGCCGCGAGTGAAGCAGCACCAGGCCAAGGGCGGCCACGTGGTGCCCTACTCGTGCCTGAGCTTCTTCTCGGGCGCCTCGCCCGAGTGGACCTGGTTCGAGCAGGACTGGACCACCGGCGGCGGTGACGCCGGCAGCTCCGATGTGGCGGCCTACGGCGCGGTGTTCGAGATGATCAACCCGCGCTCGCAGACCTTCCAGGACTTCATCGTCTGGAAGAACGTCCAGTTCCTGAAGCAGTTCAACCTCGACGGCTACTACCACGACAACACGCACCCGTATGAGATGAGCCGGATTGCCAAGGACTGCGGCTGGCAGGACGAGAAGGGCCAGTGGCGCACCAGCTTCCCGATCCTGGCCTACCGCGACCTCTACCGGCGGTTGTACGCGGCGGTGCGCGAGGTGCGCCCCGACGCCTGGCTGATGGCGCACATGTCGGGCAAGGTGACCATCCCGATCCTGGCCTACGAGGACGCCTACCTCGACGGCGAGCACTTCCGCGGCGTCGTCAAGGACAACTACCTCGACCATGTCAGCCTGGACGCCTTCCGCGCCGAGTACATGGGCCGGCAGTGGGGCCTGATGCCCTACTTCTTGCCCGAGTTCGACCAGGCCAATCAGGCCAGCGAAGTGCCGACGCGCGGTCTGATGGCGCTGCTGATGCTCCATGACGTGCAGGTCTGGGGCATCTGGTGCCATGCCAAGCCGGTCAAGGACATGTACGAGGCGCTGGACGCCTTCGGCTATGTGGACAGCGAGTTCATCGGCTACTTCGACGCCAAGCCGCCCGCGCGCACGGCCCTGGCCGACGTCCTGGTGAGTGCCTGGCGCAAGCCGGACGGGCAGGTGCTGGCGGTGGTGGGCAACCTATCGCGCCAACCGCGTCAGGGCACCATCACCTTCGACGCCCAGCGCCTGGGCGTGCGGCCGAGCGAGGTGGTCACCTGGCCGGCCCAGGGTCCGGTCACGGGCCACGGCGCCAGCGTCGAGGTGTCGCTGGCGGCCCAGAGCTACCAGCTCCTGCGGCTGAAGTAGGCCCGGGCACGGCCCGGGTTTGGCGCGGCTGAATCGCGGGCAAGTAGTCCTTGGCGCAGTTCCTCTGACGGACGGCGCCGGGGAGTTGGCGATGAGCCGGTCCGGATGGTGCGTACTGCTGGTGGGGTTGCTGCTGGGCCGCTGCCCGGCCACGACCCCGCCCGCGGTGTCACCATCGGCGGCCACGGCGGCCACCGAGGTCAACCAGCTCGCGGGCCGGCTGCAACGCTTGCTGCCGGCCGATGCCAACCTCGTCCTGTCGCCCTACAGCCTCGATGCCGCGTTGCTCACGCTCTGGCTGACCACACCCGAGGCGGCCAGCAGCCAGTTCGCCGCGCTGCTCCATGAGCAAGGCACGCTGGACACGGCCTGCGCCGGTCGCCAGGCGCTGGCCGCCGCACTGCCGCGCGAGGCCTGGTGGCGGTTCTGGTCCAGCTACCGCTGGCGCACCGGGATCGGCTTCTGGCTGGACGACCACGGGCAACTCGACGCCGGGTTCGAGCGGCGCCTCGGCCGCCTGCTGGCCAGCGATGTGTATGTCGCCGCGCGCCAGGACCGGCTCGATCGCTGGGTCGCGCGTCAGACGGACGGCGCCATCCGCCAGGCCAGCCAGAGCGCGGGCCTGTCCAACGGCCCGCCGACCGTCGTCAGCACCGCGCTGTTCCGCGACCGGTGGGTGGTCCCGTTCGACCGCCACCGGACCAGCAGCCAGCCGTTCAGCCGCCTCGACGGCCGCGACGTGTCGGTCCCCATGATGCGCGCCGAACTGACCGTCCGTTACGCTGACGGCGACCGGTGGCAGGCGGTGGAGCTGCCTTACCAGCACGGCGACCAGGCCCTGCTGATCGTCCTGCCGCGCACGCGGTGGGCCGAGTTCGCCGCCGGCTTCGGCACCGCCGAGTTGGCCACGGTCACCGCGGCTCTGGCTGAGCAGTCGGTCACGCTGCAACTACCGCGCTTCACCGTCAGCAATCGCCTGGAGCTGCGCGGGGCCTTGCAGCAGCTTGGCCTGACCAACGTCTTCGAGCGGCGCACTCAGAGCACGCTGCCGGTGCAGCCCTACCGCTGGTTCGACCACGTGGCCGGAGTCGTGCAGGAGACCGTGCTGCGAGTCCACGAGCGCGGCACCGCAGCGGCCGCGGCCACAGCCTACAGCTACGTCGTGGATGGCCTTTCGCCACGGAGCGTGCCGATGACCGTCGACCGTCCGTTCTGGTTCGGTCTACGCCACCGCGCCACTGGCGCGCTGCTGTTCTGCGGGCGCGTGGTCGACCCGACGACGCAGTGACCAGGCCGCCCGACCTCTTCCGCTTGACCACCGAATCCGGCTCATTTGCGGCGACTTCGGTCTGATTGTGGGCGTCCGCGGACCACAGTGCTAGACTGGTCGCTGGCGTGTCGTATCGGGTGCGCCGAGATGGCCTGCGGCGCCGGAACGCCGTCGGCAGCGGGGTAACATCATGAACCGTCGCGGATTCACACTCATCGAGCTCTTGGTGGTCATCGCCATTATCGCGATTCTGGCCGCCATTCTGTTCCCGGTCTTCGCCAAAGCCCGCGAGAAGGCGCGGCAGTCGAGCTGCGCGTCCAACGCCAAGCAGATCAGCCTGGCGGTGCATCAGTACACCCAGGACTATGACGAGAAGCTGGTCGTCAACTTCGACACCTCCGGTGGTCACACGGCGGTGGAACTGCTGCGGCCGTACATCAAGAACGAGCAGATCTGGGTCTGCCCGAGCATCGGCGCCACGCCGTGGCCGCGCGGCACCGGCTGCACACAGTGGATCAGCTCCACGTACACCTGGACGCACAGCATCATGGGCTCGTCGCTGGCCAACTTCACGCAGCCGGCCAACACCATCGTGACGGCTGAGGCGTACGTGGGCTGCGCGCTCAACTTCTTCGCCAACGCGAACCCGTGGACCGCACTCCACGACGACACCAAGCACAACCTCGCCCGCAAGGGCTATGACGGCCCGGAGATCCACAACGGCGGCGCCAACTGCAGCTTCATCGACGGGCACGTCAAGTGGACCAAGCGCGAAGTGCTGGTCGCGGACGCCGAGTGGCCCAACCTGTGGAAGCCCTGGTAAGCCGCTGGGGCTGACCTGGCGCTGTGTCTGTCCACCGCCCGGCGGCGTTGCCCACCGGGCGGTGGTGTCTGGGCCGGGCCAGGTCAGCGTCGCGACCAAGCACGGTGGCACCAGCACCGCCAGCGCTGAGGAGGGGCCGCAAGGACCCGTCTCGAAGCGCGGCGAGAGCGAAGCCGCCCAATCGCCGCACGTCAGAACGGCCTGCGGCCTCCTCCGTGCTGGCGGCTCGGGGGCGGCAGCGTGACAGGGGTCTGGCCCAGCCCCTGCTGGTGGGCCGGCCGCGGCAACACCGACCTGAGAAGCTGCTACACTGCCGTCGCGCGGAGACGAGCGATGACCTCTCGCGAGCGCTTCCTGGCCGCCCTGTACCATCACGAGGCCGACCGCGTGCCGATCGACGACACGCCGTGGGACACCACCGTGGCCCGCTGGCACCGCGAGGGGCTGCCGGCCGACCAGACGCCACGCGCCTACTTCGGCTTCGAGCGGCATATGCAGGGCTTCGACCAGTCGTTCGGCTGGGCCCCCGAAGTGCTGGACGACTCGGCGGGGCAACTCACCTCGCGCGACGCCGACGGCGTCACCGTGCGCACGCTGCCGGGCCGCGAAACGGTGCCGCTCTACCTCGACTTCACCATTGGCGACGCGCGCACCTGGGCGGAGCACCGCGAGCGCCTGGCCTGGCACGGCGGCCCGTGTGACCTGGCCGCCGCCGCCGCGGCCAACCGCGCCATTCGCGAAGCCGATGGCTGGGTCATGTTCGCCGCCGGCTTCGGCTACGACAAGGTGCAGCGGTTCGTCGGCGCCGAGCGAGTGCTCGAGGCGGTGCTCGACCAGCCGGCCTGGGTCAAGGACATGGTCGACACGCTGGCCGACCAGATCATCGCCGGCGCCGACGCGATGATCGCCGCCGGCTGCCGGTTCGACGCCGCCTTCTTGTGGAACGACCAGGCCTACCGCAACGGGCCGTTCTTCTCGCCCGCGGCGCACCGCGCGCTGGAGTTCCCCGCGCAACGGCGGCTGTGCGACTTCTTCGGTCAGCACGGCATCCCGGTCATCCTGCACAGCGATGGCGACGTCCGCCCGCTGCTGGGCAATCTGCTCGACGCCGGGTTCGCCGGTCTGCAGCCGCTGGAGGCCAAAGCCGGCATGGACGTGGTCGAACTGAAGGCCGCCTATGGCGACCGGCTCGTGTTCATGGGCGGCATCGACACCCGCGCCATGGCGCATCCCGATCCGGCGGTGATCGAGCGCGAGATCGCGCGCAAACTGCCGGCGGCGAAGCGCGGCGGCGGCTACATCTACCATTCCGACCACTCGGTACCGGACAACGTCAGCTTTGCGCAGTACTGTCGCGTGATGGAACTGGTCCATCGGTACGGCCGGTTTGACTGACGCCGCACCGCAGTCGAGAGACGTGAATGGCCGACCCGAAGACTCAGCGCGCCGCCCTGCTCACCGCTTGCGCATCGTCGTTTCTGACGCCCTTCATGGGCTCCTCGGTGGTGGTCGCGCTGCCGGTGATCGGCCGCGACCTGCGGCTTGACGCGGTCGCCCTGACCTGGGTCTCGACCACCTACCTGCTCGCCGCGGCGGCCTGCCTGCTGCCGGTCGGCCGGGCCGCCGACCTGCTCGGGCGCAAGCGGCTGTTCGTGCTGGGTCTGCTGCTCGACGGCCTGGCCTCGCTGGGCTGCCTGCTGGCGCCCACCGCGCCGGCGCTGCTCGCCGCGCGCGTGCTGCAAGGACTCGGCGGCGCGATGATCTTCGGCACCGGCGTGGCCATCCTGACCAGCGTGTTCCCGCCCAGCGAGCGCGGGCGCGTGCTCGGGCTCAACACCGCCACGGTCTACACCGGGCTCTCGGTCGGGCCGTACCTCGGCGGCCTGTTGACCAGCCACTGCGGGTGGCGCGCGGTGTTCGCGGTGGGCGTGGTGCTCGCCTGGCTGGCCGCCGCCATCGCCGCGCGCAACTTGCCGAACGAGGCGCCGGCCCGGCGCGGCGAGCGATTCGATGCCGTCGGCGCGCTGCTCTACGGTCCGGCGCTGGCCATGACCATGTTCGGGTTCTCGCGGCTGCCGGGCCACACCGGCGCCGTGCTGCTGGCCGGCGGCGTGGTGACCATGCTGGTATTCGCCCTGTGGGAGCGCCGGCCGGCGGCCCCGCTGATGGACACGCGCCTGTTCGTGGCCAACCGCGCCTTCGCCCTGTCCAACCTGGCCGCCCTGGCCAACTACAGCGCCACGGCCGCGTCGTCGTTCCTGCTCAGCCTGTACCTGCAACACGTCAAGGGCCTCGCACCGCAGCAGGCCGGCGGCCTGCTGTTGGTGCAGCCGGTGTTGCAGGCGCTGTTCTCGCCGCTGGCCGGCCGCCTGTCCGATCGTGTCGAGCCGCGCTACGTGGCCTCCACCGGCATGGCCTTCACCTCCGCCGGTCTGCTCTGCCTGACTGTGCTGGACACCGGCTCCTCGCTGGCCTTCGTCGCCGCCTGCCTGGCGCTGCTCGGGCTCGGCTTCGCGCTGTTCAGTTCGCCCAACGCCAACGCCATCATGTCGTCGGTGCCGCCCGCACGCTACGGGGTGGCCTCGAGCATGTTGGGGACCATGCGCGTCACGGGCCAGACGCTCAGCATGGGCATCGTCGCCATGGCGCTGTCGGCCCGACTCGGCCGGCAGACCATCGATCCGGCCACCTGGCAGCCGTTCCTGACCGCCGCCCGGCACTCCTACGCACTGTTCGCCGCGCTCTGCGCCGCGGGCGTGGCGGCTTCGCTGGCGCGCGGCAACGTGCGCGAGAGGGCCTGACCGCAACCATATCGCAACGCCCACCCGCCTCGCTCGGCCGGCTATGTCTTGAGGGGCGGCCGCGTCTGGCCGCCCGACCGCGAGGAGGTTGTCCATGTCGGCCGAGACCATCATCCAGGTCGCCACTCAGCTCGGACTGCCCGCGGCGTTGCTGGTGGCGGGCGGCGTCTACGTGGCCAAGGTGCTGCTGCCGCGCATCTTCGAGCAGTTCGACGGCGCCGTGCAGGCGGCCGCCGCCGAGCATGAGCGGGACCGGGCGCAGTTCCAGGCCGCCCTCGACCGCATCCTGCAACACAGCGAGCAGCAGGGCGAGCGGCACGAGCGCATCATGGTGCGCTGGGCCGAGGTGCTCCAGGAGAGCCCCATCGGCCGCGCGCTGTAGCCGCCTCACCGGCGGTGCCAGCGCTCCAGCGCGCGCCAGTCGAGCACCGCCGGCGCCTCTTGCCGCAACCGCCGCGCCGCCGCGTCCACCGCCGCGGCGGTCACCGGCGCCCCGGACGGCAGGTCCTCGGCCAGCTCGTAGCCCAGCCGTAGCGCGGCGCCGACATTGCCGCCGCTGGCCCGCCACCAGCGGCGCAAGCCGGGTCCGGTCAGCGGCATCGCCCGCGGCACCGCGGCCGCCGCCAGGTAGCGGCCGACCAGCTCGGCCAGCTCGGCCGGACGCCGCAACCCACGCAGCGGCACGGTCTCGAGCCGGACGCCGAGCCGGCGCAACACCCGGCGATGGTCGCAGTGCGTGCCCAGCCACAGCCGCCGGCCCGCGCTGAGGGCCGCCGACACCAGGGCCACCAAGGCGCTGTCACTCAGCCACTGCGCCTCGTCGAGCAGCCAACAGTCGGCGGCCGGCAACGGCGGCGCCGGCTCGCCACGGTTCAGGCGCTCGGACGTGACGCTGGTACCAGCCGCTGTCAGGTGGCGCGCGATGGCCCAGAGGTGCGTGGACTTGCCCATGCCGCTGGCACCGACCAACTGGCCCAGCCGGCAGTCGCCGGCCAGCAGGTCCACCAGGCGCGGCGGCAGGTCGAACACGGCCAGGCAGTCGTCGCCCACGCGCGCCTCGAACGGGTTGCTCGCGGTCACCGCGTGGACCGGCCCGCCGTGGTGCCGGCACCCGCCGTGGCCGGCTGCGCTGGGCTCGGCCGCGATCGGCCGGTCAGCTCCCAGCGGTCGAAGCACTGGCCCTGGTCGTCGATCACCTGGGCGCTGAGCCGGTCGCCGGTCAGCGTCAGGTCGACGAAGTGGAGCGTCTTGCGCGACACGTCGCCCGCCTGGGCGAGTTCGGGATGCTGGTCATAGAGGGGCGCGCCGCCGCCCGCGGTCACTATGTAGGTGATGTTGTCGCGGCGGGTGCGGTAGTAGCTGTGGTCGTGCGCGCTGAACACGGCGGTGACGCCGTACCGGCGCAGCAACGGCACCACGCGCCGGCGGACGGTCAGGTCGCCGGGGCGGTAGGCACCGATGCAGTACGGAGGGTGGTGCAGACAGACGAGCAGCACCGGCTCACGCGCGGCGGCGAGCTGTTGTTCGAGCCACTTGAGCTGCCTCGCACCCTTCTTCGGCAGGCGCAGTTCGTTGCTGTCCAGCACGATGAAGCGCGCCGTGCCCTGCACGAACGTGTACCAGGTGTCGCCCGGCTGCTCGACCGGCAGGTCGTAACGCTTGGGCAGGTCTTTGGCGCCACGGTCGTGGTTGCCCACCACCACGTAGTAGGGACCCAGGTCGCGCAATGGCTTGATAGTCTGGTCGAAGCCCTGCCAGAGCTTCTGGTCGGTCCCGTCGCCACCCACCAGGTCACCCGTCTGGACCACGAACGACGGCTTGACCCGGGCGATCTGGCGGGCCACCTGGGCGTGCTTCTGCGGCCGCGAGCGGCAGTCGCCGTAGATGACGAAGTGCCGGCCGGGGTTCGGGCTGCTCTGGGCCGCCGCGGGCGCCGTGGCGGCCGGACCGGTTGGCCGTGGCTCGTCGGGCAACACCGGCGCGGGGGACCGGGAGCAGCCGGCGGCCAGGAAGGCGGCTCCGGCACCGAGGAACGCGCGACGCTTCATGCCGAGTGCTCCGCCAGGAAGCCGAGCAGCCGCTCGATGGCCTGACCGAAGGTGTGCTCCTTGGCCGCCAGGCTCAGACGCACGGTGTGCGGCCAGCGCTCGCCGAACAACGAGCCGGGCGCCAGCCGCAGTTGCCGTTCGGCCACGCACCGGCGCACAAACTCGTCACCGTTGGGCAGCGCGGTGTGGCTGACGTCCAACAGCGCGTGGAACCCGCCTTGCGGGCGGAACGGCAACACCTCGCGCGGCAGCACGGCCTCGATGGTCTCGCACTGCTGCCGGTAGAACTGCGTCATGCTGTCCACCACGCTCAGGTCCATCTGCAGCGCCGCCAGGCCGGCCACCAGGGCCAGACTGCTGGGCCCGGTCAGCAGGCCGTCTTGCGCCCGCTCGATGGCGCGGGCCAACGGTGCCGACGAAACGCTGTAGCCCAGCCGCACACCCGCCAAGGCGTGCGTCTTGGCGAAGCTGAACAGCGAGATCACCCGGCCCTGGGTGTCATACTGCGCCGGCCCGGTGCACGGCCCTGGCAGGAAACGGAACAGGTCACAGCTCTCGTCGCAGACCAGATACAGATCGTGCCGGTTGGCGAACTCGACCAACGCCTGCAGTTCCTGTTCGTCGAGGACGCCGCCACTCGGGTTGCTGGGATGCGAGACCACCAGCGCCTTGGTCCGCGGCGTGAGCAGCCGCTCGATGGACTCGTAGTCGGGCCGGCCGTCGTAGCCGACGGCAAAGCCAATGGGGTGGAGCCCCCAGGTCATGCACAGCACGCGGTACCCGGGCCAACCAGGATCGGGCACCAGGACGTCATCGCCTGGGTCACACAGCGCCGCCATGGTCATCGACACCGCCGCGGTGCCGCCGGAACAGACCACGACCTGGTCGGTCGAGACCGTCAAGCCGTTGCAGACGGCCAACTTGGCCGCGATGGCGTCGCGCAGCGGCCGGCCGCCGGCGGTAGTGCCGCGCCCCAGGTCGGTCAACTGCGCGTGGTGGACGATCGCTTCGGCCACCGGCTTCGGCACGGTATACAGCGAGTATTCGCCCGACAGGTCGATGGCGTCGGGACCCAACGGCACGGGCTGGTAGCGTGCCGGCAACTGCGACCGGGTCTGTGACAGCGGTTTCATGCCCGTTCCTTCGACGATTATGTGCCGGCCACCACCGTCCGGCGACGCCGTGCGACTGGTTCGCGCGGCAACGCACCGCACCTTCACCCCCCGCCCTGCGGACCCGGCAGGAGCGTGCCGGTCACCGGCGAAGCAGGTCCCCGCGGCCCACTCGGCCGCGCCGAGAGGACCATGGAGCACGCTCAGCACACCTTCGATGTCTGCGTTGTCGGCGGCGGCATGGCCGGCCTGTGCGCCGCCATCGCGGCCGCCCGCCACGGCGCCCGGACCGCGCTGGTCCATGACCGGCCGGTCCTCGGCGGCAACGCCAGCTCCGAGATCCGCATGTGGATCTGCGGCGCCCATGGCAAGCATAACAAAGAGACCGGCCTGCTCGAAGAGATTCAACTCGAAAACCTGGCCCGCAACCCGTCGCTCAACTACTCGCTCTGGGACAGCGTGCTCTGGGGCGCGGCCAAACTACAGCCCAACCTGACCACCTTCCTCAACTGCACCTGCCTCGGCGCCACCTGCGACGGCACCCACATCACCGCCATCGAAGCCTGGGAGCTGACCTCGCAGACGCGACACCAGATCAGCGCCCGGCTGTTCATCGACTGCTCGGGCGACAGCATCCTGGCCGCCTTGACGCCCGCCGAGTCGCGCCACGGCCGCGAGTCGCGCGAGGAGTTCAACGAAGACATCGAGCCCCTGCGCGCCGACTCGAAGACGATGGGCAACTCGCTGCTGATCCAGTGGCGCCGCACCGACGAGCCGCAGCCGTTCACGCCGCCCGCCTGGGCCTACCAGTTCCGCCGGCCCGAAGACCTGCCGCACCGTGCCCATGGGGTCAAGGGCGACAACTTCTGGTGGCTCGAGGTCGGCGGCCTCAACGACACCATCCGCGACGCCGAGGCCATCCGCGATGAGCTGATGCGGATCGTCTACGGTGTCTGCGACTACCTCAAGAACTGGGCGCCCAACCACGCCGAGGCCGCCAACTGGGCCATCGAGTGGATCGGCTCGTTGCCGGGCAAGCGTGAGAACCGTCGCTTCGTCGGCGACCACCTCATGACGCAGCACGACGTGCGGGCCGGCGGCAAATTCCCTGACCTGGTCGCCTACGGTGGCTGGTCGATGGACGACCACCATCCCGCCGGCCTCTACTACCCCGGTCATCCGACCATCTTCCATCCGGCGCCCTCGCCGTTCGGCATCCCTTTCCGCAGCCTCTACTCGCGCAACCTCGACAACCTGCTGTTCGCCGGGCGGAACATCAGCGTGACCCACGCCGCGCTGTCCAGCACCCGCGTCATGGCCACCTGTGCGCTGCTGGGCCAGGCGGTGGGGACCGCCGCGGCGCTCTGCGTGCGACACGGCTGCGCGCCGCGCGCCCTGGCCGGCGGAGCCCGGCTGCACGAGTTGCAGCAGACGCTCCTGGACGACGACGCCTGGCTGCCCGGCGTGCTGCGGGAGTCCGATCCGCTGGCCCGCGCGGCCCGCGTCACCGGGCCAGGCGACCATGTCGCCGCCCTCCGCGACGGGCTGGATCGCGACCGCGAGGGCGAGGACCATGCCTGGCACGGCGCGCTGGGCGCCGCCATCGAGTACCGCTGGGACACACCAGTGAGCATCGGCGGGGCGCGGTTCACGTTCGACAGCGATCTGGGCAACGTCAAACGCATGCCCTGCAGCTACCCGCAACCGGGCAACCGCTGTCTAGTGCCGCGCTCGCTGGTCAAGAGCTTCCGCCTGGAGGCGCAGGACGCCGCCGGCCAGTGGACCGTGGTCCACCGCACCGAGCGCAACCACCAGCGCCTGGTGCGGGTGCCGCTGCAGGTTCATGCCCAGGCGCTGCGCTTCGTGCCCGAAACCACCTGGGGCAGCGAGACCGCCCGCGTGTTCGCCTTCGAGCCGGTGACCGAACACGCCGCCCGGATCCCGGTGGTGCCGGCCGGCGCCAGTTTCGCCGAGGTGCGCCAGCGGGTGCCCCAGGCCGACCTGGCACCGCCGGACAGTGGCCTGGAAGAGCAGCCGAAGAAGCGCGGCGGCGCGTAGGGATAGGTGAACCGATGTGCAACCAGGCCGCTTACCTGGGTGACCGGCCGGCCGCGCCGGTGCTGTTGGCCATGATGGAGCGCCAGGAGGGCTTCGCCGGCGGCTACTACAGCGGCCTGGCTACCCTCGCCGACGGGCAACTCCACCACGCCAAAGTGGTGGGCGACCTGGCCGACCTGCGCGCCGAGACCGACGCCGCGGCACTGCCCGGCACCCTCGGCCTGGCGCACAGTCGCAGCAACAGCGGCGGCGACGTCGAGTGGGGCCACCCGTTCCTCGATTGCGCCGGCCGCGCGGCCTATGTGGCCAACGGGCACCTCGGGTTGTTCGAGGATGTCGCGGCCAAGAACGCCTTGGCCCGGCGCCTGCTGGACGAGGGGCACCGCTTCCGCTCGCGCACGCCGCAGACCATCGAGGGCAACGGCACCGCGCCGCAGTTCGCCGATGGCTCCTGCTGCCACCTGAGCGAGCTGATGGCGCACCTGATCGACTCGCTGGTGACCGCCGGGCGATCACCGGCCGAGGCCATGCGTCAGGCCTACCTGGCGTACCCCGGCGAGGTGGCCGGCCTGCTGCTGCACGCCGACGCGCCCGACGGCGTCATCGCCACGCGCATCAGTCAGCCGCTGGTGGTCGGCCGCGGGTCCGACGGCACCTATGTGGCCACGACGGCCTACGCCTTCCCCGCCGGGCTGGACTGGGTGGAGCCCTTGCCGGCCTGCGCCACGGCCGTGATCACGCGCGATCGCGTCGAGATCCGGCCCCTCGACCCACGACCCGGCCCGGTGCCGACGACGCTGCCCTGGCCGGACGGCTACCGGCTGATCCTGGACCGTCTGGCCAACGGCGAGCCGGTGCGGTTCGGTGACCTGATCGAGGCGGTCGCCCCTCTGTGGACCAACCAGGTGGCGCCGCAGCAGTACCGGCTGGTCTACGAGATCATCGACGACCTGGCCGCTCAGGGCCGGCTGGCGTTCGAAGCGACCCGCGGGCCGGGGGCCACCGCCGAGCGGACCGCGCCGCGCTGGCAGATGCGACTGCGGGCGGGTGGCGACGGCTGACGGTCGTTGACCCGCCCTTCGCCGCGGGTATAATGCCACTATCGGAGACACAGCGTGGTCCGCACGATTGCCCTGCGAGCTAGTCTCGACGCACGGTTCGCCGTGCGACGGCGTCGTCGCGGCCGCTGCTCGATGGCCTGGGCGCTCGCTCTTTCCGCCGTCGGCGACCGTTAGCCGCCGGCTGCGCCGCAGCCGCGCTGAGCCCGTCGCCACGCCGCGAACGGTTGCCGCTTCCCTTGGACCCCTGAAAGTGTCAGGTGTGCTGTGAGCATCAAACGTTACCTGGTCACCAGCGCCTTGCCGTATGCCAACGGGCCGATCCATATCGGGCACGTCGCCGGCGCCTACCTGCCGGCCGACATCTTCGTGCGCTACCTCCGGGCGCGCGGTGAGGACGTCATCTACATCTGCGGCACCGACGAGTACGGCACCGCCATCACCGAATCGGCCCGCAAGCAGGGCCTGACGCCGCTCGAAGTGGCCACGCGCTACCACGAGGTGATTCGCGACGGCTTCGCCGCGCTGGGCATCTCGTTCGACAACTTCTCGCGGACCTCGCTGCCGGTCCACACCGAGACCGCGCAGGAGTTCTTCCTCAAGCTCTACCACCAGGGCCGGCTCTACCAGGAGACGGTCGAGCAGCTCTACGACCCGAAGCTTGGCCAGTTCCTGGCCGACCGGCAGGTGCGCGGCACCTGCTACTTCTGCGGGCATGACGACGCCGCCGGCGACCAGTGCGAGAAGTGCGGCAAGGACATCGAGCCGCTCAAGCTGATCAGCCCGCGCAGCGTGCTCAGCGACGGCAACCCCGAGCGCCGCCAGACCACGCACTGGTACTTCCCGCTCGGCGATTGGCAGCCGTGGCTGAAGGAGTACCTCGACAGCCGCACCGGCTGGCGGCCGACGGTGCTGGGCTTCTGCGGCGGCTGGTTCGCCGAGGAACTGCGCGGCCGCGCGGTCACGCGCGATCTGGAGTGGGGCATTCCAGTGCCGTTGCCCGACCACGAGGGCAAAGTGCTCTACGTGTGGTTCGACGCGCCAATTGGCTACATCTCCAGCACGCGCGAATGGGCGCAGAAGATCGGCCAGCCCGACCGCTGGCAGGACTACTGGCTCGACAAAGAGGGCACCAAGCTGGTGCACTTCATCGGCAAGGACAACACGTTCTTCCACGCGCTGCTGTTCCCCGCGCTGTGCCAGGCCCATGGCGACTACGTCATCGCGACCGATGTACCAGCCAACGAGTTCCTCAACCTGGAAGGCCAGAAGTTCAGCACCAGCCGGAACCACGCGGTCTGGCTGCACGACGTGCTCGAGCGCTGGCCAGCCGACTACGTCCGCTACTACCTGACCACCATCCTGCCCGAGGCCAGCGACAGCGACTGGAAGTGGGCCGACCTGCGCGAGCGGGTGAACAGCGAGCTGAACGACAACCTGGGCAACTTCGTCCAGCGCACGCTCAAGTTCATCGCGCAGTACTTCGCCGGCCAGGTGCCCGCGCCGGGCGAGCTGACCGCCGAGGACCAGGCCATCCTGGCCAAGGCCGCCGCCACACCGGCCGAGGTGGGCGCGCTGCTCTCGGCCTACGAGTTCAAGCGCGCCGTGCGCCAGTTGCTGACGTTGACCACCGATGCCAACGGCTACTTCCAGCATGAGCAGCCGTGGAAACTGCGCAAGGAGGACCCGGCGCGCTGCGCCACGGTGCTCTGGGTGTGTGCGCAGGTGTGCCGCACGGCAGCGATCGGTTGGGCCCCGGTGCTGCCGACCGCGGCGCAGGCCATCTGGTCGCGGCTGGGCCTGACCGGCGAAGTCGCCGAGCAACGGTGGGACAGCGCCGCGGAGCCCGACCTGCCGGCTGGCCAGGTGATCGTGGCCGACCCGCAGCCCGTGTTCGAGAAGGTCACCGAGGAAGCGATTGCCGTGGAAATGGAGCGCCTGTCGCAACCGGCGGCCGAGGCGGCCGCACCGGAGCCGTTGCCCGAACTGCCGGCCATCACCTACGACCAGTTCCGGCAGACCCAGTTGCTGACCGCGACCGTGGTCGCGGCCGAGCGCGTGCCGAAGGCCGACAAGCTGCTGAAGCTGCAACTGGACGTCGGCGGCCATCCGCGCCAGATCCTGGCCGGCGTGGCCCAGCACTACGCGCCCGAGGACCTGGTGGGCCAGACGATCGTCATCGTGGCCAACCTGGAGCCGCGCAAACTGCGCGGTGAGGTGAGCGAGGGCATGCTGCTGGCGGCCACTGAGGACGAGGACGTGGTACTGCTGACCACGCTGCGTCCGGTGCGCTCCGGGCTGGAAGTGCGCTGACCAGCCCCGGCGGATAGTGGCGTCAACGGATGATGGGGTCACCGATAATGGGGTCAGGTGCGATTTGCATGCAAATCGCACCTGACCCCATTATCGGTGACCCCATCATCCGTTGACGCCACTATCCGCCGGGGCTGGTCAGCGCACTTCCAGCCCGGAGCGCACCGGACGCAGCGTGGTCAGCAGTACCACGTCCTCGTCCTCAGTGGCCGCCAGCAGCATGCCCTCGCTCACCTCACCGCGCAGTTTGCGCGGCTCCAGGTTGGCCACGATGACGATCGTCTGGCCCACCAGGTCCTCGGGCGCGTAGTGCTGGGCCACGCCGGCCAGGATCTGGCGCGGATGGCCGCCGACGTCCAGTTGCAGCTTCAGCAGCTTGTCGGCCTTCGGCACGCGCTCGGCCGCGACCACGGTCGCGGTCAGCAACTGGGTCTGCCGGAACTGGTCGTAGGTGATGGCCGGCAGTTCGGGCAACGGCTCCGGTGCGGCCGCCTCGGCCGCCGGTTGCGACAGGCGCTCCATTTCCACGGCAATCGCTTCCTCGGTGACCTTCTCGAACACGGGCTGCGGGTCGGCCACGATCACCTGGCCAGCCGGCAGGTCGGGCTCCGCGGCGCTGTCCCACCGTTGCTCGGCGACTTCGCCGGTCAGGCCCAGCCGCGACCAGATGGCCTGCGCCGCGGTCGGCAGCACCGGGGCCCAACCGATCGCTGCCGTGCGGCACACCTGCGCACACACCCAGAGCACCGTGGCGCAGCGCGCCGGGTCCTCCTTGCGCAGTTTCCACGGCTGCTCATGCTGGAAGTAGCCGTTGGCATCGGTGGTCAACGTCAGCAACTGGCGCACGGCGCGCTTGAACTCGTAGGCCGAGAGCAGCGCGCCCACCTCGGCCGGTGTGGCGGCGGCCTTGGCCAGGATGGCCTGGTCCTCGGCGGTCAGCTCGCCCGGCGCGGGCACCTGGCCGGCGAAGTACTGCGCGATGAACTTGAGCGTGCGCTGGACGAAGTTGCCCAGGTTGTCGTTCAGCTCGCTGTTCACCCGCTCGCGCAGGTCGGCCCACTTCCAGTCGCTGTCGCTGGCCTCGGGCAGGATGGTGGTCAGGTAGTAGCGGACGTAGTCGGCTGGCCAGCGCTCGAGCACGTCGTGCAGCCAGACCGCGTGGTTCCGGCTGGTGCTGAACTTCTGGCCTTCCAGGTTGAGGAACTCGTTGGCTGGTACATCGGTCGCGATGACGTAGTCGCCATGGGCCTGGCACAGCGCGGGGAACAGCAGCGCGTGGAAGAACGTGTTGTCCTTGCCGATGAAGTGCACCAGCTTGGTGCCCTCTTTGTCGAGCCAGTAGTCCTGCCAGCGGTCGGGCTGGCCGATCTTCTGCGCCCATTCGCGCGTGCTGGAGATGTAGCCAATTGGCGCGTCGAACCACACGTAGAGCACTTTGCCCTCGTGGTCGGGCAACGGCACTGGAATGCCCCACTCCAGATCGCGCGTGACCGCGCGGCCGCGCAGTTCCTCGGCGAACCAGCCGCCGCAGAAGCCCAGCACCGTCGGCCGCCAGCCGGTGCGGCTGTCGAGGTACTCCTTCAGCCACGGCTGCCAATCGCCGAGCGGGAAGTACCAGTGCGTGGTCTGGCGGCGCTCGGGGTTGCCGTCGCTGAGCACGCTGCGCGGGCTGATCAGCTTGAGCGGCTCGATGTCCTTGCCGCACTTCTCGCACTGGTCGCCGGCGGCGTCGTCATGCCCGCAGAAGTAGCAGGTGCCGCGCACCTGCCGGTCGGCCAGGAACTGGCCAAGCTTCGGGTCGTAGAGCTGCTCGACCGTCTCCTGGTAGAGCCGGCCCTGGTGGTAGAGCTTGAGGAAGAACTCCTGCGCGGTCTCGGTGTGGACCGGCAGCGAGGTCCGCGAGAAGTTGTCGAACGAGATGCCCAGCGCGGCGAAGCCGTCGCGAATCACCTCGTGGTAGCGCGTGGCCACTTCGAGCGGCGTCAGGCCCTGCTTGCGGGCCGATTCGGTGATGGCGGTGCCGTACTCGTCGGTGCCGCAGATGTAGATGACGTCCTCACCGCGCGCCCGGAGGTAGCGCACGAAGATGTCGGCCGGCAGGTAGGCGCCGGCGACGTGCCCGATATGGATCGGCCCGTTGGCATACGGCAAGGCGCTGGTGACCAGGTAACGTTTGATGCTCACAGCACACCTGACACTTTCAGGGGTCCAAGGGAAGCGGCAACCGTTCGCGGCGTGGCGACGGGCTCAGCGCGGCTGCGGCGCAGCCGGCGGCTAACGGTCGCCGACGGCGGAAAGAGCGAGCGCCCAGGCCATCGAGCAGCGGCCGCGACGACGCCGTCGCACGGCGAACCGTGCGTCGAGACTAGCTCGCAGGGCAATCGTGCGGACCACGCTGTGTCTCCGATAGTGGCATTATACCCGCGGCGAAGGGCGGGTCAACGACCGTCAGCCGTCGCCACCCGCCCGCAGTCGCATCTGCCAGCGCGGCGCGGTCCGCTCGGCGGTGGCCCCCGGCCCGCGGGTCGCTTCGAACGCCAGCCGGCCCTGAGCGGCCAGGTCGTCGATGATCTCGTAGACCAGCCGGTACTGCTGCGGCGCCACCTGGTTGGTCCACAGAGGGGCGACCGCCTCGATCAGGTCACCGAACCGCACCGGCTCGCCGTTGGCCAGACGGTCCAGGATCAGCCGGTAGCCGTCCGGCCAGGGCAGCGTCGTCGGCACCGGGCCGGGTCGTGGGTCGAGGGGCCGGATCTCGACGCGATCGCGCGTGATCACGGCCGTGGCGCAGGCCGGCAAGGGCTCCACCCAGTCCAGCCCGGCGGGGAAGGCGTAGGCCGTCGTGGCCACATAGGTGCCGTCGGACCCGCGGCCGACCACCAGCGGCTGACTGATGCGCGTGGCGATGACGCCGTCGGGCGCGTCGGCGTGCAGCAGCAGGCCGGCCACCTCGCCGGGGTACGCCAGGTAGGCCTGACGCATGGCCTCGGCCGGTGATCGCCCGGCGGTCACCAGCGAGTCGATCAGGTGCGCCATCAGCTCGCTCAGGTGGCAGCAGGAGCCATCGGCGAACTGCGGCGCGGTGCCGTTGCCCTCGATGGTCTGCGGCGTGCGCGAGCGGAAGCGGTGCCCCTCGTCCAGCAGGCGCCGGGCCAAGGCGTTCTTGGCCGCGACATCCTCGAACAACCCGAGGTGCCCGTTGGCCACATAGGCCGCGCGGCCGGCGCAATCGAGGAACGGGTGGCCCCACTCGACGTCGCCGCCGCTGTTGCTGCGACTGTGCGCCAGGCCGAGGGTGCCGGGCAGTGCCGCGGCGTCGGTCTCGGCGCGCAGGTCGGCCAGGTCGCCCACCACTTTGGCGTGGTGGAGTTGCCCGTCGGCGAGGGTAGCCAGGCCGCTGTAGTAGCCGCCGGCGAAGCCCTCCTGGCGCTCCATCATGGCCAACAGCACCGGCGCGGCCGGCCGGTCACCCAGGTAAGCGGCCTGGTTGCACATCGGTTCACCTATCCCTACGCGCCGCCGCGCTTCTTCGGCTGCTCTTCCAGGCCACTGTCCGGCGGTGCCAGGTCGGCCTGGGGCACCCGCTGGCGCACCTCGGCGAAACTGGCGCCGGCCGGCACCACCGGGATCCGGGCGGCGTGTTCGGTCACCGGCTCGAAGGCGAACACGCGGGCGGTCTCGCTGCCCCAGGTGGTTTCGGGCACGAAGCGCAGCGCCTGGGCATGAACCTGCAGCGGCACCCGCACCAGGCGCTGGTGGTTGCGCTCGGTGCGGTGGACCACGGTCCACTGGCCGGCGGCGTCCTGCGCCTCCAGGCGGAAGCTCTTGACCAGCGAGCGCGGCACTAGACAGCGGTTGCCCGGTTGCGGGTAGCTGCAGGGCATGCGTTTGACGTTGCCCAGATCGCTGTCGAACGTGAACCGCGCCCCGCCGATGCTCACTGGTGTGTCCCAGCGGTACTCGATGGCGGCGCCCAGCGCGCCGTGCCAGGCATGGTCCTCGCCCTCGCGGTCGCGATCCAGCCCGTCGCGGAGGGCGGCGACATGGTCGCCTGGCCCGGTGACGCGGGCCGCGCGGGCCAGCGGATCGGACTCCCGCAGCACGCCGGGCAGCCAGGCGTCGTCGTCCAGGAGCGTCTGCTGCAACTCGTGCAGCCGGGCTCCGCCGGCCAGGGCGCGCGGCGCGCAGCCGTGTCGCACGCAGAGCGCCGCGGCGGTCCCCACCGCCTGGCCCAGCAGCGCACAGGTGGCCATGACGCGGGTGCTGGACAGCGCGGCGTGGGTCACGCTGATGTTCCGCCCGGCGAACAGCAGGTTGTCGAGGTTGCGCGAGTAGAGGCTGCGGAAAGGGATGCCGAACGGCGAGGGCGCCGGATGGAAGATGGTCGGATGACCGGGGTAGTAGAGGCCGGCGGGATGGTGGTCGTCCATCGACCAGCCACCGTAGGCGACCAGGTCAGGGAATTTGCCGCCGGCCCGCACGTCGTGCTGCGTCATGAGGTGGTCGCCGACGAAGCGACGGTTCTCACGCTTGCCCGGCAACGAGCCGATCCACTCGATGGCCCAGTTGGCGGCCTCGGCGTGGTTGGGCGCCCAGTTCTTGAGGTAGTCGCAGACACCGTAGACGATCCGCATCAGCTCATCGCGGATGGCCTCGGCGTCGCGGATGGTGTCGTTGAGGCCGCCGACCTCGAGCCACCAGAAGTTGTCGCCCTTGACCCCATGGGCACGGTGCGGCAGGTCTTCGGGCCGGCGGAACTGGTAGGCCCAGGCGGGCGGCGTGAACGGCTGCGGCTCGTCGGTGCGGCGCCACTGGATCAGCAGCGAGTTGCCCATCGTCTTCGAGTCGGCGCGCAGGGGCTCGATGTCTTCGTTGAACTCCTCGCGCGACTCGCGGCCGTGGCGCGACTCGGCGGGCGTCAAGGCGGCCAGGATGCTGTCGCCCGAGCAGTCGATGAACAGCCGGGCGCTGATCTGGTGTCGCGTCTGCGAGGTCAGCTCCCAGGCTTCGATGGCGGTGATGTGGGTGCCGTCGCAGGTGGCGCCGAGGCAGGTGCAGTTGAGGAAGGTGGTCAGGTTGGGCTGTAGTTTGGCCGCGCCCCAGAGCACGCTGTCCCAGAGCGAGTAGTTGAGCGACGGGTTGCGGGCCAGGTTTTCGAGTTGAATCTCTTCGAGCAGGCCGGTCTCTTTGTTATGCTTGCCATGGGCGCCGCAGATCCACATGCGGATCTCGGAGCTGGCGTTGCCGCCGAGGACCGGCCGGTCATGGACCAGCGCGGTCCGGGCGCCGTGGCGGGCGGCCGCGATGGCGGCGCACAGGCCGGCCATGCCGCCGCCGACAACGCAGACATCGAAGGTGTGCTGAGCGTGCTCCATGGTCCTCTCGGCGCGGCCGAGTGGGCCGCGGGGACCTGCTTCGCCGGTGACCGGCACGCTCCTGCCGGGTCCGCAGGGCGGGGGGTGAAGGTGCGGTGCGTTGCCGCGCGAACCAGTCGCACGGCGTCGCCGGACGGTGGTGGCCGGCACATAATCGTCGAAGGAACGGGCATGAAACCGCTGTCACAGACCCGGTCGCAGTTGCCGGCACGCTACCAGCCCGTGCCGTTGGGTCCCGACGCCATCGACCTGTCGGGCGAATACTCGCTGTATACCGTGCCGAAGCCGGTGGCCGAAGCGATCGTCCACCACGCGCAGTTGACCGACCTGGGGCGCGGCACTACCGCCGGCGGCCGGCCGCTGCGCGACGCCATCGCGGCCAAGTTGGCCGTCTGCAACGGCTTGACGGTCTCGACCGACCAGGTCGTGGTCTGTTCCGGCGGCACCGCGGCGG
This sequence comes from uncultured Fimbriimonadaceae bacterium, assembly GCA_964531735.1. Taxonomy (GTDB): domain Bacteria; phylum Armatimonadota; class UBA10988; order UBA10988; family UBA10988; genus CAZHGD01. The sequence continues at coordinate 37,957 of CAZHGD010000008.1, read as the reverse complement.
TGTCGATGACCATGGCGGCGCTGTGTGACCCAGGCGATGACGTCCTGGTGCCCGATCCTGGTTGGCCCGGGTACCGCGTGCTGTGCATGACCTGGGGGCTCCACCCCATTGGCTTTGCCGTCGGCTACGACGGCCGGCCCGACTACGAGTCCATCGAGCGGCTGCTCACGCCGCGGACCAAGGCGCTGGTGGTCTCGCATCCCAGCAACCCGAGTGGCGGCGTCCTCGACGAACAGGAACTGCAGGCGTTGGTCGAGTTCGCCAACCGGCACGATCTGTATCTGGTCTGCGACGAGAGCTGTGACCTGTTCCGTTTCCTGCCAGGGCCGTGCACCGGGCCGGCGCAGTATGACACCCAGGGCCGGGTGATCTCGCTGTTCAGCTTCGCCAAGACGCACGCCTTGGCGGGTGTGCGGCTGGGCTACAGCGTTTCGTCGGCACCGTTGGCCCGCGCCATCGAGCGGGCGCAAGACGGCCTGCTGACCGGGCCCAGCAGTCTGGCCCTGGTGGCCGGCCTGGCGGCGCTGCAGATGGACCTGAGCGTGGTGGACAGCATGACGCAGTTCTACCGGCAGCAGTGCGAGACCATCGAGGCCGTGCTGCCGCGCGAGGTGTTGCCGTTCCGCCCGCAAGGCGGGTTCCACGCGCTGTTGGACGTCAGCCACACCGCGCTGCCCAACGGTGACGAGTTTGTGCGCCGGTGCGTGGCCGAACGGCAACTGCGGCTGGCGCCCGGCTCGTTGTTCGGCGAGCGCTGGCCGCACACCGTGCGTCTGAGCCTGGCGGCCAAGGAGCACACCTTCGGTCAGGCCATCGAGCGGCTGCTCGGCTTCCTGGCGGAGCACTCGGCATGAAGCGTCGCGCGTTCCTCGGTGCCGGAGCCGCCTTCCTGGCCGCCGGCTGCTCCCGGTCCCCCGCGCCGGTGTTGCCCGACGAGCCACGGCCAACCGGTCCGGCCGCCACGGCGCCCGCGGCGGCCCAGAGCAGCCCGAACCCCGGCCGGCACTTCGTCATCTACGGCGACTGCCGCTCGCGGCCGCAGAAGCACGCCCAGGTGGCCCGCCAGATCGCCCGGGTCAAGCCGTCGTTCGTGGTCCAGACGGGTGACCTGGTGGGTGGCGACGGGACCGACCAGAAGCTCTGGCAGGGCTTCGACCAGACTATCAAGCCATTGCGCGACCTGGGTCCCTACTACGTGGTGGTGGGCAACCACGACCGTGGCGCCAAAGACCTGCCCAAGCGTTACGACCTGCCGGTCGAGCAGCCGGGCGACACCTGGTACACGTTCGTGCAGGGCACGGCGCGCTTCATCGTGCTGGACAGCAACGAACTGCGCCTGCCGAAGAAGGGTGCGAGGCAGCTCAAGTGGCTCGAACAACAGCTCGCCGCCGCGCGTGAGCCGGTGCTGCTCGTCTGTCTGCACCACCCTCCGTACTGCATCGGTGCCTACCGCCCCGGCGACCTGACCGTCCGCCGGCGCGTGGTGCCGTTGCTGCGCCGGTACGGCGTCACCGCCGTGTTCAGCGCGCACGACCACAGCTACTACCGCACCCGCCGCGACAACATCACCTACATAGTGACCGCGGGCGGCGGCGCGCCCCTCTATGACCAGCATCCCGAACTCGCCCAGGCGGGCGACGTGTCGCGCAAGACGCTCCACTTCGTCGACCTGACGCTGACCGGCGACCGGCTCAGCGCCCAGGTGATCGACGACCAGGGCCAGTGCTTCGACCGCTGGGAGCTGACCGGCCGATCGCGGCCGAGCCCAGCGCAGCCGGCCACGGCGGGTGCCGGCACCACGGCGGGCCGGTCCACGCGGTGACCGCGAGCAACCCGTTCGAGGCGCGCGTGGGCGACGACTGCCTGGCCGTGTTCGACCTGCCGCCGCGCCTGGTGGACCTGCTGGCCGGCGACTGCCGGCTGGGCCAGTTGGTCGGTGCCAGCGGCATGGGCAAGTCCACGCACCTCTGGGCCATCGCGCGCCACCTGACAGCGGCTGGTACCAGCGTCACGTCCGAGCGCCTGAACCGTGGCGAGCCGGCGCCGCCGTTGCCGGCCGCCGACTGTTGGCTGCTCGACGAGGCGCAGTGGCTGAGTGACAGCGCCTTGGTGGCCCTGGTGTCGGCGGCCCTCAGCGCGGGCCGGCGGCTGTGGCTGGGCACGCACTGCGACCATCGCCGGGTGTTGCGCCGGCTCGGCGTCCGGCTCGAGACCGTGCCGCTGCGTGGGTTGCGGCGTCCGGCCGAGCTGGCCGAGCTGGTCGGCCGCTACCTGGCGGCGGCCGCGGTGCCGCGGGCGATGCCGCTGACCGGACCCGGCTTGCGCCGCTGGTGGCGGGCCAGCGGCGGCAATGTCGGCGCCGCGCTACGGCTGGGCTACGAGCTGGCCGAGGACCTGCCGTCCGGGGCGCCGGTGACCGCCGCGGCGGTGGACGCGGCGGCGCGGCGGTTGCGGCAAGAGGCGCCGGCGGTGCTCGACTGGCGCGCGCTGGAGCGCTGGCACCGCCGGTGAGGCGGCTACAGCGCGCGGCCGATGGGGCTCTCCTGGAGCACCTCGGCCCAGCGCACCATGATGCGCTCGTGCCGCTCGCCCTGCTGCTCGCTGTGTTGCAGGATGCGGTCGAGGGCGGCCTGGAACTGCGCCCGGTCCCGCTCATGCTCGGCGGCGGCCGCCTGCACGGCGCCGTCGAACTGCTCGAAGATGCGCGGCAGCAGCACCTTGGCCACGTAGACGCCGCCCGCCACCAGCAACGCCGCGGGCAGTCCGAGCTGAGTGGCGACCTGGATGATGGTCTCGGCCGACATGGACAACCTCCTCGCGGTCGGGCGGCCAGACGCGGCCGCCCCTCAAGACATAGCCGGCCGAGCGAGGCGGGTGGGCGTTGCGATATGGTTGCGGTCAGGCCCTCTCGCGCACGTTGCCGCGCGCCAGCGAAGCCGCCACGCCCGCGGCGCAGAGCGCGGCGAACAGTGCGTAGGAGTGCCGGGCGGCGGTCAGGAACGGCTGCCAGGTGGCCGGATCGATGGTCTGCCGGCCGAGTCGGGCCGACAGCGCCATGGCGACGATGCCCATGCTGAGCGTCTGGCCCGTGACGCGCATGGTCCCCAACATGCTCGAGGCCACCCCGTAGCGTGCGGGCGGCACCGACGACATGATGGCGTTGGCGTTGGGCGAACTGAACAGCGCGAAGCCGAGCCCGAGCAGCGCCAGGCAGGCGGCGACGAAGGCCAGCGAGGAGCCGGTGTCCAGCACAGTCAGGCAGAGCAGACCGGCGGAGGTGAAGGCCATGCCGGTGGAGGCCACGTAGCGCGGCTCGACACGATCGGACAGGCGGCCGGCCAGCGGCGAGAACAGCGCCTGCAACACCGGCTGCACCAACAGCAGGCCGCCGGCCTGCTGCGGTGCGAGGCCCTTGACGTGTTGCAGGTACAGGCTGAGCAGGAACGACGACGCGGCCGTGGCGCTGTAGTTGGCCAGGGCGGCCAGGTTGGACAGGGCGAAGGCGCGGTTGGCCACGAACAGGCGCGTGTCCATCAGCGGGGCCGCCGGCCGGCGCTCCCACAGGGCGAATACCAGCATGGTCACCACGCCGCCGGCCAGCAGCACGGCGCCGGTGTGGCCCGGCAGCCGCGAGAACCCGAACATGGTCATGGCCAGCGCCGGACCGTAGAGCAGCGCGCCGACGGCATCGAATCGCTCGCCGCGCCGGGCCGGCGCCTCGTTCGGCAAGTTGCGCGCGGCGATGGCGGCGGCCAGCCAGGCGAGCACCACGCCCACCGCGAACACCGCGCGCCACCCGCAGTGGCTGGTCAACAGGCCGCCGAGGTACGGCCCGACCGAGAGCCCGGTGTAGACCGTGGCGGTGTTGAGCCCGAGCACGCGCCCGCGCTCGCTGGGCGGGAACACGCTGGTCAGGATGGCCACGCCGGTGCCGAAGATCATCGCGCCGCCGAGTCCTTGCAGCACGCGCGCGGCGAGCAGCGCCGGCGCGGTGGGCGCCAGCAGGCAGCCCAGCGAGGCCAGGCCGTCGAGCAGCAGACCCAGCACGAACAGCCGCTTGCGCCCGAGCAGGTCGGCGGCCCGGCCGACCGGCAGCAGGCAGGCCGCCGCGGCGAGCAGGTAGGTGGTCGAGACCCAGGTCAGGGCGACCGCGTCAAGCCGCAGGTCGCGGCCGATCACCGGCAGCGCGACCACCACCGAGGAGCCCATGAAGGGCGTCAGAAACGACGATGCGCAAGCGGTGAGCAGGGCGGCGCGCTGAGTCTTCGGGTCGGCCATTCACGTCTCTCGACTGCGGTGCGGCGTCAGTCAAACCGGCCGTACCGATGGACCAGTTCCATCACGCGACAGTACTGCGCAAAGCTGACGTTGTCCGGTACCGAGTGGTCGGAATGGTAGATGTAGCCGCCGCCGCGCTTCGCCGCCGGCAGTTTGCGCGCGATCTCGCGCTCGATCACCGCCGGATCGGGATGCGCCATGGCGCGGGTGTCGATGCCGCCCATGAACACGAGCCGGTCGCCATAGGCGGCCTTCAGTTCGACCACGTCCATGCCGGCTTTGGCCTCCAGCGGCTGCAGACCGGCGAACCCGGCGTCGAGCAGATTGCCCAGCAGCGGGCGGACGTCGCCATCGCTGTGCAGGATGACCGGGATGCCGTGCTGACCGAAGAAGTCGCACAGCCGCCGTTGCGCGGGGAACTCCAGCGCGCGGTGCGCCGCGGGCGAGAAGAACGGCCCGTTGCGGTAGGCCTGGTCGTTCCACAAGAAGGCGGCGTCGAACCGGCAGCCGGCGGCGATCATCGCGTCGGCGCCGGCGATGATCTGGTCGGCCAGCGTGTCGACCATGTCCTTGACCCAGGCCGGCTGGTCGAGCACCGCCTCGAGCACTCGCTCGGCGCCGACGAACCGCTGCACCTTGTCGTAGCCGAAGCCGGCGGCGAACATGACCCAGCCATCGGCTTCGCGAATGGCGCGGTTGGCCGCGGCGGCGGCGGCCAGGTCACACGGGCCGCCGTGCCAGGCCAGGCGCTCGCGGTGCTCCGCCCAGGTGCGCGCGTCGCCAATGGTGAAGTCGAGGTAGAGCGGCACCGTTTCGCGGCCCGGCAGCGTGCGCACGGTGACGCCGTCGGCGTCGCGCGAGGTGAGTTGCCCCGCCGAGTCGTCCAGCACTTCGGGGGCCCAGCCGAACGACTGGTCGAAGCCCTGCATATGCCGCTCGAAGCCGAAGTAGGCGCGTGGCGTCTGGTCGGCCGGCAGCCCCTCGCGGTGCCAGCGGGCCACGGTGGTGTCCCACGGCGTGTCGTCGATCGGCACGCGGTCGGCCTCGTGATGGTACAGGGCGGCCAGGAAGCGCTCGCGAGAGGTCATCGCTCGTCTCCGCGCGACGGCAGTGTAGCAGCTTCTCAGGTCGGTGTTGCCGCGGCCGGCCCACCAGCAGGGGCTGGGCCAGACCCCTGTCACGCTGCCGCCCCCGAGCCGCCAGCACGGAGGAGGCCGCAGGCCGTTCTGACGTGCGGCGATTGGGCGGCTTCGCTCTCGCCGCGCTTCGAGACGGGTCCTTGCGGCCCCTCCTCAGCGCTGGCGGTGCTGGTGCCACCGTGCTTGGTCGCGACGCTGACCTGGCCCGGCCCAGACACCACCGCCCGGTGGGCAACGCCGCCGGGCGGTGGACAGACACAGCGCCAGGTCAGCCCCAGCGGCTTACCAGGGCTTCCACAGGTTGGGCCACTCGGCGTCCGCGACCAGCACTTCGCGCTTGGTCCACTTGACGTGCCCGTCGATGAAGCTGCAGTTGGCGCCGCCGTTGTGGATCTCCGGGCCGTCATAGCCCTTGCGGGCGAGGTTGTGCTTGGTGTCGTCGTGGAGTGCGGTCCACGGGTTCGCGTTGGCGAAGAAGTTGAGCGCGCAGCCCACGTACGCCTCAGCCGTCACGATGGTGTTGGCCGGCTGCGTGAAGTTGGCCAGCGACGAGCCCATGATGCTGTGCGTCCAGGTGTACGTGGAGCTGATCCACTGTGTGCAGCCGGTGCCGCGCGGCCACGGCGTGGCGCCGATGCTCGGGCAGACCCAGATCTGCTCGTTCTTGATGTACGGCCGCAGCAGTTCCACCGCCGTGTGACCACCGGAGGTGTCGAAGTTGACGACCAGCTTCTCGTCATAGTCCTGGGTGTACTGATGCACCGCCAGGCTGATCTGCTTGGCGTTGGACGCGCAGCTCGACTGCCGCGCCTTCTCGCGGGCTTTGGCGAAGACCGGGAACAGAATGGCGGCCAGAATCGCGATAATGGCGATGACCACCAAGAGCTCGATGAGTGTGAATCCGCGACGGTTCATGATGTTACCCCGCTGCCGACGGCGTTCCGGCGCCGCAGGCCATCTCGGCGCACCCGATACGACACGCCAGCGACCAGTCTAGCACTGTGGTCCGCGGACGCCCACAATCAGACCGAAGTCGCCGCAAATGAGCCGGATTCGGTGGTCAAGCGGAAGAGGTCGGGCGGCCTGGTCACTGCGTCGTCGGGTCGACCACGCGCCCGCAGAACAGCAGCGCGCCAGTGGCGCGGTGGCGTAGACCGAACCAGAACGGACGGTCGACGGTCATCGGCACGCTCCGTGGCGAAAGGCCATCCACGACGTAGCTGTAGGCTGTGGCCGCGGCCGCTGCGGTGCCGCGCTCGTGGACTCGCAGCACGGTCTCCTGCACGACTCCGGCCACGTGGTCGAACCAGCGGTAGGGCTGCACCGGCAGCGTGCTCTGAGTGCGCCGCTCGAAGACGTTGGTCAGGCCAAGCTGCTGCAAGGCCCCGCGCAGCTCCAGGCGATTGCTGACGGTGAAGCGCGGTAGTTGCAGCGTGACCGACTGCTCAGCCAGAGCCGCGGTGACCGTGGCCAACTCGGCGGTGCCGAAGCCGGCGGCGAACTCGGCCCACCGCGTGCGCGGCAGGACGATCAGCAGGGCCTGGTCGCCGTGCTGGTAAGGCAGCTCCACCGCCTGCCACCGGTCGCCGTCAGCGTAACGGACGGTCAGTTCGGCGCGCATCATGGGGACCGACACGTCGCGGCCGTCGAGGCGGCTGAACGGCTGGCTGCTGGTCCGGTGGCGGTCGAACGGGACCACCCACCGGTCGCGGAACAGCGCGGTGCTGACGACGGTCGGCGGGCCGTTGGACAGGCCCGCGCTCTGGCTGGCCTGGCGGATGGCGCCGTCCGTCTGACGCGCGACCCAGCGATCGAGCCGGTCCTGGCGCGCGGCGACATACACATCGCTGGCCAGCAGGCGGCCGAGGCGCCGCTCGAACCCGGCGTCGAGTTGCCCGTGGTCGTCCAGCCAGAAGCCGATCCCGGTGCGCCAGCGGTAGCTGGACCAGAACCGCCACCAGGCCTCGCGCGGCAGTGCGGCGGCCAGCGCCTGGCGACCGGCGCAGGCCGTGTCCAGCGTGCCTTGCTCATGGAGCAGCGCGGCGAACTGGCTGCTGGCCGCCTCGGGTGTGGTCAGCCAGAGCGTGAGCAACGCGGCATCGAGGCTGTAGGGCGACAGGACGAGGTTGGCATCGGCCGGCAGCAAGCGTTGCAGCCGGCCCGCGAGCTGGTTGACCTCGGTGGCCGCCGTGGCCGCCGATGGTGACACCGCGGGCGGGGTCGTGGCCGGGCAGCGGCCCAGCAGCAACCCCACCAGCAGTACGCACCATCCGGACCGGCTCATCGCCAACTCCCCGGCGCCGTCCGTCAGAGGAACTGCGCCAAGGACTACTTGCCCGCGATTCAGCCGCGCCAAACCCGGGCCGTGCCCGGGCCTACTTCAGCCGCAGGAGCTGGTAGCTCTGGGCCGCCAGCGACACCTCGACGCTGGCGCCGTGGCCCGTGACCGGACCCTGGGCCGGCCAGGTGACCACCTCGCTCGGCCGCACGCCCAGGCGCTGGGCGTCGAAGGTGATGGTGCCCTGACGCGGTTGGCGCGATAGGTTGCCCACCACCGCCAGCACCTGCCCGTCCGGCTTGCGCCAGGCACTCACCAGGACGTCGGCCAGGGCCGTGCGCGCGGGCGGCTTGGCGTCGAAGTAGCCGATGAACTCGCTGTCCACATAGCCGAAGGCGTCCAGCGCCTCGTACATGTCCTTGACCGGCTTGGCATGGCACCAGATGCCCCAGACCTGCACGTCATGGAGCATCAGCAGCGCCATCAGACCGCGCGTCGGCACTTCGCTGGCCTGATTGGCCTGGTCGAACTCGGGCAAGAAGTAGGGCATCAGGCCCCACTGCCGGCCCATGTACTCGGCGCGGAAGGCGTCCAGGCTGACATGGTCGAGGTAGTTGTCCTTGACGACGCCGCGGAAGTGCTCGCCGTCGAGGTAGGCGTCCTCGTAGGCCAGGATCGGGATGGTCACCTTGCCCGACATGTGCGCCATCAGCCAGGCGTCGGGGCGCACCTCGCGCACCGCCGCGTACAACCGCCGGTAGAGGTCGCGGTAGGCCAGGATCGGGAAGCTGGTGCGCCACTGGCCCTTCTCGTCCTGCCAGCCGCAGTCCTTGGCAATCCGGCTCATCTCATACGGGTGCGTGTTGTCGTGGTAGTAGCCGTCGAGGTTGAACTGCTTCAGGAACTGGACGTTCTTCCAGACGATGAAGTCCTGGAAGGTCTGCGAGCGCGGGTTGATCATCTCGAACACCGCGCCGTAGGCCGCCACATCGGAGCTGCCGGCGTCACCGCCGCCGGTGGTCCAGTCCTGCTCGAACCAGGTCCACTCGGGCGAGGCGCCCGAGAAGAAGCTCAGGCACGAGTAGGGCACCACGTGGCCGCCCTTGGCCTGGTGCTGCTTCACTCGCGGCCCGAAGATCTCGGGCTTGGTGGCGGCGGGATAGCCGAACCAGGGCTGCGAGTCCGGCTGCGGCGTGGGCCAGTAGATGTAGATGTTCTCCTTCGGCGCCGGGTGCATGCGCCACTTGCGCCAGTCGCGCGCCAGCGGCTTCACCGGCGTGCCTTGCAGGCCGAACTCCCAGGTCCAGTTGGTCGGCGCCTGCTGGCCCTTGGCCAGCAGGTTGAAGCGCCAGACGACTTGGCCGTGGCGACGCTCGGTGACGAAGGCGTCGGCGGCGTCGCGGTTTGGCCAGCCTTGCGACGACTCGCAGAACCAGAACAAGCCGCGGTCGTTGTCACCCAGCCAGGCGTAGGGCAGGAACGACGACTTGTCGATGACGCCCTCGCCGCGCGGCAGCGAGCCGGTCTCACCGGCCCAGGCGCGCGCCCAGCGGTGCCGATAGAGCGCCACGTCCTCGCGCACCGGCAGCTCGTAGGTCAGGCTGTCGAGCCGTGCCGCCGCGCCACCCTCGAACGTGAGCGTGGTCAGCATCAGGCCGTCGTACTCGGTGACCACCTTGGCGCGCACCTTGAGCGGCCCGGCCTGGGCCTCGCTCTCGATGGTGGCGCGCGTGGGCGACGAGGCGACCAGCTTCGCCGCTGTGCCGGTCACCGGCAGCGGCTGCCCGTCCACGGTGGCGATCAGTCGGCCCGCGCCGGCCAAGAGCGGCTTGCCGGCCGACTCGATCTGCTGTGGCGCGGCACCGGCGCCAAGGGTGTAGCGCCGGCCCCAGGGGCCCAACTCGACGCGGTCACCGTCGGCCTTGGCCTGCAGCGGCGTCCACGGCGCCAGGACCACGTCGGCACGGCCGAGCTGGTTGCCGCGCCAGGACAGGTCCGGCACGTGGAACGGCCTGCTGTGCGTACACACCTCCTGGCCGCCGCGCGTCACGCGGGCGACCAGATCGTAGGCTCCGGGCGCCAGCCCGGTGACGCCGAAGGCCGCGGAGACGATGCCGGTGCCCAACGACTGTGGCTCGGCCGGCTCCGGCCGTGCGTTGGTGCCGCGCAACGAGAAGGCGACCTGCGCGCCGGCGGTGTCGTCGGCGGTGGTGCTCAGGTGCGCTGTCAGCCGCATCTGCTCCAGGTTGAAGCGCAGGCCCAGATCGAGCGACTGCGGCGCGATCGGCACGGTCTTGTCATAGTCGCCGGCCAGGTGGGCCGCGATGTGGGCCTCCGACAGCGCGCGGTCGTAGATGCGAACGCGGTCGATCAGCGAGCTGCTGGTGCGCGGAATGTGCCAAGGGTGGTCACCGATGGTGAAGGTGGGCGACAGCCCGGTGGGCAGGTTCGGCGAGACGCCGGCAATGCGCTTGCCGTCGACGAAGACCTCCTGCCGGCCACGCGACCAGGTGCCGGCGATGTGGTGCCACTGGCCGGGCTTCCAGGTGCCGATGGGCGCCGGCGCGCTGGCATACGGGCCGTTCGGATGGCTGCCCGAGAGCATCAGCAAGCCACCCTGGTAGTACTTGTAGAGGTAGAGCACGCCCTGATCGCAGCGCATGTCGAAGAAGCAGTGGAACTTCTCCTCGGTGCCGTCCCAGTCGATGGGGCAGACCCACAGCTCGACGGTGCCCTGCTCCGGCGACAGAATGCCGGCAGTGGCGAACTTCAGGTAGCCGCTGCCCGGCCCGCTCTTCATTGCCTTGCCGAAGCGGCCGTCGACCAGTGTCGGCTGCCCTTCGAGCTCCGGCTTGACGGCACCGGCCCGCGTGGTGGCGGTGAAGTCCTGGTCGAAGTCGAGGCTGAGCGTGGGTTGTGGCGCCGCCGCTGCCCACGCAGCGGACAACGCGATCACGACGACGGCATAGCGGACCATGATGTGCTCCGTGTCGAACAGCGTCAGACAACCTGTCGCGCGACGGTACACCGCCAACCGGCGGTGACCTCTCAACGGGCGCCGGGCTACCGGCGCACTTCGAACGATGCTTCGGCGGCCTTGCCGCCGAGGAGTTCGGTCACCTTGATGGTCCAGCGCCCCGGCAGGTCGTTGGCGGCCAGGGCCAGCGTCTGCCGCCAGGCGCCGCCGGGCGCTGCGTGGTAGCCCGAGAACTCGGCCGGCCGCCCTTGCGGGTCGCGGAGGTCCACTTGCAGCGGCACCACCGCGTTCACCGCGGCGCGGCCGGCGTTCACCTGCGCCGCCACGGTGAGCGTCTGCCCCAGCGTGCCGGCCGGCGCGGTGACGACCACGTCGGTCACGGGGGTGTCGAGCAGCACGTAGAGCCGGCCTGCGCCCGGGCCCAGCGCCACGGGCCAGCTCAGGCCGCCCGGCACCGACTGCGTGGCGACCTGCTGGCGGGCCAGGGCGTCGTAGACCACCGCGCCCGGCCGGCGGCAGCGCACCGTGGCCGTGGCCGGCACGCCGTCCTCCATGACCAGACCGTGGTGGCCGACGTACTTGCCGAACTGCCGGCGGTCGTTGATGACGAACAAGTAGTCGGCCTGGCCCGCGCGGCGGCGGCGGCAGACCACATCCGGGTTGTCGGTCTCGTACTCGCGTTGGTAGACCGGGTCCAGCTCGCTGCGCAGCCCCGCGGCGAGCTTCTGGAGCGCGGCCTTGTCGACATCGGCCTTGCGCTGGCGCGGGTAGGTCGGCAGCAGGATGTCGGGCACGATGGCCGGGCAGAGATTGCCGTCGGCCACCACCAGCCCGCCGCGGTTCTGGAACGCCCGGATGCGGTCCACCACCGACCGGGTCAGCACGTCGCAACCGGGCAGGATGAGCACCTGGTAGGCGTCGAGGCCGTCGCGAACCACCTGCTCGTCGTAGACGATCTTCGGCTGCAACTGCGCCCACTGGGCAATCAGGTGCGCGTCGGCCTCCCACGAGGTGCCCCAGCCATAGCTGCCGCGACCGGCGAAGACCTGGCTGGCAAAGCTCTCCAGCAGTGCCACGTTGTGCGGCCCGTCGGGCACGTGCCGCAGCATCGGGCCGTAGGGACGGATCACGTCACGGGTCAACTGCGTCAGGGCCTCGCGCGTCTTCAGGTTGGTGCAGCGATAGGCGCTGTGGACCTTCTGCGGGACGAGCGACTGCCAGCCGTGGTACATGATGCCCTCGACCGGCCGCGAGATCATGCACCACAGCGCCTCGCGCAGGTGGTCGGGCGAGATGGTGATGAACTGCGCGTCGGGCTGCTCGCGCTCCCAGTCGGCCCGGTCGGCCTCGTTCGGCGGCAGCTTCGGCGCGGTGCCGGTGCGATACCAGATGATCTGCGTCATCTTCATCGCCCGTTGCCGCGTACCGGCGGCCATAGCCAGCACCTCGTCGGTGGACTGGCCCATCTTCAGCGGGTCGGGATAGCTGTAGGTCCAGGTCGACAGCACGTCCACCTGGCCGCCGCTGCCCCAGACCGAGGGCACGCGCACCACCGGGTCGAACCAGGTCCAGAAGCCGGGTCGGGTGTGCTGCCGCAGACCCTCGTGCGCGGCGGTGTGGAGCTGGTTCCAGCCATCGCCTTCTTTCCAGAACCAGCGATAGAAGGCCAGCAACGGATAGTCGTCGGGCACCACGCGATCGGCGGGGAAGCCCTTGATGGTGTTGTAGCGCACGCCGTACTTGCTGGTGGCCAGCTCGGGGTAGTCGCGACCGGTGGCCCGGCGGCAGGCCGCCCGGTCATAGTCGTGGTAGCACAGCTCGCTGTGGTCGCGCATCTCGCTGTGGACCAGGCAGCCGTCGAACGCGGGGTGGTCGCCATAGTCGGCGGCCAGGGCGCGGCCGGTGTTGCGGCTGAACGCCACCACCTCGCGACTGCTGGCGCAGACCGCGGCACGCTCGTAGATCTTGCCGTCGCGACCGATACGGCCGTACTTGGCCATCAACTCCGGAGTCCGCTCGATGTAGCCCGGCTCGTGGATGTAGCCCACGCCGCGCAGGCCGCGCCGCAGGTGCTCGTCGAGCACCACGCGCTGGGCCGCCACATCGTCTGGGGTGCTGGACGTGGCCTTCTCGCCGTCACGCCAGACGCGCGCCGGGTCGGCATGGGCGGTGATCTGGTGCGTGAAGCCGATCTGCTCAGCGTCCCTGATCAGCGAATCGTTGCCCCACATGACCACCGGCATGCGCTCGGGCAGGCGCGCCACGATGGCCAAGGGCACCTCGCAGCGCGTGTGGAGCGGCCCGCGCGGACCGACCATGGTGGCCGCCACCTGCACCGGATAGTCGCCCGGGCGCACGGCGGTGTCCACCGGCACCTCGGCGGTCACCTGCCCGCTCGGCGCCACAGTCGCCTGCTGGCCGACCACGCGGGTGGCGCCGCCCATGGTCAGGCTCATCTGCACGTCGCGCACCGGCGCCGGCAGATCGTTGGCCAACACCACGGTCAGCTTGGCGCGGGGCTCGAAGCGCTCGAACACGCGCCGGCCCCGCTCGGCGCTCAGGTCGACCCCGCCTTCGAAGGCCGCCGGCAGGCCGTTCAGCAGGCGCACTTGCCCGATCAGGCCGGGCGTCGCCATGAACGTGCTGCCCACCCGGTCGCCGATCACCAACGGGTGCTTGCCGGGCGCCACCGGCCCGCGGTCGGCGACCTGCTGGCGGCCGGCCGGTTGGCCGTTGACGTAGAACCGGCCCACGCCGGCGCCGTTGTAGGTGAAGGCCAGGTGGACCCATTGGCCGGCCGTCAGGTTCACCGGCCGCGAGTTGAAGTAGCTCGACGAGGTGCCGTAGCCCAGGGCGGCCACCAACTGGTGCGCGTCGCCCGCGCGCCGCAGGAACAGGCAGTAGTCGTCGTTCGCCCCGGGCTGCGCGCGGTCGTAGTGGATGTACTTCTTGTCCACCAGCATCCAGTTGGCCGTCTTGGCAAACTCGGCCCGCGGCTGGAACCACAGCTCGATGGTGAACGCGCCGGCCGGCGACAGCCGCGGTTTGGTGGGCGTCATGGCGCCCGATGCCTGATCGTTCTTCGGGTCGGCGGGCGTGGTCTCCAGCGCGCCGGCACCGGGCAGCGGTCCGGCCGGGATGACCTTGGCGGTGCCGCGCAGCGTCAGGTGGTGACCGTGCCCCGAGTTGTCGACCAGCTCCTGGCCGGGCCGGAACTGGTACAGCGCGATGACCTGGGCGCCAGTCGCCTCGTCGCCCTCGTAGAGCTTCTGCCAGGGCGACTGGGCGGCCACCGGTGCCAGCAGCAGCATGGTCGCCAGGAGTGTGCGCAGCGTCGACATGACGGACCTCATTTCAGCGTCAGGGCTTCGATGCTGACCGGCTTCCAGATGCCGCCGGCGGCCTTGGTGTTGAGCACGCGGACGGTGAGCTGGTTGTCCTGGCCCCAGCGCAGCGCGCCGGTGACGTCGAGGGCGAACGGCTTGTCCCAGCCGGCGGGCCCGATGTCGTGCTGGCCGACGTACTCGCCGTTGACCCAGACCCAGGCCGACTCGTCCACCGCGCCGAAGCTCAGCTCGGCCGCCTGGTGTGCCGGGCGCGCCGGCAGCGGGAAGGTCAGGCGGTACCAGGCCACGCCTTCATACTCGTAGCCGGCCTTCTGCCAGTACTGCTCGATGGCGATCGGCTTCCAGCCGTCGGTGGGCAGTGCCGGCGCGAACCAGTTCTGCTCGTGCCCCTTCTCATCGGCATCGAGGCGGAACAGCCAGCCGGTCGCCGGCAGCGGCACGCGCGCGGCCACCTGCACGCGGGCCAGTTGGTCCACCACGTCCGGGCGCTGCCGGAACAGGATGGTCTCTTTGTGGAATGGCCAGAGGGCGTCCTGCACCGGGCGACGGACCTCGACCGAGGCATCCGTGCGCGCCGCCTGGAGCAGCGCTAGCACGGCCTCGGTGCGCGGCTGGACGGCAATCAGCCGCGTGACGACGGCCAGCCGCAGGGCCTCGTCGGGATCGGCCAACGCCGTCTTGGCCGCGGCCAGGCCGGCCTCGCCGCCGCGCGCGAGGAGCGCGGTGAAGGCTACTCGGCGGACCAACGCGTCGCGGTTGGTCGTGGCTGCCTGCAAGGCCGGTGTGGCCGGGTCACCCAGGTCGGCCAGCACCCGTACGGCGGCCCGCCGGACGAGGTTGCTCGGGTCGGCCAGGGCCTGCTGCAGGAGGGGTACGGCCGCGGCGCCTTGCGCTCGCGCGGCGATCACGGCCGCCCGCCGCTGCGCGATGGTCGGTTCGGTGGCCGTCTGGCCCCACAAGGCCACCGTCAGCAACGCCAGTACACCGAGTGCAGGTCTCATGCCCTTCTCCGGTCACGCGCCGGAGAAGTGGTTCGGCAGGCGCCGGCAGAGTCCTTGACGCGCCTTACGGCAGCTTCACGGTCACCTCGCCCGCGCCCCCCGGCGTCAGCTCGCAGGTCGTGGCGGTCTTCTGGTCGCCCTTGTCCACCTCGATGCGGTGCCGGCCGTAGAACGCCCGCGTCTTCAACACGCCATCGGCGCCGGCGAGCTCGTTACTGCGGGTCCACCACTGCTTGAGGACCAGCTCTTCATAGGCCAGTTGCGCGGGGCGCTTGCTCCAGTCCAGACGGAACATCGCCGCGCCGTCCTTGGCGCGCCAGTGGCTGCCTTCCCAGCAGCCCCAGTAGATGTAGGCCGTCACCTTCGGCTGGCTGAACATCGCGATCAGATGGTCACGGCACCATTGGCCGTGCACCGTGTCGTCCTGCACGCCCAGGTCGAACTCGGTGACCTCCAGGTCGCGGCCGAACTTCGCCCAGTACTCGACGTTCTTCAGCACCTGGTCGAGCGGCACCAGCGGTGTGCCGTGGTGCTCCTGCATGCCGATCACGTCCAGCGGTGCGCCGTGATCGATCAGGTACTGCACTCGCTCGGCGACCTTCTTGCGATGGCCCTCTTCCACGTTGGTCATCGCGAAGTCGTTGTAGGCCAGCCGCACCTGCGGATCGGCCTCGCGGACCCACTGGTAGACCTTGGCGAAGTTCTCCCAGCCCACTTCCTGCCACAACGCGGTGTTGGTCACGGCCTCGTTGACCACATCCCAGAGGTAGAGCCGGCCGCGGTACCGGTTGGCGTACTGCTTCACGTGCGCCTCGACCGCGGCCAGCAGCGCCGCGCCCCGCAGGTCCTTGGCCGTCTTCGGCAGGTGGCCATAGGAGCCCCAGACCAGGCAGTGGCCGCGCAGCTCGAGGTCGTGGGCCTTGAGCCAGGCGGCGGCCTGGTCGACGCGGGCCAAGGTCGCTTCGGAAGCGGCCGCCCACTTGAGGTCGTTCTCGAACGTGACCGTGTTGTAGAGCCGCACCAGTTCGCGCTGCAGACGCAGGTTGTTGGCGTCCTTGGTGTCGACCAGACGGCCGGCGGGCACACAGGTGCCAAAGCGGAAGTGGTGGCGGAGCTGGGTGACCTTGACCCGCGGGCTGGGCACCGGCTGGCCGGCGGCATCGACCACCTTGACCGTCAGGTCGCCCTTGCGGATTTGCTCGATACGGGCCAGCGCCGCCGGCTTCCAGGTGTCGTCGTGGTCACGGCCGCCCCAGTAGTCGACCGTCTGCTCGAACTTCATGCCGATGGCCTCGCCGTAGTTGTCCACGCGCACGCCGGTGACCTCGACGGTTCCGGCCTCCGAGCCGACGAAGAAGCGGACCGCGAGATTGGCCACGCCATAGGCCTGACGCGCCCGCGCCAGGAACTTGTACTCCTGCCAGCCGGTGGTGGGCACCACGCGCTGGTAGAGCACTTTGGCGTGGGGGGCCGCGGTCTGCTCGAGGCAGAACACCACCGGGCACTTGTCCGGGCTGCGCAGCCAGGCGCGGAAGTAGAGGTGGTCGCCTTTGCGCACGGCCGAGTTGGTGCGCTGGCTGAGTTGGGCGCTCCACGGCAGGCTGCCCGCGGGCACCGTGGACACGAGCCGGGCCGCATGGCGCCAGGTGCCCACCTCGGCCGGTACCGCGGTCGCCTTGAGCCGCTTGCCGCCGACGGTGGCCCAGGGGTCCAGACCGGTGGCGAAGCCGCCGTTGCGAATCAGGCTGACCGGGGCCGGTGCCGCTGCGGCGCCGCCGGCGAGCACGGCGAGACAGAACAGCATCTTGGCGCGCATCGGCGCTCTCCTTGAGCTAGGGTGCGTACGCGCCCACTTCGTGGATCGTCTCGATCATGGTCATGAAGTTGTCGTATCGCGTGGCCACGCCGAGTGAATGGCTGCTGGCGAGAATCAGACCACCGCCGGGGGCCAGATGTTCCCGGGCGTGGCGCACCTCGGCCCGCACGTCGTCCCGCGTGCCGGTGGCCAAGGTGTGCAGCGAAAGGCCGCCCATCAAGGTGAGCCGCTCGCCGTAGCGGCGCTTGTACTCGACGATCGGCTCGTTCGGTTGAATCGACTGGTAGACGTCGATGCCGGCATCGACCATCTGGCCGAGGATGGGCGCCAGGTGGCCGCAGGAATGGAAGAAGACCGGCGCGTCCTGCTCATGGACGCGTTCACACAGGCGCCGCAGCCCCGGCACATAGAGCTCGGCGAAGTGCCGCGGCGACATCAGCGGGCCGCTGTTGTAGCCGTAGTCGTCGCCCCAGAAGAAGGCATCGGCCCCGCGCTCCAGCGCGCGCCGCGTGGTCTCGCCGGCGGCCTCGCCGTGCCGTAGCTGCGCGTCGCGCACCTGCTCGGGCCGCTCGACGATGGCCATCAACTGCTCTTCCAGACCGACCGCCGTGAAGTAGTTGACCGTCGGCGCGTGCCCGGCGCCGCGCGCCACCAGGTAGTGGGTCGCCCCGAGTTCGGCCACCACGTGGTCGAACAGCTCCCACTGCGTGCCATCCGGCGGCGGCTGTTGCGGCGCGCGCTCCGGATGGTCGCCACGGCGCAACAGCATGATGTCCTTGGTCTGGTCCGAGTAGCGCAGCAGGTTGCCCGCCGCATCCGACCAGGTCACGTCGTCGATTCTGCGCGGTGGCTCGAACACGGCGTTGCGGCAGGGGACCATGTGGATGCTGACCTGGTCCATGCCGGTGCGCGTCACGAACTCGACGATGTCGTGCTTGGCACTGGCGACCACTTCGTCGCGATGGCCGGCCCAGAGCGCCTGGATCTCCTGGAACTTGCCGCGGAAGTAGCTCCGGCGGCCGAGCACCTGCTCGATGATGGCGTAGTCGATGGCGAAGTCGCCCCAGGGCACGCGATCCGGCTCCTCATGGCGGATCGCCGCCGCGACCCGGTCCTTGGGCAGCACGCTGGTCTCCTGCGCGCGAAGGTAGTCCAGCCACCGTAACGGGTCAAGCGGCATCTGGGCGGGTGTACCCGCCCGCTCCGGCCTCCCGTGCGACCGGCGTCTCGCCGGTCTGGACGCGCCAGGAGAACGGCCGGCGGAGCGCGGCCACTTGCCTGCGCGGAGCGCATCGGGCGACCGACCGGCGAGACGCCGGTCCCACGAGCGAGGGTGCCCGCACGCGATGGGACCCACCGCCCTGGGCGGTGCGAGCCACCAACCGAGGGACCGGCCACCGGCCGGTCGCTCGGTGCCTGCCGGGTTGTCTGTCGGGCTACACCGGCGGACGAATGCCGACGTAGATGCTGCTGTACTCCCACATGCGCCACAGACCGTCGGTGCCCCGCTTGAGCGTGCACGGCCGTTGCGAGTCGGCGCCGCTGCAGTTGAGCCGTAGCTTCCAGTAGCCTGGGCTGCTGTCGGCCTGACTGCCGCGCAGGTCGAGCTCGAACCGCCCGTCGGTCAACTGGGGCTGGTAGTCGTTGTCCGGCGTGGCTCCAACCAAGTAGCTGTCGAAGAGGTAAGGCTGCCGGTGTACGGCCATCGCGAAAGTGCCGTCCTGCTCCCAAGTGCGCTCGCCGAAGTAGCGGTCGAGCATGTCGCGTCCGGTGGCGACAGCGTCGGCGTTGGAGTAGACCAACGCCGCTTCGAACCACAAGTAGGCTGCCACCACCGGATCGGTCGCTTGTGACTTGAAGCGCGACTCGAAGTCGGACACGCGCGCGTAATCGACAACGTCAACCATGATGTTGGCTGCGTCGGGCACCGTGGTTGCCGTCGAACCGCAGCCGGTCAGACCGGACCAGACCAAGCAAGCAGCGCCCCAAGCTACGGCGCGGTACCACGGACGACTCGTCTTTGCCACCGTCTCTCTCCTTGGCATCCATGGCCCTGGTTACCGGTGCGCCGGAGGAGACGTTGACCCGGACTCGCCGCCAAGCGAAACAGGCCCGTTACACCGCGCCGCACATAACTCGGTGACATGATACTCACATAACTCGGTGACATGATACTAGTTTTGCGGCGCCCGGGCAGTCGAAACTAGTATCATGTCACCGGGTTTGTTAGGGCGGGTCGGAACGCTCTACCAGTTGGAGTTCGGTGGCGCGCCCCAGCCGGCCGGAGTCTGGGCCTCGTCGTCGGGTACCGAGTACATCGCCGGCCGCGTAGCGCCGGGGCCGAGGCACTTGACGTGCCCGTCCATGAACAGCACGTTCTGCTGGCCGTTGTGGCGCTTGTTGCCGACGTTCATGAACGACTCGAGGTGGTTGGGCGACCAGAACTCGTTGGCGTTGCCCTCAATCACCGAGATGGTGGTCGACGGCAGGACCACGTCGGCCAAGGACGTGCCCGGGTAGTGCGGTCCGTTGTGGCTGTACGCCGGCGTGGCCCAGGGCGACAGGTTCGAGACGCAGTTGCTCCAGTTGTAGATCCAGTTCCACGCGTAGCTGAGGTGCCAGACACCGTTGTAGTAGTCGACGTTCAGCGGCGAGGCCCAGGTGGCCAGACCGGGGCTGCCGGACTGGCTGGGACAGTCGCAGATCTGGACGTTCTTCATGTACGGTGAGCACAGCGAGAACGAGAACAGCAGCAGGCCATCGGGCATGGCGATGTAGACGGGCACGACCTTCTCGTCATAGTCGGCGCTGTACTGGTGCTCGGCCAGTCCGACCTGCTTGAGGTTGCTCAGGCAGCTCGACTGGCGCGCTTTCTCGCGGGCCTTGGCGAACACGGGGAACAGAATCGCCGCCAGAATCGCGATGATGGCGATGACCACGAGCAGCTCAATCAGCGTGAAGGCGAACCGCCGTCCACGCGTGCGCGGGTGTTGCATTGAGGCTCCTCCTGCACGGCCACCGGCCGGGCCGGTCGACCGACACGGTGAGGCTAACACGTGCCGCGACCGAGTTCAACCGTGGCGCGGTGGCGCGAGACCGGGCGCGGTACCATCGGCGCCCACGCTCGCGGCGTGGCGGCGCGGATAGTTAGGTATACTGTCCCCAAGCGTGGCTTGACCGGGTTTTGCGCGCTGCGGTACAATCGCCCTATCAGAGCAGGCGGCGCCCCGGGCAGTTGGGGCGTCAGCCGGGCCCCGATGTTGTGGGCAGCAGGTTGCCTATGGCCCTGCGGGACTGACTGAACAGCCCCGTGGGGCCGTCCTCTCGACGAGCCCCAAGTGGAACGATGGCGAGGCCGTCGGCGCCGTGTGCGTCGCGGCGCACTTGGAGGTTCGGATGAGCGAGACGGCTTATGCCGCCGACGCCGCAGCCGCGGCGGAGAAGCGTTGGGTGGCCGCCACCTCGGTGGCGGGCGCGGTGTTGTTGACCGGCACCAAGCTGGTGGTCGGCCTGGCCACCCGCAGCCTGGGCCTGCTGTCCGAGGCCGCGCACTCCGCCCTCGACCTCATCGCGGCCCTGGTCACCTTCTTCGCCGTCCGCCTGGCCGACACTCCACCGGATCGTGAGCACCGCTATGGTCACGGCAAGGTCGAGAACATCTCGGCGCTGATCGAGACGCTGCTGCTGCTGCTGACCTGCGCCTGGATCGTCCGCGAGGCCGTGCTGCGGCTGTGCTGGCGAACCGTCGAGGTCGAGGCCACCTGGTGGTCGTTCGGCGTCATCGTGCTGTCCATCGTGGTGGACGTGTCGCGCTCGCGCGCGCTGATGCGTGTGGCCAAGAAGTACGACAGCCAGGCGCTGGAGGCCGACGCGCTACACTTCTCCACCGACATTTGGAGCTCGGTGGTGGTCCTGATCGGCCTGGGCCTGGTCAAGGCCGGCGAAGTGACCGGGCGAGCGGAGCTGTTCGGGCGCGCCGACGCGTTGGCCGCCTTGGGTGTGGCCGTGATCGTCGTGGTGGTCAGTTGCCAGCTCGGGCGACGCACCCTCGACGCCTTACTCGACCGGGCGCCCGACGGCACCATCGCCGCCGCCGAGGCCGCGGCACGGGCGGTGCCCGGGGTGGTCTACTGCCGCCGCGTACGCGTCCGGCAGTCCGGGGCCAACCTGTTTGTCGACATCATCGTGGGTGTGCGGCGTGATGCGTCGCTCGCCGACGGCCACCGCATCGCCGAGGCGGTCGAAGCCGACATTCGGGCCGCGCTCGGCGCGGCTGACGTGATGGTTCATGTCGACCCGGCCTGAGTCGCCAACGCAGGAACCGGCCCGCGCGCGGCCAACCCGGCCGGCGCAGAGGTAGCCGCCATGGAGGCCCGCGCCGAACGTGACCTGCTGCGCGCGTTGGCGCGGCAATACCTGGAAGTCTGCGCCCAGCCGGTGCAGGCCGAGCGGCGCGACCGCTGGCGCCGGCACAACAGCCTGCTGGGCGACCGGCCGCTGATCTACATGCGCGCCTTCGCGTTCGGCGAGCTCGCCGAATCGCAGTGCCGCTGCGAGGATCCGTTCGCCCGGGGCTACGAGTGGTTCTTCCGGCACCAGTTGTACTGGGCCTCGCTCGACGATGATTCGATCTTCGAGCCCTGGGTGACGCTCAATGCGGCACACCGCTACACGGGGTGGGGGCTGGCCAGCCGCCGCGTGCAACCGGCGCAGGCGGGCGGCGCCTACAAGGACGAGCCCGCGCTGCGCGAGCCGAACGACCTGGCGCGGCTCCGGCCCCCGCGCCACGAGATCGATGAAGCCGCCACCGCCCGACTGGCCGACCGGTTGCACGACCTGCTCGGCGACCTGCTGCCGATCAACCTCGACCGTGGTCCGGCCTACCGCATGTGGACCGGCGACATCTCCACCGATCTGGGCCATCTGCGCGGCATCGAGCATCTGGCGCTCGACATGATGGACCGGCCCGAGTGGCTGCACGAGGTGGTCGGGTTCATGTCGGCGGGCATCTTGCGTTGCCACCAGCAGGCCGAGGAGGCCGGCGACTGGGGCCTCGGCGCGCACCAGAACCAGGCCATGCCGTACGCCGAGGAGCTGGCCGATCCGGCGCCCAACCACAACCGCGTGCGTCGCCGCGAGTTGTGGGGCTACATGGCCTCGCAGGAGTACACGGTCTGCTCACCCGCGCAGTTCGAGGAGTTCCTGTTCCGCTACCAGCGGCCCATCCTGGAGCACTTCGGCCTGGTCGCCTACGGGTGCTGCGAAGACCTGACGCACAAGATCGGCGTGCTGCGGCAGTTGCCGAATCTGCGGCGCATCGCCGTGTCGCCGTTTGCCGACGTGGCGCGCTGCGCCGAGCAGATCCAGCGCGACTACGTGTTCAGCTATCGTCCGAGCCCGGCCGACATGGTCGGCTACGGGTTCGACGCGGACCGCGTGCGACGCATCCTCAAGGCCGACCTGCAGGCCTGCCGCCAGTGCCACGTCGACCTCACACTCAAGGATGTGGAGACGGTACAGGGCGACAGCGACCGCCCGCGGCGCTGGGTGGCGCTGGCCCGGCAGGTGATCGACGAGGTCTACGGCTGAGTCGGCGGCCCGAGCACGTCGCGCAGTCGTTGCGCCAGGTTGGCCATGGTGTAGGGCTTGCCGACAAAGTTCAGGCTCTCTTCCACGACGCCGTGGTGGACGATCACATCTTCGGTGTAGCCGGAGGTGAACAGGACCCGCATCTCCGGCTGCATCACCAGCAGTCGCTCGGCGAGTTCGCGGCCGTTCATGCCGGGCATGACCACATCGGTCATCAGCAAGTCGATGCGGCCCTGGTAGCGCTCGACCATCATGAACGCCTCGCCGCCGTTGGCCGCGTGCAGCACGTGGTAACCGAGGCGCTTGAGAATCATCAGCGCCAGGTCGCGCACACTCGCTTCGTCCTCGACCAGCAGCACCGTCTCGGTCCCGCGCGGCAGTTCGGCGACCGGTTTCTCCTTTAGCAGTTCGGTGGCGGCCTCGTCGACGCGCGGCAGGTAGATCTTGAAGGTGGAGCCGAGGCCCACCTCGGAGTAGACCTCGATTGCGCCGCCGGCCTGTCTGACCGTGCCGAAGATGGTGGCCAGGCCCAGCCCGGTACCGCGGCCCTTGGGCTTGGTGGTGAAGAAGGGCTCGAACAGGTGTTGTTTGGTGTGGTCGTCCATGCCGGTGCCGGTGTCGCTGACGGCCAGCAGGACGTACGGTCCGGGCTGGACCTGGGCGTGCGCGTCGCAGTAGGCGTCGTCGAGGTCGAGGTTGGCGGTCTGGATGATCAGCTTGCCGCCGTCGGGCATGGCGTCACGGGCGTTGACCGCCAGGTTGACCAGGACGTGCTCGAACTGGCCGGGATCGACCTTCACCGATCCCAGGTCGCCGCCGAGCTTGGTCTGGACGACCACGTCCTCACCGATCAAGCGGGCCAGCATCCGCCGCATGTTCTCGACCAGGTCGTTGAGGTTGAGCACCTTCGGCTCGATGATCTGCCGGCGCGAGAAGGCCAGGAGCTGGCGGGTGAGTGAGGCCGCACTGTCGGAAGCCTGGAGCACCTCGTCGAGGTAGACCGTCAGCGGATCGGCGTCGCTCAGTTCCAGCAGGGCCAGTTCGATGTTGCCGTTGATGGTGGTCAGCAGGTTGTTGAAGTGGTGCGCGACGCCACCGGCGAGGCGACCGACGGCTTCCATCTTCATGGCCTGCTGCAACTGATCCTGCAGCCGCTCACGTTCGGCTTCGTCTTCGCGGCGCGCGGTCAGGTCGCGGCCGACCACCACCAGACCGCGGCGCGAACCGTCCTCGTTGAACAGCGGCACCTTGATGATGTCGAAGACCATCTCACCGCCGTCCGGCTGCGCAATCACCTCATCGCGGCGGCGTGTCGCCCGGGCGGCCCAGGCGGCCTCGTCGGTGAGGCGGCAGACCTCGAAGGTGTCGCGGTGGAACGGGTTGAGCTCGGCCAGCTCACGGTCGCCGCGCCCGTGGTAGGGCAAGCCGGTCAGGCCGAACAGGTGCAGGCAGTAGTCGTTGGCCTCCAGCCACCGGCCCTCGCCGTCCTTGAAGATGATGATGTCCGGCATCGCGTTGATCAGCGTGCGCAGACGCTCTTCGCTGACGGCCAGCGCCGCTGCGGCTCGCCGCGGCTCGCTGATGTCGCGGATCACCTCAATCGCGCCGGTGCGGTTGCCGGCCTGATCGTAGAGCGGTGAGGCGACGCCCCACAGGTGAACGTGGTCGGCGCCGTTCAGTTGCTCGACACAGGTCTCGGCGTAGATCTTGTCACCCACCCGGCGCACGAAGTCGTACTTGGCCTCCAGTTCGGCGGTCGAGTAGTCGACCAGGTCGATGAGAATCGGGCGCCGCTGGCCATAGAACGGGAGGGCGTAGGCATGGTCGCCCTGTCCGAGCAGGTCCTCGGCCCTGGCGCCGGTGAGCTGCTCCATGGCATGGTTCCAGGCCACCACGCGGCGATCACTGTCGATGACCAGCGTCGGGTCCGGCAGGAACTCGACGATGTCGTGCAGGCGCTGCAGCGTTTCGCGGAGTTGGGCCTCGGCCCGGTTACGGTCGGTGATGTCCTGCAGCATGGCCACATAGCCCGCACTGTGGTCGTTCGGATCGAGCAGCGTCAGGCGGATGTTGACATCGACCACGCTGCCATCCTTGCGCCGCAACTGGGCATCGCCGGTAACGACGTCGGCGCCGGCGTCCAGGTCGCGCAGCAGGTCGCCGATCCGGTCGTACTCCTCCTGCGACACGAACAGACTGCGCGTTGGCTTGCCGATCAGCTCCTCGACGGGGTAGCCGAACAGGCGGCCCATGGTGGCGTTGGCCTGGTAGCAGATGCGGTCGCGCGTCAGCGTGATGCCGACCGAGGCGGCCCGCAACATGCTGCTCAGCTCGGTCTCGCTACGGCGGAGGGCCTCGGTCACGCGCCGCCGCTCGGCGGCCTCGTAGCACAACGAGACCACGGTGGCCATGGTGGTGGCCAGGCGTTCCTCTTCGGGCAGCCACTGGCGCTGGGTACCGACGTGCTCGAAGCTCAGGATGCCACCGATCCGGTCGTGCAGCCACACCGGGGCGTCGAGCAGCGAGCAGATGCCGTACTCGGCGTAGTAACTGGCCGGCACTTCGCGCGTCCGCGCGTCGGTCGTCACGTCGCTGGCGGCGATGACCTGGCCCTTGCGATGGCTGGCCGTGTAGGTGGGAAAGGCGCCGCTGTCCAGCTCCAGGCCGCCGCTGTGCCGGTGCGGCGTGTGCTCGTAGACGTCGACGCAGTGCAGCGCGGCGTAGTCTTCAGAGTAGAGCCAGACACTGACCCGCTCGGTGCCGATGACCTGTGAGCATGCCTCGGTCACCCGTTGGACTGCCTCTTGCAGGTCACCGGCCATCAGCGAGCCGTCGGCGATGAGCGACAGGAACACGGTGGCCTGGCGCTGGTAGAAGTCGTGGCGCAACCGCTGTTCGGTCTCGCTCCGCTTGCGCTCGGTGATATCGCGCACCACCGCGGTGACTTTGCGCTGGTCGTTGATCTGCGCGGCCGACAACGACAGCTCCACCGGGAAGGTGTGCCCGTCGTGGTGTTTGGCGAGCAGTTCGACCACTTGCCCCACGGCTGCGCCCTGTCCGGTCTGTTGGAACCGGGCAAAGCCGCTGGAGAACTGGGCGCGATGGTTGTCGGCCATGACCAGGTCGTGAACCGCCCGGCCCAGCGCGTCGGCGCTGGAGTAGCCGAACATCGCCTCGGCCGCCGGATTCCAGTACTCGACGAGGCCCTCATGGTCGACGGTGATGACGGCGTCGAGCAGCGAATCGCTGACGGTGCGCAAGTGCTCGGCCACTTGACGCGCCTGCTCCTCGGCCTGTTGGCGGGCCGTGATGTCCAGCGCGATGCCGACCACGCACTCGTGCCCACCGACGTCCACGCGCACGCCGGCGCAGTAGCACGGCAGCTCCTGGCCGTCGGGGCCACACAAGGTCACTTCGGAGCTGCCTTCGCCGGTCTCGTAGGCGTGCTCGACCGCGGCGCTGGCGACCGACCGGTCGCCCGGCTGGATGGTCTCCAGCGCCGTGATCTGCGACAGTTGCTCATCGGTCCAGCCGAGCAACTCGCGGAAGCCGCGGTTCCAGCGGACGAAGCGGCCGTGCTCATCGTAGACGTAGGCCAGACCGGGCAGGCTGTCGAAGATGCCGGCGGCCAGTTGCCGCTCCTCCACGAGTGCCCGTTCGGCCTCCCGGTACGCCGTGATGTCGCGCCCCTCGGGCAGCAGGCAGAAGACCCGGCCCGTCTCGTCGCACACCGGCTTGAGGGTGAAGTCGATGGTCCGCAGACCCCCGTCGACGGCCAGATGGGTGGTCTCGAAGCGCACCATGGCGCCTTGCGACGCGCGCGTGACCGCCTCGCGCACCCGGTCCTGCTCGGCGGCGCTGTGCGACCACCATGGCAGCTCCCAGAACAGCCGGCCGACCACTTCGGCCGCCGAGCACCCGACCATCTCGAGCGCGGTCTGGTTGGCGTGCCACAGCACACCATCGGGTTCGAGGATGCCGGCCAGGTGATCGCCCTGCCCGTAGAGGGCCTGGAACATGGCCTCGTAGCGGTACTCCGAGGCTTGAGCGGCGGCCCGACTGCGCTCCTGGGCCAACTCCTCGCGCAAGGCGGCCACTTCGGCGCGGAGGCGGCACAGTTCGCTGTCAGCCGTCGGTTGCTCCGTCGTTTCCTTGCTCATACCGCTGCCCACCGGAGCCATCACGCCCACCACGGCGCGGACCCGCCGCCGGAACCTACGCGGCCGCCACGACGACCATGCTAACACCAAACGGAGGCGCCTTCCGGGTGCGCATGTTGCGGTGGCTTCACATTGCTCCCGGCGAGTCCGGCGGGCCGACAGGAGCCGGCGCCGGCGTGTGGAAGCAACCTTGTAGTCACCTGCGCACCACCAGAGGAGTACTGCATGGCCTCGTCGACCAACCTGCCGCCCGAAGCCCCATCCGGCAGTGGGACCCTCCGTCTGCGCGCCCTGGTCCTGGGCGTCGCGGCGGTCATCCTGTTGGCATTCGTGACGGTCTATGGCGACATGGTCGTCCAGCAGGTGCAGATCGGCATCCTCCAGTTCGCGCCGCCGGCGGTCGGGGCGTTGTTCGTGCTGGTGCTGCTCAACCGGCTGGTGCGCTGGTTGCTCGGACGCGGCGCCCTGGCGCGGCAGGACCTGCTGCCGCTCTATGTGATGATGACCATCGCGGTCCTCATGTGCTCGCGCGGCACCATCGAGAAGCTCATCCCGCCGTTGGTCAACGTCAACTACTACGCCACCGCCGAGAACCACTACATGGAGCTGTTCGGTCCCTACCTACCGAAGCAGCTCATCGTGTTCGACCCGCGTGGCGACATCATGCAGCCGGTGGTCAAGTCCTTCTACCAGGGCAACGCCGCCGTGCCGTGGTGGAGCTGGGTGCGGCCCATCGTCAACTGGACCGGGCTGCTGACGCTGGTCTACGTCACCTTCTTCTGCCTCGCGGTGATCCTGCGGCGCCAATGGGCCGACCACGAGAAGCTGTCGTTCCCGCTGGTCACACTGCCGCTGACGCTGATCGACGAAGGGCACGCCAAACCGTTCCTGCGCAACCGGCTGACCTGGATCGGCTTCTGCATTCCGACGGCCATCTACCTGATCAACGGCCTGCACGCCAACATCCCGGCGGTGCCCGAGATCCGGCTCAAATGGGTGCTCAACGAGTTCCTGACCACCCGGCCCTGGAGCGGCATGCACTACACGCCGGTGCAGGTCTCATTCGGCGCCATCGGGTTCTTCTACTTCCTGGCCAGCGACCTGCTGCTCAGCCTGTGGGTGTTCTTCCTGCTCACCCGCCTGACCGATGTCATCGGCACCCAGCTCGGTTACGACCTGATGGTCATGCCGCAGTACCCGTGCCGGCTCTACCATGGCTACCAGATGGCCGGCGCCTACACCGTCCTGGTCATCTACCTGCTCTACACCGGCGGCCGGCACTTCCAGCCCATCTTGCGCAGCGCCTGGCGGCGGCACCACGATCTGGCCGCTGACGGACCCGATGACGAAGTGCTGCCCTACCGCACGGCGCTGTGGGGCTGCGTGCTCGGGTTCCTCGGTTCGGTGGCCTGGTGCTGCTACGCCGGCCTGAACACCTGGATCGCGGTGGTGGAGCTGGGCATCTACCTGTTCGTGGTGGCCGTGGTCCTCTCGCGCGGTGTCGCCGAGGCGGGTTTGCTGCAGACCGAAACCAGCTTCCGGCCGCTGGACGTGATCCGGTTGTTCCGGGCGCACTGGACGCTCGGTCCGCGCAACATCACGCTCCTGTCGATGCTCGACACCGTGCTCACGCGCGACCTGCGCGGCGAGCTGCTGAGCAACTTCCTGGACAGCCAGAAGATGGCGCACGAGCTGCGCTACCGGCCGCGTTCGCTGCTGCTGCCGACGGTGCTGGCGGTGTTCACCGCGCTGCTCGCCGGCTGCTACGTGTTCCTCAAGCTGAACTACACCTTCGGCAACGTCACGCTCTACGGCTACCCCGGCTGGAACGCGCAGATCCAGACCATGGAGGCGGCCAACGCGCTCAACCAGCACGCGCCCAAGCCGGCCGCGGCGGTGCCGTCGTTCCTGGCCGGTCTGTCGCTCTGCGGCGCGCTGGTGGCGCTCCGCACGACCATCGTCTGGTGGCCGCTGCACCCGCTGGGCTACGCGGTCAGCGCCTCCTGGACGCTGATCGTGTTCTGGTTCTCGGCCTTCATCACCTGGCTGGTCAAGGGCCTGATCCTGAAGAGTGGCGGCATGAAGACCTACCGGCAGGCCATGCCGCTGTTCCTCGGACTGATTCTGGGCACCTTCGTCACGGCCTCGTTCTTCACCGTGGTGGCCGTGCTGAGCAAGATGTACCAGTTCAACTTCATGGCGCCCAGCCTGGGCTTCGACTAGGCCGTCGGGCGTCTCAACCGAACCGCTGGACGAGCGCGGCGTTCTCGGCGGGCTCGTCGCGGAAGCGTGGGAACATGCCGACGATCACACCGTCGGTCGGCTTGAGGTTGGCAAAGGCGAACTCGAAGGCCGCCGCGGCGCCTTCGGGCGTCTCGGCCTGGCGCCCGCCGCCGAGGATTTTGAACGCCAGGCACGGCCGTTCGACCTCGCGCACCACGGCGCACATGGCCGCCGGATCGCCCGGCAGGAAGTTGCCCCAGAGCGGCACCTGCCCCAGCTCGGCCTGCAGCTCCTCGGGCGTCCGCGTCAACTGATAGAAGCAGGTCATATAGAGATCGACCGGCCAACCAGCGTCTTCGACGAAGCGGATGACCTCCGGATTGTGGGCCGAAACGCCGGCCAAGGTGCTCAGGCCCTTGACCCGTGACACGAACTCGTGGATCTGCTGACTCTGGCCTTCGCGGTACAACCGGTCGGAGACGCCGCCATGGTGGACGATGGCGATGGGCCGGTGGCGGCGAACGCCGTCGGCCAGCGCGGCGTCATCGCTGAGTTGCGGGCCACTGGTCAGCAGGATCCAGTTCACCTCGTGGCCGTTCTCGCGCAGACGGGTCAGCGTCTGGTCGATCTTCTCGTGCCAGGAGGTCTGCCAGGTGTTGATGCCCGCCGCCAGGCAGCGCACCACCAGGTCGTAGATGCGGTCGAGGGTGAAGTAGTCCAGCATGACCTGGCCCATCATCGACCCCATGTACGAGAAGCCCAGCACCGGATTGGCGCCGACCACCAGGCGGCTGACGCGGTGCGGTCCGAGCTGGATCAGCGGCAGTTCGCTCGCCATGTGCGTCTCCTTGGCGCTACTCGCCCTCATAGCCACTGGCCCGCCAGTCGGCCTGCGCGGCGGCCAGGTCCTCGGCCGTCGGCTCGCGGTTGCCCAGGATGCTGGCCGGCGGCTGGCCGGGCCCGGCGTCCTCGGGGAACGGCGACCAGTGGTCGTCGGCGACCGCGGCGCGCGCGGCGCGGTCGCGGAAGTCGGGCAGGTCCACCGGCTGGCCGTTGGCTAGCGCGCTCTGCCAGGCGACGATGCCCACCGACGACATGGCCACCGCGCGGTACACATCGAGGTACGGCGGCTCGCCGGAGCGAATCGCGTTGGCGAAGTGGAAGCAGGTGAAGAAGTCGCCGCCGCCGTGGCCGGCCTGCCGGGCGAGGTCACCATGCTCGGGCCAGTCGGGTGTGTAGACGCGCTCGAGTTCGGTGCCCTCGGGCACGTCCCAGGCTTCGTGCCACACCCGCACCTGCCCCGGACCGAAGTAGCCCGCGCCGCGCGTGATCTCCATCGCGCCGCGCGTGCCGTGCAGCCGGTAGAAGTTGCTGTGCCCCGGCAGGCCGGTGCCGAGCAGCTTGAACACCGCGCCGTTGTCCATGCGGCAGAGGATGACCGCGGCCGGGTCCCTCGTGCGGGCGGTGCCGACGTTGATCTCAGGGGCGGCCATCGACAGCGCGTTGACCGATACCGGCCGGGTGTCGGTGATGCCCATCAGCGGCGCCAGGGCATGGGTGCAGTAGTAGGTCGGCGGCAGCACGTTGCGCCAGTGGTGCCGCCCCGGCGAGATGCGGTTGCGGTCCGCCGTGGCCATGGGATGGTTGTACTCACCCTCGGCGTAGAGCACGCGGCCGATCTCGCCGGTGTGGTAGAGCCGCACCATCTCCTGGCTGAACGCCGTGTAGAGGTAGTTCTCGGCCAGCATGTAGGTGCACCCGCTGCGCTCCACCGCCTCACAGAGCGCCACGGCCTCGGCCAGCGTCTTGTTGGCCGAGGTCTCGCTCATCACATGCTTGCCGGCGGCCAGCGCCCGGATGGCGAACGGCGCGTGCTGGTGGAAGTAGTTGGCCAGCACGACCGCATCGAGGTCATGTTCGAGGAAGCGGTCGTAGTCGGTGTAGGTCGCCACGCCGAACCGCTGGCCCACCTCGCGCAGGCGGCTCTCCCAGGTGTCGCACAACGCCACCAGTTCCATACCGACGCCGGCGCCGGCGCCCTGGGCGAAGCTCTGCCCGCGCCCGACACCGACCACACCCACCCGGATGCGCTTGCCTGGTTCAACCTGCGTGCTCATGTCCATCCACCTTGCCGCCCGCGGCGGCTCGGCCGGGGTTTCGGCACCGGTCGCGGGAGCCCTGCCGCGAATCGGTGTCTTTGCGGGCACTGGGCAGGCGACCCGCCGACCAACTATAATGGTCGCATCATGACCGCCAAGGTGCAGCGGATAGCCGCCGAAGTCAGTGCGCTCGCCGACCAGGAGATGGAGGAGTTCCTCGCTTGGCTGGCCGACTATGAACTGCGGCAAGCCGACGCGTGGGACGCGGCGATCGCCAGCGACTCGCAGCCTGGCGGCGGCTTGGCGGCCCTGATGCGCCGGGCGCGCGAGGACATCGCTCAAGGCCGGACGCAGCCCCTTGACCAAGTCATCGACGACCTCTGACTTCCGTGCCGCCGGCCGTTGTCAGCCAGAGGACCCGTTGTCCGGTTGCCGAAGCCCAGCGGCGATCGGGGCTGGTCCCATGGCTGACATCTTCGTTTCGCGACTCGGCGACAGTACCACCGGACGCAGTTGGGCCACCGCCTTCCGGAGTCTCCAGGCGGCGTTGCAGGCCGTGCCGGACAACCGCGGTGGCCACCGCGTGATCGTTCGGCCCGACACCTATGTCGAGGCCAACCTCTGGCCGGCCCATCCGGGCGCCGCCGGGGCCTACAACCAGTTGGTCGCCGACGTGGACGGCGCGCTCGGCTCGGGTCGGCGCGGGCAAGCCGTGCTCGACGCTTCCGATCCGGGCCAGGGCTTCAAGAGCTACGACTGGTGGGGCAACCTGCGTTCGTACCAGCAAGGCTGGTCGCAGGCGCACACCGAGCAGACCTTTTCGGCAGTCGGCTGGGACCGCTGGCACCTGCGCCACCTCTACGCCACCGGTGGCGACGGCGGTCTGTTCTTCGACGGCACCAACCGCGTCGAGCCGTTCAGCGTGCTCGTCGAGGACTGTGTCGGCATCGGCCGGGCCTTCGGCGGCGGCGTGGCCAGCGTGCTGTCGCGTGCCGACGAGCCGATCACCTTCCGGCGCTGCCACCTGTGGTGCCTCGACTGGTGGGGCGACGCCGCCGGCGCCTACCTGCGCGTCGAGAACCCGGCCATGCCCGAGCGGCCCGACGTGCGGTTCGAAGACTGCACCCTCGTCGGGCCCGACAACGCGCTGAAGTCCGGCAATCCCGGCTTTGCCACCTACACCCGCATCGGCGTTGACGGTTGCCGCCTGATCGCGCTGAACTTCTCGCAGCCGCACGGCCAGCCGGGCACCGGCGTGATCCACAGCACCATGCACGGGCGCTACCTGCACGTCGACCTGGCCGACACCACGGTCATGGGCTATCGCGTGTTCGGCTGCGGCAAAGCCGCGCCGGCCGGGGCCGAGACTGGCGCGATCGGCTACACGACCCGCGGGTCGGTGCGCTCCTACGTGCAGTTCCAGCAGGCGACGCCGGCCGGCTTCACCCGCTTGTCCGGCTGGCCGGCCGAGACGTTTGCCCATCTGGCCCCGCCGGCGCCGGTGGACGCCGGCCCGGTGAAGCTGCGCCGCGAGCGCGTGTGCGAGAACCTGTGCGAGGTGTCGCCGGTGCTCTGGCAGGGCCGACTGACGCTGCTGGAGTGTCATCGGCCGCCGACCGGCGGCACCGCCACCGACTACTACCTGACGCTGACCGACGTGGCCAGCGGCCGGCGGCTGGCCCGGTTCGCCGAGGGCTATAGCCTGGCCTGTGCGTTCGTCAGTGGCGACCGTTGCACCGTCTACGCCTCCCGCTGGATGAACGGCAACTGGCACGATGTGACCGTGTTCTGGTCGACCGACCTGGTCCACTGGCAGCAGCAGATCGCCATCACCCAGGAGGCCGAGCACCTGTTCAACAGCACCGTCTGCCAGGGACCCGACGGCTACGTCATGGCCTATGAGAGCGACGATCCGCGCTGGCCGCCCTTCACCATCAAGTTCGCGCGCAGCACCGACCTGCTGACCTGGCACAAGGTGCCCGACGTCGTCTTCGGCCCCGACCGCTACGCGGCCTGCCCGTGTCTGCGCTACGCCGGTGGTTGGTACTACCTGCTGTATTTGGAGCACCGCAGCCCGCGCTGGCACTTCGAAACCTGGGTGGCGCGGTCGCGCGACCTGGTGCACTGGGAGTTGAGCGTGGCCAACCCGGTGCTGGCGCCGACCGGCGACGACGAGGGCTGCAACGCATCCGACCCCGACATCATCGAGTTGGACGGCCGCACTTACCTGTACTACTGCGCCGCGGACCAGTTGACCTGGTCGAACATCAAGCGCGCGGTCTACGACGGGCCGCTGCCGCAGTTCTTCGAGGCGTGGTTCAGACCAGAGGACTGAACGAGGTGCGGTGGCGGCCAGCGTGGCGGCAGGCATCGACGATCGCCCTGGCAGGCTTGCTGCCAGGGCGATCGCGGCAAGAATGCGACAGCCCGCTCAGTGCTCGGCGATGCGCCGGTAGATGAGCGCCGATAGGCTCGACAGGTTCAGCGCCATGGCCTGCGCCTTGTTGGCCAGTTCCAGGTTGCGCGCGCGGATCTGCTCCCACTGCTGGCGCACCCGCTCCTTCATGCGAGCGTACCCGCGTGGGTTGACCTGCTCCAGGTAGCGCTCGTAGGCGGTCTGCCGCAGGTTGACCTCCTGCTGGACGCGCGCCAGGCGCGGCGACGACGCGACCACTGTGCGCATGTCGGCGAGGTCGGGGTAGACCGGGAGTGGCGGCACGAAGGCCGGTGTGGGTGGCAGGCCCAGGGCCGTGGCGTTGCGTTGGCGTTCAGCCTCGTCCTGCTGGTACTGGCGCATCAGTGCGGCGTTGGACTCCGCCGCCCGCGACTCGGCGTCGCGGCAGCTACGGTCGAGGGCGGCGTTCAGTTCCTGGAGCATGTCGACGGTGTCCGGAGCGATGCTGGGCGGGTCGGACAGGCTGCCGGCACCGCCGTACGGACCGGCCCCGCTGGCCTGATCGGGCAGACACTCACCGCGGGCGATCCGGCTGAGCGGTGCGCTATCGTCAACCGGTTGCCAAGCAGACGGCGCGGGGTTGCTGGAGGTGCCCAGCCGCACGCTGGCCAGCACCGCCCCCAGCAGCTTGGCCTCGTAGGGCGTGACGCCGGGGCGGACGATCAGCGTCAGTACGAGTGACCTGCCGGACACCTTGGTGACCAGACTGGTCAGGCGGATCACGCCGGGCTCTTCGCCGCCGCCGAGCAGCCAGACGCGGCCGCCCACGGACTGCATGGCCGGCCGCAGCACGCGGATCCGGCCCTGCGACATGCGTCGCATCGGCTCGACGCACTGTTCGACGTAGACGCCCTCCAGGTCGAGGCCCTTGGGCGCCTGCGACGTGATGACCAGACGTGCCCGGCCGGTGGGGCAGATGAGTCCGACGGCATGGTCATCGGGTGTGCCCCGTTGCTGGCAACTCCAGTCGGCCGGATAGGCGACCTCGAACACGCCCAAGGGATGTCGGAAGGCCCGCACCTCCTGGGCGACCGACGGACCGACCAGCCCAACCACTGACCACAGCGCAACCAACCGGGCGAACCGCCCCACCATGCTGTTTCTCCTCAGCCTGTCACTACCAGACGAACGGGCGAGACCGGGCATTCCCGCCACTGGCCACCGAGCGGTGCCGCGCTGGGTGTAACGGTAGGTCGCCGCCGACCGTCGGGATCACCGAACCTGGGGTCAACGGCCGGCGGCCGTCCAGAAGGAGCGCGGACTCAATGGCGGGCAGATATGCGTTCGAGGCACTGCAGGCGGGCTGGTCCGAGCTGTCTCGGCGCTACCGGCTGTGGCTCGTGGCCGGCGTGATCGCGCTGGCGCAAGGCGCGCGGGCCTGGCTGCTGTTCGGCACGCCATGGGTGCCAGGCATGAACGGCGGCTACTACCTGGTGCAGGCGCGCGCACTGCTGGAGCGCGGCGACCTGGGCATTCCCGACCTGCCGCTGACCTTCTACCTCCATGCCGGCGTGGCGCGCCTTCTGCAGTTGCTGAGCGGTGGGCCGCTGAACGGTTGCATCGTGCTGGCGGTCAAGCTGTGCGACGCGCTGCTGCCGCCGCTGGCCGCGTGGCCGGTCTACTGGTTGGTCCGGCGCTGGTCGTGGCGGCTGGGCGGCGCCGAAACCGTGCCGCTGGTGGCCGCGGCGTTGGCGGCCGGCGCCTCGCCGCTGCTGGGCATGACCGGCGACTTCCAGAAGAACGCGCTGGCGCTGGTCTGGCTGGCGATGCTCGCCGCGGCGCTGACGGAGTGGATCGAGGCGCCGACGCGACGGGCCGGCCTGACGCTGTTGCTGTGTCTGGCACTGCTCGGCGTGACGCACATCGGCGTGTTCGGTGGCGCGCTGGTGCTCTGCGCCTCGGTCCTGGCGGCGCTGCTGGTGACCCGTGGGGCCGACCAGTGGCGAGCGCGGCTGCCCTGGTTGGTGGCCGGCGGGGCCGTGCTGCTCTGCGCCGCGCTCGTCGTGCGCACCTGGTTCGACCCGGCACGCATTCAGCGTCTGGTGGCGGTGGTCGGCGGCCCGGCCGCCGGGCCTGAAGGCGACCATCCGCCGCTGGGCGGGCTCCACGTGCTGGCCATGGCGGCGTTCGCCATTCCGGCCGTGCCGACGCTGGTGACCGTCTGGCGGCGCCGGCGCGAGCTGCCGGCGGCGGAGGCCGCGGTGGCCGGCGGCTGCGCTGCCGCCGCGCTGCTGCTCACCGGTCCTTGGTTCAGCGGCGACAAGACCGGGCGCCTGGCCCTGATCGCCTTCATCCCGGCCGTGCTGGCCGGCGCCTACACCGTGCTCAACCTGGAGTCGCCCAGACTCCGCCGCCTCGCCGTGGCCGCGGCGGGCCTGCTGTTGCTGGGCGGCTCGGTGCCGCTCACCCTCTTTGGCGGCCAGCCGGTGGTCCGGCCCGAGGCGCTGCGGGAGCTGGCCAGCCTGAGCCCGCTGATCGCCAATCCGGAGCGCACGCTGGTCTCGGCCCAGCACGGCACCGAATGGTGGGCCGCCTGGCTGTTGCGCACGCGCATCGCCCAGGCTCGAGCGCTCAAGCCGGCCGACTGGAGCCGGTACGAGGCGGTCTACTTCATCGAGCTGAAGTGGGACGGCCACGGCCCGCCCGGGTTTGGCCCGCCGCCACCGGGCTTCGGTCCGCCGCCGGGCTTCGGTCCGCCGCCGGGCTTCGGTCCGCCGCCGGCCGGCTTCGGTCCGCCGCCACCGCCACCAGGGGGTGGGCCATCGCCGATGCAGGCGGCGCCGATCCCGGACGATGCCGTGGTGGTGCACGACGGGCCGGCGGTGAAGCTGGCGCGCATCGCTCAGCCACCGCCCGGGCTGGTGACCATCAGTCGCGCCTTCACCGCGCGCTGAGCCACCCGCGCCAGCGCCGCCCGATCGCGGCACTGGCCGACGGCTGGTGGCCTCCTCAATACGGGCGGATCGGCGGCGACGCGGCTGTAGCTTCAAGTCAGCCTGGCGGTTCGGGAGGCCGGACTTGGCAAGCACAGGCCGCGGCGTTACCATGCGGGCGGGCGGAGTACCGCCGCTGGGAGCCCGTGATGATTGAGGTCGTTGGCCATCGTGGCGCCGCCAATCTGGTGCCCGAGAACACGCTGCCGAGCTTCGAGAAGGCGATTGAGCTCGGCTGCGACGCCACCGAGTGCGACGTTCACCTGACCGCCGATGGGCATCTGGTGGTCTGCCATGACGAGACGGTGGACCGGACTACCAACGGCACGGGCCGCATCGCGGAGCTGACCTTGGCGCAGTTGCGGGCGCTGGACGCCGGCAACGGCGCCACGATGCCGACGTTCGAAGAGGTCCTGCAGACGATAGCCGGTCGCATTCTGCTGCTCTGCGAGATGAAGGGCCCCGGCACGGCGGCGCCGGCGGTGGCCGCCGTCCGGCAGGCCGGCCTGAGCGAGCAGGTGGCGTTCACCTCGTTCGCCATCGACCGCATCGCCGAAGTGCGCGCCCTGGGTGGCGAACTGCGCCTCGCGGGCATCTTCAGCCAACCCGAGCCGGCCGTCTGGCCACGACTGGTCGCGCTCGGCGCGGAGTACGCCGACATCCACTACCGCAACCTGACCGCCGAGGTGGTGGCGGCGGTCCAGGCGCTGGGCCTGCGCTGCCGCGGCTGGAACCCCGACACCGTCGAGGACCTCCGCTGGACGGTCGACCTCGGCGTGGACAGCGTCTCCAGCAACCGGCCCGATCTGGCGGTCCAGGTCGTCCGCGGTGGAGGGTGATCGGCCACCTGGCGGTGTTTCGCGCGCGTTATGTGAAACGCTTGACGCGTTTGGGGGTCTGTGGTAGAAAGAAGGCCTGTTCACTGGGGAGTCGTCTAGTGGCAGGACAGCGGACTCTGGCTCCGTATGCGGGGGTTCGAATCCTCCCTCCCCAACTCTGGCCCCATCGTCCAGTGGCCTAGGACGCGGGATTCTCGATCCTGAAACAGGGGTTCGACTCCCCTTGGGGCTATCGCAACGGGCTCCGGTAACGACCGGAGCCCGTGTCATCTCGCGGGAGAACCGCACGATGATCGTGTCTCGATGGCTGCCTGCGGCCCTGGTGCTGATGCTGGCGCCGGTCCTTCCCGCTCAGGACTCAGTCACCGTACCATACGCCCGCTTCCTGGAACTCTATCGCGCTACCGGGGTCGTTCACGAACCAACGTGGAGTGACGTCCGCGGCCGCGCCGAGGAGTTCCGTGGCCGCACCATCAGCTATCAGGTGGTGGTCAAGGGCCGCATCGACAGCGCGCAGGAGTCGCGCCTGATCGCCTATACGCGCCGCGACGAAGCGGTGATGGTGGTCGTGCCGGGCGGCGGCAACAGCGACCTCGGGCGGTGGTACGGCGTGCTCGGGCACCTGCCCGACGACGGCAGCGCCAGTCACCTGGTGGCCACGGCCATCACCGAAGTGCGCTCGCCGATGGCGGCCAGCACCACCACGGCCACCTCGGCCGCCGGCACCGAGGGCCTCCTCGGCGGAGCCAACGGCGCGGTCGGCCCGGGCACGTCCGGCGCCGGCGCCGCGTCGGCCGACACTGCCGCGCTGCCGCCGCTGCCG
>CAZHGD010000007.1:14985-92358 GCA_964531735.1 uncultured Fimbriimonadaceae bacterium | reverse complement strand
CATCGCCGTGCTCGGCGGGCCGTGCGACCGCGCCAGCCTGTCGGCCTGGCGCGCGGCCTACGCCAACGCCGAGGTGCCGGTACACCTCGTGCCCGGCGACGGCGGCCTGGGACCGACCGGTGACCCGGTGGCCGCCTTCGAGGAACAGGTCGGGCCGGCCTGGTACGCCTTCTGGAGCGGCGGACGCTGCTTCCTGGTCATGGTCGGCGACGCGGGCCTGCTGAGCCCGTCGGAGCAGGCGCGGCAGGCGCGCTGGCTGCACCGGCTGCGCGGCGCGCTGCCCGGCCAGGCCGAAGTGGTGGTGCTCTGCGACGTGCCGCCGGCGCCCGAGGTGCTCGCCCACCTCGCGGCCCGGGTGCGCGTCCGGGCCGTGCTGTACGCCCACTGGCCCGAACCCGGAGTACACTGGCTCGAGCGAACCGCGTTGGTCTGCTGCGGCGCCTATAGGTCCGACGACTGGGGGCACGGCAGTAGCCGCTTCCTGCGGGTGCGGATCGGGCCGGAAGGCGTCCTCACCCAGACCGTGGCCGCCGGCGTGCGCCAGCAGCTCGACGTGCTGGCGCCCGGCCCGCTACAAGCGCCCGACCGCCTGGCCCTGCCGCTCCGCGTGGCGGCCTACGACAGCCGCGAGGAAGTGCAGTCGGTCTCGGCCCGCGTGGATGACGGGCCGCCGTTGCCCCTGCGGCGCGCCGGCCGCTACACTTGGCGACTGGACCTGCCGGCGGTGGCGGCCACCCGGCTGCTGGTCACCGCGCGCACGGCCTCGGGCACCACCTGGGAGCGCCAGACCGCCTTGCCGGCGCCGCAGCCCGAGCCGCGCGTGGACTGCTCGCCGACCGCCACGCCGCCGCGACCACCACTGGTGCGCGCCTGGCTGGCCTCCACCGAGGCCCCGCGCCTGCTGTGGGCCGAGCCGGTGGTCGTCGGCGGGGCGCTCTACGTCAATGCGCCGGCTGACGACGCGCCCAGCCGCCCTTCGCTGGTCTGCCTCGACGCCGCCACCGGACAGTTGCGCTGGCGCGTCGCCACGCCCGGTTCGGTGCTGCGCGAGCCACTGGCCGACGGCGACCGGCTGTTCGCGATGACGGCCACCAATACGGTGCTGGCGCTCGACGCCGGCACCGGACGTGAGCTCTGGCGATCGGTCCTGACGCCCGATCCACCGGCCCGGCACCGCGCCAGCCTGACCAGCCTGTCGCTCTGGCACAACCGCCTGCTGGCCCAGATCGGCGACGGGCCGCTGGTTGCGCTCAGCCAGGCCGACGGCGGTATCACCAACCAGCTCGACGTGTCCGGCGCCCGCTTCGGCGGCCCGGTGGTCAGCGGCGGCCACGCGCTGGTGCCCACGGTGGGCGGCCTCGTCGCCGTGAACGCCGCCTCCTTCGAACCGCGCTGGGAGACCGAGGACCTGGCCTTGCCGCGCCACGGACGCCTCACCATCGCCGACCCGCTGGCCCTGGTCCTGGGTCCCGAGCTGGTGGCGGTGGACGAGCGTAGCGGCGCGGTCCGCTGGCGCCGCACCGTCGCCAGCACCGGTCTCGACCTGGGCGCACCGGTCATG
The DNA here is from genome assembly GCA_964531735.1 of uncultured Fimbriimonadaceae bacterium. Classification (GTDB taxonomy): domain Bacteria; phylum Armatimonadota; class UBA10988; order UBA10988; family UBA10988; genus CAZHGD01. The sequence goes on along the minus strand of CAZHGD010000007.1, from coordinate 90,797 downwards.
CACGAGGGCGTCGTCTACGTCCCCGGCGACCCGCCGGCCGCCTTCCGCGCCAACAACGGCACCGTGCTCTGGTCGGGCGCCAGCGCCCGTCCCGGACCACGGTCCGGCCAGGTCGCGGTGGCCGGCGGCCGGCTCTGGACGGCCTCCGACAACGGCCTGCTGGGTTGCTGGTCGCTCGACGACGGCCACCTCGAATGGTCGTGCGACGTCGGTCTGCCGCTCAAGTCCAGTCCGGTGGTGGCCGGCAACGCCCTCTACCTGGTCGACATCGACGGCAATGTCCACTGCTTCGTGAACCGGGACCTGCGATGACCGACGCCGAGCTGACCGCGGCGCTGCTGGCCTGGTACCGCACCGCGCGCCGCGACCTGCCCTGGCGCGACTGCCGCGACCCCTACCGTATCTGGGTCAGCGAGGTGATGCTGCAGCAGACGCAGGTCGCCACCGTGATCCCTTACTACCAACGCTTCGTGGCGCGGTTCCCCACCCTCGCCGAACTGGCCCGCGCCAGCCTGACCGACGTGCTGACGCTGTGGCAGGGCCTCGGCTACTACCAGCGCGCGCGCCACTTGCTCGCCGCGGCCCAACTGCTCTGCGCGCACCACGATGGGCACTTGCCGACCGATGCCACCGCCCTGCGCGAGTTGCCCGGCTTTGGCGAGTACACCGCCGCCGCCGTGGCCAGCCTGGCCTGGGGCCAACCGGTGGTGGCCATCGACGGCAACGTCAACCGGGTCATGGCCCGGCTCCTGGCGCTGGACGGCGACCCGCGCGTCGGCGCGCATCGCCGTGTGCTGCGGGCTCGCCTGGAGCCACTGCTGCCGCACGAGGCCGCCGCCGACTTCAACCAGGCCCTGATGGAACTGGGCGCCACCGTCTGCACGCCTCGCCAGCCACAGTGCCAGAACTGCCCGTGGGCGCCCGCCTGCCAGGCCCTGGCGAGCGGCGAGCCGACGGCCTGGCCGCACCGGCGCGCGCGACCGGCGGACCGCGAGCGGACACATGCCTGCGCGGTGATCTCGCGTCATGGCCTGACGTTGTTGGCGCGGCGGGCTGAAGGCGGGCGATGGGCCGGACTGTGGGAGTTGCCGCGAGTCGAGGTGGACGGCGGCGAGGATCCGGCCGAGTCGCTGCGCCGCGGCCTGGCGGGGTCGCTCGGGCTGAGCGTGCAGGTCGGTGCCCCGCTGGCCGGGCTGCGCCATCAGGTCAGCGGCGAGCGCATCCGCCTGACGGCCTACGCAGCGACGGTGGACGAGGCTCCACCGCAACTGCGCGGTTATGTGGAGGTCCGCTGGGTGGCCGACTGGTCGGGGCTCCCGCTGGGCGCCTGGCAGCGGCGACTGCTGGAGCGGGTCGCGCCGCGAGGCTGAAGAAAGCGCGCGCGCGGGCCGTTGGAACGCCTGGCTATGGGCGCTGGGCCAGACAGACGACCGAAACGCCGGCGGGCAGGTTGAGGTGGCCGATCAGGCGCGCCTCGAGCTGCACGGTGGCCAGGCACAAGCGGTTGAGCAGCGGTGGCAGCTCGATCAGGGCGCAATGCGGCTCCGGCGATTTCGCGCGGCAGCGTTCGGACAGGCGCACCAGGAGCGCCGCCGGCAGCAGGAAGGTGATGCAGTATCCCAGTCGCACCACACGCAGTCCCGCTTCTTCCAGCACCTCGCGCACGCGCGGCGCGGTGTAGCGCCGCTGGTGGTCCAGGGCGACGTCGTGCTGGCTCCACAGGAACTGGTAGGCCGGCACCATCAGGGCGAGATGGCCGCCGGGCTTGAGCACGCGCGTCATCTCGGCGACTGCGGTGCGTTCGGCGCCGATGTGCTCGAGCACGTCGAGCGAGGTCACCAGATCGCAGCTCTCCGAGGCCAGGGGCAGTGCCGTGGCATCGCCCATCACCAGGCGGTCGAGGCCCCGGCGGCGCGACAGCTCGATCGCGCTGGGAAAGGGATCCAGGCCGACGGTGGTGCCGTAACGTTCGAGGCTGCGCAGCGTGGCGCCCGAGCCGCAGCCGACGTCGAGGATCCGGCGGTCGGCGCACGGCGGCAGATGACGGTCGAGCAGACTGCGCAGGACGGCCTGGCGGCCCACAAACCACCAGTAGTGGTCCTCGAACGCAAACATCCGCGCATGTTCTGTCGGCCGCATGAACTCGCTCGCCGGCGCCTTGACGCCGGGTTTGGGGACCCGTATGATAAGAGTACCCCGTGTCACGTGTCAACCAGTCATGTCCTTGCTGATGCTGCTGTTCCTGACCGGCGCCGTCGGCGCGTCGGAGGTGATGCTGCCTGACGACCAGGTCGTGTTCGTGCGCCAGGGCGAGCTGTGGACCTTCCGCTTTGACGGCCAGGGCCTGCGGCAACTCACCCGCACCGGCAGCCGCAAGAGTCGTCCGGCGGCCTCGCCCGACGGTACCGCCATTGCCTACGAGAGCTACGACACGCAGCGGAGTGAGTACTCGCTGTGGACGTGCAGCGCCGACGGCGGCAACGCCAACAGCGTGATGACCGGTGCCCGCTACGCCACCTGGTCGCCGGACGGCGGCCGGCTGCTGTTCGCCATGCAACGCCGCGGCAGCCTGGACATCTGGATGTCGAGCCGCGCCGGCAACGACCTGCGCCGCATCACCGACACCAAGGAACAGGAGTACCTGCCGGTCTGGTCACCCGACGGCGACCGCGTCGCGTTCGTGCGCGAGATCGTCGAGTCGTCGGTCAAGCGCTATCAGGTCATCGTCCGCGACCTGAACGGCAAAGAGACCGAATGGCTCACGCTGGGCAGCCGCGGCATCACCTCGCTGAGCTGGGCGCCGGCCGAGCGCTTGCTGATCGGCTCGCGGTCCGAGGGCACCGGCGGCAGCGAGCGCCTGTTTGTCGCCCAGCCGGGCGAGGCCAAGCTCACCGAAGTGGACCCGGGCCTGAGCAGCAACCTGCTCGGGTGCTGGACGGGCAGCGGCGACGGACTGGTCTGCGTCGAGAGCCGCCGCAACACCACCCGGCTGGTGGCGCGCACCACCACCGCTCGCGCCGAGCCGCTGAAGGTGACCGCCGACGGCGACAACGAGCCGGCCGTCTTGCCCGGGCGCGCGCACCGGGTGCCGCAGATCTACGTGCTCGGCCGCCGCAGCTTCTACCTGCCGTTGGCCCGCTGGCACGGCGAAGAGGCCCTGGTGCCGGCGGCCGACCTGGCCCGCCAGCTCCGCGTCCAGCTTCGCCAGGACGGCGACAAGCTGACGCTGAAGAGCCCGCAGGACACCGTGCTGATCGATCTGGCAGCCCAGGAGATCAGCAGCGAGGGCGCCAACGCGTCGGCGCGCAAGGCGCTGGCGACGCCGACGCAGCGGGTCTCGGAGCGGCCGCTGGTGCCCTTGCGCGAGACCGCGGCCCGACTGGGGTTCCGCAGTGAATGGTCGGCCGAGACGCGCATTCTGCGGGTCGGCGGGTGACCGGAGGCGAAAGGACGATGGCATGACACGGGCGGATGGCCGAGCGGCGGGCGACCTGCGCCCGGTGGAGTTGGTGGTCGGGGTCAGCAAATGGGCCGAAGGCTCGTGCGAGATCCAGATGGGCGACACGGTCGTCATGTGTACGGCCTCGGTGGAGGAGTACCTGCCACCGTTCCGGCGCGACACCGGGCAAGGCTGGGTCACCGCCGAGTACGACATGCTGCCCCGCAGCACGGGCGACCGGCGGGCTCGCTCCAGCCGTACCGGCAAGGCCGATTCGCGGTCGCTGGAGATCTCGCGGCTGGTCGGCCGGGCGCTGCGCAGCGTGGTCGACTTCCCGGCCCTGGGCGCGCGTACCGTGACCATCGACTGCGACGTGCTCCAGGCGGACGGCGGCACGCGGACGGCGGCCATCACCGGTGGCTATGTGGCACTGGTCGAGGCCCTGCGCTGGCTCCAGCGGCGCAAGGCCTTCCAGCGCCTGCCGGTGCGCGACCACGTGGCCGCGGTCAGCGTCGGCGTTGTCGGCAACGAGACCATGCTCGATTTGTGCTACGCCGAGGACTCCAAAGCGGCCGTCGACATGAACGTGGTCATGACCGGGCGCCAGCGACTGATTGAGGTCCAGGGCACCGGCGAGGAGCGTCCGTTCAGCCGTGAGTTGCTCGACGAGATGCTCGATTTGGCCGAGCGCGGCATCCAGCAACTGGTCAAGCTCCAGCAGGCCGTGCTGGTCGAGGACGCCTGAGGCCGGTTGACAGGCCACCTCGCGGGCCGCTATACTGGCCGCCGGGGCTTGAAACGGGAGCGGCATGGTACGAGGAGTCGGCACCCGCGCGCAGTTGAGCTGCATGCTGCTGGCTGTCGGCCGGCTGGTTGCTCAGCCGGCGGGTCAGACCAGTCCGCAACCAGACCGTTTGACCTCACCCGCGTCCGTGCAGATCACCGCTTTCTTCTGGGCGGCCACCGGCTATGCCGCGACGGCGCTGTACAGCCAGCCCCTCACGGAGGCGGCCGCGCGCTCCGAGCTGGAGGTGCTCGCCGCCGGCCTTGGCTATGGCTCGGCCAGCGAGCTGCGGCGCAGTTACCCAGGCACCGAGAAGCCGGACGCGTTCGAGTTCGAGACCTCGTCGGCCGGATTCACGGTCGGCTTTCGACTGAGCGAGCGCGCGTTCAACCGCGACCAGGGCACCTTCAAGCTGGAGCCGTTCCTCAAGGCGTTCGGTCGCCACGGCCGGATCGACCTCGACTTCATGGTGGGCGACCTGGACAACCGGGCCTTCAACTACCGCGGCATCAGGCAGTTCGAGAGCCGCGACGTGCGGCTGCGGCACCATGGCGCCGGACCACACCACTCCTACAGCATCGAGGTGCTGAATCCGCAGGCCGCGACGTTTGACCTGCCGCCGTTCGCGCCACCCGAATTGCCGCTCGGAGAGGATTCCCGCCGCACCTCGCCAAAACACCCGGCGGGGTCGTCGATCCTGCTGGTGGTTCTGGCCACCGCGGCGGCGCTGGGGACGTTTGTGGTGGTCGAACGAGGACTGCGGCGGTGGCGGGCCGGGACGAATCGAAGGAGACGGCTAGGATGACGCTGGATGAGCTGCTGCTGCGCGGTTTCGAGGCGCGGGCATCGGATGTGTTTCTCAAGGCACACACGCCTCCAGCCTACCGGATCCAAGGCGATGTGCGGCCGATCGACGCCAGCCTGCCGCTCCTGACCAACGAGGACATCCAGCGCTTCCTCTCCGAGATGATGCGGCCCGAACAGATCGCGCGCTTCCACGAGCTGTGCGAAACCGACATGGCCTACGCCCTGCCGGGCAAGTGCCGCTTCCGCGTCAATGTCTACAAGCAGCGCGGCAGCATCGCCATCGTCTTCCGCGTGATTCCGCTGGAAGTGCCGAAGCTCGAGGAACTGAACCTGCCGTCGGTGGTCCGGAAGATCGCCGCCAACCGCACCGGCTTCGTGCTGGTCACCGGCCCCACCGGCTCGGGCAAGTCCACCACGCTGGCCTCCATCGTCGACCTGATCAACCAGAACCGGCGCGGCCATATCGTCACCATCGAGGACCCGATCGAGTTCATGCACCCGGACCGCCGCTGCATCGTCTCGCAGCGCGAGGTGGCGGTCGATACCCACGACTTCGCCCACGCCCTGCGTTCGGTGCTGCGCCAGGCGCCCGACATCATCCTGATTGGTGAAATGCGCGACCGCGAGAGCATCGGCATCGCCATGCAGGCGGCCGAGACCGGCCACCTGGTGCTGTCGACCCTCCACACCAACTCGGCGGCCGAGACCGTGGAGCGCATCGTCAACCTGTTCCCGCCCCACGAGAAGCCGCAGATCTGTCTGCGCTTGTCGACCACGCTGAAGGCGGTCATCTCGCAGCAGTTGGTGCCGCGCAAGGACGACAAGGGCCGCACACTCGCCTGCGAAATCATGGTGGTCAACCCGACCATCGCGGGGCACATCGAAGAGGGCAACATCGGCAACATCTACGGCATCATGCGGCAGTCGGAGGAGCAGTACGGCATGCAGACCATGAACATGCACCTCGACCGCCTGGTCAAACAGGGGACCATCGACGCCCGCGAGGCGCTGATGCGAGCCGGCAACCTGGCGGAGCTGAAGATGATGCTGCGCCGTAGCGAGGAGGACGAGTGACCATGGCTGCAACGCACTCCCGCTTCGATCTGGAGACGGCCGCGGCCGACCGCTACCCGGTCACGCTGAACCATCTGTTGACCGAGATGGTCGGCCTCAACGGTTCAGACCTGCACCTGCGCGCTGGTGAGCCGCCGATCTACCGCGTCCACGGCCACCTGACGCGCCAGAAGTACCCGGTGCTGACCAGCGACGTGATCCAGGCGCTCTCGGTCGCGATCATGAATGAGGAGCAGCGGTACCGGTTCAACGAGAACCTGGAGATCGACCTCAGCTACCAGATCGAGGGCGTGGCGCGCTTCCGCGTGAACGTGTTCCACCAGCGCCGCAACGTCGGCGCCGTCATGCGGCAGATCCCCGTCGACATCAAGAACATCGACGAGATGGGCCTGCCGCAGGTGCTCAAGACCTTGGCCATGCTGCCGCGCGGTCTGGTGCTGGTCACCGGCCCGACCGGCTCGGGCAAGTCGACCACGCTGGCCTCGATGATCAAGTACGTCAACGAGCGGCGCGCGCGCCACATCGTCACCATCGAGGACCCGATCGAGTTCGTGCACGAGGACATCAAGTGCACGGTCGAGCAGCGCGAACTGGGCATGGACACGCACAGCTTCGGCCATGCGCTGCGGCACGTGCTGCGCCAGAACCCCGACATCGTGCTGGTCGGCGAAATGCGCGACCTGGAGACCATCTCGCTGGCCATCACGGTGGCCGAAACGGGCCACTTGGTCTTCGGAACCTTGCACACCACCGACGCGGCGCAGACCGTGGACCGCATCATCGACGTCTTCCCGCCGGAGCAGCAGGAACAGATCCGCATGCAGCTCAGCATCGTGCTGCAAGCGGTGGTCTCGCAGACGCTGATGCCGAAAGTGGGCGGTGGGCGGATCGCGGCCCACGAGATCCTGGTGGTGGTCCCGGCCGTACGCGCGCTCATCCGCGAGGCCAAGACCTTCCAGATCCCGACCATGATCCAGGCCGGTGCCGATCAGGGCATGATCTCGCTCGACCAGACGCTGCTGGCGATCCTCGCCGAGCGGAAGGTCGCCTACCCGGACTGCCTGATGAAGTGCTCCAACACGACCGATTTCGTCAGCCGCGCCCTCCGCCAAGGCCTGGTGCCCGCCGAACTGCAGGACGAGGCCCGCGCCCTGCTGGGCGAGGCCGCCAAGAAGGTATAGCTGATGGCCACCCCTTGCCCGTACAAGATGCAGGACCTGCTGTCCTACATGGTCAAGATCGGCGCGTCCGACCTGATCCTCAAGGCGCACCGGCCACCGCTGATGCGCCTGCTGGGCGACCTGCTGCCGCTCAGCGAGATCATGCAACGGAACACGCCGGAGCTGACCCCCGAGCATGTCCGCGAGTTGGGCTACACGCTCTGCCGCCCGGACCATGTCCAGCGCTTCGAGTCCGAGATGGAACTCGACCTGGCCTATGAGCTGAAGGGCGTCAGCCGCTACCGCGTCAACCTCTTCCAGCAGCGCGGCGCCCCCGGGGTCGCCATCCGCGCCATCCCGTTCAAGATCAACACGGTCGAGGAGTTGTCACTGCCGGATGCGGTGATCGAGTTCGCCAAGCGTCCGCGCGGCCTCGTCCTGGTGACCGGGCCGACCGGTTCGGGCAAGTCGACCACACTGGCCGCACTGATCAACTACATCAACCGCACGCGCGCCGAGCACATCATCACCATCGAGGACCCGGTCGAGTTCGTTCATGACGATATCGAGTCGCTGATCAACCAGCGCGAACTCGGCGAGGACACGCACAGCTTCGCCAACGCGCTGAAGTCGGCCTTGCGCGAAGACCCAGACGTCATCCTGGTCGGCGAAATGCGCGACCTCGAGACCATGGAACTGGCCATCACCTCGGCTGAAACCGGCCACCTGGTGTTCGGCACGCTGCACACCACCGACGCCGTCCAGACCGTCGACCGCATCATCGACTCGTTTCCGATCTTCCAGCAAGGCCAGATCCGTCTGCAGATGGCCGCCAACCTCGTCGGCGTCATCTCGCAGACACTACTCAAGCGGCGTGACGCCACCGCACGCGTGGCCGCCTACGAGGTGATGGTCTGCACCAACGCGGTCCGGTCACTGATCCGCGAAGGCAAGACGCACCAGGTCGAGAGCCTGATCTCGGTCGGCTCGCGCCACGGCATGCGCACGCTCAACCAGCACCTGGCGCAGTTGGTGGCGGAGGAGGTCTCGCACAAGCTCGACGCGATCGAGAAGAGCCCCTACCCCGACGAGCTCGAGCACATGATCGAGCAGGCGCGCGAAGAGTACGAGAAGAAGCTCGAAGAGGAACGGCGAAAGCGCCGGTGAGGTCGTGACCCAACCCACGCGAACCTGGGCCGAGGTGAACCTCGACGCCCTGTTGCACAATCTGTCGTACTTCCGCGCCCTGGTGCCAGTTCACACCGCCGTCGTTGGCGTGGTCAAGGCCGATGCCTATGGCCATGGCGCCGTCGCGGTGGCCCAGTGCCTGCGCGCCGCCGGTGTCCGGCAGTTCGCCGTTGCCGCCGTCGACGAGGCCGTCGAGCTTCGCGAGCAAGGCGTCGTCGAGGAGATCTGGCACCTCGGCGTGCCCTTGCCCGAAGAGGCCGAGGCGCTGGTCGCCTATCGCATCACGCCGACGGCCATCGACAACGAACTGGTCGATGCGCTGGCTCGTACGGTGACGTCGCCCGAGCCGTTCGCGGTCCACCTCAAGCTCGACACCGGCATGGGCCGCCGCGGCTACGAGGTGGCCGAAGCGAAGGCGCTCTGGCGGCGCGCCGAAGCCACCGGGCGGCTGGTGGTCAGCGGCCTGACGACGCATTTCGCCACGGCCGACGTCGATGTCGAGTTCGCGCGGGAGCAGGCCGAACGCTTCGCCGTCTGGCGCCGCCAACTGGCCGCGGACGGGCTGGTCGCCCCGGTGGCCCACCTGTGCAACAGCGCCGCCGCGCTGCAGTTGCCCGAGGCGCATGCCGACGCCATCCGACCCGGCATCATGATGTACGGCATCGAGGCCGGCGCCGCCGACCTGCAGCCGGTGATGGCCGTCAAGACACGCCTCTGTCAGGTCCGCACTGTGCCGGCCGGCCATGACGTGGGTTACGCGCACGGCCATCGGCTGACGCGTGAGACGCTCGTCGGGCTGGTTCCGGTCGGCTACGGCGACGGTTTGCCCTGGGCGTTGTCCAATGGTGCAGAAGCGCTGTGTGGTGGGCGGCGAGTGCCGTATCTCGGCCGCGTCAACATGGACTTGGTCCAGCTCGACCTGAACACCGTACCGGCAGCCACCGTTGGAGATGAGGTGGTGCTGTGCGGCCGACAAGGCAACGCCCGGATCACCGCCGAGGAGATCGGCGGCTGGGCGAAGGCTATCTCATATGTGGTGCCGACCTCGTTGACCCGCCGGGTGGCCCGGTACTACCAGCGTGGTGGCCGGCCGCTCGCCTGGCGTGCGTGGGACGGCCAGTTGCGTGGCGCTGAGGAACTGAACCCATGAAACGTGTCTGTGCGGCCAGTCTGTTGGTGCTGTTGCTCTTCGGCTGCGGTGGCAGCAAGTCGACCGGTGGTTCCACCGGTGGGAACACCAGCGGCAGCAACACCAGCGGCGGCAACACCGTCGGTGTGCCGGTGGATGGCTACGTGCTGGTCGGCAACGGCCGTACCGACGGCCTGGCGCCGTTGAGCAGCGTCACCGTGCAGGCCTACACGCTCCCGGTCGGCAGTGTGCCGTTGGCGGCGGCGGCCACGCTGACCTCAGGCCGGTTCATCTTCAACGCCAACCTGGGCAATGGTCTGCCCGCTGGCACCACCTTGCTGCTGCGCGCCAGTGGCGGCGGACGCACCATCTCGGCGCTGGTCTACACGGGCACTGGCGGCGCCACCAAGTACCTGGTCGCGGCCACGCACATCGCGGCGTTGGCCGGTCTGTCAGGCAGCAGTCGCGCGCTGACCGCCAGCAACCTCGAGCAGTATGAGCAGGCGGCCCGGACCGCGATTGGCGCCAGCACCGTCGACTACACGACTGACGCCAATCAGACGGCCGCGGCGACGCTGGCGCAGCAGGTCTCTGCCGCGGCCGCACAGGTCACCCCGGTCGCCTGGCCGACCGTCAGCAACGTCAGCGTCACGCCGCAGTCGCTGGACAGCGCCGGTGGCACGATTACGGCATCGCTCCAGGCCACGGGTTCGGCGGGCCGGAGCGTGACGGCCACGGCACTGGTGGGCGGCTCGTCGTTGGCCAACGTCCAGATCGTGCCGCTGACCGGCTCCGGCACCACGTTCACCGGGCAGTTCACGGCCGCGGCCAATGCCGACCCGAGCACGCACCTGCTGAACGTCTATCTCCTGGTTGATGACGGCGTCCACCCGCTGGTACCGGCCGCGGTGCAGACGGTCAGCGTCCTTCCGGCGGGTCGGGTGACCCTCGATATCCTCGCCGAGACGCTGGTCGATGAGCCCGCGTCGCGCACCGACCTGGCCACCATGCTCGACCGCATGAGGCCGCTGGTGCGCCGCGCCGGCACGCGCCGTGTTCGTCAGGTGAACGCCAACCAGAGCATCCGGGGGGCCGGCGTGGTGGTCAACGACGTCGCCAACCTGAGCGGGCAGACCGGCAACGACGGCCTGCTGCTGCTCGACGTCCCGCTCAACGCGGCAGCCAAGGGCTATCTGTCGCTGACCGGCAGCATCAGCGGCCGCGCGCCCTACAAGCAGTTCCTGCTACTGCCCCAGGGCGTCGCGCTCGCCGCCAACGACCGGATCGAGGTCAATCTGGTCCTGGCGACCGCGGCGCAGTGGCAGTCGGAGCTGGCGGACTCGATGGCGCTGGGCACGCTCAACTTCGGCGTGGTGCCGCTGGTCGGGTTCTTCAACGTCACCAACAGCATCGATCTGGGCGGCCTGACCGCGGGCAGCACGGCCTTCAGGCCGCTCTCGACGTCGCTGCGCACGGACGACGGCGACTACTTCGCGGCCAACCTGCCTGCCGGACCGGCCATCGTCAAGGGCACCTACGCCGACCCGAGCGTGGCCACCCGCACGTTGCCGTATGGTCCGGTGAGCACGCAACTGACGGCCGGGCAGGTCAACTCGATGGCGGCCCTGACGCCGCCGAGTTGACGACGGCGAGCGGGAAGGTGACGGCGCCTGAAGGCGAATAGCCGTCTCAGGCTCGGACGTAGCGGGCTCGGCGGCCGGGGTGGCTTTCGTCGGGGCCGGGAGGCGGCACCACTTGAAGCGGCACGTGGCGGCGCGGGTACTGGAGGCGGGCGGGTTGGGCCCGGTGTTGCGCCACGCCTGCTCGTGGCGCGGCCTGTTGGTGCTCAACTACCACCGCTTGGCGCCGTCGGCCGACGGCGTGCTCGACCAGGGCGTCTGGAGCGCCACGGCGGCCGACTTCGACGCGCAGTTGGCCTTCCTGGCCCGCGAGTTCGACATTCTGCCCGCGGGCCAACTCGACTTCGCCTCGTTGCAGCGGACCGGGCGCTACCTGCTGATCACCTTCGATGACGGCTACCGCGATGCCTACCACCTGGCCTACCCGGCCCTGCGGCGCCACGGTCTGAGCGCGGTGTTCTTCGTGGTGACCGGGCTGATCGACGCACCGCAACTGATGTGGTGGGACAGCGTCGCCTGGCTGCTCCGCTCGACCCACCACTCGGTCCTGCCACCAGGCAGTGGTCTGCCGGAGCTGTCGCTGGCACCGGACGATCGCGAGGAGAGCACCGCGATCGTCCTCCGGCACTGCCTCCATCTGTCCGCCGACGACCGCGCGAGCTATCTGGCCGAGATCGGCCAACGCCTGGCGGTCGGCGGACTGCCCGATCAGGTCGCCCGTGACCTGTGGATGACCTGGGACATGGTGCGCGAGATGCATGCCGCCGGCATGGCCTTCGGCGGCCACACCCACTCCCACGCCGCCCTCGGGCATCTGCCGCTCGATCAGCAGCGCACCGAAATCGAGACCTGCTGCCACCGGCTCGAGACCGAGTTGGGTACGCCGACTCGACTGTTCAGCTACCCCTTCGGTCACCGCGCCGCCTTCACCCATCGGACCATGCGGGCCCTGCGCGACGCCGGTGTGGAGCTTGCCTTCAGCCAGTATGGCGGCTTCCAGAACCTCCGCGACCTGCGGCCCCTGGACATTCGCCGCGCGGCTGTCGAGCGCTGGCACGACCCGGCGGCCTTCCGAGCACTGGTGACCTGGCCGCGCGTCTTCGCGCCACTGGTCCACAGCGCTCCCGGCGTGACCGCTCGCCGTACTCACCGTGGCGAGCTGACCATCGAGCGTATCTCGCACCCGGCCTGCTGGGCCGCCATGGCCGATGAGTGGCGCCGGCTGTTCGAGTGCAGCCCGACCGCCACCGCGGCGTTGCGGTGGGAGTGGCTGTCCGAGTGGTGGCGCGTCTATGGCCCGGCCTACGCCGGTGGGCCCGACGCCCTGCGCGTCCTGGCGGTGCGCCGGGGCGACGAGCTGATCGGGGCGGTCGCCCTGTACCTGACCAAACCGCGCGGCGCGCTCAAGCGCGTGCAGCTCCGTCTGGTGTCGAGCGGCGAGGCCATCGACGAGGAGACCTGCGCCGACTACCTCGACCTGCTCTACCGACCGGGCGAGCGCGAGGCGGTGACCCAGGCCCTGGCCGATTCGCTCCTGCGCGAGATCGGCGGCTATGACGAAGTGGTCTTCGAAGCGCTGACGCCGAACGCGGCCTTGCTCGCCTTGCTGCAGCCGTTCCGCCGCGCCGGCTGGCGCGTCTCCAAAGAGGTCCGCCAGCAGTCCCATCAGGTCGACCTCAGTGACGGCTGGGATGGCTTCCTGGCGCGCCACAGCCGGCGGGGCCGGGCTCGCCTGCGGCACATCATCAGCGAGGCCGCGTCGCTGAATGTGCTGTTCGAGATCGCCTGCGAGCCGCCCGCCGTCGAGCGCTGTTTCCACGACCTGGTGGAACTGCACCAGCGCCGCTGGACGGCCCTCGGGCACGCGGGTTGCTTCTCCGCCGCGCGCTTCACCGAGTTCCATCAGCGCCTGGTCAAACGGCTGATCCCGTGGACTGAGCTGGTCCTGGCTCGCCTGAGTGTCGGCGACAAGCCACTGGCCGTGCTGTACGGCTTCCGCGTTGCGGATCGCATGGAGCTCTACCAGCTCGGCGTCGACACCACGGCCCAAGAAGTGGCCGGGCCCGGCACGATGAGCCATGTGCTCCTGATGGAGAGACTGGCCGCCGACGGCGTGCAGTGCTTCGACATGCTGCGCGGTCATTCGTCCATCAAGGAGCGCTATGCGACCGCGGCCACCGACCTGGTCTGGATGCGAGCTCGCCGGCCGGGACTGAAGTCGCTGCTGGCCACCTGCGGCGACGGCATCCGGCAGGTCGCACGCCGGCTGCGCGGCACCGCCACCGCCACCGCCACCGCCACCACCACCGCCACCGACGAGCCCTCGACCGACAACGAGTAACGGTGCGGCGGCGGTGTCGGCCGGCCGCTGCCACTGGTGACGCGCGGTGGCCTAGTGACGCACCACAGTGATTCCAGCCCATACCTCGGGCTTGCCCCGAGTAGGCGCGTAGCGCCGTATCGAGGGGCCATCGCCGGACCGGCACCGGGTTGCGGCCCTTCGATACGCGGCTCCGCCGCTACTCAGGGCAAGCTCTGGTTTGGTCTACAATCAGGTTGGTGCGGTACTAGTGACGCACCACAGTGATTCCAGCCCATACCTCGGGCTTGCCCCGAGTAGGCGCGTAGCGCCGTATCGAGGGGCCATCGCCGGACCGGCACCGGGTTGCGGCCCTTCGATACGCGGCTCCGCCGCTACTCAGGGCAAGCTCTGGTTTGGTCTACAATCAGGTTGGTGCGGTACTAGACCGCTACCGCCTCGGGCATCTGCGCGAGAATCTGCTCGTAGACGCCGAACCGTTCCTGTTCGAACTCGTCGGGGTCGACGTACTTCAGCAGGATGGAGCGGTCCTTCTTGAGCCCGGCCAACTCGCGCCGGCTGCGGAAGCCGCGGAACTGGGGACCAGACCACAGCACCTCGCCGTCCTGCAACAGGATGTACTGCTGCGGGTAGCGGCGGCCGAACTCGTCGAGGTGGTCGCGGTAGTACAGTGCCTGCTCGCACATCGACGCGCGCCACTGCTGCACCATCTCCGATGGGTCGGTGGCGTCGGAGTCGAACTGGCCGACCGGCACACTCAGGTCGTGTACGAAGTCGACCTCGTCGACCGACGCCGGCCCGAAACCGTCTTCGGCGGCGATTCGCAGGTGGTTGCGGTCGCGGCGGAACGGCGGCGTCGGCCAGTCGGCCGTCGGGTCGTTGCCCATCAGCGTGGCCGCGCAGATGTCGGTGGCAATGATGTGGTCGCCGGCCACCAGCGTGTCGGTGACGCGCGCCTGCCCGCCCCACTCGCGGCCCGACTGCCCGACCAGGCCGTCGATGATGTTCAGGCACGGCTGGGTGATCCGCGCCAGGTCCACCAGAACGTAGGGCAGCCGGATGAAGTGGTGGAAGTACGCCCGTGGCCGTTGGTCGGCGTGCATGGGCGGCAGGCCGAAGAGGTTCTTCGTACAGAGCGTCACCCCCATGAAGGCGTGGCTCTTCAGCGTCGCGATCGAGACGAACTCGTCGGCCTCCTGCAGCGCCGCGTGCAGGCGATAGCGACCGAACATCAGTCCGCCGCCCGGCGGCTCGTAGGCGGCCACCGGCGGGAAGTTGCACTCGACGTACTCGACCCCGAACTCGGCCAGGATGGGATGGAAGTTGACGTCGCGCCGGGCGTCCAGGTAGCCCATCTCCTGCGAGGTGTCGACCACCAGCAGGCGGGCCGTGGTCCGCTCGCGGAGCAGACGCAGCACGCTGCGGAAGACCGACTCGTCGACGTGCTCCTGCCGCCGGCCATCCACCCGCCGCACCCGCTCGGGCGGCCAGACCATGTTGGCCTTCACCGCGATGGTGCGCGCGGCCGCCAGCCGCTCCCACGACCGCTCCAGCGGCTCCGTCAGCCGCCGAATGACGGCCTCGACCGTCTCATCGGCGGCGAGGTGGTCACAGTGCGCCGCGCGCACTCGGTATGCTTTGTCCGCCACAACCAGGCTCCCTAGGCACCAAAACGCTTACCATACCACGGAGGCATCTTGGCGCCAGCGACTTGGTTGTTAACCGGATCGTCACGGTCGCACCATGCTGGACTGCACGGCCGCCCCCAGGAGAGCTGAGCCATGTCCGAGCCGACCGCCGAATCCCTGCTCGATCTCGCCCGCGGGTTCATGGAGCCGCGTATCCTCCTGACCGGCGCCGAACTGGACCTGTTCACGCTGCTCGGGCGCGAGTCACTCACCGCCACGCAGCTCGCCGGCCGGCTGGCCGCCGACCTGCGTGGCCTGTCCACCGTGCTCGACGCGCTGGTGGCCATCGGACTGCTGACCAAGTCCGATGGCCGCTACACCTGCCCGCCGGCCGTGGCCCGTTACCTGTCATCGGACTCGGCCGAGTCGGTACTGCCGATGGTGCTCCACGCCGCGGTCATCTCGCAGAACTGGGCGCAACTGGTGCCCAAGGTCCTCGGACCGGCGGCTCGCACGGCCTCGCAGGTCGCGGCTGAGCCCGGTCAGTTGGCGGCCTTCATCGGCGCCATGCAGGTGGTTGGCAGCCGCGCCGCGCCGGCCGTCGCCCGCGCCATCCAGCCGGGCCGGGCTCGCCGCTTGCTCGACGTCGGCGGCGCCTCCGGCACCTACACCATCGCGCTGCTGCGCGAGTCGCCCGAACTGCGCGCCACGCTGTTCGACCGGCCGGCCGTGGTCGACATGGCTCGCGAGCACCTGGCGTCCGAGGGACTGCTCGATCGCGTGGATCTCGTCGGCGGCGACTTCTACGCGGACGATCTGCCCGGCGGGCATGATCTCGTGCTGCTCTCGGCCATCATCCACCAGAACAGCCGGCCGCAGAACGTCGCGCTGTACCGCAAGTGCGCCGCGGCGATGGTGCCGGGCGGACGGTTGGTGGTCCGCGACCATGTGCTCGCCGAAGACCGCACCGCGCCGCGCGGCGGGGCTATCTTCGCGGTCAACATGCTGGCCAACACCCCCGGCGGCGGCTGCTACACGCTGGCCGAGACCACCGCCGACCTCCTGGCCGCCGGGCTGGAGCGAGTCCGTCTGGTGCAGCCCGATCAGCGGATGGACGGCCTGATCGAGGCGTTTCTGCCCGGATAGCGAGACCAACAGGAGATCCGTCGCCTGCGCCGAACCTGCCGGCGGTGGGAGGCGGACCGATGATCCGGTGGCCGCTGTCCTGGTGCGTGGTGGCATGGGTGGCCAGCGCGACGGCTGCGGCCGGCGGGGCCGCGGGACTGGACGTGCAGCCGTGGCAGGAACGGCCGCACGCGGTGGCCGGGCGCGTCTGGCGGTACCGCGTGGCCCGGTTCCTCCACGGACCGACCCGCTACGCGATTCAGTACACCGCCTCGCCCACGGGCAATCCGGCAACGGTCGACGTCGGCGAGGGTCCGGTGGGCATGCCCGAGCCCTACTCCGAAGGTTGGTACCACGGCGGCTTCGTCCAGGTGCTGCTGAACGGCCAGCGCCTCGACACCGGACCGCTCAGCTCGTTCGAGGCGGTCGAAACGGGCACTCGCGCCATGGCCGATGTGGTCTGGCATGCACCGACCGCCGACCTGCGCTACCGCTTCGTCGGACTGCCGGACGGCGACCATCTCCAACTCCAGATCGACCTGGAGCCCAAGGTGGCAGTGACGGCGCTCCAGGTGCGACTAATCGCCTATCCCAGCTACTTCACCTCGTGGAACAAGCGCGTCGGCGCGCGGCGCGTCTGGACGCCCGCCACGACCGTCGCCGAAGGCGACGCCAAGCGGCTCACACCGGCCGACGGACGAGCGGCCCTGCTCTACGACGAGGTGTTCGATCCGGCCAAGGGCGAAGGCCAGGGCGCCTGCGCGCTGGCCCTGGTGCCCGACGCACTCGACGCCGTGACGATCCAGCCGACGGGCTATCCGGTGTTCGTCAACGCTGACGTCAAGCCCACGGCCCGCCGCGTGCGGCTGGCGCTGTGGAAGTTCCAGGGACAACCCAACCGCGAGGTGATGGCCCGTTTCCCGCAGCAGGCGGAGGCGGTCCTAACGGCGCTTCGCACCAGCGACCTGACACCGGAAGCGCAGCGCCACTTCGATGTGGCCACCACCGAGCAGGAGCTGCGTACGCTGGCCGCGCGGCCGGCCGTCAAGGCGGCGCTGGGTGCTCGACTGGATCAGGCGCTGGCGTGGGTCGGTGCGTGCCGCGGCCAAGGCGCCACGGCTGAACTGGGCATCGCCGCCAGCGAGCGGTTCCTGGGGGGCTATCGCGCCGTGGCCGAGATGCTCTGGGAAGCCCGGCTGGCCGCGCTGCTCGACTTCTGAAGGAGGCGCCCGATGCTGCGACGACTGTGCCTGCTGCTCGCGTTGCTCGCCGGTGGCGTCTGGGCTGCGGAGCCCGGGCCCACCCTCGACGAGGAACACGCCCTGCGGACGGACTTCGTGACGCCGCACACCGCCTGGGCCAAGCCCTGGGCGCTCGGTACCACGCGGGTGCTGTTCTTCAGTGACACGGCGCACTGCCAGGCCCGTGAAGTGATCGAGCTGATGCAGCGGTTCGACGTGAGCGCCGAGGCGGTCTACTACGGCACCATCGTCGACACCACCATTCGCCAGTGGCACGGTGGCGAAGAAGGCCTCGCGCGAGCGCGCCGGCTCATCGAGGGCACCTGGGACGTCGCCTGGTTCAACGGTCTCGAACCGGCCAAGCTGCCGGCCGAGCTCCAGTTCAAGCTGCTCAAGCGCGTGACTGAAGGCGCCGGCCTGGTGTTGGTCGGCGTCAACGACCCGCGCGTGTTGAAGCACCCGTTGCCGGCGGAGGCGAACGGCCCGCAGGCCGACCTGTTCGGTGTGGTCAAAGGCCGCGCGGCCCGGCTGCCGGCCACGCCGACGGTGCCCTACCGCTTCGGCTGGGAGGTCGAGTACGACCTGTGGCAGGCGCGGCTGGGCCGGACGATCCTCTGGGCGGCGAACAAGCTGCCGCCGGCCGGTCTGGCGCAACGCGCGATGGCAGCACTGCAGGGCGGCAACCAAGGCGCCGGCCGCGTCGCACCGCAGGAAGCGCCGAACGGCAGCACCGTGCGCTATCGCACCATCGACGGTGCCACGGAGATCGCGCCGCCGCTCGGCGAGGAACTGCTCGGCGGCCGACCGGCCGGTACCGACATCGCACCGGCGCTGCGCGACGCCGAGGCGCGCGGGCACCTGCGCGGCTGGGCCTACCAGGATGTCATCATCCGCCAGAACGGCAAGGTGGTGGACTGGTGCTCACGGCGCCTGGAGCGCAAGCCCTACTGCGAGCTGAAGGTCGAACTCGACCGCACCTGGGGTGAGGTTGGCGAGGCCCTGTCCGGGCGCGTCCGGTTGGTCGGCCAGGCCGTGCCAGGCGAGACGGTGGCGGTGGAACTGCACGACCGCCGCGGGCGCATCCTCGCCGCGCAGGCGGCCACCGCGCCAACCGACCGCGTGGTGCCGTTCCGCTTCGACATGCCCGAGTACCGGCCGATGCTGGTGCGGGTCCTGGCCATCGCGAGGGCAGGCGGTCAGCGGTCCGAGGGTGACGCCTACTACAACGTCTGCAAGCGTCACCGCGGGCAGTTCAACTTCCTCGTCTGGGATGTGCCCGGCGGACCCACCGGCCCGTTCGCCGAGGAGCAACTCGCGCGCCTGGGCATGAGCCTGCAGTTGGCGAACTTCGGTGGCGGCGTGCCGCCGCAGATCGCGGCCAACGATGTGTCCGTGGTGCCCTACACGACGCGGATCATGGACGACAAGGACGCCAACGGTCACCTGAAGCCCGTGCCCTGGAACCAGGAGCCGCAGGCCAGTGAGTACGTGCACCAGACGACCGCGCCGTATGCCAAGGCGCGCCAGCACGGCGTGTTCGTCTACTCGCTCGGCGATGAGACGGTCACGCGAGGCTCGGACCTCAGCCCGTCCGACCTGACCGCCTACCAGCGCTGGCTGCAAGGCGTCTACGGCACCATCGCCAAGCTCAACGCAGCCTGGGGCACCACCTTCCGCGACTGGACCGAGGTGGTCTTGTCGGACCCGAAGGACCCGCGTGAACTGCAATCCAAGCGCGACGGGCACTTCGCGCGCTGGTACGATCGGCAGGCTTGGGAGTGCGCCAACTTCCTTGGCTTCTGCAAGCGGTTCGGCGCTGACTACGCCAAGCTCGACCCGCAGGCCCGCACGGGCTTCGAAGGCGCCGGCACCTTCCACGACGGCGACGACTTCGACGGCATCGTGCGCACCAACACCTTCTGGTCGCCCTACCCCGGCCCGGCCGATCTGGTGCTGCGCGACATCGCGCCGCGCGACTTCCCACGCGCCAACTGGATGGGCTACACCAAGGACGCCGACACGCTCAGTGCCGTCTACTGGCGCATGGTGCTCAACGGCACCGATGCGGTGTGGTGGTGGCGCTGGGACGGCGTCGGCCGGTTCAACGGCATCCTGATGCCGAACCTGAGCCCCTATCCCGCGTTCGAGGAGCTGTGGCGCGAGACCCGGATCACCCGCGAGGGCCTGGGTGATCTGCTGCTGCGCAGCACCATGCAGCACGACGGCATCGCCATGCTGTACTCGCACCCGTCGGCCTATGCCACGCAGGTGGCCAACGGACCCAGTTACGGCAACTACGAGCAGGCGCACGCCAGTTGGCACGACACGTTGGCGCACCTGGGCCTCAACTTCCGCTACTTCACCGACGGCATGTTGCGCCGCGGCGAGGTCGACTTCCAGGGCCTCAAGGTGCTCCTCCTGCCGCGCGCCGAGGCGCTCGGGCAGGTGGAAGCCGAGGCCATCCGGCAGTTCGTGGCTCAGGGCGGCACGGTCATCGCCGACCTACGGCCCGGGCGCTATGACGCACGCTGTCAGCCGCGGACCGCGGGCGCCCTGGACGACCTGTTCGGTGTGGATAGCAGCGGCTCGAAGGCGAGTGTCCCGAGCGCCCAGATCGCCAGCCGCACGTCGGCGACGACTTGGCAGGTGACCAGCGCGGTCGATCCGGGCCTCAAGGCGACCACCGCCGCGCCGCAGGCCGCCGCCGGCGAAGTGCCGGCGGTGTCCGTCCGCCAGGTCGGCGCCGGGCGCGCCGTGCTGCTCAACTTCGCCATGACCCGGCCGGCCGATCAGCACACCGGCGCCGCGACCTTGCTGCAGTCGCTGTTGGCTCAGGCGGGCAGCAAGCCGGCGCTGCGGGTGACGCGGCTCGAGGGCGGGCTGCCGCAGTGCCGGGCCATCCGCTGGCAGAATGGCACCACGCAGCTCGTCATCGTCCAGAACAACGGCGCCGCGGGCCGGTTCGAGGTCCGGTTCGGCCGTCCATATCACGTGCGCGACCTGAAGACCGGTACCGACCTGGGGCAAACCGCCAGCGCTACGGTCGACCTGCGCCACGGGCACGCGGCGGTCTTGGCGCTACTGGGCGAAGGTACCGCCGCGGTGCGGGCAGAGGTGGTCGGACACGCCCTGCAACTCAGTCTGCCGCGCGCCGCTGGCGGCGCGCACGCGGGTCTGGTGACGCTGACCCGGCCCGACGGCCGACGCGCCGACTGGCTGCGGCAGGTGGTGGTGGTGGAGCCTGGCCAGACGCTGAGCGTACCGCTGGCGTTCGCGCTCAATGACCCGCCGGGCAGATGGCAGATCGGCTTCCGCGATGTGCTGACGCAGCAGCAGACGCGGCTGCCGGTCAGCTTCTCGGGGATCGTCGGCGTGCGCGGCGTCGGCAACGTCAATTTCTGAGGCGACTACCGGCAGGTGGAGTTCAACGATGAGAATGCTCGCGCTGCTTGCAGTACTGACCGCGCCGCTCCTGGCGGCCGACAACTACCCGATTCTGGTCTACCCGGCGCCCAAGGCCGCGGCGGCGCCGACCATTGACGGCCGGCTGGACGACGCCTGCTGGCAAGGCGCACCGGTGGTCAGCGGCTTCATCTGGTACAACGGCGCCGAGATCGCCAATGTCCAGACCTCGTTCCGTGTGTGCTGGGACGCGCAGGCGCTCTACCTGGCAGTCTGGTGCGACGAGCCGATGATCGACAAACTGGTGGCACAGCCGCAGGCGCGCGACGCGACGCAGATCTTCAACACCGAGGCCATCGAGGTCTTCCTCGACCCCAAGCACAACCACCGCGACTACTACCAGTTCGCCTTCAACGCGGCGGCCTCCACCTACGATTCGCGCCAGATGGACACCGGCTGGGACGGCAAGTCCACCGCAGCGGCGGCCAAGGGCGACCACGGCTGGGCGCTGGAAGTGCGGTTCCCCTGGGCGCCGATGGACGGCTACGCCGCCGCGGCCGGCCAGGTGGTGGGGCTCAACGTCTGCCGCGACCGGACGCTGGTGCGTGATCGCGAATGGAGTTGCTGGTCGCAGGTCAATGCCAACTTCCACGACCCGGACCGCTTCGGCCACATCGTGCTGGCGCCGTCGGCCGACCAACTGGCCGGCGTCGGACCCGAGGTCCGCAAGGGCGAGCGCAGCGGCCCGCTGCGGATCTTCACCGTCGAGGGTGTCGGCGGCGCCACCTACCAGGCGATGGCCAAGAAGGGGCTCGCCCGCGTAGACACCAAGCTGCGCGAGCTGAAGCGGGCCGGCCGCAAGGAGGGCCCAGCCATCGCTCAAGCCATGGCCGGCCGCCTGGCCAAGTTCGAAGCCCAAGTGGAGAAGCACCGCCAAGCCGTCGCCCAGCCGCTGGATGGCGCCGCGTTCGCCCGCATGGAGCACGATCTCAGCCGCATCGAGCGCGAACTCGACGGCGTGCTCTGGGACGCGCGCCTGGAGGGCATCCTCAGCACGCTATAGGCGCGGCTCAGGCGGCCCGACCGACGCGCACGTAGAGGCCAGGTGGCGTGGGCTGCGCGGCGTCCACCTCCAGGTCGATGGGCGTTTGCAGCGCCTCGGCGAGCCGCAGCAGTGTGGACAACTTCGGCTCGGTCTCGCCCGACTCCAGCCGCGCGATGACCGGCTGCTTCATGCCCACCCGCGCGGCCAACGCGCGCTGCGACAGACCATGTTCGGCGCGGTAGCGGACGAGCCAGACGGCCAGGGCGCGTGCGGCCGAGGTCCGCTCCCATTCGCGGCGGAACTGAGGGTCTCCCAGGTGGTCTGCCAGCACGCTCTCGAACGGCACTGCCTTAGCCATCTCTGTTGTCCTCTCGCGAACCCTCTTCATCGGCCAGCCGAGCCACCGCGTCGGCCACTGCCCGTGCGAACCCGCGGCTGTCGCGGCCCGCCTCTGGGCCGATAGACGCGACCACCATCACTGGACCAACTCGCCGGTAGAAGGCACGCCACTGACTGCGGCCCTGACGCGGCCGCAGCTCACGGAGACCCTCGGCGATACGCACCGCGCTGGAGTGCGGGTACGCCAACCGCTCTCCAGCCGCAGCCAGCTTCTGGATGGCATGGTCTATGGCCACCAGTTCCGCCGCCGGCAAACGAGCGAGTTCGTCCCTGGCCTCCGGCCGGATCGTCACCCTCATGATAGCACCCCCGCTATCGCGACGCCACCCGTTCAGTCGCTCTCGCCCTCGTACCGGCCCTGGCCGCGCAGGTAGCACTCGACCAGTTCGCCCCACGGCTCGCCGTTCACCGTCAGGTCGAAGGTGATCATCTGCATGCCCTGAAGGACCTCGGCGGCTGTGAACAGGAAGCCGACGCCGCGGCTCTCACCCGGTGGCACCTCGATGACCGCCTGGGCTCGGTCCACCACCAGTCCGGCCGGCGGTCGCGCCGTGAGGCCGACCACTTGCGTGTGGTCGGAGCTGTTGTGCCAGCTCACCTTCACCGGGTTGGTCACCTCGGTCGAGATGGGCTGGACATACGGTCTGGCCGTCACGAAGTGCGGGCTGTGGTGGCGCTCCCAGTCGCCGTCGGGCGCAATCTCGCGCATCAGCGCCGTGATCCGCTCGCTCCAGTCGACGATGGCCTACCAGTCGGCGCGACGGTACTCGAACGGCTGCATGTGGCTGGCCAGGATCCACTCCGGAGCCAGGTCCATCACCAACTCGGCCGACTGGCGCCAGTTGGCCGGATGGCTGCCGTTGTACCCGCACTGACCGCCCGTGCCGCCCCACTGCTGCGCGGGATAGAAGTTGTCACCGCTGAACAGCGCGCGGTGGCCGTCGATGGTCAGCGAGAAGGCGTCATGGAGGTCAGTCTGGCCGGGGAACCACCACGCGGTCAGCTCGTACTCGTGCCAGCGGACCACCTCGCCGTGCGCCAGGGGTCGGTCCACCCTCGTCGGGTGGTTGTGCAGCCATGGTCGCGCCCAGTCGTAAGGATGCTCGATGGCACCGACCAACGTCTCTTGCGCCCAGCACTGCAGCGGGTGATGACTCCGCAGTTCCTCGATGCCCATGACGTGGTCGCAGTGCAGGTGCGAGACCAGCACCACCTCGATCGGCCGGTCACCGAACGTGGCCCGGTACTGCTCGTGGAACGACTCCGGCAGGATGCACTGCACATCGACCATCAGCACCGGGCCGTCGTCGCTGAGCAGGAAGTAGGAGTTGTTCCACATCCACAGGTGCTCAGAGACCTGGATCATCGTGTTGGCGCGCGGCCGCACCAGCCGCCGCACGGCCGGCCGGCGCGGGACGATGGTGTCCTTCAGGTCGGCCAACTCGCGCAGGCGGTCCACGGTCACCGAACAGGCGTCCCAGACCGCCTCGTCGGTCACCGGGCCATGGCTCGGACAGAGCCGGTCGGGCCGCAGGTTGCGGAGTGCGCAGAGCGTGTCAGCGCCGAGTCGGGCACCGGCCCCGGTGTAGTGGTCGGTCTCCAGGCAGAACGCTTCGTGCACCTTGCCGCGCGAGTGCATGGCGTCGCCACAGAACAGGAACGACGCGCCCGGCGTTTCGACGTGGAACGCCAGTTGGTGATCGATGTGGCCCGGCGCCGCATGGACGATGAGGTCGAACGGTCCGAAGGCGAACGACTGCCAGTCGCCCAGATCGAACCGCGCCTCCGGCTGCGGCTGCGGCGGATGGAAGCGGCAGGGATTGGCGAAGTGCGCGGGCGACAGCATCCGGAAGTCCGCCCGCTCGCCGGCGTCGACCATGCTCCGTGCGGCAGCCGGGAAGTGCAGCGCGACGCCTTGCGCCAGCGCCTTGGCCGCGCCCTGGCACTGGTCGCGATGGGCGTGGGTGAAGTAGACGCCTTCCACCCGCTCCACGCCCACCTCGCGCAAGTGGTCGAGGGCACTGCCGCTGCCCAGGTCGATCAGTAGACCGCGCACGCCGTCGCGTAGCAGATAGACGTTGCAGCAGTCGCGCCAGCAGAAGACATCATTGCCGAGGTCATGCCAGGCCGCCATGGGGATGCTCCGTGTGGCGGAGCATAGTCGGCCAGGAACGCGGGGTCAATCGCGCGGCGCGAGCACCGTCGCCTCGCCTGCTCGCAGGTAGCGCAAGCAGCCGCGGTCGAAGGTGACCAAGCGCTCGCGGCACGCCCGCGTCGCCGCAGCGATCCAGGCGTTCATTACCGCGTTGCCGGTCAAGCCGTGTTCGTCGCACAGCGCGTCCAGCAACGGCCATTCGGGACCGAGCGGCAGCAACTCGGCGCCCGGCACGGCGAGCACGAACCGTACGAATGCGAGTGCGTCGGCCGTCGGTGTCGGCTCCACAGAGACCCGTGGATGCGTCACCGCCCGGAGAAAGCCGGCTGCCACCAGGACGCACACGTCCGGCGTCACTCGGCTAACTCCTCGTCGGCCGCGTCCAGCGAGGCGCCGTTGGTCAGGCTGTCACGCACGCCTGGCCGCAATCCCCCGTGGCCGGCGTAGACCGCCAGACCAGCGCCTGCCTGCGGTTCGGCCGGCTCTGGTGCCAGGGCCGCCGCGAGTATGGCCCGGGCTTCCGCTTCCATGCTGCGCCCGTTGTGCGCGGCCCGCGCCCGCAGGCGCTGGTGCAGTTCGCCGGGCAGTTGCCGGAGGCTCAGGTGGGCCATGGCGCCGCCTCCATGCTGGCGTTGTGGGCAGTGCCAGCACTGAGAGCAAGGCCAAGCATTGGTCGGCACCACACCACTGGCGCGACAGGTCGGGGGCCGTCGATGGACCTGGTCTGGTCTGCGTCCATCCTTGACGTGATCGCTCCCGGTGCGCTATTGTCCGCGGATAGCAGGCACGGAGGCTTGTTGTCGTGTTCGGCCCCGAATCCCCCACCGAACAGCCACGCGGGCTCACGCTCCGGGCATTGGTCGTCGTCGCGGTGCTGGCCTACCTCGGCACCGCCTGGATGCGGCTGGACGAAATCATCAGCCACACCATCCAGCTCGGCGAAAGCGTACCAGTAGTGCCCGCCGTGGCCGCGCTGTGCCTGTTCCTGGCGCTCAATCCGCTCCTGGCGCGCCTCCATCCCCGTCTGGCGCTGACCCGCAACGAGCTGATTGTCGTCTTCGCGATGATGAGCATCATTCCCACGTTCAGTTCGGTGGGCATGATGCGGATGCTGCTGCCCTCGACCAACGTCGCGCGCTACTTCGCCACACCCGAGAACAAGCTGCTGCGAGTGTGGGAGTACGTGCCCTCGTGGTACGGGCCGCGCGATGACGAGATCATCCGCCAGATGTACGAGGGCTCGGCCAACGGCCAGGTGCCTTGGGGCGCGTGGTTGCAGCCGATGCTGCTGTGGGGGCTGTTTGCCGTCGCCTTCTTCGGCTGCACGCTTTCGCTCAACGTGCTCATGCGCAAGCAATGGAGCGAGCGCGAGCGCCTGTCGTTCCCGCTGGTGCAGTTCGTCTCGGCGCTGACGCCGGACAGTTCGTCGCGCCTGGCTGAGATTCTGCGCAGCCCGCTGTTCTGGTGCGGCTGCGGGCTGTCGTTCCTCTACAACCTGTTCAACATGCTCCATGCGGCCAACCCGTCGGTGCCCTACCCCGGCGCCACCTTCGATCTGGGCGCCCTGTTCACCGAACGGCCGTGGAGCTCGATTCAGCCGCTGAACATCTACTGGCGGCCCGACCTGTTCGGCCTCGCCTTCCTGATGTCGACCGAGATCACGCTCTCGTGCTGGGTGTTCTACATCCTGGTGCGGTGCAGCAAGGTCATCGCCACGATGGTCGGCGTGGCCGACCGCATACCCGGCTTCCCCTTCGACCAGGAACTGGCCATGGGCGGCTACCTCGCCCTGACCCTCTTCGTACTGTTCGTCGGGCGCAAGCACCTCTGGGCCGCGCTGCGTCGGGCGTTCGGCGCCGGCGACATCAGCGTCGACCAGTCCGAACCGCTGCGCTACCGCACCGCACTGATCTCGTTCGTGCTCTGCTTCGCCTTCCTGATCGGCTGGGCCGTGAAGGCCGGCATGGCGGCGTGGCTGGCGCTGATGTACTTCGGCATCGTCATCGGCGTGGCGCTGACCTACACGCGTATCCGCGCCGAGACGGGCGCGCCGATGGTCTGGCTGTTCCCCTACTGGCAGCAGCAGCGGTTCATCAACAACCTGTTCGGCTCGGCGCGCCTGGCGCCGGGCGGCGACTTCCGCTCGCTGACCATTCTGCACGGTTTTGCCTGGCTGGTGCGCGGCTACTACCCGACCACCAGTGGCTCCCAGATCGAGGCGCTGAAGCTCGCCGAGCAGAACCGCTCGCGGCGCTCCGAGATGGTCTGGGCGCTGCTGCTGGCCGCGGTGATCGGCCTGATGTGCGCCTACTGGAGCCACCTCACGTCCTACTACTACTACGGCGGCAACGTGCTCGAGCGGGGCACCACCGAGGGCGGCTACCGCATTCAGTTGATGACGCAGGCGCACACCGAAGTGGCCACCTGGATGGACAATCCGATGGCACCCGACCTGCGGCGCAACCTCGCCGCGCTGGTCGGCTTCCTGGTGACGACGCTGATGATCGTGTTGCGCACGGCCTTCCTGCGGTTCCCGCTGCACCCGATGGGCTTCGCGATGACGCTGTCGCACCCGGCGATGTGGGGCCCGTCACTGGTGGTCTGGGGCATCAAGACGGCGGTCCTGCGCATCGGCGGGGTGCGGCTGTACAAGCAGTTGGTGCCGATGTTCATCGGCATTGTGCTCGGGCACTTCTTCACCGCCGGCATCATCTGGGGCGGTGTGGCGATGTTCAACGAGGAACTGGCGGAGAAGTACGGTGTCTGGTTCGGCTAAGCGTCTGGCACTGCTGCTGGCGTTGACCGTCGCGAGCTGCTCGGTGGCCGCGAGCGCGGCTCCGGCGCTGACGGTCGACCCGGCCAATCTGCGCGAGGTCGTCACCGTCTTCGCCAACTTCGGCTCGCGTCAGCCGGGCACGCCGGGCAGCCGGGCTGCGGCCCTGGCCATCGAATCCGCCTTCCGCCGCTATGGTCTGAGCGACATCCAGCGGCAGGGCTTTCGCGTGCCGGTGCCGCTGACCCGCGACGCCCGGTTGCGCGTGGGCGACCGCGAGTACGTGCTGGGCAGCTTCGCGCCCAACTACGTGCGGCTCAGCTCACTGCCGCCCGACGGCCTGGTCGGGCCGCTGGTCTACGCCGGCGACGGCGACCTCAGCGCCTACCGCGGCACGGACCTGCGCGGCGCCATTGTGCTGCTCGATCTGGACAGTGGCCAACGCTGGCTGGAAGCGGCGCTACTCGGCGCCGGGGCGGTTGTCTTCGTCGACCGCCGCGGCGGCGACCGCGGCGAGCTCCGCCGCAAGGTGCTCAACGTCCCGCTGGACATGCCGCGTTTCTACCTCGACCGGGCGCAATTCGCAGCGCTCTGTGCCAGTCAGCGTCAACCGGTGGGCCGGCCGTTCCGGATCGCGCAGACCGGCATCGCGGCGCAGGCCGACTGGCGCGTGGCCGATGGCGAGAACATCCTGGGCCTGCTGCCCGGCAGCGACCCGGCGCTGTCGCGCGAGTGCCTCCTGGTCTCGGCCTACTTCGACAGCGCCTCGGCGGTGCTGGAGCAGGCCCCCGGCGCCGAGCAGGCGACCGGCATTGCCGTGCTGCTCGAGATGGTCCGCCTGCTGAGCCGTCAGCGCCCGGCACGCTCGGTCCTCTTCGTCGCATTCGACGGCCACTTCCAGGCTATGGCTGGCGCCCGCGCCCTGGCCGATGTGCTGCGCCGCGGCTACACGCGCGACCGCTGGGCCAAGGCGCGCGAGCTGATGAAGGCCGAAGACGACGAGCGCGAGACGCGGCTCAAGGCCCGCCTCGCCGAGCCGCCCGATCCCCGCTTCAGCGAAGCCCAGCAGCGGATCTACCAGCAGGAGCTGAACCTCGAACTCGCGCTCCTCGACCAGAATCGGAAACTGGCCGAGTGGTTCTACGGTGCCCATGACTGGGCCTTGCACATCGGCTGCGACCTCAGCTCCGGCAGCGACCGGGTGGGGCTGTTCCACGTCGGCCACTTCCACGGCAACGACAAGCTGACGCGCTTCCTGGCACCGCTGGGCAAGCGCTTTGCCGGCTATGCCAAGGCGAGCGGCCAGGCCAAAGCCTTCCAGGACTGCATCACACCGGCGCAGGACAAGGGCTGGGATGCCTGGGTGCCGGACCAGTTCGCCACCGACGCGGAGGTGTTCACCGAAGCCGCGCGGCCGTCGCTCAGCCTGTTCACCATCAACGACGCGCGTCCGCGGGTCGACACGCCGTTCGACACGCCCGACAAGGTCCGCTTCGACCAACTCCAAACGCAGGCGGCCGCGGTGCTGGCCGTGGTCCACGGTGCCGCCAACGACCGCGAGTTGGTCTCCGAAGGACTCAAGCGGCTGAGCCGCATGCCATACCGGTTCGAGCCGGTCGAAGGCATGATCTACGAGTTCGAGCGGCGGAAGACCTTCCTGCCGAACACGCCGGTACCACACGCGCTGGTGGCGCTCAAAGGGCCGTCGAACTCCTACCTGGGCGTGCGCCCGGCCATTCTGGCCATGGCCGACATGCGCGGCGGTTTCCGCTTTGCCGGTCACAAGGACGACAACGCGCTCAAGATCGACGCCTACGCGTTCGAGCCGAGCACGGGACAGACGCTCTATGCACCCGACCTCGGCCCCGAGGGCGAGGTCAAGTATCCGCGCGAGGCCCGCGGACGCCAGGGCCTGCGACGCCCGCTGATCGTCTTCCCGTGCCGCGCGCTCAACCTATTCGACCTGGTCGACCAGCGCTACTTCACCACGCTCCAACAGCTCTACGTCTACGACGCGCGCACCGACAGCGAGCCACGCAGCTTCGGCTACGAGCTGCCCATGCGCGCCCCGACGACCAAGACGGCCGGCACGCTGTCGGCCAGCTACGTGGAGCCGGTGACCGTGGTCTACGCACCGCGCAAGACGCGCGTCAAGGTGACCATGGGCATGGGCCTGCTCGGGCTGCGTCTGGTGCTCACCAACGCCGATGACCAGCATCCCACCGGGCAAGGCTTCGACCCGGCCACCCAGGCCCGCGTGCCGCTGACCTCGTTCCAGGCCGCCCAGGACATGTGGCGCCTGGACGAACGACGCATGGTCCGACAGAAGGCCAACGGCGTGTCCAGCGTGCGGCTCAGCGCCCTGCACGACCAGGCCAAGCAGTACCTGGACCAGGCCAAGGCCGCGGCGGACGCCAAGGACTGGGCCGCGCACCTGGCCGCCGCGCGTGTCGCCTGGGCCTACGAGGCGCGCGCCTATCCCGAGGTGCAAGGCACCGAGGCCGACACCATCAAGGGCGTGCTGTTCTACCTGGCCCTGCTGCTGCCATTCGCGTTCTTCGCCGAGCGGCTGCTCGTCGGCTCGCCGCGTATCAAGCAGCAGATCGCCTGGACGCTGGGGTTCTTCCTGGTCGTCTACATCGCACTGCGCTACGTACATCCGGCGTTCCAGTTGCTGGACACGCCGTGGATCATCCTGCTCGGGTTCATCATCATGGCCCTGGCGTCGGTGGTCATCTCGCTGGTGGCGCGCCGGTTCAACGAGGAACTGGAGACGCTGAAGGCCGCCTCATCCGGGCAGCACACGGCCGATGTGAGTCGGATGAACACGCTCGGGGCCGCGTTCGCCCTGGGCATCAGCAACATGCGCCGACGTCCCTTGCGCACGGCCATGACCGCGGTGACGCTGCTCCTGCTGACCTTCACGGTGCTGTCGTTCACGTCGGTTCGCACCTCGCTGCGCGCCAACGCCCGCGGTACCGGCACGGCGGTGGTCTACCCCGGCCTGCTGGTCCGCGATCCGGTGTGGAGTTCGCTGGAGGCGCCGACCTCGCGCATCCTGGAGAACCAGTTCCGGTCGGTCGGTCGGGTGGCGCCGCGCGCCTGGATGGTCTCCACGCAGCTCGACAAGCAGATGAAGCTGTCGGTCTTCAACGGCACGGCGACCTGGGCCCGCGAACACAACCTGCGCGGCAATCTGCCCGCGGCGACCAGTGAGCCGCTGACCATCAACGCCATCCTGGGCACCACCGCCGACGAGATCCGCGTGACGGGGCTCGGCCGGCGCCTGCTCGCCGGTCGCTGGCTGCGCGAGGGTGAGGCCGACGCTTGTGTGGTCCCGCGGTCGGTGGCCGAGAAGCTGGACCTGGGACCGGGCTCCAGCGCGGATCGGGCCGGTCTCGGACTGGGCGCCATCGAGGTCTTCGGCAGCCGCCTGCAGGTCGTCGGCGTGATTGACGACAAGGTGCTGGAGGACGTGGTCGACCTGGACGGCGAGCCGCTGACACCGGTCGACTTCTCGCAGCTCGAGCCCGAGAAGCTGCGCATGCTCACCGAGCAGCAGGCGCAGAAGCTGCGCCTCGGTTCGGTCGCCCCGCCGCCCATCGACCGCTACAAGCACTACCCCACCATCGGCACCATCATCCTGCCCTATGAGCGGCTGATGGCCCTCGGCGGCACGCTGCGGTCGGTGGCCGTGCTGTTCAACGACCCGCAGGCCGTGACCAAGGCGGCCACCACGCTGATGGACCGCTTCGAGCTGTCGGCGTACGCCGGCGAGCCGGACGGTGTCCGGCTCTACAGCAGCCTCGGCATGACCAGCGTCGGTGGTCTGTCCACGGTGTTCATCCCGCTGATCATCGCCGCGCTGATCGTGCTCAACACCATGCTCGGCGCGGTGGCGGAGCGCTTGCGCGAGATCGGCATCTTCAGCAGCATCGGCCTGGCCCCGGCGCATGTGGCGATGCTGTTCCTGGCCGAGAGCTGCGTCTTCGCCAACCTCGGCGTGGTGCTCGGCTACCTCGGTGGCCAGACCGTGGCCAAGGTGCTCTACTGGCTCCAGTCCAGCGGCCACCTCAGCACGTTGAGCGGCCTCAGCCTCAACTACTCGTCCACCGCCACGGTCGGTGTCGCCATCATCATCATCGCCACGGTGTTGCTCAGCAGCATCTACCCGGCGCGCAAGGCCGCGCAACTGGCCACGCCCGACGTGGAGCGCCGCTGGAAGCTGCCGCAGCCCGACGGGCACACGATGACCTTCTCGCTGCCGTTCATGCTCACCGGCCGCGACGGCATCGCCTGCAACATGTTCCTCAAGGAGTACTTCGACAGCTATGTCGACTTCGCCGGCGGTGACTTCTACACCGACGGGACCAGCCTGACCCGACAGCCTGAGGGCGGCTTCCGCTTGGCCCTCACCGTCTGGCTGGCACCCTATGACCTGGGCGTCAGCCAGCAGATGGAGTTGTTCACGCGGCCGGATGGCGATGACCCGCACGTCAACTCCATCGAGATCCGCCTGGAGCGCATCAGCGGCGACGACAACGGCTGGCGGCGCACCAACTGGCTGTTCGTCAACATCCTGCGGCGGCAGTTCCTGATCTGGCGCACCATCACGCCGGGCCAGAAGGCCGCCTATGCCGAGCAAGGCGAGGCCGTACTCGGACAGAGCGCACCGCTGGCCTAGGAGTGGACCCATGTCGTGGCTGACACTGCTTGCCGTCTGCCTGAGTGCGGCGCCGTCGTTGGTCATCAACGGCGACCTGGAAGCCGTCGAGAACGGCTACCCGAAGGGCTGGAGCAAAGCCTGGGCGCGCGCCGGCGAGAGCGCGGTCCGCACCGAGATGGTCGACGGTGGCGCCGTCGGCCCGCACTGTCTCCATGTGGTCCACACCGGCCAGCAAGACTGGTCGTTAGCCGCGCCACTGACCATCACGCACGCCAAGCCCGGCGAGGTGCTGGCCCTGTCCGTGCGGATCAAGCTGCTCGGCAGCGGGCACGTGGTGTTGTGCGGCACATTCCTGCCGGAGCAAGGCGCCGACGGCGCGATCTGGTCGGCGTCGCCGCGGCAGGTCAGCCGGCCGCAGAACGAGTGGCAGGAGGTCACCACCCGCTGCCTGGTGCCCGTGGGCCTGCCGCGGCTGATGTGCCGGGTGATTGGCAGCGGCCCGGTCGACTTCCTGGTGGACGGCTTCGTGGTCCAGAGCCTGGGCGACCTGGCCTCGCTCCGCGGCGCCTACCATGGCCCGGCGTCGCTCGCCTGGTCCAGCAGCGCGCTCGGGGTGACCGTGCGACCCGACGGTCTGTCGTTCGAGGTCGCCGACCGGCGGACCGGCCGCACGTGGCGACTGGCCGGCCCGGCGTCGTTCGTGGCCAAGTCGGTCAAGGTCGACGGCGACACCGCCACGGTGGACGGCGAGGACCTGTTGAGCGGCAGTCGCGCCGTGGTGTCGGTGCGCCCGGTCAGCACGGCCGCCGGGCGCTAACCGCCGCGCGTGTCGAGCCCGAGCGAAAGCGCCTCCTCGAACTCGTCGATCACCATCGTCTCCAGCCTGGCCGGGTCGAGCGCCGTGCGCAGCTCGCGGAGCGCGTGGAGCACGCCGGTCAGCATGAACGTGACGCCGGTGAGGAAGAACACCGCCGCGCCGAACGTCATCGGCTGGTAGATCGCGCCCAGGCCCGAGCACAACGACGACACCATCAGCGTGCAGATGGCGCTGAGCAGGAAGGCGATGGCCCGCTGGACCAGGTGGGCGCGGGCCGTGACGGCCTCTATCTGCCCGGCCAGGTTGGTCAGCACCGTCTGCCAACGTAGCGTCTCCTCGGGCGTCGGCTGCGGGTGTGCACGCAGGCGCGCCAGCGCGGTGGCCGCCTCGATCCGCTCGCGCTGGAAGCCCCGGAGCCGGGCCACCACCGCGGCCAGGCGGTTGTAGAGCGCCAGGCAGAGCAGCGCGCACGCTGACACGATCACCACCGGCACCGCGGCGGCCGAGGCCATCTTCGACCAGTCGAACAGCGGCCATACGTTGTGGCCCATGTCTCCCTCTCCCAGGCGCTGCGGGCAGGAGCCCGACTCCTGCACCGCGAATGAGACGGCCCTTGGAGCGTCTCGCCGATGGTACGTCACATT
The DNA here is from genome assembly GCA_964531735.1 of uncultured Fimbriimonadaceae bacterium. Lineage (GTDB taxonomy): Bacteria > Armatimonadota > UBA10988 > UBA10988 > UBA10988 > CAZHGD01. Next base: position 57,361 of record CAZHGD010000007.1, on the reverse strand, counting down.
CTGGTCACCGCAGCCGCCATCTGTCCGCTGGTGGCCGCCGCTCGCGATATCCACGTGGCCACCGACGGGCGCAACACCGCCGATGGCAGTCCGGCCGCGCCCGTCGCCACGCTGCAGCGCGCGGTGGAACTCGCGCGGCAGACGGCAGCCGGCGAGGCCAGGCGCATCATTCTGGGCGGCGGCACGCACTACCTTCCTGGACCCGTGCGGCTGACCGCGGAGGACAGTGGGCTGCACGTCGAGCCGGCGCGCGGCACTCGGCCGCGAGTGGTCGCCGGCCGTCCGATCACCGCCTGGCAGCCGTGGCAGAACGGCCTCGTCCGGTGCGACCTCAAGACCCTCGGGCTGGGTAACGTGCCATTCCGCGAGCTCTACTGGAACGGGCAGCGCCAGACGCTGGCTCGCTGGCCGAACGCGGATCCGCGGGACCCCATCGGCGGCGGCTGGCTCTATGCCGAGGCCACTGTGGAGAAGGGCAGCAGCCGCCGCTTCCGCGCCGCGGCCAACAGCGTCAAGCCCTGGCGCGACCTCAGCCAGGCCGAGGTGTTCTTCTACCACCGCTACAACTACTACAACACCATCGTCGGCGTGCAGTCGGCCGACGCGGCCACGCGTGAGGTCAACCTGGCTGCCGACACCTACGACGGCATCGAGGGTGGCGGCGCCGAGCGCTACTACTTCCAGAACCTGCTGGAGGAACTGGACACCCCCGGCGAGTGGTACCTGGACCGGCGGGACTCCGTGCTCTACTTCTACCCGCCTGGCGACCCGAGCACCGGCGTGGTCGAGGTGCCCACCGCCGACTATGCCTTCGAGCTGGCCGCCGGCACCCATGACGTCAGCATCGTTGGTCTGGCCATCGAGGTCGCCCGGCGCGGTGCGGTGATCATGCGTGACACCAGCGGTTGCGCCGTGATCGGCTGCACGGTCCGCAACACGGGCGCGGACACCCGCATCGGTGGCTGGGGACCGTGGGAGGACTGCGCCGGCGTCGGTGTGTTCGGCGGGCGAGACAATCGGGTCTACGGCTGCGATATCAGCGAGGTCGGCTCGCACGGCGTGAAGCTGACCGGTGGTGACGACCAGACGTTGACGGCGGCCGGCAACATCGCCGAGAACAACCTGATCAGCCGCACCGGCTTCGTCTGGAAGCAAGGCTGTGGCGTGCGGCTGGAAGGCGTGGGCAACCGGTTCCAGCGCAACACGGTCCACCACTGCCCGCGGTTCGCCGTCATCTTCGGTGGGCACGACCACCTGATCGAGCAGAACCACCTGCACCACCTGGACCTCGAAACGCACGACACCGGGGCCATCTACACCGGCGGACGCGACGGCGTCACGCCGCGCGGGTGCCGCGTGCGGCAGAACCTGATCCACGACGTCTACGGCTTCGGGCGCGAGAACGGGCGCTGGACCACGCCGAGCTTCTGCTGGGGCATCTACCTGGACGACCTGGGCAGCGGCGTCGAGGTCTTCGGCAACGTGGTCGTCGGCGTGCTCCGCGCCGGCGTCCACATCCACAACGGCCGCGACAACCGCATTGAGAACAACGTCCTGGTCGACGGGCACCTCCAGCAAGTCGAGTTCAACGGCTGGGCGCGGCTGCCGAACCTGGCCGAGGTCGAACGCAACTGGCAGCAGCGGCGCGAGCGGCCGGAATGGCGGCGGCGGTTCCCCGAGCTGTTCGCCGAAGCGCCCGCCGACTGGGTGCAGATGAGCGGCAACCGCATTCGCCGCAACATCCTGGTGGCCAGCCGTCCGAACGCCGCGGTCTACCGCATGAACAGCCTGCCCCTGGCGCGCACCGAGTTCGACCACAATCTGGTCTGGTGCCACGGCCGCCCGGTGCCCACGGGTCATGTCACCGTGACCAAGGTGGGCGAGCGAGAGCTCTGCCCCACCCCGGATTTCGAGCCGGGCGCCGCGGGCCAGTTGCCCAAGCCGTGGGGCTGGTACATCCGGCCGAACGAGCGCACCAGCGCGGCACTGACCACCGCGGTGGCGCACAGCGGCCGGCAGTCGCTACAGGTGACCTGCGCCGGACCGCCGCAGACGCCGCCGCAGTACGCGATGCTCAAGACCGACAACCTGCCCATCGTGCCCGGTCGCGGCTACCTGCTGACGGCGTGGTTCCGCGCCACGCGCCCGGGGTTCAACGTCAACCTGGTGGCGCAGTCGTACCGCGCTGGCCAGCACCACTGGGCGCGAGAGACGTCGGCCAAGGTCGGCACCACCTGGCAGAAGCTGGAGCTGCCGTTCAAGGTGCCCGGCCCGGGCGAGCCCGGCCATCTGCCGACCATGACCGACCTGTACATCCGGTTGGACTTCCGCGAGACCGACGGGTCGGCGTTCGTGGACGATCTGTCGCTGCGTGAAGCCGAGTCCTCCGACGAGTGGACGGGCTGGCAGGCCATCGGGCAGGATGTCCACTCGAAGGTGGCCGATCCGCTGTTCGTGGACGCCGCCGCCGGCAACTACCGGCTGCGGCCGGAATCGCCGGCGCTGGCGCTCGGGTTCGAGCCGATCCCGTTCGAGCGCATCGGCATCTACGCCGATCCGCACCGCGCGAGTTGGCCGGCGCCGCCAGTACGGGTGCCCGGCCCGGGACAATAGCATGGGCCGACAACGTCATCTGCTGGTGATCACCGGCGAGCCGGCGCCACTGGCCTCGCTGGCCGCGCTGCGCCTGACCCACCAGGGCGACTCGATCACGCCGGTCACGGCCACCGAGTTCCTCTGGGCGCCACCCGCCGCCGAGCGCCTGGTGTTCAGCGGGCCCGAGGCGGTGACCGTGCGCTTCGAACCGGGGCGCGAGCCGGGCACCACCGCCGTGCTGCTCGAGTGGCGCGGCAAGCGCAACACCAAGACGTGGCTGGCCCTGGCCGCCGGCGCGGCGATGTCCGCGCTGGCGTTCCTGACACTGCCGGCCGGTTGGCCGCTCCTCAAGTCGCTGGCCGCGCTGTGGCCCTTGGCCATGGCCGCGGCGGCGCCACTGGTCTTCGACAGCGGCTGGCGGCAGCGCCTGGAGACCGCCTGCTCGGCTCTGCCCTCGGAGGCCATGCGTGAGGTCGACGAGGCGCCGCGCTGGCTCAGCCTGAACGGGAGCGACCGCGCACGCGTGCTCGCGGAGGTGCGCCGCGTCGCCGGCCGGAAGCGTCCGGGACAGCTCCAGATGCTGTTTGGCCAGGACCGGCGCAGCAGCGTCGAGCTGCTGGACTGGCCGTTGTGGCGCATCGCCACCGGCGTCGATCCGGTGACCGGCGAGGAGCGCATCGCCCGCGGGTGGTACGCCCGCGGCCGCAAGTCCCGCGGGCTGATGGCGGTGGGCCAGTTCGCCCGGGGCTGGGTGGCCGTCGGACAACTCGCCATCGGCGTGGTCGCCATCGGCCAGGCGGCTGTCGGTCTGTTGGCCGCCCTGGGACAACTCGCGCTGGGTTCGCTGTTCGCCATCGGCCAACTCGCTATCGCGCTGGTCGCCGCTGGGCAGATGGCCTGGGGCGTCTACCTGACCAGCATGTTGCCACTCTCGAAGGACGTCGGCTGGGTCACGCTCGCGGTGCTGACCGCCACGCTGCCGGCGCTGGTGGCGCTCACCGCCACTGCCTTGCGCGGCCTGATGAGCCGCTCGGAGCAGACCGAGATCGAGCGGCAGTTCGCCGGCCACCTCGGCGACCGGGCCACCGCGGATGAAGCATCGCTCTCGCTCGCCGAGCGCCTGACCGGCGAGGACCCGGCCAAGGGCCTGTCGATCAGCGAGGGCGCGCCCGACGCCGACAACTGAGCCGGCCGGCTTGCCCGCGCCCGGTTCTCCGGTACAATGGCCCCTGTTGAGATGCCCATGGAACCCGAGAACGAGCTGATCGCCCAACGTCTGAGCAAGCTGGATCGCCTGACGGCGACGACCGGCGACCCGTTTGAGGTCACGCGTTACGACGTCACCCACCATGCCGCCGAAGTCGTGGACGGCTTCGACGCCCTGGAAGGCCAGACCGTGCGCATGGCCGGCCGGCTCTGCTCCATCCGGGGCAAAGGCAAGGCGTCGTTCTGGGATCTCTACGACCAGAGCGGCAAGATCCAGGTCTTCTGCACTGTCGACAGCCTCGGCGAAGAGCCGTTCAGCCTGCTCAAGGAGACGCTCGACGTCGGCGACTTCGTCGGCGTCGCGGGCCAGGTCATCAAGACGCGCATGGGCGAAGTGTCCATCGAGGGCGCGCAGGTCACCCTCCTGACCAAGTCGCTGCGCCCGCCGCCGCTGGGCAAGGAGAAGGACGGCCAGACCTGGAACCGGCTGGCCGACGTCGAGCAGCGCTACCGGCAGCGCTACGTCGACTTGTTCGTCAACCGAGATGTCCGCGCCGTGTTCGAGAACCGCTCGCGCATCGTCGCGGCCGTGCGGCGCACGCTCGATGCCCTCGGCTTCATGGAAGTCGAGACGCCGATGCTGCAGCCGATCCAGGGCGGCGCGGCGGCCCGGCCCTTTGCCACGCATCACAACGCGCTCGATATGGAGCTGTTCCTGCGCATCGCGCCCGAGCTCTACCTCAAGCGCCTGCTGGTCGGCGGCTTCGAGCGCGTCTACGAGATCAATCGCAACTTCCGCAACGAGGGCATCGACACGCAGCACAATCCCGAGTTCACCATGCTCGAGGCCTACCAGGCCTATGCCGACTACAACGACATCATGGTGCTGGTGGAGCAGTGCATCTGCGCTGCGTGTGAAGCGGTCCACGGTGGTCTGCAAATCCGCTTCGGCGACCAGGACCTCGACCTGACGCCGCCCTGGCCGCGCGTGCGCCTCTACGACGCCATCGCGGCGGCCACCGGCCATGACCTCAGCCGCTTGGAGGGTGACGAAGCCGAGCGCGAGCAGCGCGCGCGGCAGGTGGCGGCGGAGGTCGGCGTGCACGTCCAGCCGTCCGACGGGTTCGGGCAGATCGTCGACGCCATCCTGAAGAAGTACGTTATGCAGCGGACGGTGCAGCCGACCTTCATCATCGAGTACCCGGTCGAACTGAGCCCGCTGGCCAAGCGGCAGCCCGGCAATCCGTCCATCACCGACCGCTTCCAGCCGGTCATCGCCGGCATGGAGATGGGCAACGCCTTCTCAGAGCTCAACAACCCCATCGACCAACGCCAGCGCTTCGAGGACCAGGCCCGCCGCGCCGCGCGCGGCGACGAGGAAGCGATGCCCTACGATGAGGACTTCGTCACCGCGCTGGAGTACGGCATGCCGCCGGCCGGCGGCGTCGGCATCGGCATCGACCGCCTGGTCATGCTGCTCACTGACCAGCACAGCATTCGCGATGTGATCCTGTTCCCGACGATGCGCCCAGACGAATGAGCTGCGCCAGGCTGACCATCAGCCAGGTCACCATGCCCAGGCCGAGGACGCCAAAGCAGCTCAAGCCGGCAAAGTGCAGCGCGATCAGCAGCCAGGGCGCGGTGGCCAGGGCCAGAGCCGTCGTGACCCGTCCGCGTTGCAGGTGCCAGAGCGGCACGAAGTAGTAGGCCGCCACGGCGAAGGTGTAGTGGTGTACCCAGGCCAGCGGCGAGAACGCCGCGGTGGCCAGGCAGGCCAGGCCGAACAGCGCACCATGGTAGACACCGTCTTCAGCCGGCGCACGGACCACCGCCAGCAGCAGCAAGGCCAACACGGCCAGGCGCACCAGCCGCACGCCGAGGCCCGGCCGCATGGCGCGGTCGTTGTCGCCTTGCCACCAGGTCCCGCCCTCACGACCGGTGAGCTTGAGCCATCCGTGGCGGAACTGCGCCGCGGCATGGCTGAAGCTCTGGTTGCGCCAACTCGACACCCCGGTGGCGGTGTCCTCACCCACGTTGGGATTGGTCAGCACCCGATGGTACCAGCGCCCGAGCAGATCGGCGTTCGTCCGCCACCCAATCACCGCCGCGGGCAGCAGCAGGAAGAACAGCAGCAGGCCGGCCGCGAGCCCGCCAGCCGACCAGGCCCACCGGCCTGAGACCACACCACCAGCCTCGCGCGCCGTGAGCGCGACCGCGACCAGGGCCGGCAGCAGTGGCGTCAGCTTGGTGGCCACCGCCATGGCCAACAGCAGGCCGCCGGTCAGCACCGCCACGCGGCTGGCACCGATGCGCGTCAGCACATAGCCGCCGAGCAGGCAGCACGCGATGGCCACGTTGACGTTACAGCGCTGGAGCCCCTCAAGGGCGGCCAGGAAGCCGGCCAGCAACGCCGCGGTCACCAGCCACCAGGGCACTTGCATCACCCGGCACTGCTGCGTTAGGCGCCGCAGCAGGTGGTAGATACCGAAGCCCATGGCACACTGCAGCACATACCAGATGGCCGCGCCGTGCTCCGGGCGCAGCATGGCCAAGGGCGTTACCAGCAGCGCGAACAGGGGCGCGTAGTTGTAGTACCAGCCGCGCGGGCTGGCCGCGGTGTAGGGGTCGGCGCCGTCCCGCAGCGCCAGCGAGGCGGCGGTGTAGATGGTCCAGTCGGTGTGGTGCCGCGAGGGACGCTCGGGCCGCCAGACGGCGCGGCCGTAGACGTCCGCGACCAGCCAGACGGCCAGCAGCACGGCGATTACAATCTGGCACACGGTGGCGCGTTCGCATCGGGCCGCTGGCATGGTGTCAAGTCGCCTCGTCTGGCCGCTGTGGCGGCCAGAGCGCATGATATCACAGCGGCTGAGACCGGTGCTCGGCAGCCGTTCGTCGCCGGCGACCGAACCCAACTCGGGCGCCGGCTGTCGAAGACTCGGTGGAGTTCGGCATGCAGTTGTGGTTCATTGCCTTGCTGGTCACAGCCGGGCCGTCGGCGGCGCACTTCGAGTTTCCCGCCGCGGCGGGACGGCTGAACACAGGTCTGTATGTCCGACGCGGCGAGATCGTCGATGTCACGGTGTCCGGCGCCTGGACCATGTGGTCCGGCAAGTACGGGCTCTCGAACGCGAACGGCCATCGGCAGTTCGATGGCATCTACTGCTGGGGCCGCCTGATGGGCCAGGTCGGCGCCGGCGTGCCGGTCTCGGTGGGCACCGGCCGCAAGTGGCTCGCGGCCGACAGTGGGCTGCTCGTGTTCTACCCCCACTCCGACCGCTTCGGTCTGCCGGCGCCGGGCGGCACGCTCAAGATCACCGTGTCTGGCGGGCGCCCGGTCACCGAGGTGATCGGCGCGTTGTCGGCCAAAGCGACGGTGTTCGACGTGCCCGCCACCGGTGACGGACTGCAAACGGGCATCTACGTGGAGGACGGCGAGGCGGTCACCGTCGATGCCTTTGGTGAATGGCGGATGTTCGACGGCGGTCCCTGGCTGACCCCGGACGGCGACGGCCGCCGGGTCGTGGAAGACGGTCTGCGCTGGGGTGCTCTGGTCGCGCGCTTCGGCGGGCCGACGTTCGCCGCCGGCCGCACCTACCATGTCGGCGCCGGCAACGACGTCCGGCCACTCCGCGGTGGGCTGCTGTGGCTCGCGCCCGCCACGGGTGAGTACGGCGGGCACGCGCGCTCCGGCGCCCTCAAGGTGGTGGTTCGCGGCGGCAGCCCGGCCACGCCGGCCCAGATGGAGGCCGCTCGCCGCCGCGTCGGCGACGAGCAACGGGCGCTGGCCTTCCTGCGGATCCACCAGCTCCGCACCGCGATGAGCCTGCCCAGCGCGTTCACCGCACCCGACCTGATGCGGGCGGCGCAGGCCCATGCCGACTACCTCGCCGCGCGCGCGACCGGCGACCATGAGCAGGAGGCCGGTCAGCCCGGGTTCACCGGCCGCACGCCAGCCGAGCGGGCCGCCGCCGCCGGCTACCAGGGCACGGTGGCCGGTGAGCTGATCCACGGCTACGCCGACGGCATCACGGCGGTGGACGGCCTGTGGGGCACGGTGTACCACCGGGTGCCCCTGGTCGATCCGGCCGCGACGGCCTACGGTGTCGGCGTCGCTTGCGACAAGCGCCCGGTCTGCGTCATACTGGCCGGAGTGCCCCAGGAGCAGCCCAAAGACCTGACCAAGGTGCCCGAATGCACCACGTTCCCGGCTGACGGACAGGTCAACGCCCCGACCACCTGGAGCGGCCAGGAAGACCCCTCGCCCTGGAGCGGTGCAGTGCCCGGCCCGGTCGGCTACCCGATCTCGCTGACCCTGACCCGCGCCGACATCACCAAGGTCACGGAAGCCGTGCTGCTGGACCAGACCGGCCAGATAGTCGACGCGCAGGTTTTGGCGCCCGACCGCGACCCGCGCGGCTTGTTGCGCGCCAGCCTGTTCCTGGTGGCTCGCCAGGCGCTGCGGCCGAACCGCTCCTACCGCTGCCGCGTCAGCCTACTGGCCGACCAGACGCCGGTCTCGCTGCAATGGGAGTTCACCACCAGCACCAACCGGTCACCGCTCCTCGCGCTGCCGCGGCTCGGGCTCGTTTCCAATCCGCCGCTCGAACTGGCCCGCTAGGAGCCGCGCCGCCGTCGCCGCTAATAGGGCGGCACAGACGGCGGCGGCTACGGCCAGAGCACGCGCTGAGCGTTACCGCCCAGGATCTGCTCCGCGGTGACTTCGTCCAGGTCGTCCACCACGCGGCGCAGACCGGCCGGGTACTCGAACAGCGGCGCGTGGCTGCCGAACAGCAGCCGGTCGGCCAGACCGGCTTCGCAGAGCACCTTCACCGCATCCAGGCCATCACACTGCGAGGTGTCGGCGAACAGCAGCTTGACGTCCAGGATCTCGTCGCGCAGTGCCAGCAGCTCCTGGAACCGAGCGCCGCCGATGATGCAGACACTGGCCGGATGGCGGCGAGCGGCCTGAACCGCTTCTTCGGCGGGTAGGTCGGGCACCTGCGCCAACGGGTGCTGCCGTCGCGGGTCGTCCAGGCGGAGCTGGAGTTGCACCGCCAGGCCGGCCTGCCGGATTTCGTCGAGCATCGTGTCGGCCTCGGCCAACAGGTACGGCGAATAGGTGGGCAGCAACCGGACCATGCGGACCCGGCCGGCTTGCGAGATGGCCGCCAGCTCATCACGCCAGGTGTGTACCGTCGGATCGAGCGTCGGCACCGGCGAGATCTGCTCGCACGGAGCCGTCTCCTCCATCAGCCGCGCGTTCGGCGCATGGGGATTGCGGCACCAGGCCGAATCGAGCGAGGCCATGAACACCCGATCCACGCCCAGCGCATTCAGGCCCGCCCAGACCTCGGGCACCCGGCTCGGCGCCGGCGGCCGGCTGGGCCAATGGCCGGCGGACGCATTGCAGTCGATGATCATGCCACCAGCGCTCCCTCCAGCTTGGCCCACGACGGCAGCAGTCGCACGGCATTGTCCCAGAGCACGGCGCGCTTCTGCTCGTCTGGAATGGCGGCGCCCAGCACCTTGCTCATCTGGACCCCGAAGTGGCGGATGGGCGCATCGGAGCCGAAGAGCACCCGCTGGTAGCCCAGCCGGCGACAGGCCAGCTCGACCATGCCCGACTCCGGGTCGCCGCCGCTGGTGTCCACATAGATGTTCGTACAGGCCTGAATGCGCTCGATGCCCCGCATACCATGCCCGTTGAGGTGCGCCATGATGATCTTCGCGTCGGGCACCATGCGGGCCAGCTTGGCCACACCGGCCGGCGTCGATTCCGTCTCGCCATTGCCGCCGGTCTTGTCCCAGGCGTGCTGGAGCACCGGCGCACCGTGCGCGGCCGCCGCCGCCACCAGGTCGGCCACTACCGGATCGCTGGCCCTGGCCGCCATCCAGAGCTTCACGCCGACAAAGCGGTGCGTGGCCACGCAGCGGTCGATCTCACGGAGTGAAGCGCGGCTGTACTCGCCGCTGAGGTAGCAGAACGGCAGCAGGCGGTCCGGCGCCACGTCGGCCGCCCGCAGGCAGTAGTCGTTGGCTTCGCGGAACTGTTCTGGAGACGGGCTGTAGCCGCCGCGGAGCGTGAACAGCACGAGGTGGGTCACTCCGGCGCGGTCAGCCGCCTCAAGGAGCCGCCGGGCATCCTCCTCGGGGGTCTCGGCGCGGTACGGGCCGAAGCCGGAGAAGGGATGGACATGCACGTCCAACACCGGTCCGGCCGGCGCCTGCAACCGCGCCCGCAGCTCTGGTACGGTCATGGATACTCCTCGGCGCGCGGCGGTCCGCCCGCGCCTGTTGGCCGGTCGGCAGGCGGGCCTGTCGGCCGTGCGGTTCGCGATCCTCTCCCGCCGCGCTCAGCGGCGTAGGTCCTCGACATCGACCGTCTCGCCAAACGCGCACACGTTGTAATAGCGCAGCGCCACAAACAGCCGCCCGTCGGCCACGGCCGGCGTCGAATGGATGCTGTAGCCGGTGCGATAGCGCCACTGGAGCGCGCCGGTCTCGGCCTCGAAGGCGAACAGATTGCCGGCTTCGCTGCCGGCGAACACCGTGTGACCCGCCACGGTCGGCGAGGCCGACATGCGGCCTTCGCTCTCGAAGGCCCACAACCGGGCCCCGGTGGCCAACGACAGGGCCGCGATCTCGCCGTCGGTGGCGCCCACGAACACCCGACCGCGCGCCACCGCCGCGGAGCTGTTCACCGGGCCGCTGAGGAACGCCGTCCACAGCACCGTGCCCCCGCGATCGAGCCGTTCCACCCGGCCATCGCCCGCGCCGACGAGGACCGAATCCTCGCACAACACCGGGCTGCCACGCAGGCCGCCGTCCACGCGCCAACGCCAGAGCACTTCGCCGGCGTCGGCGCTCAGCAACGCCAGGCCATACTCGGGGGTGCCAATGGCTACGTACTGCCCGTCGGTCGCCGGACTGGCCTCGACCGGACCTTGCAGCGGAGTGCGCCAGAGCACTTGGCCATCGTCCGGTGCGAAGGCCACCACCTGACCGTCGGTCGTGCCGACAAACAGCCGTGGACCTTCACCGCGCACCGAACTCTCAATCCCTTCACCCAGCCGCTCCGCCCACGCGGCGCGACCGGTGTCCTGCTCCACAGCGTGGACCATGCCCTCGGCCGTGCCGAAGTACACGCGCCCATCGACGATGCAGGGCGAGCTGCGGATCGGGCTGTCGGCCTCGTAGACCCACAGCTCCGTGCCGCTCTCCGCATCCAGCGCGTAGAGCTTCTGGTCGGTCGAGGCACAGTAGACCGCGCCGGCCGCCACCGCGGGCGAGCTGTAGATCTGGTCGCCGGTCGCGAACTCCCACTTCAGCGCCAGCGGCAGGCTGAGCCCCTGCGGCGTGAAGGCCGCGCCGCCGGCGTCGCCGCGGTACATCGGCCAGGTGAACAGGCCGCGCTCCTCCTTCTTGCGCAGCTTGGCCAGGTCCTGCCAGGCCTGCTCCAGGCGCTGCTTCTGGTCCTCGGGTATCGAGCGCCGCTCCAGGTCCTTCAGCACCGCTTCGGCATCTTCGAACTGCCGGCCTTCGAGGCAGGCTCGCCCATAGGCGAAGCGGAGCGCCTCCGGTGCCTCGGGCCGCTCGGCTTCGCGCTTGATGCGGTCGCGGATGCTCTGGTCGCGCCCGAGCCGACCGAGCGCCATGGCGGCGTTCCAACGGCTGGCGGAGCTGCCGGTGCGCAGGCTGCGGATCAGCAGATCGGCGCTGCCGCTACGGTCGATCTCGGCCAACGCCTCCACCGCTTGCTCGCGCACTTCGTCGGGCGCGTGCTGCGCCGTCTCGACCAGTGGCTTGACCGCGTGCCTGGCGCCAATCTGCCCGAGCGCGTAGGCCGCCTGCTGCCGCGTGGCCGCGTCGCCCACCTCCAGCGCCTCGACCAGGTTGACATCAATCTCGCGCAGCACGTCGATGGCCGTCTCACGCACCGTCGCATCGGCCTCACGCAGGCTGTCGAGCAGCGTCGGCACCACCGCCTTGTGATCGAGCCGGCTGATCATCGCCCGTAGCGAGTCCCGCAGGTCCGGCTCGGGCGAATAGAGCAGGTCGACCGCCAGCACCATCTGCTGCGACACGGTCAGCTCGTTGACCCGCCCGAACCAGTAGTCGACCTCGAACCGCTCGTGCGCCGCCGAGCGAATGACCAGCTCCAGCTCCTCGGCGGTGAACGTCAACCGCCGCCGGTACTGGTGGATCAGCTTGAGCTTCTCCTTGTCGAGCAGCAGTTGGAACTTCTCGTAGTTGTTCAGCTCGCGGTGCAGCAGGTCGTCGATGTCTTTGGCTTCGCGCTCGACATCGCTGATGTAGGTCTCCAACCGCTGCGCCAGGTACTCGTGCCGCAGTTCGTACATCACCCGGCCGTTGCTGTGGACCAGCCGCCGCAGCAGTCCGAGTTCGGTCAGCTCCTCCAGCAGGTCGCGGCAGGTGTCCTGGTCGGTGCCGGTATCCACCGCGCACTCTTCCACCGTCAGCAGCGACTTGGTCCGCTGCGCGGTGACGCTGTTGACCAGGATGCTCTTGGCCAGCGTGTTGCGCCGCCAGCGGAAGGTTCGCAGCCGCGTGTCGACCAGCGCGTCGAGGATCCGCCGCGCGGGGCCGATGCGGCGGTAGACCTCGTAGCCGACGTGATGCTCGTCTTCTTCGACCTGGTTGACCAGCGCGTCGCAGCAGATCTGCAGCTCGACCGGCAGAATGCCCTCGGCCGTGGCCAGATCGTCGATCAGGTGCGAGGTGACCAACTGGTCGAACCACAGGCGGAACCGGCCCAGTGAGCGGCGCACCACGGCCTCGGCCTGGTCGCTGTTGAGCCGCTTCAGTTCGACCACTTCGTGGAACAGCGTCGGCAACTCCGGCAGCAACTCGGTCAGGTTCACGAAGAACTCGCGCTGGATGACCACCAGCACGTGGACCGGCTCGCCCGGCAACGAGAGCAAGCCGGCCAGGTCCTTGGCGAACTCCAGGCGCGTGCGCGAGCCGAGGCGAGTGAACATCTCCTGGCTCTGGTCGAGCACCAGCAGCACCGGCGCGCTGCTGCGCGCCGCCAGCTCGCGGGCGGCGGCGCCCAACTGCTCCGCGTCGCTCGATTCGACGCGTTCCGGCTCACCGAGGCGCGCCCGGACCGCCTGCAGCAGCGACCGCGTCGGGTCGTCGAAGCACCGCGCCAGCACGCCGTCATAGCCGTGCTCGCGCAGCCACGGCAGGACGCCCGCGGCCACCAGCGAGGTCTTGCCCGAGCCGGTCTCGCCCACCAGCACCGTCAGCGGGCTGGTCAGCGTTCGCCCGGCCAGCCGCAGCACCTCGTCGTCACGGGCCGGGAGCAGATGGCTCTCGTCCTCGGCATACGGATCGAGGAACTTGAACGGCTTGATCGGCCGCCGGCGCGCGCCGGCCCGAGCGCGCATCACTTCCTGGGCCCGTGCCACGTCGGCCGTCGGCTTGGCGTGGAGGTCGTGCAGCTCGATCTCGCGGAACGGCATCCCGGCGGCGAGCAGGATGTTGCGCGCCACATCCATGGCCGCGTTGGCCGCCGGCATGAAGTGCTGCTCGACCTGGCGCCGCCAAGCCTTGCTGGGCGAGGTGAGATCGAGCCGCAGCACGCCCTCGCGAGGGTCGATCAGGCCCACCGTCAGGCCGCGCTCGTGCGGCCAGCGATGCGCCTTCTCCGGCTCGATGTCGTCGATCTCCTCGGGGAGCGGCACATCGGTGTGCTCGACATCGATGCGGTCGGCCACCAGCAGGGCCGCGCCGATGCGCCGCAGGTCGACGGCCTCGCGGCCGAGGTAGCCCCAGCGCGGCGCGCGCCGCATCCGCCGGCCGGAGGTGGTCACAAACTCGCAGACCAGCCGCACCGCCGACGCCGTCGGCCCATCCAGGCCGAGGTCGTCCGGATGCGTGGTCAGCCAGTCGTGCCCTTCACGGTCGGGCAGCTTCAGTTCGTGAGCCAGGCAGGCGCAGGCCATGACCAGCACGTCCGCCGCGCCCATCTGCTGCATGACCCGTTCGGGGATCAGCCGCGCCGCATACAAGCCGATGGTGCGCCAGTGGTCGGCGCCGTGCCGCGCCACCAACCAGCCCGACCGAATCGCGTCCATGACCTGCGCGCGGTACGCATCGTAGACGTCCGCCAGCGACTCGGACTTCTGTCTGATGATGGATGCCAGCAGTTCCGGTTGAGCGTCCATACGGCTCTCCTCACTCAGCCCGCCAACCACTGGGCCCGCTCGGTCTCGTCCAGCACCTCCGCCACCGCGGTGCGGCGGTCTGCCGGCAAGGCCGCCCAGGCCGCGCGCCAGGCGCTCTCATCGCACTCCAGCAAGCGCCGCCCGGCCGTCACCGCGAGACCGATGGCGCTGGCGTTGGCCAGGCAGTCGGCCAGCAGGCCGGCGTCTGCAGGTCCGAACTCCGCGTGGACGTTGAACGCCACGTAGCGGAACGGGGCCTCGGCCGCCGCCGGCAGGCGCGTGAAGCGCAGCAGGTCGCCCTCGCGCAGCGGACGCTCCTGGCCCGCCGCCATCTGCGCCATCTCGAAGTAGCAGCGCTCGCCGCTACTGTCGAGCAGCAAGCCGACCATCGCATTACGCTCATCGACGAACAGCGGTCCGGCCAACTGCCCGCAGACCCAGTCGCTGGTCACCACCGGCGCCGGCACCACGCCCAGCACCAGGCCCCGCCGGCAGAACAACCGCACATACCGGTTCGGCGCGAAGTCGGACGGGTCCACGAACAGCCGCTGCGGAACCAGGATCGCGAACTCCTGCAACCGGGCCGCGGCGCCACCGATGGGCAGCTCTTCCAGGCCGACGATGAAGGCATCATGCCAACTCACCTGCTCCGCTTCGAGCAGCTCGTCGACCACCTGGGCAAACGCCGAGACCTCGCCGTTCTCGCTGGCCTCGCAGCGCTCCCGCGCGGCGACCACCGCGTCGAGCGCCGCCACCTCCTGCCGCTGGCTCGTCCAGGCCAGCACGGCGCGTCCGGCATCGGCCGCCAGCGGATCCAGCTCGGCGAAGTACGCCACCAGCCGTTGGTGCGCCACATCGCTCAGGGCGTCATCGGTCAGCCGCCGCGCCAGCACCTGCGTCAGACCGGGCAGGCCGCCGATGTCGAGCTGGTCGAGCAGTCGCAGCAGGTCGTCACTGCCCGCCTGCGCCAACCGGTCATGGATGCCGTGGAACAGCGTGCGCCCGATGCCCGACAGCTCGCCGGTCAGCTCGGCGCTGCCGCGTAGCTGGTCGATCAGCCGCAGCGCGGTGTTGACCTCCGGCCCGCGCGGCAGTTCGGTGGCCGGCCGCTCGGTCGTGCGCCGCAGCCAACCGGTGACCAGGTCCCGGATGCTCGGGTCGGCCAGTAGCGCCTGCAAGTCGCCGCGGCGGTCGAGGTGCCGCAGGCAGGCCCACACCGCGCGCTGCGGGAGGTCCTCGGCGGTCAGCATCCGGACCACCTCGTCCGGCGTCAGGCTCTCGGTGACCGGCCGCATCAGGCGGTTCATCGCCTCCTCGTCGGTCAGGTGCGTGCGCACCTCTTCCACCAGCGGCAACACCGTGGCCAGCAACTCGGTGCTCAACTCGCCGCCGGCGCCGCGGACCAACGTCTCGACCCACTGCGAGAAGATCTCGCTGTGACTGGGCGACTGCAGCGTCAACGACAGGTCCGGGTGCTGGCTCAACAGCGGCAGCAGTACCGGCAGGAAGGCCGGCGACAGCTTGTCGCGCAGGTGGTAGATCTGGTTGGCCAGGCCGTCGGCGTCGGTGGCCACCAGCAGCCGCGCCATGACGCGTTGCAGCGGCCCGCGCAGGGCTTCGCGCTGCCAGAGCTCGTCGAAGCAGGTCAGCGCCGTGGTCATCACGTAGCCGTAGCCCGACCGGCGCTGCTCCACGTGTCGGCACACGCGCATCAGCCAGCGCTCGGCGTTGGCGCACACCTCGTCGTCGTCCAGCAGCGCGTGACACGAGGGCACCGTGCTCACGTTGCGCAACAGCGTCAGGCCGAACGGCAGCAGGTACTGCCACCAGCGCATCGGGAAAGCGTCCTCGTCGAGCAGCAGTCGCAGCGCGTCGCACGCCGCCGGGCTCCGCTCCGCATCCTCCTCCTCGAGCGCCCGGTTGAGCAGCACCGCCATCTGTTCCAGGTACGACTGGCACTCGTCGTCGAAGTAGATCGCCGGTAGCAGCGCCACCAACTCGGCGCGCGTCTCGCGCTCCAGCCGGCGGTCGAAGATGCGGCTGACCAGCGCGCTCAACGTGGCGCGCATGTTGCGCTCGGCCAGCAAGTGGCCGGCGTGCAGCGCCTCCTCGTCGAGGTCGGTCTTGTAGAGGATGCCGAGCAGCCGCCGGTTCTCTTCCTCGTCATCCACCTCGCGCCGTTCCACGCGAGCGGCATGTTCCGGCCGGAAATCGGGCGCGCGCACCACCTTGGCGTGCCACTGCCCGGCCTCGTCCTGCACCGGGAAGTGGAACTCGACTTCGTCGCCGACGCGCAGGCTCTCGGCCCGCGCGTGCGGGATGTAGTCCTCGCGGCGGAACGAGATGGCGAAGTTGTCCGGCGTGGTGACCACGCCGCCCTCCACTTCGAGGTGCGTGATCGAGCCACCGTAGCACTCGACGTCTTCACTGGCCACGACCACAATGTCCTCGGCGGTCAGGCCCTCGCGATTCTGCCCCAGTTGAAACCGGACCACATCGCCGGGCACCGGTGAGGTGGGCGTCCGGAAGTGGCTGAGATGGAAGAAGACATCGTTGCCTTCCTGCCGCGAGACGAACCCATACCCCTTGCGCGGGTTGTAGAACTTGATGATGCCAAGCTGGGCAACACCCGATTCGTCACTCATACCAAGTCTCCACCACGCCCGCACCCGGACCAAGCAAGCCAACCGCGCGCCGGTGCCTATGGGCCGCTCTTCGTATTCTACCGGACCGGGCGGCCTTCCTGCTTCGCCAGCCGCCCGCCGGCGCTATCTTTCGAAGACCAGGTCGCCCCAGTGCGCCCAGTCGTGGCCGTAGTCGCCGAGGCTGTCGGCCACCAGCACCAGCACCACCTCGCGGCCGGCGAACTCCCGCAGATCAGCCGCCACCGGAACCCATTGTGACGCTCCGGCCGGCAGATCGGTGCGCCACAACTCGCGGTCACCGACGCGGATCCGGAAGCCCACGCCCTTCGACTGGTGCCCATCGCGCAGGCCACAGTAGCCGGTCAGCCGCAAGGGCTCCACCGGCAGCCGCACCGGGCAGTAGACCTCGATCTGGCCGTTGTTCGGCGGATGGGTGCTCAGCCCCGCGCGACGGCGCCCGCCGACCGCGGCCTCGGCCCGCCCGGCTCGCATGAACGAGCGCGCCGCACTGTAGCGGCCGCCGTCCTCGCGCAAGGCCGACTCGAACGGCACCTCGGCCAGACGGACTCCCGCCTGCACCGCCGTCGGCTCGCCACGGAGCAGGTACGTCGTGCCCGGCGACGGCACGGTCAGCCGCCAGCGGCCGCCGTCGGCTGCCAGCGTGGCCGGGCCATCGGCCGAGTAGACGGTCCGCAGCGGCCCGCCACTCACGTAAGCCAGCTCCACCGGACGCGACCCGCGCGGGGCGACGCGGGGCGTGGTCCACAGCGCCCAGTCGAACGTCGGGTCACCGGCCGGGCCCGGCGAGGTCTCCAGCGTCAGCGTCATTTCGCGGCCGGCCAGCTTGGCCAGGTCGAGCACCAGCGGCTCCATCGCGCCCGGGCGCACATGGCGGGTCGCCGTCACCACCACCTCACCGGCGCGAGCGACGACCCGGAACGTCACGCCGTCGCTGGGCCGGTCCCAGGCGCTCTTGTCCAGCCCGACCTGCGCGCTGAAGGCAGTCGCCGGTGCCGCCGGCAGGCGCAACAGGTATTCGACGAGGGTCTCGCCCAGGCCCTTCGCCACCGGATCGGCGGCGGCGGCGACGCCTTCGGCGCGCCACGGCGGATGCACGAACAGACTGTCATGCCGGCGCTGAACCACGGCGCCGGTGGTGTGTGTCAGGCTGCCGCCGGCCTCCCAGACCGTGCGCCCATCGCGGAGCCGCACGCCGCACCGCACGCCCTGTGTGACCGCCGGCAGCGCCACCTCCGTGGCCGGCTCGGTGAGCCGCAGCACGCCCACCGGACCGGCAACACTGCCCGACAGCACCACCCCGCGCGGCGCCGCGGCGACGTGCGGCCGTTGCAGGTCGCGCGACTCGGGGCGCCAGGCATAGTTGGCGCGCGGGTCCAGACCGAACACGCGCTGTTCGTCGTAGCCCAACGCCGTGTCGATGGTGCCGGCTCCGGTGTATTCGCCGACGCCGCTCACGCGCCGGGCCAGCACCGTCGGGCCTGCCACCAGCACCGCACCGGCACCTTCGCGGCGCCATTGCACCGTGGCGCCGTCGGCGCAGCGCCAGGCGAACCGCGTATCGGCGCCGTAGCCGTCGAACGAGACCCGCGGCTGGTGGGACTGGAACCACTGGGCTTCGCGCACCACCTGCGCCACCAACGGCGCGCCGCCGGCCAGATCCGCGGCATTGGGCCACATCAGCGTCGGCAGCACGCCAAAGCGCTCGTAGCCGGTCTGCCAGGCCAGGTAGTAGTCGGCGTCCAGGGGCGAGGCCATGCCGAGGTAGCCGTAGATGGCGGTGTACGGTCGCAGAATGGCCGAAGACACCGGATGGGCGGCGCCGATGGTCTCCAGATCCCATTGGCGGTCGGCGTGGTTCAGACCGGCCAGATGGCGTTGGGCGAAGGCTTCGTAGCGGTAGGTGATCTCGTTCAGTCCTTCGCCCGACAGGGCCACCTCGGGCAGCCGCTCGCGCAGGTCACGGTGCAGGGCCAGGTTGCCCTGCATCATGTTCAGCCCGTCGATGAGGCCGTTCTGGTCGTTCTCGATGCACAGCGTCTGGTCCAGATGGAGGCTGTCGCAGCCGGTGACCCGCACGACCTCGGCCAGCCTGTCGACCAGCAGTTGGCGCCAGGCTTTGGCGGCCGGGTTGAGGTAAGCGAACTTGATCGGCGGTGTGCTGCGCTGCCAGTCCCAGTAGTCGAGCCGCCCATCCCAGGCCCGGCGCACGTGGTACGCGCGGAGCTGCTCATACGCCGGGTTCTCCGGCGTGCAGCCGAAGTAGTTGCAGTGCAACATGACGTGGAAGCCCATCGCCCGCGCGCGGCGCACCTGGGCCGGGATCTCGGGCAGTGGCGTGTAGTCCGGGTAGTTGCGGTCATAGCCGTCGCGCCGCCAACTCGGCACGTAGATGACCGTCTGCTCGGGTCGCACCCGCTTGGCCAGCGCGGTCAGCATCGCTTCGTCCAGGCCACCAGTGACCACGCACTGCGTCTGGGCCACCCACGACGGCCGCTGCTCGTCGAGCCCGGTCGGCGCAAACGCCGCGCTGGCCCAGGCGCGGTAGAGCGCCGCGCCGCGCGTCCAGTCACCGGCGTAGGCGCGCAGCCACCAGGCCGTGCTGTCGACTCGCGTCGCGCGGTTGAACGGCCCGGTGACCTGGCTCTCGAAGCCCAGTTCCCAGCAGTCGGCCCGCCGCCGGATGCTCAGCCGCTTGTAGTGCTGGGCGACATCGGTGGCCTGGATCAGGAAGCCGCCCCGGGCGGTGGCCACCAGCACGAACTGGCACTCCCAGCCCTGCGGGTACTGGAAGTCCATCGCGCTCAGCGGCCCGTCGGCGACGAACTGCAGTCCCGAATGGCCGGGCACCAGGATGCTGGCGCTGGACGGCACGGTCAGGCCCCACTGCACGCCGCGCAGGCCCGGCTCACGACCCTCGACCCGCTGTTGCACGACCAGCTTGTCGCCGACGGCCCGGATGCTGGTGTCGACCGCGGCGGCAGCGCCCGACTGCCAGGTGAATGAGCCCGGGCCCTGTTGCCGCCACCAGCCACACAGGTCGCCGGCGCGGCCGGACAGGCGCTCGCCGGTCAGCTTGTTGCGCAGCTCGGTCACCACACCGTCGGTGACCGTCGCCTCAATGTCGCCACCGCCAACGGTCAGCGCCATGGCCGGCACGGTGCCCAGCCAGCCCAGGACCAGCCAGAGACGCCAACTCATCGTTCGCTCTCCCGCGGCCACGTCAGTTGCGGCCGCCCACCGCGGCCAGCCGGTGCGCCAGGCTGCGCCGCACGTCGTCCGGCACCGCAGTGCCCGGCTCGTCCACCACCCCTTGGGCCGCCAACGCAGCCAGTACGCGCTCGGGCAGCAAGGCCTCGCCACCGGCCCAGAGCGCCTGCGCCAGGCGATCGAGCTGCTGGTTCTGCGCCACGAAGTCGCCCGTGTGCCCGTCGAACCAATACCGCATCAGTCGGGTCACCGCCTGCGGCGCCACGGCGGCCACCAGGCTGACCAGGCCATTGGCGCCGGCCACCAGACCGGCGCCGGGCGAGCGGTCGAGGCCACTGAGGAACGGCAGCGCGGCGAACCGGTCCTTCACCGGCGTCAGGCCATCCTGCAGCAGGTCGACGGCCCCAGGCGCCAGCGTCAGGGCGCCCACCGCCGCCGGGTTGCCCAGCAGGTCAGCGGTCTCGGCCGACGATCGGTCGCCACGATCGCAGCCGACCACGAACGCCTGGTCGCCGAGGGCCGCTGCCGCAGTCGCGCCGGCGATCACCGGCAGGTGCGCACCTTGCCGCGCCAGTTCGGGCCACGCCGCCACCAGCGCCGCCTCGTCGTCGGCGGCCACCAGCACCAGCCGGTCGTCACCCGCCGCGGCGCGCCACCAGGCGGCCGCCGGCGACACGTCGGCCTCAGCGGACGGCAGGTTCACCACCACGCCGGCCAGCGGCTGGTCGTGCAGCCACTGTGCCCACCGGATCATGGCAGCCGGCGGCCACGCCGCCGGTGCGGACAGGGCCGCCGGCAGCGCGCCGAACAGCCCGCGGTTGAGTCGCCCGACGTAGCGGGCCCGATGGTCGGTCATCGACAGCTCCCGATCGCGCTGCGGCGTTCGGCGCCGCGGCCGGCACTCCTGCCGCCGGGCGGAGGACGAGGGGCGCCGATGGCGAACTGTCTACCGGCGAAATGAGGTGGGAGCAATGATCACCGTCCGCGGCTGTCCACACTGTGGCGCCGAGAACCTGCCGCACCGCGACTACTGCCGCTTGTGCGGCAGCTCGCTGCAACTGCGGTGCCCCACCTGCGGCTTCGTCAACCGCTGCGGTGACGGCTTCTGCGGCGGTTGTGGGGCCAGCCTCAGCGACGCCGCGGGCGCGGCGCTGGCGGACTGGCAGCCGGTCGGCGCACCCCACGCGCCGGCGCCCGACGGCAGTCTGCCGTGGCAGCACCTCGTCGCGGCCGAGAACCGCTGCGCGACCGTCGTCAAGGCCGACCTGAGCGGCTTCACGGCCATGTCCGAGTTGCTCGGTGACCCCGAAGAGGTCACCGTCATCATGAACCAGGTGTTCGAGGAGCTGGTGGCCTGCGTGCGGCGCTATCAGGGCCACGTCGACAACTACGCCGGCGACATGATCATCACGTTCTTCGGTGCTCCGACGGCGACCGAGTTCGGCGCCGAGCGGGCGGTGCGCGTGGCGCTCGAAATGCGCGACGAGGTGGCGCGGCTCAACGAGCGCAACATCAGCCATGGTGTCGAGCTGGGCATCTCGACCGGGGTGGCCAGCGGCGTGGGCCTGTGGGGCTCGGTCGGCTTCGACGAGGACGGGCGCAAGACGCTCTCGGGCGAACTGGGCGACTGGGCCGCCCTGCTCGAGAAGTACGCCGAGCGCGGCACCGTCAGCTTCTGTCCCGTCACGCACCCGCAGGTGGTCCACTCGATCCCGGCCGAGGTGCAGGAGCAGGTCATCCATCGGCCCGGCGACGACACCGACCTGCCGCTCTACTTCGCCGGCGACCCACAACCGCACGCGCCGTGGTTCGAGGGCGCGGCCGAGCACGCCGACGGCCTGCCGCTCTGCGGACGTGAAGACCTGCTCGATCAACTGGTCAGCGCCTGGGCCAACGCGCTCGGTGGTGGCGGCGGCGCCGTGGTGCTTCACGGCGAGGCCGGCGTCGGCAAGACGCGGCTGCTCTGGGAAGTGGCGCGCCTCGTGCGCGAGAGCGGCAGCCCGGTCTATGCGGTCGCGGGCCATCCGCTGTTCGAGAGCAGCGGCGACGACTGGCTCGAGGCCCTGGGGCGCGCCATTCTGGCCGAGGCCGGCGTCGAGCCCGGTGACGCCGCGGCGCGCGAGACCTGGCTGGACGCGTTGCGACTGCCGCCCGAAGCCGATGACCCCATCGGCTGGCTGAACAGCATCGCCCAGCAGAAGCCCTGCCTGGTGGTCCTCGACGGCCTCGACTGGCTGGTCGGCGAGCCGGTCGGTGAGTTGGTGGCGGCGCTGCGCGGCAGTCGGACGCTGGTGCTGATGGCCTCGCGCCGCACGGCGCTGGTTCAGGACTGGGCCCTGCCCGAGGGCGCCTACTCGTGCCTGGCCGTCTCGCCGCTGCCACCGGACACGGCGGCCGAGATGGTCGCCGAGCTCGTGCCGGACGCCGCCAGTGCCGGCTGGGTCAGCCGCTGGGCCGGTGGCCTGCCGCGGCACCTGGTCGAATACGCACGCTGTGCGAGCGACGGCGTGCCGGACGACGGGTTCGTCCCGCCATGGCGCTTGCTGGAGTTGGCGGCGGTCTCGCTCGATGAGCTGCCGGAGAGCGACCGAGCCGCGGTCTACGCCGCCAGCGTGGCGGCCGACGACGAGCTGCTGTTCGATCCGCAGGACGTCGCCCGGGTGGTCGCCGGCATCGACGCCGCGGCCGCGCTGTCGCGCGCCGCCGCGGCCGGCCTGGTGGCCACGGCCGAGGACGGGCTGATGGGCTTCCGCTACCGCACCGTCCACTACTGCGCCCAGTCGCGCCTGGTCCAGTCGGTGCGCGACGATCTGCTGCACGCGTTGAGGGGTGGCGAGGCCTGAGTGAGGGGCGATATGCAGCTCTGCGTCTATGCGAAGGCGTACCCGGGTGACACGGCCAACCAGGTCCGGGCCGCGGCCGACGACGGGTTCGAGGGCGTCGAGTTCCGTCACGACCTGGACAGCACGCCGCTGACGGTGCTCGATCTGGATGTCTTCCGGGCCGCTTGCGAGTTGGCCGCCGAGGCCGGTCTGGCCGTGGTCACGCTGGCACTGGGCGAGGTGCGCGCGCACGCGCCGGACCAGGCCGGGCTCCGCAATGTCGCCGCCCTGGCGGCCGTCTCCGGCGCCCGCGTGCGGCTGTTCAGCTCGGCGCGCCGCGGCTCGCGCGATCTGCCCGATTGCTGGTGCGAACCCACCGAGGAGGACTTCCGCCACGAGGTGGACGACCTGGTCACCTGCGTGCGCGCCTTGCGCGAAGGCTGGCCGGGCGTCTCGGTGATGCTGGAGTCCGAGCCCTACAGCGTGGCCAACACCATCGCCCGCCAGGCGCGGCTGATCGACACCGCCCAGGTTCCGGTCGGCTTCAACTGGGACTTCGTCAGCACCTGGATGGGCGGTGAGTATCCCTGGCCTGGCCCGTGGGCCGTGGTGGAGGGCCGCCTGCTGGGCGTCCACTACAAGGCGGCTCGCGCCGACCCGCACCATCCGGAGCGCTATGCGTCGCAGTGCGCCCCGCCCTACGACGACCTGCCCCACCTGGCGATGTGGTCGGCCTGGGCCGCCTCCGGCTTCTACGGCCCGGTCACCGTCGATCCGCACTACCACCACTTCGCCGCCGAGGACCGGTTCGTACCGGAGCCGGAGGCACCGACCGTGGAGCTCTGCCGCCGCTCGCTCCGCATCATGCGCGACCTGCGCGAGCGCGCCTTCGAACGCATCGGCTGGTCACTCACCACGCCCCGTTGAGGTCCCACATGCCTGGACTGCCCCTGCCGACCCTGACCGACGTCTGGTGCAACACCGTCGCCAAGTACCCGCGCAAGCTGGCGCTGGTGATGGATGGTCGTCGCGCCACCTTCCGCGAGCTGGACCAGGACATCGCGCGCGTCGCCGGCCACCTGCGGCAGATCGGCGTGCAGCCGGGCGACTTCGTGGCCGTGGCGATGCCCAACTGCTGGGAGTTCTATGTGGCCTACTGGGCCACCTTACGGGTGGGCGCGGTCCTGGCGCCGGTCAACTTCCGCCTCGGCACCCAGGAGATGGCCTACGTCTTCGGCAACCTCGCGCCGAAGGTGGTCTTCGTCCACCACGAGTGCTGGCCGCAGGTGGCCCCGGCCCTGCCCGACGGACCCGTACGCATCGGCGTCGAGGTGCCGGACACCGTACCGTTCGCCGCCGCCTTGGCGGCCGAGCCGACCGCGCCGGTGCCGGTCGACACCGAGGCCCTGGCGGTCATCGCGCACACCTCGGGCACCACCGGCGTGCCGAAGGGCGCCCTGATGCGGCACGTCGACCTGCTGTTCAACATCAAGAACACGGTCATCCCGTTCAGTTGGCGCCACGAGGACGTCAACCTGTTGCTCTCGCCGCTGTTCCATGTGGTGGCGCTCTACAGCATCGTGCCGTCGAGTGCCTATCTCGGCGCCACCGTGGTGGTCGCGCCGCGGCCCGATGCGCGCGAAGTGGTCGATCTGATCGAACGCGAGCGAGTGACCAACTTCCTCAGCACGCCGACGTTCCACCACCTGGTGATCTCGCTGCCGGACATCCGCGAGCGCGACCTGCGCTGCCTGCGCATGATCGGCTACAGCGGCGCGCCGATGCCGGTGCGGACCATCGAGCGGCTGGCCGAGTTGTTCCCGCACGCGCGATTGCACAACTTCTTCGGCCTGACCGAGACCATCTCGCTGACGCACATCACGCCCTCGTGCGACGCGGTGACGCGCGCCGACAGCATCGGCAAGACGATTCCCGAAGTCGGCATGCGCATTGTGCGCGAGGACGGTAGCGACTGTGACTTCGGCGAGACCGGGCTGCTGCACATCCACCGCGAGAACACCATCCGCGGCTACCTGAACCGGCCCGGCCTGCTCGAGGAAGCGCTCACCGCCGACGGGCAGTGGTTCAACACCGGCGACCTGGCACGGGTGGACGAGGACGGCTTCGTCTATCTCGAAGGCCGCAAGAAGGAGATGATCATCGTCGCCGGCGAGAACGTCTTCGCGCTGGAGGTCGAGCGCTGCATCCTGCAACTCGAGGGCGTGAAGGAGGTTGCCGTAGTCGGTGTCCCGGCGACCGGCGCGCGGGCGGCGCTCGGCGAACTGGTCAAGGCGGTGGTGGTGCCGGTGCCCGGCGCCGAACTGTCGGTGCGCGACGTGAAGCGGCACTGTGTGGAGCAGTTGGCCACCTACAAAGTGCCGCAGATCATCGAGTTCCGCGACGGCCTGCCGCGCAACCCGAGCGGCAAGGTGCTGAAGCGGGAGTTGCAGGAGACTTAGCCGCGCTCACTGGCGTGCCGGCACACCACCACTTGCCGACAGCGAGCGGGCTGCTGGTATACTGGACGCAGGAGCGCCACACCTCATGCCGTCATCGCCGCAGGAAGGCACGCCAGCACTGGACCGGACCGCGCTCTCGGTGTGCTCCAGCTTCGAGGAAGCAGAAGAAGAGGACCGCCGCTACTGGTGGTCGCTCACACCGACCGCCCGATTGCGCGCCGCCGAGCAGATCCGGCAGGTGGTCTATGGATACCAGCCAGGTACCGCGCGACTTCATCGACATCTTGAGCTTGCTGAACGAGCACCGGGTTAGGTATCTCCTCATCGGCGGCTATGCCGTCATCTATCACGGCTACCCCCGCAACACCGGCGACCTCGACATCTGGATCGCGGTCAGCCCTGAGAACGCCGAGGCCACCAGACAAGCGCTCGCCGAGTTCGGTTTCGACGACCCCGCGCTGACCGTCGAGTTGCTCATGCGTCATTGGCAGATCATCCGCATGGGTTACCCGCCATTCCGCGTTGAGATCACCACCGGCATCTCCGGCGTCGAGTTCGACGACTGCTGGGGCCGCCGAGTCGAGGCACAGATCGGCGGCCTGCGCGTCAGCATCATCAGCTTGGCCGATCTGAAGGTCAACAAGGCGGCAAGCGGTCGTCACAAGGACCTGACCGACCTGGATTACCTGCCCTGAGCCGCCTGCCGCTCTGCTATACTCCCGCCCACCAGGTCCATCAACATGCTGCCGGAAACCACCCAGTTCAGCCCGGACGGTCTCTATCTCGTCCGTCATGACGCCCTGACGCCGCGCGGGCTGATTGTCCTCGTGCCACCGTTCGCCGAGGAGAAGAAGGCGGCGCAACGAGCTGTGGTCGAGGCCGCGCGCGCCTTCGCGAGCAGTGGGTTCACCACCTGGCGGTTCGACTTCCGCGGCACCGGCGACAGCGCCGGCGAGCAGGGGCAGGTGAGTTGCGAGGACTGGCTGGCCGACCTGTGCGCGGTCATGGCCACGGCGCGGGCGGAACAGCCGGCGCTGCCCCTGACCCTGGTCGGCCTGCGGTTCGGCGCGGCCCTGGCCTGGCTGGCCGCCGAGGCGGACGGCGGTGTCGACCAACTGGTGCTCTGGGAGCCGGTGACGTCCGGTGCGTCGTACATGCGCCAGAACCGCCAGCGGAGCCAGATCCGCAAGGAGCTGACCGCCGGTGAGGGGCCGGCGGCGACCGGTGGCGGCGAGTTCGCTGCCTTCGACTTCGACGGCTTCGCGGTGAGCAGCGAGCTGCACCGCGGCCTGGCCGCCGTCGATCTGGCCGCCGGCGCGCTGCCGGCCTGCCGACGCGTGCTGACGCTCCAGATCTCGGGCTCCAGTCGCCTCAAGAAGCCGCTGGAGGACCTCCACGAGCGGGCTCGCGCCGGCGGCCTCGAGGCTGAACTCGACAACGTGGCCGTGGAGGCGTTCTGGAGCGCCATTGGCCTGGTCGACGCCTCACCCGTGGCGCAGCGCACGCTGGCCTGGCTGGACGCCGAGCCGGTCGCGGCATCGGCGGTGCAACAGACGGCCATCGAGCAGCGCTGCGCGGTGGCACCGGGCGTCACCGCCACGCCGGTGGTCATGCCCAGCGGCGACCAGTCGGTGGTCGGCGTGCTCTATGAGCCGGCCGGCGGCCGGCCGCAACGCGCGGTCGTCCTGCTCCACGGCTGGAGCGGCTACCGCATCGGCCCGGCGGGCCTGTTGACCACCGCGGCGCGCGCGTTCGCCGCCGCGGGCTACGCGGCGTTCAGCTTCGACTTCCGCGGCCGCGGCGAGAGCGACTGGGAGGTGGGCAAGGCCAGCCTGAACAGCATGATCCGCGACGCCGAGCGGGCGGTGGCCTACGTGACGGAGCGCACCGGCGCCGCGCAAGTCACGCTGCTCGGCCTGTGCAGCGGCTCCGAAGTGGCGCTGGCGGCCAGCCTGAGCGATGCGCGCGTGGACAGCCTGGCGCTCTGGTCGGCGCCGATTTTCTCAGGCAACTTCGATCTGGCCCGGCGGGCCCGGCGCAGCCGCAAGGTGCTGGGCGACTATGGCCGCAAGCTTCTCTTGCGCGAGACCTGGGCCAAGTTGCTCAGCGGGCGGCTGAACTGGCGGCTGATCGCGCGCGCCGCCGGTGGCGGGCGCAGCGCCGAGGACGCCGGCGTGGCCGACAAGGCGCCGGACACGGCCACCCAGATGGAGGCCTTCGCAGGCTACCGCGGTCGCCTGCTGTTCATCTACGGCGGCAACGACCCGGAGACGCCACCGTCACGCGACTTCTACCGCAGCTTCGTCGAGCGGACGAACATGCCACATCATCTCGTGGAGGTCGCCGGCGCCAACCACAACTTCTACTCGCTGGCCTGGCACGACGAGGTGATCGGTACCACGCTGGACTGGCTGGCCGAGCCAGCCGACTGACCGGTGCCCCGGACACTGGACACCGGCGTGCTAGACTGTCTGGTAGAGGTTGGCGCCGTCGATGTCCCACTTCACCCGCGTCCAGACCAAGCTGCGCGATCTGACGCTGCTCGCCCGCGCCCTGCGCGACCTCGGCTATCAGCCGAGCGTCGGCGATGTCAGCGTGCGCGGCTGGAACGGCATTAAGCAGGCCGCCGACCTGGTGGTGCCGATGTCGAATCGGTACGACTTCGGGTTCAAACGCGAGGGCGACGACCTGCAACTCGTGGCCGATCTGTGGGGCTTCCGTGAAGACCCGACCGAACTGCTGGGCCGCATCGCGCAACGCTATGCCTACCACATCTGCCTGGAGCAGGCGCTGGCCCAAGGCTTCCAGGTGGTCGGCAGCGAGGAGCAACCAGACGGCTCAATCCGTCTGTTGGTGGAGCGCTACACGTGAGGCGCTGAGCGCGGGGAGACGACATCATGCCACGCGAGCAGATCGAGTTCGTCATCCGGGCGGACGGGACGGTCGAGGAGCACCTGCAAGGGTTCGCCGGCAACACCTGCGACGCGGTCACCGCACCCATCGAGCAGCGACTGGGCGCGGTCGTGTCGCGCGACCACACGCCCGAGCGGTTCACCAGTCCGGCCGGTGCCTCGACCGAGACGCAGCGCGCCGACGAGCAGTCGCGCTGATGGCCGCCGACCTGCTGGTGGTGAACGGGCGCCTGGCCGCACCAGGCAGCGAGAGCTGCGTGGCCGTGGCGGTGCAAGGCGGGCGCGTGGTGGCCATTGACCGCGATGCCCGAGGCGCCCGCTGGCACGAGGCGCACACCACGGTGATCGACGCCCGCGGTGCCACGGTGCTACCGGGCTTCCACGATGCGCACCTGCACTTCCTGATGCTCGGGCTCAGCCTGGCCGAGGTCGACCTGTTCGAGGTGCCGAGCCTGGCCATGGCCGTCGAGCGCGTGGCTCAGGCCGCGGCGCAGCGTCCTCCGGGCACCTGGCTGCAGGGACGCGGCTGGCTGCAGGACCTCTGGCCCGAAGGCCGGTTCCCCACCGCGGCCGACCTGGACGCCGTGACGCCGCACCATCCGGCGGTGCTGCGCCACAAAAGCGAACACGCCATCTGGTGCAACTCGCTCGCCCTGCGCGCCGCCGGCGTCGATGAGCGCACCCCGGATCCGCCCGGTGGACGCCTCGCCCGCGACGGCGCGGGCCGGCCCACCGGCGTGCTGTTCGAGGCCGCCATGGCCCAGGTGACCCGCCAGATACCCGACGCGACCGCTGACGAGTGCCAAGCCGCCGTGCGCCGGGCGCAGCAACTGGCCCATGCGCGCGGCCTGACCGCGGTCCAGTGCTTCGACGGCAGGGCCTCGCTGGCCGCGTTCCAGTCGTTGCGGGCGCGCGATGAACTCCGGTTACGCGTGACCAGCCACCTGCACCGCGGCCAGGTCGATGGCGCCGCGGCGCTCGGTGTCGGCTCGGGCTTCGGCGACGCGTGGCTGCGGCTGGGTCACCAGAAGCTGTTCGCCGACGGGGCGCTCGGCTCACTCACCGCCGCCATGCTGGCGCCCTACGAAGGCAGCACCGACCGCGGGGTGGCAATGCTCACCGGCGCCGCCGCCGGCGAGCTGATCGCCAGTGCCTCGCGGGCCGGGATCGCGTCCGCCGTTCACGCCATCGGCGATGCCGCCTGCCGCGACATGCTCGACGCCTTCGCCCAGGTGCGCGCCGCTGAAGCCGCGGCAGGCATCGCGCCGGAGTCACGCCGGCACCGGCTCGAACACGCGCAGCTCTTGGCGCCGGCCGACCTGGGGCGCTGCGCCGAACTGGGCGTGATCGCGTCGATGCAGCCGATCCATGCGACGCAGGACATGGACATGGTCGACCGCTGGTGGGGCGAGCGCGGCCAGGGCGCTTACGCGTTCGCTTCGCTGCTCGCCACGGGCGCCCGCCTGGCGTTCGGCTCCGATGCCCCGGTCGAAGACGTCAACCCGCTGCTCGGTCTGCACGCCGCGGTGACGCGCTGTCGCACCGATGGCCGGCCAGGACCGGCCGGCTGGTATCCGGCTCAGCGGCTGTCACTCACCGAGGCCCTGGCCGCCTACACCACCGGGGCCGCCTGGAGTTGCGGGCGCGAGGACGACCTGGGCCGGTTGGCGCCGGGCTATCGCGCCGACCTGGTGGTGCTGGATCGTGACCTGACAAGCACCGCCCCCATGGAGTTGGCCACGGTGCAACCGCGCTACACGGTGGTCGCGGGCGAAGTGGTCCACGCCGCCGAATGAGCCCCGTCACAGCTCCGCGAGGATCTCCTGGCGGCGGCGGTCGAACTCCTCGGGCGTGATCAGACCCTCTTCGGCCAGCTCCCTGAGCAACCGCAGCCGCTCCTTCACCGACCCCTTCGGCGTCTCGCTGGTTGGCGACGTGGGTGCCGTCACGACCACGGCGACCGGCGCCGGCTCGTCCGCGTGCCAGTCGACCGCCGCGTCGGCGTACTCGGGCTCGTCGCCCGCCGGCTCCCAGCGTCGCAGCACGCCCTCGTCGACCAGACCGTCCAGGACGGTCCGCACGTTGTCCGGTGCCGTCACCGCGGGCAGCAGCAGCGCCGCCAGCTCAAACGTGTCGGCCTTGCCCTGCGGACCCCGGGGCAGTTCCCATTCAGCGAGCAGCAGCCGCTGGTAGGCCTCCTCGCGCGCGTCCTCGAGATGGAACGCCGCCGCCAGATGCGCTTCCAGGCGCCGCTTGACCTCGTCGCGCAGCATCGTGTTCGCGGTCGGCGACTGACCGGTCAGGAGCTGGCAGTGCTCGCGCGCCAACTCCAAACGGTGTTCGGGCGTCGGTGCCGGCAGGTTCCACCGCCGGACCTCTTCCAGGTGCGCCAAGATGGCCGCGCGCAGCACATCGCCATGGAATGGTCCGGCGCCGGCCTCGGTGCCCGGCAGGTAGCACTGTTCGGCGCCGCCTTCGGCCCGTGGCAGCACGAACCCGTCCACCACCATCTCGCGGAGCGCGGCACGAAGGTTGTCCTCGCTCAGCACGGCGGTGCGGAACTCCGCCACGTCGGCCTCGGCCGCGGCCAGCGCTTCGGCATGGGGGTCGACTTCGTCGCGCAGCATGGCCAGCAGGCCACGGCGCTGCCGGGCTTCGCGCTCGGCCACCAAGCGCTCCAGTTGCCGCTGCGCCCAGTGCAGATCGAGCACCAGGCCCTCGAGCGCCCGTCGGCAGAGCACGACCAGCCGCTCGGAGTCCAACGCCGGCGGCTGACCCGGACGCAACAGCGGCAGCGTCGTCGCAGCCTGCGCCAGCAACTGACTGCAGGTCTGCACCACCGCCGCGTACTCGCTCGGCTTCTGGGCCAACTGCTGGTCATCGAAGCGCGTCGGCGCCACCTGGTAGGTCACCAGCCGGCGTCGGCCTTCACAGACCACTTTCGCCACGACGGTGTTGACAGTGACTGCCACGCCCTCAGTTCCTCGCCATGCTCCGCGCCACGGGCGTCACCCGCGCGCGGTGGGGGCCGCGGTGATTGCGAAATGGATGGCACACCGCCTTGGCCTCGCCCTCAGGGGTCAGTTGATACCCGCTCGTCTCCACCAGGTCGATCCGCCCGGCGCCGGCGGTCTGCCGCACCGTGTACGGCGAGACGGCACCGTCGCCGTGCTCCACCAGCACCACCTCGCCCGGTTGCACCGCGAGTGGCGGCTCCACGCGCAACGCCCGCTCCTCGAACGCCACCACACGGTGCTCCGCCGGCGGCGGGCACTGGGCTCGCAACGCACCGGCGCTCACCTCGCCCGCACCGGCCAGCCAGATCTGCTCGCAACGGGCGCCTTGCCAACGCCACACGACGGCCTCACCGGTGGCCGACTGCGCCGGTCCGTCGCCGCTGCCCTTGGCCTCGCGCGCGCCGAACAACACCACGTCGCGTCGGCCATCGGCCAGCCGCACCTCCACCGCATCTTCGACGCCCGGCCAGCTCAGGCGGTGTGCTTGCAGGCCCGGCTGGCCGCGGTGTGGCTCGATCACGCTCAGGAACCGGCTCGACGTGGCGTCGCGGCGCCACAGCAGACCGGCCCGCTGGTGTTTGGGCAACTCGGGATCGGCCTCCTTGGCTCCACGGATGCTTGGACCCTCGACAGCGTAGACCGTTTCGCCCGGCTGCGTACACAGCACCACCCGCAGGCCCACTCCGCCGCCGGCCGTACTGAACTCCGCCTGCTGGTCGGTGACCCCCGTGACCGCGCGAATGCGGCCCAGGAACCCATAGGCCAGGCCAGGCTGGCTGTGGATGGCGGAGTCACCCTCATTGGCCGGCGGCCGGAAGGTCAGGCCGTCCGGCAGCAGTGTGGCCACCGGCGTGCCCGGCCCGCCGGTCAGTCGCAGCTCCTGCGGCGCATCGGCGCTGCCCCACAACAGGTAGTCGTGCCGCTGCCCGCCGTCGACCTCGAACCGGTCGACCAGATACGATCGCTCGGCATCGATCGGCACTTGCAGCAGCGTGCGCCGGTAGCGCTGGCAGACGCCCGGGTACACGTTGGCGTTGTCGACCGACAGCCCCTGGAGGCCGTCATCGCTCAGCGCGATCCAGCGTAGCGTGCCGTCGGCCCCATGCCCGCCGCCGCGCGTGGCTTGCGCTTTCTCGTCCACCACCACGACGTTGTGCGCCAGGCTGGTCACGGTCCAGGCGCGCCAGGCCGTGTGGCTGTAGCCGAGGTCCGAGAGCAGTTCGTGCCCGCCGGAGTGCAGCAGCAGCGACAGACCGTCGGCGTGCTCGTGCCCGTAGCCGCCCGACCAGGTCAGGTGGGCTTGTTCCTGGTTGGCGCCTTCGCCGCGGCCGAGGCAGGCGTGACCCAGGCCGCCGAGCAGGTACGACGGCGACCGCTTGAGCGCGCTGCCGCGTGACGTGCTCCAGGTGTCGTGCACCGGCACCTCGCGCCCGTCCGGCAGGTGCAGTCGGGCATAGGCCGCCTCGCTCAACCCCAGCTTGGCCAGATCACGATCGAGATCGAGGTTCGTCAGCCGGCGCTCGCCCGCCGGTGGCTGCCACTCGGGCGGGTCGCTGTAGCCGTGCGCCGCATCGCGCACCAACCGGATGCCGCCGTTGGTCTGCGACTGATAGCTCGGCGCGCCCTCCATCCAGCAACCGTCGTAGTAGAACTGCCGCTCCAGCATCAGCGCCAGACGGCGCAGCGGCTCGTGCACATAGCGCGGCTCCGACACGACCCGGCCCAACAGGATCGCGTCGCGCCAGGCGAACGGGCTCATGTTGGTCAGGTCTTCGCGGTTGGCCAGGACCTGCTCGGCCGCCGGGCGGAACAACTGCGCCAGGACGCGCTGGGCCACGTCGTAGCCGCGCTCGGTCGACAGGCGGGCCAGGGCGCCCGCAGCGCGCAGCAGGTCGAACGCGCGCACCAGGTGCCCCGGAATGTCCATGTAGGCCCACCAGTGCCAACGCGAGGTGCGGAAGCCGTTCCGGAAGCGCTCGGGCTTGACGTCGCCGTCCTCGATCACCTTCTGCTGGAACGGGTAGTCGTACTTGTAGCACCAGTCAGGATAGACCTCGGCGAACCGGTCGAGCAGCACGGCGGCATAACGGGCTGGCTGTTCCTCGTGCGTCAGGTACGCCAGTTGCGCCAGATACAGGGCCTGGTCTTCCAGAAACCGCGCCTTGTGGTAGTCGAGGCAGGCGGCGAAGTAGTGGCGGTAGCCTTGGGCATTGGCCCAGTACGGATAGCGTGAGGGCTTGCCACTCGGCCCACGGCGGGTGTCCACCTCGCGCATCGGGTACTTGTCGGATGGGTACGCGTGCTGGCAGTAGCGGCAGACCACCACCTCGGGTCGCCCCAGCGACCAGGCCAACTGGCCTTCCTGCCGCCCGCCGCGGCAGTTCGGGCAGCCGGTGAACATCAGACCGCTCTGGGTCGGCACCAGTTCACGGACCCGAGCCTCCGGCAGGGCCAGCAGCGCGGCGGTGGCGCGGCGCAGGCGCGCCACGTCGGATTGGCTCACACCGGGCGGTAGGACTGGATCGGCCGTGCCAGCCAGGATCACGGCCATGCCTGCCACCTGGGCCATCGCCCAAGCGACCATCGTCTACGGCTCCCACAGACACCGCGTGGGGCAGCCACCGGCCGGCCGGCAGCCCCAGTGAAGTAGACAGGAGCCGACCGGCGCGGGTTTCGCCCGGCTCAGGCGCCCAGTCGCTCCACCAGCGCCGCCGCCCGGCCAAACTGCTCTCGGAGCGCACCGTACAGCGGCTGGTACAGCTCGCGGTAGAGCGCCTCGTACGCCGCGACGTTGTCGGCCACGGGCTCGGTCACGCTGACCGTGCGGATGACCGCGGCGCAGGCGTCCTCGACCGTGCCCCAGACGCCGGTGCCGACGCCGGCCAGTAGCGCCACGCCGAGGGCCGCCCCTTCCTCGACGTTGATGGTCGCGATCGGCAGGCCGAACACATCGGCCTGGATCTGCCGCCACAGCGGCGAGCGTGCCCCGCCGCCGCTCGCGCGCACCTCGGTCATCGGCACGCCGCTGGCCTTCATGATCTCCACGGAGTCGCGCAGGCCGAAGGCCACACCTTCCAGCACCGCCCGCGCCAGGTGCCGCCGGTCGTGCCGCAGGCCCAGGTTGATGAACGCGCCGCGCGCGCTCGGGTCCGGGTGCGGACAGCGCTCACCGGTCAGGTACGGCAGGAACATCAGTCCTTCGCCGCCCAACGGCGCCTCGGCCGCCTCTGCGCAGATCAGCTCGTACGGATCCTGACCGGTCAGCGCGGCGACGGCCTTCTCCGCGCCGCCCAGGGCGTCACGGTACCAGCGCAGCGAGCCACCGGCACTGAGCATGACGCCCATGATGTGCCATTTGCCCGGCACCGCGTGGCAGAACGTGTGCGTGCGCATATCCTCATCGGTGGCCGGCTCATCGGCCGGCGCGAAGATGACTCCCGAGGTGCCGGTGCTGACCCACAACAGGCCCGTATGCACGATGCCGGTGCCCACCGCGCCGGCGGCGCAGTCGCCCGCGCCGCCCACCACCGGCGTGCCCTCGGCCAGCCCGGTCAGCTCCGCCGCCTTGGCGGTCACCGTGCCCGTCACCGCCGGCGATTCCGCCACCTGCGGGAACCAGGCGCGCGGCAGATCGAGCTGGTCCAGCAGGCGCGTCGACCAGTCGCGGGCCGGCACGTTGAGCAGCGCCGTGCCCGACGCATCGGAGACCTCGGTGGCGAACTCGCCGGTCAGCAGGTAGCGGATGTAGTCCTTCGGCAGCAGGACCCGCCGCACCCGGTCGAAGTGGGCCGGCTCCTCATCGCGCAGCCAGATGATCTTGCCGGCCTGGAACCCGGTCAGCACGGGATTGCGGATCTCCTCGCGCAGTAGCGCGCCGGCCTTTTCGTTGATGCGGTCGCACTGCTTGCCGGTGCGCTGATCGTTCCAGAGCAGCGCCGGCCGGATCACCTGGCCCGCCGCATCGAGGAACACCGAGCCGTGCATCTGGCCACTCAGGCCAACGCCCTGGACGGCCGCCGGATCGACGCCGGACTGCTGCAGGACGTTGCGAATGGTCAGGCAGGTTGCCTGCCACCAGTCGGCCGGATCCTGTTCGGTCCAGCCGGGCCGAGGTGTGGCCAAGGGGTACTCGGCCAGATCGCGCGCAATCACCTCGCCGCGTTCGGCGTCGAGCAGAATCGTCTTAGCGCCGCTGGTCCCGATGTCGATGCCGAGTAGAACTGCCATGGCTGCCTCCGCTCCGTGCCGGCGCGGAGTCTAGCATCGAGCCGCCCTGCGAGTCCACCCTCGCCTCGCGGCGCTGCAGCCAGCCCATCACGTTGGCCGGCGCCCGGCGCTGGCGCAACTCGCCGGCCATGTAGCGCATGGCCGGGTCGATGTGCTCGAAGAACCGCTTGAGGCCGGCGCAGAGGTAGTTGTGCCCGGCTTCACCGGTCGGCGAATCGACGAACCGGTCTTTCGGGCAGCCACCGTTGCAGGCAAACAGGGCCGGACACTCACGACAGGTCGTGGTCAGCATCTCCCGCTTGTCGAGGCCGAACTTGTGCTGGAACGGTCGCGAGACCAGCTCGACCAGCGGCTCCTCGATCAGGTTGCCCAGCCGGTTGTGCGGCGTCACGAAGTGGTCGCAACTGTACAGGTCGCCGTTGTGCTCCAGGGCCATGGCGGTGCCGCAGGTGCGCGCGTAGACGCACAGGCCCGGCTCCTGCCCGCACCAAGCCTGCAAGGCCACATCGAACGCCTGCACATACCGCCGGCCGACATCGTGCCGCACCCACTCGTCGAACACGGCGCAGAGGAACCGCCCGTACTGCTCGGGTCCCACGCTCCAGTCGGTGACGGCACCATCCGGCGTGCCCTCCACCGCGGGAATGAACTGGTAGTACGTTTCGTCGAGCTCGTCGCGGAAGAAGCGGTAGACGTCCAGCGGCCGGTCACCATTCAGCGCGTTGACCACGCACAAGAGGTTGTGCTCCACACCGTGCTGGCGCAGCCGCTCCAAACCGCGCCGGACGGCGTCGAAGGTGCCCTGTCCGCCCTTGTTGACCCGGTAATGGTCGTGCAACTCGCGCGGCCCGTCGATGCTGACCCCGATGAGGAACCGGTGCTCGCGCAGGAACTCGCACCACTCGTCATCCAGCAGCGTGGCGTTGGTCTGGAAGGCGTTGTGGACCACCATGCCCTTGGGCCGGTACTGCCGCTGCAGTTCGACCACGCGCCGGAAGAAGTCGAGGCCCAGGAGCGTCGGTTCGCCGCCCTGCCAGGCGAAGTTGGCCTCGGGCACCTGCTGCGCAGCGAGAAACTGGCGGATGTAGCTCTCCAGCACCGCATCGGACATACGCCAGGTGCGGCCGCGGTCGTCCGGATAGAGCGACTCCTTGCGCAAGTAGAAGCAGTAGCCGCAGTCGAGGTTGCACAACGCCCCGATGGGCTTGGCCATGACATGGAACGCCGCCGGCCGCGCCGGCGGCACGGCGTCCAGGCCGGTCAGATCGGGGTATTGGCGGGGGTACGAGCAACGAGTAGGAGCCATGCTGCGGTCAGTCACTGCCGGGAACATACGGACGGATGACGTCGAGGCCCTCAATGCAGGCAAAGTGCTTCTGGTCGAGGGTCACCAGAGGCACAGTCAAGGTCAGTGCCGTCGCTGCCACAAAGCAGTCGAGTATGCCCACGTTGTGGCTCAGCGAGTACCGCCGGTAGAGCGCAACCGCCTGCCCGCTGGTGGCCTCATCCACAGGCATCACCACGCAGGACCTCAGTTGCCGGTCGAGTGCCCGTTGCGCGGCTCGGCTGCGACAACCGGCCAGCAGTTCGAGCACCGACACGTCTGATACCAGCCGTTGCGTTGCCGCCAGACCGCCGTAGTACGACCGCGCGGACAGTCTGCCGCGCCCGACGTCGACCAACAGCGATGTGTCTAGCAGCACCGCTCCGCTAGCCATGCCGGTCCTCCCGTTTCTCGGCGCGTCGGCGCAACTCACGCACATAGGCGACCGGATCCTGCATGTCCTCGCGGTCAGCCCACATGCCAATGAACTCCACATCGCCTTCAGGTTGCTCGGCAGCCACCGATGGCGGGTTGGCTACGACCTGGTACAGCACAATCACCTCCACCTCACCGGCCTCGGCCTCCGGAGGCATCTCGACTTCCAGCCGCCGGTCCTCGGTGACGCGGCCTCGCGCCCGCACCGCATACATGGTTCGCTCTCCAGCACCATTATGCCCCAGACGCCACGCCTCACGCGCGGTAGGCGTCGGCCACCTTCCGCAGGGCCGCCACCACATCCTCGGCCTCGGCGCTGCCGCAGCCCTCGTGAACGAACAGGTTGAAGTGCTCGTTGCGCGCCTTGGTGGCCACCGGGCAGGGGAACTGCGCGTGGCGGTCGCCGTGGTACTCGGCCGCAGTCCACGGCAGGCCCGGCGTGCCGAACACGCGTCGCTCCTCGAACCACTTCATGGTCGAGGTGATGGGTGCGTACGGCCAACCCACCGGCAGGCCCTCGGCCGCTACCGCCGACACGAAGGTGCGCATGTCGACACGGAACGCCGCCGGGTCGACGTGAATGCGCATGAACCAGACGGCCGACTCGGTCTCGGGTACTTGCCAGCCCAAGTCGACCCCCTCGACGCCGCGCAGACCGGCGGCGATCTCGGCGGCGACGGCTTGTCGCCGAGCCACGATCTCGGGCAGCTTGTCGAGTTGCACGAGACCAATCGCCGCCGACAAATCGTTGAGGTTCAGGTTGAGCCCGGCCGCCACATTGGTCGGCGAGTCGGTGTTGAACGGCTTGCCGCGGTCGGCGAAGCGACGGGCCCGCCAGAAGGCCTCTTCGTCGCGCGAGAACACCACCCCGCCCTGCGCCCCGGTCGCATGGTGCTTGCCGCTCATCGTGCTGAACGCCGCCACATCGCCGATGGTGCCCACCTTGCGGCCGCGGTGGGTGGCCCCGTGCGACTGGGCGCAGTCCTCCACGACCCGCAGGTTGTGTTCGGCGGCCAGTTCCATGATGGCGTCCAGATCGGCCGGCTCGCCCGCGATGTGCGCCACCACAATGGCCCGCGTGCGCTCGGTGATCACCGCGCGGATGCCCTCGGGGCCCAGGTTGAACGAGCCGTCCTGAGCGTCGGCCACCATCGGCACCAGGTTGAGCAGCGCCACCGGCATCACGCCGCCCGGATCGGTGATCGGCGGCACGATGACCTCGCTGAACGGCTCCAGGCCCAGCCCGGCCACCGCCGCCAGGACCGCCGACGTGCCCGAGTTGACCGTGTGCGCCAGCCCGCCGCCCTGGTACCGCGCGAACGCGGCGCGGTACTCCTCCTCGGGCGCGCCGTTGTAGCCGAACACGCCGCCGGTGGCCAGACACTGGTCAAACAGCGCCAGCGCCGCGGCGCGCTCGCCTTCGCCGAACAACCGCCGCGCCGGCCAGGCCGCGGTGCGCACCTTCGGACCGCCGTCTACCGCCAGTTCCGCCATCGCCGCTCTCCTGGGCACTGCCCGGCGCTTGGCCATCGGCCCCGCAACTCCTGCCTGAGAAGGACGCCGCCGCCAACTGGCCAACGCCCCGCCCGGAGAGCGAGATGGAACTGGTGGCCTGCACTCCGGCGGACGTCCCGGCCCGGATGAACGAGATACAGTGGCAAGCAATGTGGCGGCACTACATCCTGCCGGGCCACGTCAAGCCGCCCGATGATTCCTTTGCGGCCGGCGTCAAAGGCAACGACTTCTGCTTGCCCGCCTGCCTCATCGCCGTGGTGGACGGTCAGGACGCCGGCTTCTGCTGGGGTGCGCTCCGCGGCGACGAGGGTTGGTGCGGCGGCTTCGGCGTCCGCCCGGAGTACCGCGGGCAGCGCCTCGGCCAGCCCCTGCTCCATGGCGTCGCCGAGGCCTTGGCCCAGCACGGCGCCAAGGTCTGGCGGCTGGAGGTGGTGCAGCAGAACCACGCGGCCGTCGCCTCGTACCTGCGCGCCGGGTTCACGCAAGGCCGCGATCTCGGCCTGTTCCGCGGCTCGGCGGCGGCCCCGCTGGCGCCCGGCGAGACCATCGCCGAGGCCACGGCGGCCGAATGCCTCGACCGCTACGCCGTCTGGCCGCAGATCCGGCGCACCTGGGGCGCCGGGCCCGCGCAACTGCGCCAGCGCCAGGACAGCATGAGCGCCAAGGTGCTGCAGCGCGACGGCGAGCCGGTCGCGTTCCTGCTGCACGGCGGCAACGCCGTCATCGACATCGGCCTGGCGCCGGGCGAGCCCGGCCTCAGCGGACTCAAGCTGACCGGCACACTGCCCGCGGTGTCCATCAACAACTGGCCCGCAGACGACCCGACACGCGCCGAGTTCGACCGCTGCCCCACCGCCGAGTGCTGGGTCAAGCAGTGGGAGATGATCTGGGAGTTCTGAGCCGGCCCGGACAGCGCGAAGCCGGGCCGAGGCCCGGCTTCGCCCGTCCTACACCCACGCCGCGAGGGCGGCGTCTGGACGTTGTGACCGCGGTCAGGTGCGCGGGGCCGCGGTGCTCGGCGCTCCGTCGCCCACCCAGAGCCGTTCGTCGCCGTCGATCAGCACCGGCTTGCTGGTGTCGAAGCGGAACTGGCCCAGGAACAACTGCCAGCCACTGGCACTGGGCACCTCCAGCTCCATCACCACTCGCTGCGGGCCACTGACGGCCGACAGGTCCCAGACGGTCTGTGGTCGGACCGGGTCGAGCGCATACGGCATCGGTTCGGCTCGCACCACTCGCCAGGCCGCCGGCAGCACTTCGGTGATCTGCACCCGGTGCGAGCCGCCATCGGGCGGGTTGACCTGGTACTCCACCGTGACGCGCTGACCCGCCGCGGCTCGGCTGACCAGCCGCCTGGTCACCATGCCGGCGCCGGCCAAGGCGGTCGGCGGCACCGGTGTCGTGCCGGGTCCGGTCAGCACCGGCGGCGGTGAACCCGGGATGGGCTCAGGCAGCGGCTGCGGGTTCGACTGCGGCACAGTCTGGGGCACCGGTGGCGGCGTCGTCTGCGGCGTCGGCTGCGGCAGCGGCGCGGGCACCGTCTGCGGCACCGGTGACGACGGTGGCACCGGAGTCGGGTACGGCATCGGCGACGGCAACAGCACCGGGTCAGGCACCGCCTGTGGCACCGTGGCGCCGGTCACGTAGCCCGCCTGCGGCCTCAGCCGCACCTCGATCGGTCGGCCGGGGCCGAAGTAGACAGGACTCCTCAGCGCATCGTAGCCTCCGGCGTCCGTGTTGATGACGAACCGGCGCAGGTAGCCACCGCGCGCGGTGGTGTCCTGGAGTCTCAGGTACCACTGGCGGGAGCCGTCCATCCAGGCCACGAATGGCGACAGGTTGATCACCGCGACGCCGGTCGTGCGGTAGCGCTCCCAGATCATCGGGAAGCGCGAGCGGATCAGCGGCACGCTGGTCTCGAACCGCACCTGATACGGCGGGAAGGGATCGCCCACCACGCCCAGCCACGCCCAGACGTGCTCAGGGAAGGCGTGGTCGATGACCACTTCGGCCGTCGTGTCGTACTCGTAGTAGACCGCGGGTTCTGGCGTCGGCAGATAGACCGGGCACGGCAGCCAGATGGCCCACCGGAACCGCGGCCGCGGCCAGCGGTACCGATTGTGGTACCAGTGGTCATACTGCCAGCCGTGGTGCGTCGGCCGGTCCCAGGCCGGCCACGGATGGCCCGGACCGGACGGATGGTGCGCGCCGCTCGGCGGCGGGCCCGACGGGTGGTAGCCGCTGGGCGGCCCGGACGGATGATGACCACCGCCCGACGGACCGGACGGATGGTTGCCGCCGCCCGATGGCGGACCGGACGGATGGTTGCCACCACCCGACGGCGGACCGGACGGATGGTTGCCGCCACCCGACGGCGGACCGGACGGATGGTTGCCGCCACCCGACGGCGGACCCGAGCCGTGGTGCCCACCTCCGGAGCCGCCATGGTCGTGCCGGTCCTCAGGCGGCGTGCGTCCGCGGTCAGACGAAGCACCACCACCGCCACCACCACCACCGCCGCCGCGGTCGGCCGAGCCGCGATCGCCACCGCCACCGCCACCACCACCGCGGCCGCGGTCCTGGGCGAGCAACGGCCCGCCCAGGCCCAGGACCAACACCAGTAGCGCTGTCACTATCGACTTCATTGCCTGCCCTCCAGGGCTGGCGCCCTCACGCCTGGGGCGTGCGGACCTCTACCCAACACAGACGGTCCGAGCACCGTCGCTGTCAACCACCAGTCGCGACCGGCTACGGCGCGAAGACCGCGCCGTAGCTGTCGCCGACCCAGAGCCGATCCACGCCACCCACGCCAGCGGTCACGCCGCCGTCCAGTCGGTAGCTACCGCGGAAGGCCTGCCAGCCCTTGACGCGCGGCACCTCCACCTCCAGCAGCAGCCGCTGCCCGTTGGCCAGGCGTCCCACGTCCCAGACCACCTCCTGGCGGTCGGGGTCGACCAGCCGCGGAGCCGGTTCGGCGCGCAGCACACGCCAGTTGCGCGGCAAGGCCTCCACCAGTTCCAGCCGTTCCGGGGTGCCCGACGGCAGGTTCAGCACATATTCGAAGGTCACGCGCTGCCCGGTGTAGACCTGGCGCGGCAGGCGCCGCTGCACGGCGGCGTAGGCGTTGACCGGGGCCACGTACGGCTCACTGGCATAGCCGCCGGCCACGGGTCGCACGCGGGCCTCGATGCGCCGCCCGTGGCCGAACCAGGCGGGCACGTTCCGGACAGCGTAGACGCCCGACGGGGTGCGGATGGCGAAGTGTCGGAGGTAGCCACCGCGGCCACTGCGGTCTTCCAACCGCAGGTACCAGTCACGGCTGCCGTCCATCCAGCCGGCCCAGGACGACAGGTCGATGGCCAGCGAACCGCAGCCGTAGGCGCGCTCAAAGCGATCGTGGCGCCGCGAGCGGACCAGTTCCACGGTGGAGTCGAACCGCACCGGCACCGCGGCGAAGGGCTCGCCCACCACGCCGAGCCAGGCCGAGACCTGTTCCGGGTACGGGTGGTCGATGACCGCTTCGGCGCCGATCAGCGACTGCGGCACGGGCACCGGCACGGGCACCGGCGCCGGCCACGGCCAGTGGTTCGGGTGGTGCCGCTCGCGCTCGCGCTGGCGCTCCAGTTCGTGCTGGCGCTCCAGTTCGCGGCGGTGCTCCAGTTCACGCTGGCGCTCGCGCTCGTGGCGTTCCGCCTCGCGGCGGCGTTCCAGTTCGCGCTGACGCTCCAGCTCGTGCTGCCGCTCGCGCTCGTGCCGCTCGGCCTCGCGACGGCGCTCCAGCTCGCGCTGCTTCTCGCGCTC
>CAZHGD010000007.1:0-14885 GCA_964531735.1 uncultured Fimbriimonadaceae bacterium | reverse complement strand
TCGCGCTGCTTCTCGCGCTCCTGGTCGCGCTGCTTCTCGCGTTCCTTGTCGCGGTCCCGCTGGCGGTCGTTCGGCTCGTTCTTGTTCTTGTCCCGGTCCTTATCGTGCGCACGGTCCGAGCCCTGGCTGCCACTGCCAGGCCCGCGCTCGCGCCCACGGTCTGAGGCCCCGTCGGCGCCCACCACAACCAGCCCCAGCAGCAACGCCAGGGCAACGTGGAACCGCTTCATGGTCTGCCCTCCGTAGATAGCCGGCCGTACCGACCAGCCATCTACGGATCGATGACGGCAGCGTCGCCCGCGACGTCAACCTTCGGTCGGAGAATGCTCCTGAGTCCGAAGTATCTGCCTGGCCAGGGCGTGATTGTCGGCGTGACCGGTGCGGTAGGCCACCACCCGCGCCAGGAGCGGGCGCCCCAACAGCGCCAGGTCGCCGGTCAAGTCGAGCACCTTGTGGGCCGCGATTTCGTGGGGCAGGCGGAGCGGCGAGGCGAAGCCGTCATCGCGGACCAGCAGCACGTCCGACTCACTGCCGCCGTGCAGCAGGCCCGCCGCGCGGAGCGCCTGGATCTCGGCCACCGTGGCAAAGGTCCGGGCCGGCGCCAGGTCGCGCGCGTAGTCACCGTCCGGGCCGTAGGCGAAGTGGTCGTGAGCCAGCACCGGGTGCGGATGCGCGAACGTGTAGTCGACCGACCATGCGCCCGCCGGCAACGCCACCGCGCAGCGGTCCTGACCCAGGTGCCAGACCGGCCGTTCCAGCCGGATCGGCTCGACCTCGCCGGGCAGCTCGGCAGCACCGGCGGCGGCCAGCGCGGCCACGATCGGCGCGGCACTCCCGTCGAACAGCGGCACTTCGGGCCCGTCGACCGCGACCTCGGCGTCGGTGTAGCCGAGACCGGCCAAGGCCGAGAGCACATGCTCCACGAACACCAGCGCGGGCTGGCCGTCCTGGCCGAGAGCGGTGCAGTTCGGCGCGGCGGCCACCTGTGCCAGCGTCGCCGGGTACCGTTCGCCCGTGTCGGTGCGAGTGAACGCGATCCCGTCGCGGCCCGGCTCGATGCACAGCGCGACCGGCCGGTCACCAAAGCGCACGGCGCGCCCGGTGAGCCGGATGGGGCCAGGGACGGTGCGTCGCGTCACTGTTCGCGCTCCCACATGTCGCGGTAGGGGTTGCCGCGCCGCTCGTCACCCACGGTGGTGCTCTCACCGTGGCCCGGGTGCAAGGCCATCGTGTCGGGCAGCGTCATGACCTGCTCGCGGATGCTACGCATCAGTTCGGCCCCGTCGGCCAGCGGCAGGTCCCACCGGCCGATCCCGCCGGCGAAGATGACGTCGCCGACGAAGGCGTGGCCGTCGCCGATCAGCAGCACGTGCCCGGGGCAATGGCCCGGCGCGTGCCGCACCTCGAACGACAACTGGCCCACTTCGAGTCGGTCGCCCGCCGCCAACAGTCGGTCGGGCTCGGGGCTGTCGGCGCAGGTGAGGCCGAACCACTGCGCCTGCTCGGCA
The DNA here is from genome assembly GCA_964531735.1 of uncultured Fimbriimonadaceae bacterium. Lineage (GTDB taxonomy): Bacteria > Armatimonadota > UBA10988 > UBA10988 > UBA10988 > CAZHGD01. Next base: position 13,377 of record CAZHGD010000007.1, on the reverse strand, counting down.
GCATGGGTGGCCAGCGGCACGGCCGCTTCGTGCATGTACAGTGGCACCTGCCACAGCGCCACCGCGGCGGCGTTGCCGGCGACATGGTCGAAATGGCTGTGCGTCGACACAATCGCCGCCACCTGCCAGCCGTTCTGCTCAAGCACCGGCTGGAGCCGTTCGGGCTCGAAACCGACGTCGATCACCACCGTCTGGCCCTGGTCATCGGCGACCAGGTAGGCATTGGTCGTCACCGGTCCGCCTGCGATCACCGCGAGATTCATACCGCCATCCTGGCGCATGGAGTTCGCCGGCGCCGCCGTGGTTCCTGCCGGCGGGCGCTGGTGGTATGCTTGCCGCGGACGGAGAGATGCCTTGCGGGCGGTGGTACAGCGGGTTCAGTCGGCCAGCGTCACGGTCGACGGCGAGGTCGTCGGCGAAGTGGGTGCCGGACTGGTCGTGTTCGCGGCGGTCGGGGCCGACGATGGCGAAGCGGCCTTGCGGTGGATGGCGGACAAGATCGCCAATCTGCGCATCTTCAGCGATGACGAGGGCAAGTTCGACCGGACGGTCCAGGAGACCGGTGGCCAGATTCTGGCGGTCAGCCAGTTCACGCTCTATGGCGACTGCCGCAAAGGCCGCCGTCCGAGCTTCAGCCATGCCGCCCCACCCGAGGCGGCCCGCGAGCTGTTTGCGCGCTTCGTGGCCATCCTGGCCGAGAGCGGCTTGCCGGTTGCGACTGGCGTCTTCCAGGCAGCCATGACCGTGCAAGTCGCCAACGACGGCCCGGTGACCATCCTGCTCGACAGCGACAAGACGTTCTAGACTGCGGCGACGGTTGATCGCATGGTGATTTGCCTAACCACCAGCGAGAGAGGATAGACCATGACCACCCGTACCGAGACCGACAGCATGGGCGCTATCGAAGTGCCGGCCGACCGCTACTGGGGCGCCCAGACGCAGCGGTCGCTGCACCACTTCCGGATCGGCGGCGAGCGGATGCCGCGCGAGATCATCTACGGCATGGGCATCCTCAAGCAGGCCGCGGCACTGGTCAACGCCGATCTCGGCCAACTGGATCGCGCCGTGGCCGAACTGATCGCCCGGGCCGCCGACGAGGTCATCGACGGCACGCTGGATGACCACTTCCCGCTGGTCATCTGGCAGACCGGCTCCGGCACGCAATCGAACATGAACGCCAACGAGGTCATCTCGAACCGCGCCATCGAGCTGGCCGGCGGCGAGCGCGGCTCGAAGCAGCCGGTCCACCCGAACGACCACGTCAACCGCGGCCAGAGCAGCAACGACACGTTCCCGGCCGCCATGCACATCGCCGCCGCGCGCCAGGTGAACGACCGGCTCATCCCGATGATCGCGCAACTGCGCGACACGCTGAAGGCCAAGTCCGACGCCTTCTACGAGATCGTCAAGATCGGCCGCACGCACCTGATGGACGCCACGCCGCTGACCCTCGGCCAGGAGATCTCCGGCTGGGTGCAGCAGCTCTCCAACGGCCTGGAGCGCCTGGCCGGCGTCATGCCACGCGTCTACGAACTGGCGCTGGGCGGCACCGCGGTCGGCACCGGGCTGAACACGCACGTCAAGTTCCCGGAGCAGTCGGCGGCCAAGATCGCCGAGTTGACCGGCCTGCCGTTCGTCACCGCGCCGAACAAGTACGAATCGCTGGCGGCCCACGACGCGCTGGTCGAGTTGTCCGGCGTGCTCAAGACCATCGCCTGCTCGCTGAACAAGATCGCCAACGACGTGCGCTGGCTGGCCAGCGGCCCGCGCTGCGGCATCGGTGAGATCACCATTCCGGAGAACGAGCCGGGCAGCTCGATTATGCCGGGCAAGGTGAACCCGACCCAGTGCGAGGCGATGACCATGGTCTGCGCGCAGGTGGTCGGCAACGACGTCTCGGTCAACGTCGGCGGCATGTCGGGCAACTTCGAGCTGAACGTATTCAAGCCGGTGATCATCTACAATGTGCTACAGAGCATCCGCCTGCTGGCCGACGCCTGCGAGATGTTCAACGAGCACTGCGCGGTCGGTATCGAGCCGAACCGCACGCGGATCGAGGCGCACCTGCGCAACTCGCTGATGCTGGTCACGGCACTGAACCCGAAGATCGGCTACGACAACGCGGCCAAGGTGGCCAAGAAGGCGCATGTGGAGAACCTGACGCTGAAGGAATCAGCGCTGGCGCTGGGCCTGCTGACGGCCGAGGAGTTCGACGCGCTGGTGCGGCCGGAGGAGATGGTGCGGCCGAAGGGGTGAGGCATGATCCGCAGCGTACGGCTGGAGAACTTCAAGAGCTTCCGCGATGCCACGCTGGAGTTGGAGCCGTTCACGCTGATCGTGGGAGCGAACGCGTCGGGCAAGAGCAATCTGCGCGACGCGTTCCGCTTCCTGCATGGGGTTGGCATGGGATGGCCGCTGGCGGACATCGCCGGCGGCCACACCGAGGGCGGGTCGCTGGTATGGCAGGGCATCCGTGGCGGGCCGAAGGCCGTCGCGTGTCCGGACGGCCCAGGCTTGGTGCTAGCGGCTGAGGTGCAGGACCGCACGTTCGAGATCTGGGTCGATCATGATGGGCGGTCACTCGTGCTCACACACGAGTGGCTGGACGATGGCACCGGCCGCCGGGTCTACTGGACCAGCGGTATCAGCCAACCAGAGCCACATCTGGTCAGTGCCCACATCGCGCACGCCACCGACAAGCCGGTGGTAACCCAGTTCCTGAGGACGGCCGCGCTGCTTGGCCAGGTTATGGACAGCAATGCAGGCTGGCATGTGCACGCCGACATCGTGCCGGTGCGGCGGTGCCTCTGGCAGATGCGCTTCTTCGACCTGGATCCTAAGGCGTTGCGCCAGCCATCCTACCCCGGCCAGCGCCTGGGTGACCTGGGCGAGAACCTCTCGTCCGCTCTGTACGCCTTGTGCACCGACGAGGACACCAAGCAAAGCCTCCTGGAGTGGCTTCGCGAACTGACACCCATGGACGCCGTCGGCCTGGACTTCCCCGCTGACCCAAGCGGACGAGTCATCTTGCAGTTGGTGGAGCGTGACGGCACCAAGACGCTGGCCGACAGCGCCTCGGACGGTACCTTGCGGTTCCTCGGCTACCTGGCGGCGGTGCTCGGCGCCGAAGCGGGCTCCTGCCTGTTCTTCGAGGAGATCGAGAACGGCCTGCACCCCACCCGGCTGCGGCTGCTGCTCGATCTCTTCCGTCGCGGCACACGTGGCGGCGAGGTGCAGATCATCGCGACCACGCACTCGTCAGCGCTGCTGGGCCTGCTGGACGATGAACTGCTGGGCAACGTCCGCCTGACCTATCGGCCCGAGGGTCGGTCTGACACGGTGATCTTCAAGCTGCTTGACCTGCCCGACGCGCGCCGCGTTCTGGCCGAGCACAGCGGCTGCGACTTGCACCGAACCGGGTGGCTGGAGGAGGCCGCGCAGTTCGCGATCGAGCGCGAGGTCACCGTATGAGGGCGTACGTCATCGCTGAGGACGCCACCTACGACCAGTACCTGCTCAAGCCTCTGATCACGAGGCTTCTGGAAGCCGTCGGCCGCGCCAACCCGAAGGTCAAGGTCCACACCGACCGGCTGACCGGTTTCGGCTCGGTGCTCTGCCCGGAACGCCTACGGGACATCGTCAGCCAGCGCCGCGGCATGTACGAGCTGTTCGTGCTGTGCGTCGACCGCGACGGACATCCCGGGCGACGCCAGAGCCTCGACGCGATCGAGCGCGGCCTACTCGACGATGCCAACCTGTCCGGCAGGCCACTCTTCGGCGAGTGCGCGTGGCAGGAGATCGAGGTCTGGCTGCTGGCCGGCTGCGGCTTCGACGGCGCAGCATGGCAGGAGGTGCGCAGTGAGCCGCACGCCAAAGAGCGGTACTTCGCGCCGTTCCGCGAACAACGCCTCGCGGGCCGCGCCGCGCGACCCGGCGGCGGCCTTGACCTGCTCGGGTCCGAGGCGGCAGCCAGCTATCCGCGGATCCGGCAGCTCTGCCCCGAGGTGCAGGTACTGGAGCACCGCATCAGCGAATGGCTCACAGCCCAGAAGTGGCTCGCCAGCGACGAGGCCATCGCCGTCCTCGACCTGGCCGATGCCTTCGCCTCAGCCTGACCCCCACCGCCGCCCCGCCGCGATCATCGCCCGGTAGTTCTCCGGCCGCACGCTGGAGTGAATGGCGTTGCTCGAGGCCAGCATGAACCGCCCGCCGGGCGCGCCGACGCGGATCGCGTCACGCACCGCCGCCTCGACCTGCTCGGGCGTGCCGTGCGAGAGCAGTTCGCCGCAGTCGATGTTGCCGATCAGGCAGACGCGCTCACCGTAACGCGCCTTGACCTCGCCCAGGTCCATACCGGCCACCGGTTCCAGCGGGTTCAGGCCGTCAATGCCGGTGGCTACGATATCTTCAATGAGCGGCCAGATGTTGCCGTCGGTGTGCTTCACCGCCAGGGCCCCCTCTTCGTGGACCACGTCGACCATGCGCTGCAGGTGCGGCAGCACGAACGAGCGGAACATGGCCGGCGAGAACAGCGGCGCCTCGGTACCGGCGTAGTCATCGGCCAGGACCACCACCTCGGCGCCGGCGCGGATCGCGTGGCGGATGACCTGCTCGTTGACATCGGCGACCTTGGCCAGCAGGTCCATCGCCAACGCCGGCTCGGCGGCGAACCACTCGAGCAGGCGCTCCATACCGGCGACATAGCAGGAGTGCATGAACGCCGCGCGGTAGAGCACCACGACGGCGCGGTCACCGCGGTAGCGCGACACCGCACGCCGCAGTTCGTCCAGCCGGTGCGGCGCCGCCGGATCAGGTGGCAGCCAGGCGGCCAGGTCGGCGCGGCTCTTCACCGGACCGTCCACCGGGTGCGCGGTCATCTCGGCATTGGCGACGTAGGTGACGCCCCACTCGTCGCCATAGCGCCGGCCCTCCTGCCAGACGCGCGCGAAGTCGACATGCGCGCAGACCGCATCCAGCCCGAGCCGCGCCATCGCCTCGGGCACATCGGCGCCACCTGGCGCGAGCACGTCAGCCACGGCCGGGTGGACCGCCCATTCGACGATCGGCACGGTATCGACCGGCTCGCCGCGCAGTGCGCGCAAGACCCGCTCGCGGCCCGTCAGCGTATGCATGGGTGTGCCTCTCCAGCCGACGTGCCGCGGCGCGTCACGCCAGCGCAACAAGGGCGGTTGACCCGTCCTGACGAATGAGTTGCACTCGATGGCAGGCGCACCTGCCGTGAACTCCGACGGATCGGTTTCGTCCGAGTGAGCAGGCGCGCGGCCGTGCGTGGCGAAGGCGTGACGCGTTCACGGCCGTTCGGGAACAACCTGCATGAGCGCCAAGGTGGTCCGACTGCTACTCCTCGCGATCGCTGTCTCTCCGGCGTGGCTGGCAGCAGCGGGCGTGCCCGGCCGCCGCCAGCCGGTCCAGCAAGCCGGCAAGGCACTGGAAGCGACCATCACGCCGCGCGCCTCACGCAGTTCGGCGGTGGACTTCGCCAACGATGTCGGTCCGCTACTCATCCGCCTCGGCTGCGCGCAGAGCCGCTGTCACGGGTCGATGAGCGGCAAGGGCGGCCTCAAGCTGTCGCTGTTCGGTGCCGAGACCGACGTCGATTGCGATGCGTTGACGCGCTCGAACGGCGGCCGGCGCGTCAACAAGGTCGAGCCGCGCCGGAGCCTGATGCTGCTCAAGGCGACCGCCGCCCTGCCCCACGGCGGCGGCCAGCTCTTCGCCGCCGGCTCGTACGAGTACAACATCCTGGTCTCCTGGATCGCCCAAGGCGCGGTGCTGAACAATCCCGACCGCCCGCGTCTGCAGAGCCTGAAGGCGACGCCCGAGGAACTCACGCTGGCCCTCGGCGAGACGCAGCCGATCCTCGTGTCGGCCGTCTTCACCGCGGGCAAGAAGCGCGATGTCACCCGCTATGCCGCGTTCCGCGTCACGCCCGAGGGTTCGGCCACGGTGGACTCCGAAGGCCGCGTCACGGCCAAGAAGAGCGGCCAGTGCACCATCGTGGCCACCTACATGCGCCAGCCGTCGGTGACCCAGGTGTACATCCCCCAGACCGGCGCCAAGTTCGCTGACCTGAAGCCGGCGGGCAAGATCGACGAGCTCTGCCTGGCCAAGCTGAAGCAGCTCGGCGTGCCCCCGTCGCCGGTCTGTAGCGACGAGGTCTTCCTGCGCCGCGTGTACCTGGACACCATTGGCCTGCTGCCCACGCCGGCCGAGGCCAAAGCGTTCCTCGGCGATCGCAGCGGCGACAAACGCGCCAAGCTGGTGGACCAACTGCTGGCCCGGCCCGAGTACGCCGACCACTGGGCCAACAAGTGGGGCGATCTGCTGCGCATCAAGAGCGAGTACCCGGTCAAGCTGTGGCCCAAGGCCGTCTCGTGCTACTACCGTTGGCTGCACGACGCCATCACCGCCGACAAGCCCTACGACCAGTTCGTCCGCGAGCTGTTGACGTCCACCGGCAGCAACTTCAAGGTGGGCCCGGCCAACTTCATGCGCGCGGTGGCCAACAAGGACCCGCAGACGCTCGGCGAAACCGCGTCGCTGCTGTTCATGGGCGCCCGGCTGAGCTGCGCACGCTGCCATGGTCACCCGTACGAGAACTGGAGTCTCGAGGACGACCTGGCCACCGGCGCCTTCTTCGGCAAGGTCCGCTACAAGGCCACGCAGGAGTGGAAGGAAGAGGTCGTCTACATCGATCCCGACGGCACCTTCCGCAACCCGCGCACGCGGCAGGTCGTGGCGCCGAAGTTCCTCGGTGGCGATGAGCCGACCATCGACAAGAAAGCCGACCCACGCCTTGAGTTCGCGCGTTGGCTGACCACGCCCGACAATCCCTGGTTCGCGCCCAACGTCGTGAACCGCATCTGGTTCTGGCTGCTGGGCCGCGGCATCGTCCACGAAGCCGACGACCTGCGCCCGACCAATCCGCCGGTCAATCCCGAGTTGCTCGACTACCTGGTCAAGGAGCTGGTCACCAACGGCTTCCACCTGAAGCCGCTCTACCGGCTGATCCTCACCTCGCAGACGTACCAGTTGAGCAGCCGCACCACCGCGGCCAACCGCGATGACGTGGCCCTGTTCTCGCACTACCCGGTGAAGCGCCTGACCGCGGAGCAACTGCTCGACGCCATCGACCAGGTGACCGGCACCACCGAGACCTTCTGGAGCCTGATTCCGGAGCCCTACACCTATCTGCCGCGGGACTTCCGCGCGGTGCAGTTGGCCGACGGCAGCATCGAGACGCCGTTCCTGAACCTGTTCGGCCGCCCGCCGCGGGACACGCCCTACGAATCCGACCGCTGCTCGCGCGTCTCGATGCGGCAGGCCATGTTCCTGTTGAGTTCGGCCGACATGGAGGGCAAGGTCAACTCCGGCAAGCGCATCAAGCAACTCCTGGAGCCGGGACGCCGCGACGGGGACGTGGTCGAGGAGATCTACCTCGCCGCCCTGTCGCGCCGCCCCAGCGAGACCGAGCAGCAGGCCGCGCTGGCCCACATCGGCCGCGATCCGCAAGCGCGGGCGGCCGCGGTGCAGGACGTGCTCTGGGCCGTCCTGAACACCAAGGAGTTCGAGTTCAACCACTAGCCGTGCGCCGTGTGAGGTGACTGCCATGAACCGTCGCTCAAAGACCAACGATGCACCCGACGTGCGGGCCCTGCCGCCGGTCAGCCGGCGCGACTTCATCCGCCTGGGCGGGGTCGGCATCGGCATGCTGGCGCTCGGCGACCTGTTCCCGCAAGCCGTCGCCCGCGCGCAGGGCAAACCCGCCAAGGCCCGCACGGTGATTCAGCTCTGGATGGGCGGCGGACCGACGCAGACCGATACGTTCGACCCCAAGCCGGAGGCCGGCGAGGACGTCTGTGGGCCGCTACGCCGGCCCATCGCCACCAACGTGGCCGGTATCCGCATCAGCGAACTGCTGCCCAACCTGGCCAAGCAGGCGGACAAGTACACCATTCTGCGCAGCATGACCCACGGCAACAACGGCCATGAGACCGCGGCCTACATCGTGCAGACCGGTACCCTCCAGACTTCGGAGCTGGTCTACCCGTCGGTGGGCGCCGTGGTGTCGCTCAAGAAGGGCTTCGCCGGCGGCTACAAGGGACTACTCCCGCCGTATATCACGTTGACCTCGCCGCTCGGCCGGTTCAACGAAGCCGGCTTCCTCGGTCCCGACTACCAGATGTTCGCCACCGGCGGCAACCCGAACTCGAAGGACTTCGCCGTGCAGGGGCTGGTGCTGCCTCGCGAAGTGACCCAGAAGCGGCTGGCGGCCCGCCGCGAGTTGCTACGGGCGCTGGACACCATGGAGGCCCAGGGCGAGCAGACACCCGAGGTCAAGGCGCAGCAGGCGTTCCAGCAGAAGGCCTATGAGCTGATGCTCGGCGACGCCCGCAAGGCGTTCGACCTGTCGCAGGAGACCGACACCACCCGCGACCGCTACGGCCGGACGCACTTCGGGCAGTCGTGCCTGCTGGCCCGGCGGTTGGCCGAGTACGGCGTGCCGTACATCACCGTCAACTACGGCGGCTGGGACACGCACCGCGACAACTTTGCCGCGATGAACAACCTGCTGCCGCCGCTGGACAAGGGCTTCTCGGCGCTGCTGGAGGACCTGGCGCAACGCGGCCTGCTGGAGAGCACCATCGTGCTCTGGATCGGTGAGTTCGGACGCACGCCGAAGGTCGCCACCGAGCCGCCGTGGGAGGGCGGACGACACCACTTCGGGCAGGTCTTCTCAGCAGTGGTGGCCGGTGGCGGCTTCAAGGGCGGCGCGGTGGTCGGCTCCACCGACTTCCGCGGCGAGCGGGTCCAGACGCGGCCGGTGTACCCGTGGGACCTGTCGGCCAGCATGTACCAACTGCTCGGGATCGATCCCGCCGGCCTGCTGCCACATCCGCAAGGCTGCATCGCCTATGTCACGCCACTGGCCGGTGGTGACGTGCCGTCCGGCGGCGTGCTCAAAGAGATCATGTGAACCGTGGCGGCCGGCGCCGCGAAGGAGCCGTGGTGATGCGCGTCAGGCTGGTGTGGCTGCTCCTGGTGGGACTGCTGGCGACCGGACGACCGACGTTGGCACAGGGCGGTCTGCCGGCCACACCGCCGCCGCTGCTGACCATACCGATCGGCTTGCCACCGGCCAAGGGCGCCCCCAACCGGGTGGTCGAGTGCGCCGTGGCGTACGGTCCGCCGACCGCAGTCTGCGGTCTGGCGTTCAGCCCGGACGGGCGCCTGCTGGCCAGCGGCGGCTACCAGGAGGTCCTCGTCTGGGACTTGGTCGACGGCCAGTTGGCGCGCCGCATACCGACCGCGCCGGCCCTCGAGACGATTGGCGCCATCGCGTTCCTGGGTGGCAGCACGACTCTGGTCGTCGGCGGCGGCAGTGCGGCCCAGCGTGGCGCGGTGCTGGTGATCGACGTGGCGACCGGGCAGGTGACCGCCTCGTGGGACCAGCCCAAGGATGTGATCGCCGCCGTCGCCGTCAGCCCCGATGCGAAGCTGATCGCCGGCGCCGGCGCCGACAGCCAGGTCTACGTCTGGAGCCTGGCGGACCTCAAGCAGGCCCCGGTCGTGCTCAGCGGCCATGCCGGCTGGGTGACCGGCGTCTGCTTCAGCGCCGACGGCAAGCTGCTGCTCACCGCCGGTAGCGACCGCTCGGCCCGACTGTGGGACACCGCCGAGTGGAAACCGGCCACGCGGTTCGACTTCCTCGAGGGCCTGCAAGGCGCTGCCTTCAGTGCCGACGGGACGCAGATTGCGGTCTCGCTGTGCGGCGCCTACCGCCACGAGGTGCGCTTCCGCGTGATCGAGACCGGCCAACTCATCGCCTCGTTCGACACCGGCGCCGGCGCACCGCTGGCCACCATCTGGGAGCCGAAGGGCGGCCGCGTGCTGGTGCCGTGCAGCGACCGCACGATGCGCGTGTTCGAGGCCGCCAAGGGCCGGCCGAACCCGCGGCCACCGCTGATCGGCCATGCCGACTGGGTGACCTCGGCCGCCGCCTCGGCCGATGGCTCGCGGTTCGCCAGCGGCAGCGCCGACGGCACCGTCAAGGTGTGGAACGGCACCGACTACAAGCTCCTGGCGACGCTGGTACAACTGGTGCCGCGCCAGGACTGGTGGCTGGTGGTGTCGTCGCTGGGCTATGTGGCCACCTCGGCCCCAGCGTCCATCGGCTGGACGGCCACCGGCTTCCAGGCCACGCCGGACCAGTTGCGTGGCGCCTTGCTGAACCCCGAGGCGGTCAGGCAGCAACTGGCCGGCCAGCCCGTGCCGCCACCGCTGACCGCGGCGCCGACGGCCCCGAAGAGGTAGTCTCGTGAGCAAACTGCCACCGCTGGAGCGTGTCCGCCTCGCCAGCCTGCCGCGCGGCCTCGGGTTGCTGCTTGGGCTGTTCCTCGGACTGCCCGCCGGCGCCGAACCCGTGCAGCCGTTCATCGGCCACATCTTCCCGGCCGGCGGCCAACGCGGCCAGACCGTCGAGGTGACGGTCGCGGGCACGGCGCTCCTGGGCTGTACGGGAGCGCGCGTGGCACCGGCCGATGTGATGGCCAAGGTCGCCAAGGTGGTCAGCGCCACCTCGGCCAAGCTCGAAGTCACCGTGGCGCCCGACGCCGCCCTCGGCGAGCACGACCTGCGCGTCTACACGCCTGGCGGCGCATCCAACCGCTTTCGCTTCATCGTGGGGCAACTGCCCGAGATCAACGAGAAGGAACCGAACGACACCCGCGACGCGGCCCAGCGGCTCGACAGCCTGCCGGTGCTGGTCAACGCCCAGATCATGCAAGGCGACCGCGACTGCTTCCGGTTCACCGCCAAGGCCGGCGCCGACATCGTCTGCGATCTGGCGGCGCGCGCCATTCTGCCCTTCATCGCCGATGCCGTGCCGGGCTGGTTCGACGCCGTGCTGACCCTCTACGATGCCGCCGGCCATCCGCTCCAGGCCGTCGACGACAACCGCCTCGGGCCAGACCCGGTGCTCATCTTCAAGGCGCCGGCCGACGGCGAGTACGTGCTCGAGGTCACCGACACCATCTACCGCGGACGCGGCGACTTCGTCTATCGCCTGCGCATCGGCCAGTTGCCCTACGTCTCACGCATCAGCCCACTCGGCGGACCACGTGGCTCCGCCGCCCTGCTGGCCCTGACCGGCGTCAACCTGTTGGCCAACTCCTTCGTGCAGCCCATCGTCTCCGACGGGCCCAACGTGCGGTCGATGGTGCTCAGGCTCGGCAAGTACGAGTCCAACCCGGTCCCGTACGCCGCCGGTGAGACCAAGGAGGTCAGCGAAGCCGAGCCGAACGACCTGCTCACGGCCCCGCAGATCGTCCAGCCGCCGATCACCGTCAACGGCTGCATCGACAAGCCCGGCGACCTGGACTGCTACGGGTTCGCCGTCAAGGCCAAGGAGAAGATGACCATCGAGGTCATGTCGCGCCGCGTCGGCACACCGCTCGACTCCATCCTCACCCTCTACAACGCCCGCGGCGGCAGACTGGCCGAGAACGACGACTGGGTCGACCCCGATTCGCCGCTGCTGACCCACCATGCCGATTCGCGTATCACCTACACCTTCCCGGCCGACGGCTACTACGAGGTGGGCATCCGCGACGTGCAGGGCCGGGGCGGCGTCGATTACTGCTACCGGTTGACCTTCCTGCCGCCGCGGCCGGACTTCTCCTTGCGCGCCACGCCGGACAACCCGCGGGCCGCCAAGGCGGACTCGGCCATGATCACGGTGATTGCGGCCCGGCGCGACGGCTTCGACGGCGACATCGACCTCGGCGTCACCGACCTGCCGGCCGGCTTCATCGCCAGCCCGGCCACCATTTACAAGGGCCAGGAATCGGCGTTGGTGACCATCTCGGCGCCGGCCGGCGCCACCGCCGGCATGATCCAGCCGCTGATCCGCGGCACCGCGCTGGTCGGGCGCTCGGTCATCACGCACCGCGCCTTTGCGGCCGAGACGCAGATGCAGGCCTTCGCCTTCATCCACAACCCCCTGGTCCGCGAAATCGCCTTCGCCATCACCGACGGCGGCCTGTTCGGCCTGTCGCTGGCCGAGCCGCCGAAGGAGCCCCTCGAGATCCCGCAGGGCGGCGAAGCCACCATCAACGTCAAGGTGGCCCGTGTGGCCGGCTTCAAGAACGGCTTCTTCCTGCACACGGCGGCCGCCACCAACGGTATCAACGTCAAGGGCGTCTGGGTCACCGCCGACAAGGAGGTGGTCCCGATCGTCATGGCGGCCAACAAGGGCGTGCCGGTCGGCCGGCGGCAGAACATCGTGCTGATCGGCGAGACCAAAGTCGGCAAGGAAGCGGTCTCGCGCACCGTGCCCGCCATACCCATCAAGATTGGCGAGCCCAAACCCGAGCCGGCGCCGACCACGGCACCAACGCCCGAGAAGAAGCCCTGAGGCGAGGCTACGGTTGCCAGGCCAACAGGGCCGTCAGCCCTGGTCCGCGCCACGGCGGCGGCGGCTCGTTCGGATCCAGCAGGTCGACACCCGGGCCCGCCAGCAGCAGTTCCTCGCCGTCTTGGCGACGCTGGCTGGCCAGCAACCGGTACTCCGGCCAGGCGCTGGCGGCCGCCGTCGCGCCCGGCGCGAACCGGCCGCACACCAGTCGGCGCGGGAACGCGTCTACCGCGGCGACAGCGCGCGCCAGCACGCCCGCTGGTTCAGCATCGCTGTCCACCTGGGCCAACGCCAGCCCGCCCTCACCCAGCCGCCAGACCATCACCTGCACGCCCGCCCCGGCGGCAGCGGCGGCGACCGGCCGCGCCGGGGCCAACACCGCCAGGTCGGCGGCTGGCCGCGCCGCACTGTAGGGCACCAGGTCCAGTCGCTGCGCCAACCACCAGGCCGCGTCCCAGCCCACTTGGTTCCGGCGCAGGCCACGGAGCACCACCAGCCGCGGTCGGGCCGCGCGCAGGTCAGCGGTGCGAGCGACCAAGGCGGGCCAGCCGCGGTCGCCGCGCCCGCCCTGCAGGTCGAGGCTGGCCAGGCGGCCCGCACTCGCCGGCAAGGCCACACCCAGGTCGCCAGGCGCCATCATGGTGCCGGCGAACAACACGGTGGCCCAGCCGACGACCACCACGTGCACGCCGAGGGGCCACCAGGCGCTCGGCTCGCGCGAGCCGCCGAGACGGTCGGGATGGCGCAGGGCCGAGGCCGCCAACAGCGCCAGCAGCACCGGCGGCACCACCAACGGCACGACGGTGCCACGCCCACCGGCCGACACGATCAGGGCCAGCAACCAGGCGGCCCAGCCGGCGAACTCGCCCAGCCGGCGGCGGAGCCCGACCGGCCGGCTCTGGCACGTCGGGGCGAGCACCGTGGCCAGGAACAGCGGCGTG
>CAZHGD010000006.1:0-94211 GCA_964531735.1 uncultured Fimbriimonadaceae bacterium | reverse complement strand
CCCCGCGATCGGCCCCGCCCGCCGAGCCCGGGCCAACGCCGGTGGAGCGTGACGTGGCCGACACGCTGGCCCGCCTGAAGGCGGCCCGGCGGCGGCGCGCGGGCGACCCGCCGGAGCAGGAGGCACCATGAGCGCAGCAGTGGACGCCCGACTGCTGCGGCGCCTCGACTGGCCGTTGCTGCTGCTGGTGGCGGCCCTCATCGGGCTGTCGCTGCCGACCATCTACAGCGCCCGCCTGGGCGTCGACAGTGCCGTGGCGCTGGGCTACGCCCGGCGCCAGCTCTTCTGGGCCATCGGTGGCCTGGCCTTGCTCGTCCTGCTCAACACGCTCGACTACCGCTCGCTGCCCGAGCTGGCGCGGCCGCTGTTCTGGCTCTCGGTGCTGTCGTTGGCGTTGGTCCTGCTGGTCGGCCGCGAGGTGAACGGCGCGCGAAGCTGGTTCGCCCTTGGTGGCTTCCGGTTGCAGCCGTCCGAGTTCGCCAAGGTGGCGCTGATCCTCGCCTTGGCCACGCGGTTCGAGGACGAACAGGTCGATGCCGGCGAATGGCACCACCTGTGCGGCAGCCTCGGCGTGCTGGCGCCGTTGCTGCTCCTCACGTTGGCGCAACCCGACCTCGGCACCTCGCTGACCTTCATCGCCGTCTGGCTGGCCATGCTCTGGTGGGCCGGCGCCCGTTGGTGGCAGACCGCCGCCATCATCGGCCTGGGCCTGGTGGCCTTCGCGCTGATGTGGCAGTGCGGTCTCCTGCACGACTACCAGAAGAGCCGTATCACGGTGCTATTCGACCCCACGGTCGACCCGCGCGGCCAGGGCTACAACCTGCGGCAGGCCATGATCGCCATCGGCTCGGGCGGGCTCAACGGCGCCGGCTGGCTGCAAGGCACTCAGACGCACCTGCGCTTCCTGCCCGAGCCCCACACCGACTTCATCTTCGCCGTGTTCTGCGAGGAGCGCGGCTTCGTCAGCGGGGTCGGCCTGCTGCTGCTCTACCTGGCCCTGCTCTGGCGCGTGCTGCTGGTGGTGGTGCGCGCCGAGACCCACTTCGGACGCCTGCTGGCCATCGGCTGCTACGCCTTCCTGGCGCTCCACACCGTGCTCAACATCGGCATGGTCCAAGGCGTCCTGCCCATCACCGGGCTGCCGCTGCCCTTCTTCAGCTATGGGGGCAGCAACCTGCTGACCTGCCTGGCGCTCACCGGGCTGGTGCTGAACGTCGGCATGAGACGCAGCGGCCTCAACTACTGAGCCGGCCCCGGCGCCGTGGCCGGCCGGACGAGCAGCGCCGCCGCCACCAGCGCGCCGAACGCGCCGTAGACAAAGGCCGCCGCCGGTCCCCAGACGGTCCACAGCACGCCCGCGAGGCTGCTGGCCAGCAAGGTCGCCAGCCCGGTCACCGTGCCGAGGAGCCCGACGGCGCTGGCGCGGATGCTCGCCGGCACCAGATCCACGGCCAGGGCCTTCCCCACCCCGTCGGTGGCCGCCGTGTAGAGCCCGTAGCAGGCGAACAGCACGGCCAACTGCCACCGGGCACCGGCGACGGCGAAGCCCAGGTAGACGGCGGCGAACACCAGCAGTCCACCACTCAGCACCTGCCGCCGGCCGAGCCGGTCGGACAGCGCGCCGAGGCCGGGGCTGGCCGCCGCGTAGACGACGTTGTAGAGCACATAGAGCCAGATGGTGCCGGTCGCCGTGCAGCCCAGCTCCTTGGCGCGCAGGATCAGGAACAGGTCGCTGGAGTTGGCCAACGCGAAGACGCCCCAGGCCACCAGGTAGGCCCGGAACGGCGGCGGCAGCGCACCGAAGCGCAGACTGGGGAGCGCCGCCGCCGGCTTGGCCGAGTGGGTCTGCTCGTGGACGGTCAGCATCAGCATGGCGCCGAGCAGGCCCGGACCAACCGCCAGCAGGAAGACCACGCGCAGGTTCCCGTGTAGCGCGGCGACCAGACCCAACGCCAGCAGCGGACCGATGACCGCCCCGCCCGTGTCCATCGCGCGGTGCCAGCCAAAGGCGCGCCCACGTTCCGCCGCCGGCACCGAGTCGGCCAGGAGGGCATCGCGGGCGCTCCCGCGCAGCCCTTTGCCCAGCCGGTCGGCGACCCGCGCCAGCAGCACCAGCCACCAACCCGTGGCCAGGCCGATCAGCGGCTTGGCCAGCGCCGAGATGGCATAGCC
This sequence comes from uncultured Fimbriimonadaceae bacterium, assembly GCA_964531735.1. Lineage (GTDB taxonomy): Bacteria > Armatimonadota > UBA10988 > UBA10988 > UBA10988 > CAZHGD01. The sequence goes on along the minus strand of CAZHGD010000006.1, from coordinate 92,039 downwards.
GGCGAACGCGAACGGCCGCCGGCGCCGCGCGCGGTCCGACCAGCGGCCGGACACGGTCTTGAGCAGGCTGGCGGTGGCTTCGGCGCAGCCCTCAATCAGGCCCATGGCCGCGGCCGGCGCGCCGAGCACGGTGGTCAGGAAGAGCGGCATCAGCGGATAGAGCATCTCGCTGGCCACATCGGCGAAGAACGACACCAGGCCGAGGCGCAGGACGTTGGCGTTCAGCCCCCGCAACGGGCCGGAACGATAGGCCGGCAGATCCGCCATCGACAGGCTCCCGAACCGACCCGACCCGCGCCGACTCAACAGCCTGCCGGTGACGTTGTCCCGTAGCGGCGACCCAAGCGTCGCCCGGCTGCGGGCCACCAAGCGCCTACCGGGCAGTGACCGGGCGGGCACCAGGTCCCGCCGCTACCGGACAGGATCTCCGAGCGGCTGCCTAGACGGTCGGCACCACCACCGGCTGGCCCGTGCGCGCCGAGTGCAGCACCGCCGTCAGGGCCGCCATGTTCCGCGCGCCGTCAACGGCCGGAAGCGGCAGTGGCGTCCCTTGGCGCAGCGAGCGGCAGAACACCTCGAGTTCGTTCTGGTAGGCGTCGCCGCCGTTCTCGATGATGTACTCCTGCCCCTTGACCACCAGGCGCGCCTCACGCGGGTCGGGGTGCCACGGGCTGTCGATGGCGATGCTGCCCGTGCTGCCCAGGATGAAGGCGCCACGACAACCGTCGGAGGCGACCGAGCAGACGAACTGGCTGACCGCGCCGCCGGCGAAGTCGAGCTGCCCGCAGAGGGTCAGGTCGACATCGTGCTCCGGCGCTTCGCCGAAGGTGGCGGTGGCCCAGGCGCGCCGCGGTTCGGCGCCGGTGATCAACCGGCTGAAGTTGATGCAGTAGCAGCCCACGTCCATGGTGGCGCCGCCGGCCACGTCGCGGCGCACGCGGATGTTGGCCGGGTCGGCGATGGTGAAGCAGAAGCTGCTGCGGATCAGCCGCACCTCGCCGATGGCACCGTCGGCCACCAACTCGCGCACGCGCTGGGTGGCCGGGTGGTACCGGTACATGAACGCTTCCATGAACCGCACGCCGGCTTGGTCGGCCGCGGCGAGCATCGCCTGGCACTCGCTCACGTCGCGGGCCAGCGGCTTCTCACACAGGATGTGCTTGCCCGCTGCGGCCGCGCGGATGGTCCATTCGGCGTGGAGCGAGTTCGGCAGTGGGTTGTAGATCGCCTCGACGGTCTCGTCAGCCAGCAGCGATTCGTAGCTGGTGTGCCGGTGGACCGTGTCCGCCAGTTGGTGCTTCTGGCAGTAGGCCGCGAGTGTGTCCGCATCGCGGCTGGAGACCGCCACCAGTTCGGCGGCCGGCGAGTTGGCCAAGGCCGCGACCAGCCGGCCGCTGATGTTGGCCGTCGAGAGAATGCCGAACCGCACCGGCGCTGGACCAGCCATCGCGCACTCCTGTGGCCGTTCGTCCGCCGGGCTACCCGCCTCGCCGGAGCCAGGGCCAGACCAACCAGAACAACGCGCCGACCAACAAAGCCACCGCCGCCGCCGTGCCGGCCAGCACCGCGATCAGCTGGGCCGCGGACTGGCTGCGCGCCGCCGCGCGCGCGACGTCGTCGGGCTCGCTACGCGTCGGCAGCACCTCGCCGCAATTGGCGCAGAATACGTCGTCGGCTCCCAGCGCCTCGCCACAAGCCGGGCAGGTCTCCGAGAGCGAGGTGAGCGGACCGAACGGGCGGTCGGTGTAGGCGTGTTCGCTGCCGTCCATGTGCGCCTCAGAGTGCGAGATAGCGGGTGTAGTACCAGAGCACCATCAGGCCGGGCGGTATCCCGCAGATGATGCCGATGCCGATCGCCGGGTTGCTGTTGCGGGCCACGTTACCGGCGCCGGCGGTGGCCGCCAGCAGGAGCGCCAACGCCAAGTACCGCGTGTGCGTCTGGCCGCCCGACTGCTCCCACCACAGGCCGCCGGCGAAGGTCGCCAGCACATAGGCCCCGCCATAGAGCATGATGCAGCTCAAGATGACGCCCATGAGCAGCTCGACCATGGCCTGGCTATTGGCCGCCGCCTGCTCCTTGGCCTTCTTCTCCTGCTTCAGGCGCTCGGCGGCGGGCAGTTTCTTGGCGACCTTGGCCAACTGGCGCTTCTGCATCTGCACCGCTTGGCGCGCCACCTGACGCCGCGGCCGGATGGCGTTCTTCGGGCGCGGCGGACCCAGGATGAGATCGAGCCAACTCGTTTTGACCGTCGACGGATCGAAGTGCCGGTTCAGCCGATGGCAGCTCGGGCAAGCCTGGTCCTGCGCGGTCACCTCAGTCTCGCAGTAGGGGCAGGTGAGCTTGGCCGCGCCCTTGCCGGCGCGCGCACCGGTCTTCTGCGAGCCGGTGCTGCGCGCCTTGTCCTTCTCCGAGAGCGTGGTGCGGCCGGAGCGCGCCTTCTCCCGGTCGCGCTCGGCCTGGGCGTCTTCGGGCCGCCCATAGAACATGCGCTGGATCCACGACTGCGGAATGTGCTCCGGCCCGTCTGGATGCCAGGCGTAGATGTTGATGTTGGCGTCGCGAGCGACGCGGATGCGGATCCAGCCCTGCTGCGAAGGCAGTTTGTCGAGCGTGGCCTGGCTGACCTCGACCAGGCCGGTCTGGGCGTCCTTCTGGATGTGGCCGGTGATGTCGAGGGTGCTGCTGGTGACCTGGCCGAGCGAGTGGTTCGGGTCGCGCAGCACGCTGCCGGTGTGGATGCCGACGCGCACGCCCAGGTCGGGAGTGTCGGCGAACTGCGTGTTGACCTGGCGGAGGTTCCGGACGATGTCCTGGGCGGCCGAGACGGCCTCCGAGGGCGAGTCGAACATGGCGACGGTGCCGTCACCGGCCCACACCGCGTCGACGCACTCGTGCTTCTTCAGCGCCTCGTCGACCATCAACCGGTAGGCATTGAACAGCGGCCCTATGGCCACCGTGCCGCCGCCGCTCTGCTTCAGTGCCGTCGACCCGGCCAAGTCGAACGACACCGCGGTCATCTCACGGCGGAACACCTCCTGCAGCGTCCGCGCCACTTCCGGATGCTTGCGCAAGGCATCGGCCAACGACACGTCGCCGCGCCGCACCGCCGCCACCAGTCCTTGCGCCGTGGCGTCGGTCGGCTTGGCCGTCTTGCCGGCCGCACTGCTTTCGAGACTGCTGCCCTGCTTGCTCTTGAGGATGTCGCTGACTTCGGCCATTGTCTGCGGGCGCTTGGCCGGCTCCTTGGCCAGCAACCGCGCCACCAGATTGGAAAGCCAGTCAGGCGCCTGCGGTTGGCGGTCCTTGACCGTCGGGGGCGGCGTATTGATGTGCTGGTTGATGATGGCGAACGCGGTCTTGCCGTCGAACGGCAAGGTTCCGGTGGCCAACTCGAACAGCATGACGCCAAACGAGTAGATGTCGGCGCGGTGGTCGACCTCTTCGCCGGTCGCCTGCTCCGGTGCCATGTAGCCCGGCGTGCCGAGTACCACGCCGGCCTGGGTCGGACCCGAGGCCTCGGCCTGCGGGCGGGCCAGACCGAAGTCGGTGATGGTGACCAGGCCGTCCTTGCTGACGATCACGTTCTCGGGCTTGATGTCGCGGTGGATGACCTTGTTCTCGTGCGCGTAGGCCATGGCCTCGGCCACCTGCACGGCGATGCTCTCGGCGCGCGCCCAGGGCAGGCCTTCCTCGATCAGCCGGTCGAGCGGGCGACCGGTGACGAAGCGCATGACGAAGTAGACGAGGTGGTTCTGCTCGCCCACGTCATGCACGGTGACGATGTTGGGATGCTCGAGGCGCGCGGCCATCTGGGCCTCGCGCTTGAACCGCTGGACGAAGTTGTGGTCGGCGGCCAAGGCCGGCAGGAGGATCTTCACCGCCACCGCCCGGTCGAGCATGGTGTCCTCGGCGTGGTACACCGCACCCATGCCACCGCGGCCGATCTCGGCGTCCAGCCGGTAACGCCCGAGCTCGTAAGGCAGCTTCGGTGTGAACCCGGTCAGATCGGCGTCCGACACTTGCGCCATACTCACTCTCCCCGCCGGTCGAGGCAGTCGAGCCTACCCATACCACTGCCCGGCCGGAGCCGGCGATCCACGCCGCTCCAGCCGCCCTGACCGTCGAGCACCCGTCGCCGCACCGATTCTAGCGCATCGGTGGGCTCGCTGGCAAGCACCGGCCACCAGCCGCCGCTGTCCGCATTGACGTCACCCGGCACCGGCCGGATAATGCTGCCGTGTTCGTAGACACCCACGCCCACCTTCAGTTCGCTGCCTTCGCCGGCCGCCTCGCCGAAGTACTCGAACGCGCCCGACAGAGCGGTGTTCAGCGGGTCGTCGTGTGTGGCACCGACCTGCCGTCGTCCGAACAGGCCGTCGCCTTGGCCGCCCAGTGGCCGCAGCAGGTATACGCCACCGTCGGCGTCCATCCTTCCGAGGCCGACCAACTCGACGATGCCGCCGTCGCCCGGCTGCGCGAACTGGCCGGCCGACCCGGAGTCGTCGCCATCGGCGAGGTCGGCCTCGACTTCTATCGCGACCGCCAGCCGCGCGCCGTCCAGCACGCGGCCTTCCTGCGCCAGCAGGCGTTGGCGCTCGAGCTCGGCCTGCCGTTGGTCGTCCACGCCCGCGGCGCGCTGGCCGAGGCCCACCAGGCGCTGACCAGCGGCGGCGGTTTCGGCACCCGCGTGGTCATGCATTGCTTTCTCTCCGCACCTGACGCCGTGGCGCCGTTCCTCGAGGCCGGCTGCTGGATCGGTACCGACGGCCCCATCACCTATCCCAAAGCCGAGGAAGCCCGTGAGGTGGTGCGGCGGGTGCCGCTGGAGCGTCTGCTGCTGGAGACCGATTGCCCGTTCCTGGCGCCGCAGGCCTGGCGCGGACAGACCTGCGAGCCGGCCCACCTCGTCGCGGTGGCGGACCAGGTGGCCGGGATCAAGGGCACCGATGTCACCACGGTGGCGTCCGTGACCACCACATCGGCGGAGCAGGTGTTCCAATGGTCAGCTACGTGACGCGCAAGCTGTGGCCGCCGCGGCGGATCTGGCTGGGGCTGTGGCCCGTGCTGGTGCTGGCCGGCGCGGCCGGGGCCAACAACGAGCAGGCCCTGGAGCGGCTGGTCGCCGGCGACGACCTGCAGCGCCAGGGCCGCACGCCGGCGGCCTGGCAGGAGTGGCAGTTCGCCTACACCGCGGCCGACGACAAGTACCTGGCCATCGAGGCGCTGGCCCGTATGGCCGCCGTCGCGCCGGCGGGCAGCCGTGAGCGCGCGACCGTGGTGGGCCGGCTGGTCACGCACTTTCAGGTCACGCCGCCACGCTGGCTCAGTGACCTCGGCCGCAAGATGGTGGCGGAGCACCTGGCCTCGCGGCGCGCTGACGACGTGGCCGGCGAGTCGCCCGTGCGACCCATCAGCTTCGCCGGCATGCGCACCGGCCTGGGCTTCCGCGGGCGCCGCTACCTCTGGCTGGCGCACGTGGGTGACATCCCGCCGCCGATCGACGAGCTCCGCATCGAGGGCGAGGCGGTCCAGAAAGACATCGACCGCCTGCCGGAGGAGCGCCTGGCGGTGGACGACCGGCGCTGGAGCCTGGTCGACCCGCGCCATGCCGTGGACGGCACCTCGCTGGCCAAGCGGCTCGAATGGCGCTTCGACCGCTGCCTGGTGGGCTACACGTTCGAGCCCATCGTGACCTTGCTCAACGACCTCGGCAACCGCGTCAACCTGCCCATCGATCCGTGGTACCCCACGCAGCCGGCCGTCTGGCAGTTGCGCTTCCGCGTCTTCTACCCGTCGCGCCAGCTCGCCGGCCGCGATCTGGCCCCACTGGCCGAGAACCTGCTCGACACGCTGCTGCGAGCCCAGCGCATCGGCGTCGAGGGACTCGGCCGTAGCGCCGCTGACGGGCAGCGCAATCCGCAGATCCTCGACGTCTGGCTGACGCCCAACGCCTCCGAGGAAGAGGCCCGGGCCGGCGGTGAACGCTGGCTGAACAACCTGTACTTCTACCGCTGCACGCTCGAGCGCGAGCCGGTCGAGTGGGTCCGCGAGGCGTGCCACGAGTACGCCCATGCCATGATGCCGCGCCTCGGACGCTATCCCGCGTCGCAACGCTACGAGACCTGGCTCGAAGGCGTGGTCGGTGAGCGCTACCTGATGGCCTGGTTCGATCAGGTGCTCGCCGCCACACCGGAGGCCGAGCTGCCCGTCTGGTTGCGCCAGCTCAAGGGCCAACGCTTCTTCGAGGCCTACCGCCAGCACGACTGGGAACCCGAACTGCAGGCCTTCTCGCGCGCCGGCCCAGCGTCGCCCGAGCGTACCGGCACCAACGACGCCGCCGCGGCCTGGCTGATCGGCTTTGCGTTGTGGCTCTTCGAGGCTCACGAAGCGCGGTTGGTGCATGACCTGTTCCAGCCGCTGTCACCGGCGGCCCAGATCACGGCCGAGAGCCTGCTGCTCTCGTACCAGGCGCGCCTGCGCGACAGCCGCCAACAGGTGCTGGACGCGCGCCGGCCGCTACGGCAGGTCAGCGACCGGGCCGCTCGGCCGCGGCCGAACGGGCTGGAGCTCGACGAGACCACCGAGGTCGAGTACCTGCTGTGGCTGCCGGCCGGTCGCTGGGACGTCCGACTCGTTTCGGCCACCTCGGGCGCGGTCACCTGCGCGTTCGACCAGGGCACGCCGCGGCTGCTCGAAACCGGCGGCAACAGCCGCACCGCGCCGGCGTTGTCCGTCGAGACCGAGGAGAACGACTGGCACCGCGTGCGGGTCCGCGGTTTCGGGGCCCAGCCGGTGGTGCTCGCCTCGCTCCACGCCGCCCGCAGCCGCTAGGCGACAAGACACGGTGATGTGTCTTTGGGGCTGGCACGGTTGCCGGTCACGGTCGTACACTTACCCACCAACCGCCAACCAGGTGGGCGGGGGAGCGCCGGGCGACACGTAGCAGTCCGCGCGCAGAAGGACCAACGAGCATGGCTGTGCGCATCCTGCTGGCGGATCGAGACGAGGCAGACCGCCTGGTACTGCTGCAGAACCTGACCGAAGGCGGCTGCCAGGTGGCGACGGCAGCGGACGGTGCCGCCGCGCTGTCGCTGGCCGTCGAGCAGGTCTTCGAACTGGCGGTGGTGGCCGACGACCTCGATGCGCCCGGCTTCGGCGCGGTGGTGGCCGCGTTGTCCCAACGCAGCCCGGCCACACTGCTGGTGGCCATCAGCGGCCGCCCGCGTGAGGCCTTGGCCGGCGAGCATCCGCAGGTCCGGCTGGCCGCGGCTTTCCGGCGCCCGGTGGACGGCGCGACCCTGCTGCAGCAGATCGAGCGCTGGTTCAATGGCCGGCCCGCTGAGCTGCCCGCGCTCAGCCTGGACAAACTGCGCGAGGATCTGGGCGGCGACGACGCGCTGGTGCTCGAACTGGCGCAGACCTTCGTCATGGAGCTGATGCCGCGCCTCGACCTGCTCGAGGCCGCGTGGGCCGCTGCTGACCGCGCCGAAGTGCGCCGCGTCGCGCACCTGATCAAGGGCAGCGCGGCCAGCTTCGGGGCCCCCGCGCTGGCGGCGGCCGCCGCCGTTGCCGAGGACGTCGCGGTCGCCGGCAGTGCCGACCTGGCGGCTCCGGTAGATGACGTCAAGCGGGCCGGCCAGAACGTCATCCAGGCCGTGGCGGAGTACTGCGCAGCGTAGCCCGGCGCGTTGACGAGCCGTCGGCACGCTGCTACCATCGCCGCCGTGGATATCTACCTCGACCATAACGCGACCACGCCGCTCGACCTCGAAGCCGCCTCGGCGATGGCGCGTTTCGGGCGTGATCTGTTCGCCAACCCCAGCGGGCTCTATCCTGCGGCGCAGGCCGCGCGGGCCGCTCTGGAGGGGGCGCGCGAACGGCTCGCCGCGTGTGTCGGCGCGCTGGCCGACCAGGTCATCTTCACCAGCGGCGGCACCGAGGCGCTGCACAGCGCCTTGCTCAGCCTGTCGCTGGCGCACCGCGGCGGCCACCTCGTCACCACCGCGGTCGAGCACGCGGCCGTCCACGCCACGGTGGAGCAGCTCGCCCAGTGCGGGTGCAGCGTCACCTTCGTCCGCCCGCAACGCACCGGTCTGGTGCCGGCCGAGGCGGTCGCCGCGGCGCTGCGCACCGACACGTTCCTGGTGGCGGTACAGTTGGCCAACAACGAGTTGGGCACGCTCCAGCCGACGGCGGCCATCGCCGAGGTGGTGCGGCCGACCGGCGCGGTGTTCCTCGTCGACGCCGTCCAGGGCTTGGGCAAGGTACCGGTCGACCTGCGGGCCACCGGCGCCGACCTGCTGGCGCTCTCGGCCCACAAGGTCGGCGGCCCCAAGGGGGTCGGCGCGCTGGTACGACGGCCGGGCCTGGAGCTGCCCGTGCTGGTGCCGGGCGGCGGGCAGGAGATGGGCCTGCGCAGCGGCACGGAGAACGTGGCCGGGTGCGTCGGCTTCGCCGTCGCCGCGGAACGCGCGGTGGCGCGCCAGCCGCAAGCGGCCCGGCGCTGGCAGGTGCTCCGTGACGAGCTGTTGCAGTTGACGCGGCTGCTGCCCGACACGCGCTACAACGGGCACGACGAACTCACGCTGGCCAACACCGTCTCGCTGGCCTTCCGTGGTGTGGATGCCGTGGCGCTGACCGAGTTACTGGGGCGACGCGGAGTGGCCGTCTCGCCCGGCTCGGCGTGCTGCGCGGGCCGGCGGTCGCGGGTGCTGGAGGCCATCGGCCTGGACGAAGCGGCTCAGCGCGGCACCATCCGCTTCTCGCTGGGCCCGGACACCTCGCCGTTGGAGTTGCGCACGGCTCGCGAGCAGGTGGTCGAGTCGGTGCGCGAACTACGGGCCACCGGGGGCGGTTGCCCGCTCAACGGGGCTTGCCGGGCGGTTTGACGACCGAATTCGGCGTATGTTATACTCCGCGCGGCAAGGCAGCCACCGAGTGTCGGAGCGCCATGGTGAAACGGATCCTGCTGGCAGAGGACGAGCAACCGGTGGCCCGCATCGTCGAGGTGAACCTGGCCCGCGAAGGCTATGAGGTCGAGTGGGTGACCAACGGCGCCGCCGCTCTGGAAGCGGTGGCAGCCCAGCCACCCGACCTGATTATCCTGGACGTCACCATGCCCCAGATGGACGGCTTCGAGGTGCTGCGGCGCCTGAAGTCGGATCCGGAGACGTCGGAGTTGCCGGTGATCATGCTGACCGGCAAGTCGGACGATGACTCGGTGTTCAAGGGCTGGGCCGAAGGAGTCCATAGCTACATGACGAAGCCGTTTGACCCACGCGATCTGGCGCTGGTGGTTGAACGGGTGCTGGCCGATAGCGACAACTGGGACGCCGAGGCCTGACCGCCAGCAGGCGCGCGGATCCGACCGCTTGGCGAGGAGCGAGACAACGATGCCGAAGAAGATTCTGGCCGTCGATGACGAGAAGCACATTGTCCGCCTGATTCAGGTCAACCTGCAGCGCGCCGGCTATGAGGTGATCACCGCGGCCGACGGGATGGAGGCGCTGCAGAAGGTGGCCGAAGAGGCGCCGGACATGATCGTCCTCGACTGGATGATGCCGCATCTGAACGGCCTGGAGACGCTCAAGCGGCTGAAGCAGAACGATGCCACCAAGGACATCCCGGTCATCATGCTCACCGCCAAGGCCCAGGACGCCGACGTCCTGACGGGCTGGAAGTCGGGCGTGGACAGCTACCTGACCAAGCCGTTCAACCCGATGGAGTTACTCACCTTCGTCAAGAAGATCTTCGAGCACCTCGACCATCCGGACGACGAAGAAGACGACGACAAGCGCATTCTGCTCTAGCGCTCGGCATCCGCTTGCGAGGCCAACGGCACCATGAGCAAACGCGTCCTGGTCGTCGACGACGAGAGCCACATCGTCCGCCTGCTCCAGGTCAATCTGGAGCGGGCGGGCTATGAGGTCAGTTGCGCGGCCAACGGGGTGCAGTGCCTGGCCCAGGTGGAGGCCGACCCACCCGACCTGATCGTGCTCGACTGGATGATGCCCGAGATGGACGGCATGGAGACGCTCGGCCGGCTCAAGGCGAACCCCGCCACTGCCGACCTGCCGGTCATCCTGCTCACCGCCAAGACCGATGACGCCGCGGTCTTCCAGGGCTGGCGCTCGGGCGCCGACTGCTATCTGACCAAGCCCTTCAATCCGATTGAGCTGCTGGAGTTCGTCAAGCGCATCTTCCAGGACATGGAGGACGATGGCGACGATCCGCTGCTGGCCTGACGCGGCGGCCCCGCGGCGCGGCGGCACCGTGACCACTGACGGCCGACGGGGTCCGCGCGCATGAAAGTCATTCTGACGCCGGGCCACTCGGCCACCTCGCCGGGGCGGAGCGGGCCCACCGGACTCACCGAACGCGAAGTCGTCGAGGCCGTCGCGCGCGGGTTGGTCAGCGCACTGGGTCGCCGGTTGGTCAACGCCGAGATCATGGCCCCGCCCGCGGGCGAACCGGCCGAGGCGATCCAGGCGCTGGCGGACCGGATCGCCGACGAGCGCTATGACGTCGACATGCTGCTCTCGCTCCATTGCGCCTGGTCGGACGATCCCTCGGCTTACGGCACGCGCAGCCTCTACCCCACCGGCAGCGAGGAGAGCCGCTTGTTGGCCGAGTGCCTGCTGCGCCGCTTCCCGCACACGCGGTGGGCCTGCGCCGAGCCGGGCGAGGACCCGTTGCTGCACCTGGCCGCCTGTCCGTCGGCCGTGATCGAACTCGACCACCTGTCCAACCCGGAGGTCGAGCAGCTCATGCGGCTGGACGACTGGCGCGAGAAGGTGGCGGCGAACCTGGTCGACGGCATCTTCTCGTTCATCGGCCCCCAGGACATCCGCGTCATCGTGGATGGCGCCGAAATCTACTCCGATCCGGCGCCGCAGGAAGTGTTCAACGATGTGATGGTGCCGGTCAGGGTGATCGGCTCGGCCCTGGGCGCCAAAGTCCGTTGGGACCCGCGACGACGCGTGGTGACCATCGAGAGCCAGGCAGCCCGGCGCGATAGCTGACCCGCACGGACGCCGGGTTCGGCTATACTGAGTGCGGACCGACAAGAGGCGAGAGACACATGGCGGATATGACCTACGACGCACTCCTGCGGGCAGCCGGCCGCGGCGAGTTGACCCCGGAGCAACAACAGCAACTGGCGGCGCGCCTGCAACCGCGCTCGCGGCGTCGCTGGCTGTGGTCTGCGGTCCTGCTGTTGGTCGCGGGCACCTTGGTGGCCGACAGCACCGTGCCAGGGCCGGATGAGGCGTTCGCGCTGGTCAACGGGTCGGTCTTGCAGCACCGCGACTTCTACACGGCACTGCAGGACCAAGCCGGGATCGACACCGCCGTGCGCGTGATCGTCGAGGCGTCGATGCGACAGGAGGCCACCAAGCTCGGCCTGCTGCCCACCGAGAAGGACGTCGACACGCGCCTGCGGCAGGTCATCGACGAACGCTTCGGCGGCAACCTGGCGCAGTTCTCCGAGTGGATGGCCTCGAGTTGTACCGACGAGACCGCGGTGCGACGCCGGCTGAACAACGAGATGGTCGACCTGCGGCTCCGTAGCCGCGGCGTCGAGGTGAGCGAAGACAAGCTGAAGCAGTACTTCCTGGCCAATCAGGCCCGCCGCTACGACCAGCCCGAGGCCGTGCGCTACCGCCAGGTGGTGCTCGACACCAAGGAGAAGGCGAACGACATTCTGGCCAAGATCAAGGCCGGCGACCTGACCTTCTTCACCGCCGCGGCCCGCCACTCGGTCGATCCCAACGCCGCCCAGAGCGGCGGCCTGGTCGGCCCGCAGCCGCTGCCGCTCCTGATGGAGGCGGCCAGGCCGCTCTATGACGCCCTGGTGAAGCTGCAGGCCAACGAGTCCACGCCCGAACCAGTCGAGATGGAGGGCAAGTGGTTCCTGCTGCTGTTGATCGAGCGCATCGCGGGCAAGGCCGTCGCCTACGAGCAGGTGGCCGAGTACGTGCGACGTGACTTCCTGCTCGAGCGGGCCGTGCCCGAGAACCAGTACTACGGCGAGTTGATGCGGCGCACGGACGTGGCCAACATGCCTGCTCGGTACAAGGCGGTGGAGGCCCAGTTCGGCCCGCAACCCGAGCGTCAGCCGACCAAGCCCACGCGACCCGGGGTGGGTCCGAAGCCTGGGCCGGCAACACCGAAGAGGTAGCCAACTATGGGTCCGCACCGTCGCCTGGGGATTGCGTTTCTGTTGGTCGTGGGTAGTCTGCTGTCCGGCGCAGCGCTGGCCCCCGCCTGGGCCCAGCAGGCGGCCGCGGCCCTGCTGGCCGCGGTCAACGGCCAGCAACTGCCCAAAGCCACCTATCTGGCCCGGCTGGAGCAGCGCTACGGCTACGAGACCGCCGAGTCGCTGGTGCTCGAGGCGCTGATTCTGGACGCCGCCGCCAAGGCGAACCTGACGCCGACGGCAGCCGAGATCGACGCCGAGTTGGCGCGGTTCCGGCACGAGCACTTCACCGACGACGCCCGCCGCTTCAACGAATGGCTAACGCGCTTCGGCCGCGCGGAGGCCGAGGTCCGCGAGGAGATCCGCGTCCAGGTCGCGCAGTTCAAGCTGCGCACGCAGGGCCTGAGCATCGATGAGGCCGCCCTGCAGAAGTACTGGCAGCAGCACAAAGACGAGTACCAACGTCCGGAAGCGCTGCTCTTCCGCCAGATCATCATCCCGTCGGAGCCGACCTCGCCCAAGCCGAACCGGCGCGGCGAGGACGGCCCGAGCCCGGAGAGCCGGCTGCGCGCCATCGAGGTGCTCAACAAGATCAAGAATGGCCTGAAGTTCGAGGAAGCTGCGGCGGAGTACTCCGAGGACCCGTCGGCCAAGCGCACGGGCGGCCTGGTCGGGCCGACGTCGGTCGACCTCATCCAGGGCCGCTCGGCCACGCTGGCCGCCGCGCTGGCGCAACTGCAGGAAGGCCAGATGGCCTCGCAACCAGTGCTGGCCGGCGCGCGGTATGTCCTCGTCCAGTTGGAGCGCCGGTTCGCCGCCTCCAAAGGTGACTACCAAACGCTGCGCACGCGAGTCAGCCTCGACTACCTCGCCGAACGGATGCAGCCGCAGGACGAGTTCGTCGCGAAGTTGCTCAAGGGCGCCAACGTGCAGTGGCGCGAGGAGCGCTTCGCCAACCTGCACGTGACCGGACGCTGGATCAGTCCCTCCGGTCTGTCGCTGCCCGGCTGGTTGCGCGAGCGCCGGTAGTGCGGAGTCGGTTGTGACCATCACGGATATTCATGTCCACCCGACACCAGCCGTGCCCCGCGAGACGGCTTGCGACGCGCTGGTGGCCGCGGCCGAACACGCCGGCATCGGCCGCCTGGTCCTGCTCGGATTGGTCGGCGAGATGGGCGAGCAGCCGTCGCCGGCCGGCGTGCGCGAGGCCAACGACTGCACCATCGCCTGGACCCGGCGGCGGCCCGACGTCTGCTTGGGCTTCTGCTACCTCAGTCCGGAGCATGACCCGGGCTTCTGCCGCGACGAGCTCGACCGCTGCCTGGCCGCCGGCCTGTGCGGGCTCAAGCTGTGGGTGGCCGTCAGGGCCGACGACCGGCGGCTGGAACCGCTCATGGCGCTGGCTGCCGAACACCGGCTGCCGGTGCTGCACCACGCCTGGTACAAGACCGTGCAAGCCTGCGCGCACGAGTCGTCGCCCCGCGAGATCGCCGAACTGGCTCGCCGGCACCCCACGGTGGACGTGATCATGGCGCACCTGACCGGCTGCGGTCAGCGCGGTGTGGCCGACGTTCGTGACCTGCCCAACGTCTACCTCGACACCTCGGGCTCGCAGCCGGTGGCCGGCTTGGTGGAATACGCGGCGCGCGAGGTGGGCGCCGAGCGGCTGCTGTTTGGCAGCGATGCCCCGGGCCGCGACTTCGCGGTGGCCTTGGCCCGCATCCGCGGCTCCGCACTCACCGTGCATCAGCAGCAACACGTCCTGGCCGACAACACCGCGCGCCTGCTGCGTCTCCGTGAGGTGGGCCGATGACCATCGTCGATGCCAGTACGTGGCTGGGTCACTGGCCGTTCGCCGAACTCGAACCGGACACGGCACCAGAGCTGGTCGCGCATCAAGGCGCCCGCGGCATGTCGCGGTCGTGCGTGGCCAGTCTGGACGCCGTGTTCTACCAGGACCCGCGGTCGGCCAACGAACGGCTGGCTCGGCAGGTGGCCACCCATCCCCTGCTGGAGATGGTGGCGGTGGTCAACCCCGGCCTGGCCAACTGGCCCGACCAACTCGCCGCCGCCGGCCGTCACGCGCGGCAGATCCGGCTGGTGCCGAACTACCATGGCTACCGGCTGACCGATCCGGGTGCGGAGCAACTGCTGGCGGCGGCCCACGACGCCGGACTGCGGGTCTCGGTCCAGCTCCGCCTGGAAGACGAGCGCGCGCACCATCCCCTGATGCAAGTGCCGGGTGTACCGGTGAACGACGTGCTGGCAGCGGCGCAACGCCGGCCCGGCCAGCACTTGCTGGTGCTGGCCGCCTACCGCGGCGAGGCCCTGCGGCTGGGCGCACAGGCCAACCTGCTGGTGGAGATCTCGCACGTCGAGTCGCAGAGCACTCTCGACGACCTGCTGGCGACGGTGCCGACCGAGCAGGTCGTCTTCGGCAGCCACACGCCGTTCTTCGTGACGCTGGCGGCCATCGCCAAGCTGGACACCTCGCGCGCCGACGCGGCCACGCTGGCCGCCGTCGCCGCCGGCAACCTGGAGCGCTGGCTGAACGATTGAGGCGCCAAGGAGGCAGCCTGCGGGCCACCTCCTTGGCCACACGTTGCGGCTACAGGCGCGTGTCGGTCGCCTCGCGGAGCTGCTGAAGCAGCCCGGCCTCCAGCGGCCCGTCCACCGAAGCCTGGATCGCGCTGACCAGGCTCTCGATGCGCGAGGAGCCGATGACGATGGAGTGCACGCGCGGGTCGGACAGCAGGAACCGGATCGACAGGTCGGCCAGTTCGTGGATCGGCTGGCCGACGATGCGCTCCACGTCGTGTCGCGCCTGCTGCACCGCCGGTGACTGCCGCTCCCAGTGGGTGTCGCTCGGACGCGCGAACATGCCCATGCGCGCCGGGCTGCCGGCGATCACCGCCACATCGTGCCGCTGCGCGGCCGGCAGCAACTCATGCGTCGCCGCGCCGGTCACCAGGTCGTACTCGAAGTAGGTCAGCACCGAGTCGAACTCACCGGTGTCGACCAGCCGCGCCAGCAGGTCCGGTGGCCGGCCGGTGACCCCGATGTAGCGGCACCAGCCCTTGGTCTGGCAGCGCCGCAGGCCCTCCAGTGCGCCGCCGGGACCCATGATGCGATCGAACCCGTAGCACTCGCACTCGTGGATCTGCAGCAGGTCGAGGCACTCGACGCCCAGCCGCTCAAGGCTGTCCTCGCACGACCGCACGATGCCGTCGGCCGTGTCCTGATCGGCGGGAATGACCTGCGTCTTGGTGCCGATGTAGGGCCACTGCTCGCGCGGCAACTGCTTGAGCGCGCAGCCAATGACCAGTTCGCTGTCACCATAGCGGATCGACGTATCGATGAAGTCGATGCCCAGCCGCACCGACTCGATGACCGTCGCGGCCGCCTGCTCGATCTCGAGCCGGCTCGCCTTGTCCCGACCCCGCAACCAGGCACCACCGAGTCCGATGGGCTTGAGCTGCCACCCGATGCGACCAAACCGCCTGCTCGGCACCTGCGCCAGCAGGCTCTCTTCGACGACGCTCACAACAGAACTCCCTGGGCCTTGTCACCACGCCCGCCGCCGCGACCGACACAGCGGTGGCGTCCCCGCGCGACCTTCTATGACGCTAACGCCATGCGCCACCGGGCGCGGTTCCGCGACAACGGGTTCGACGTTACAAGCCGGCGACAGTTTCGCCCTCAGATACGGCGGCGGCGGCCGATACGCACGTAGACGCTGTGGCCTGGACGTCACGTAACCGTCCGGCAAGAGCAGGACGGAACCCGCCTGGCGGGGGCATAGTCGCTAGAACCAGGAGCGTGGAACCATGAGGACCTACCAACTCAGACCGGTGGAACCGCCCGAGGCGCCGGCGCCGCTGCGCCCGTTGGGTCTGCTCGGCGATTGCGACCTGCGCTGGCTGACCGCGGTCTCGCTCCTCTGCCTGGTCGTCATGCGGCTGGTGGCCGTTCACTAACGCTCCGGCAGGAGACCGACTCGGCCCGGCCAACTCCGCGGTGGTGATGGACCGGGGCGGCCGATGAGACTGGTCTGTGTGCTGCTGGACACCTTGCGCCGCGACATCTGCAACAGCTACGGTCCCACCGTGGTCCCGGCGATGCAGACGCCCGCGCTGGATGAGCTGGCGCGCCGGAGCACGCAGTTCCAGAGCCATTTCGTCACCTGCAGCCCGTGCATGCCCGCGCGCCGCAACCTCTGGACCGGGCAGATCGAGTTCCTCTGGCGCCCGTGGGGCAGCTTGGAGCCCTGGGACCAACCGCTGCCGCGCGTGTTGCACCGCCACGGCGTGACCACCCAGCTCATCACCGACCACTACCACCTGTTCGAACGCGGTGGCGAGAACTACCACGAGGACTTCGACGGCTGGGACTTCATCCGCGGACACGAGAACGACCCCTGGATCACCGCGCCGCCGGCCGACATCTACCCCGACCCGGAAGTCCTCGGCCATATCACCGCGCGCTACCGGCGCAACCTGGAACGCATGACCAGCGAGGAGCTGTACCGCGCGCCGCGCACGTTCAAGGCGGCCAGCCAGTGGCTGACCGACAACCGGCACAACCAGGACTTCTTCCTGCTGATCGACGAGTTCGACCCGCACGAACCGTTCCACACCCCGCCCCGCTACCGGCGTCTCTACCATGACGATCCACCCGACCTGGCCTGGCCGGCGTATGGCCGCGTTGAGGACGTGGGCTACGACGAGGCGACCCTGGCCCGGTTCCGGGCCGCCTACGCCGCGCAGGTGACCTGTACCGACCACTGGCTCGGACACCTGTTCGACACCATGGACCGGCTGCGCCTGTGGGACGATACGGCGGTGGTGGTCTGCACCGACCACGGCTTCTTCTTCGGCGACCACGGCTGGGTCGGCAAGCCGGGGTGCCCCTGGTACAACAGCATCGCGCAGATCCCGCTGTGGGTCTATCTGCCCGGCGAGCCGGCTCGCCAGGTGGACGGGCTCTCGCAGAACCACGACTTGTACGCAACGATCCTCGACTGGTTCGGCGTCGAGCCGCCGGCGCCGGTACCCAGTCGCAGCCTGCTGCCGCTCTGCCGCGGTCAGGCCGAGCGCCTGCGCGAGGTCGGCGTCTACGGCTGGTACGGCCTCGGCGTGAACATCACCGACGGCCGCGAGACCTACCTGTGCCACGCCGTGCGCGAGGACAACACGCCGCTGACCATGCAGTCGCAGCGCTGGAGCACGGCGCCGTGGTGGAGCATTCCCGCGCCCGACGAGCAAGTCAGCCTGGTGCCCGGAGCGCCCTGGACCGACCTGCGCGGCTTGCGGCGCGAGCTGTCGCCGGCCGACCAACGCGGCCTCGGCCAGGGCTCGTTCGGCGGGCGCTATCCGTCGCAGCTCTTCGACCTGCGCGTCGATCCGGGCCAGCTTCACGAAGTGACCGACGAGGCGCGCTGCCGGCAGTGGCGCCACCGCCTCAAGGAGCACCTCGAGGAGCTCCAGGCACCGGAGGCGCAGTTCGTCCGACTGGGCCTGTAGCAGGAGCCCGCCATGGCCATGTCCTGGTCGCCCGGCGCCCAACTCGCCCTGGACACGCTGGCCGGTCGGCCGACCAGTGGCACGCCGAGCTGGCTGCTCAACATCATGGACCACGGCCACCTCGAACGCCTGGCCGGCTCGCCGCCGGGCAGCTACCGCGACCGGCCGGTCGAAGTCTACCTGGCGGCGCAGCAGGCCATCGGCACCTGCCTGCTCGATCAGTGGATTCCCGAGAACCCGCTGTCGATCGGCGCCGCGGGTTACGAAGGCGCCGCGCGCGGCGCCACCACCGGCCTCGACGCGGTGACGCTCGATGGCCTGCGCATCGACTCGCCCGAGGCCGTGGTGCAGCACCTCGAGCAGCACGCCCTGCCGCAGTTGGCCGCCGCCTGCGCGGCATTCGACGAGCCGGCGCGCGCCGCCGCCGTCCGGGCGCACGAACAGCAGATCCAGGCCCTGTTCGGGCCCGACATCGTCAAGGGCCCGTACGGCTGCGCCAGCTTCCCGTGCTTCGCCTACGGCACCTATGGGTACGCGCCGTATTTCATGGCCTATGCGCTCTACCCCGAGGTGATGGAGCGGCACTTCGCCTTGCAGGCTGATCTGGCCCTGCGCAACAACCGCGCGGTCGCGCAAGCGATCGTCGGCGCCGGCCTGCCGCGCTTGATCCGGCTCGACCACGACATGGCCGACTCGCGCGGCACGCTGGCCGATGTCCGCAGCCTCGATCGGCTGTGGTTCCCGCACTTCGCCCGCTGCCTCGAACCGCTGCTGGCCGCCGGGATCACGCTCATCTGGCACTGCGACGGCAACCTGATGGCGATGGTGCCACGGCTGCTCGAAGTGGGACTGGGCGGCTTCCAGGGCTTCCAGTACGAAGATGGCATGGACTATGAGCGCATCTGCCGGCTGAAGCGGCGCGACGGCGAGGACCTGGTGATCATCGCCGGCGTGTCGGTGACCACCACGTTGCCCCACGGCCGGCCCGACGACGTGCGCCGCGAGTTGGCCTGGCTCGTGGAGCACGGCGCCGGATGTCGGCTGTTCCTCGGCGCCTCCAGCTCCATTGCGCCCGGTGTGCCGTGGGACAACCTGGCCACGCTCGTGGCGGGCCTGCGCCGCTACCAGACCGACAAGCGGTAGCTGACCCAGGGAGGTAGCAGCAGTGTCGGCTAGAGCGCCGCGCGGTCTCGGCCCTTGGTGGCTCGCGATGCTACTGGTGGTATCCGCCAGCGGGCATCTGGTCCGCCTGCCCTTGTCCGAGCCGCTGACCGAGCAGACCGATCTGGACGGCCTCGACAAGCTGCGCGGCATCGCCCGCGCGCCGTCGCCACTGGCAGCCCTCGGCTACTTCATCGGCGACGACCCGCAAGGCGTGCACACCTTCCGGCCGCTACCCGCCGCCATGCTCTGGGCGGAGTGGCACCTCTGGGGCTTCCGGCGGTGGCCCTACCTGCTGGTCAATGTCGCCTGGCTGATCGGTACCGCCGCGGTGCTCCTGCGCCTGGCCACAGCCGTCGGGCTGCCGGCGGCCGCCGGCGTGCTGTCCGGTGTGGTGCTGCTGGCCCGCGTCACGACGGGGTCACTGGGGGCCTGCCACAGCATTGCCACCCGCCATGACCTGACCTGTGTCCTGTTTGCGCTGCTCTCGCTGCTGGTACTGCTGCGCTACCTTGAGAATGGCCGGCAACGCGATCTGTGGGTCTCGGGCGGGTGGGCGCTGTTGGCCTACCTCAGCAAGGAGATGGCCCTGGCGCTGCTGCCACTGACGTGGCTGGTTTGCTGGTGCCTGCCTGGAGTTCGCGGGGGCGCGCTCCGGCGCCGGCTCGCCGCCGCCGGCCTGGGACTGGCAGTGGCCGTGCTGTGGTTCGGCTGGTTCCAGTTGGCCCGCGCCCACATGCCTGGTGGTGACCCGCCCGCCCACTCGTTCAGCGGTCTCTGGCAGCGCCTGCAGATCGGACCGGTGGTCACCGCGCTGCAGTTCGTCTATGTGCTCTGCTGGCCACTCGGCGACACCATCCGGCAACTCATCGCCGTCGACCTGGCCACGCTGGTCTGGACCACCCTCTTCTGGCGGTCGGCCACGGGCGCCGTGGTCGCCGTGCTGATCGGCGTGCTGCTCTGGCGCCGCCAGCGCCGCTGCCTGGTGATGGTCTACCTGTGGAAGGTCTGCTGCGACCTGCCGGTGCTGCCGCTCCACGACGTCTGGCCCTGGTACCTGTACATGCCGCACGCGCTCGATCCGCTGCTGTCGGGAGCCCTGGCCACCGTGGCCTGGACCCATTGGCAGCAGCGTCGCAGCCGTCAGTCGGCGAAGGCCTGCAACTCGGCGCAACTCGAGAACGCCTGCTGCGGCGAGTCGCCCGACGCCGGCACGCCCACCACGCGCACGCCGTAGACGATGGTCGGCGGACAGCGTACCTCGATGACCTGGCCCGGCTGGAGTGTGCCATGGCTCCGGGCGGTGGTCTTCGGGTAGCTGGTCAGGCTGCCCAGCAGCACCCACGGCCCGCCGCGGGTCAGGCGCACCTCCAGCTTCGGCGGGCCGGCGCTGGTGTCGAACCAGCCACCGTCATGGAAGTTGCGACCGTGGACGAAGACCACGCGCCGGATGGTCACCGGCTGGTCGAGGTCGATCGCATACCAGTCCAGGTCGGCGCGGCCACCGTTGTAGGTCACGCGCAGATCGTCGGTCTGCCCGTCGTTGATGGAGCCGGCCTGGTTGCCCTCGCGCGACCAGCTTTCGCGCCCCGTGTCGAGCAGCGATAGGCGGCGCTTGGCCAGCACCGCCGGCGTCGGCAGCCAGACCCGGAACGGCCGGCGCTTCGCACCGGCGTCGATGAACGGACGCAGTCGCAGCGTCACCGGCGTTCGTTGGCCGATAGCGCTGGCGCTCACCTCGGCGAGTTGCTCGCCCGGCCAGGTCGCCTGCTCCGGCGTCGCCGGGACCACCTTCACCGCCGCGGTGGCGGCCACCGCGCAGCGGCGCAGCCGCACGCCCGGGGCCTGGTCGCCCTCGTCGGCGGCATAGACCAGCGGACCGCGCCGCACCGCTACCTGGCCTTCGTTGCCGTGCTGCCCCGGCACCAGTGTGGCGGGCATGTCGAACCGCAGCTCGAGGCGGTCGCCCGGGTTCCACACGCGGCTGATGTACAGGTAGTTGCCGCTCCGGTCCGGATCGAACGGCGCGTCGTTGAGCAGGGCCCGCACCTTGGTCACACCGGCGGGCCGGCGCACGTAGAAGTAGATGCGCACCGGCAGCCCCGACAGAATCTCGTAGCGGAGCACGGGCTCGTTCGGATAGTCGGCCGTCTGCCGCAGCGTGAACCCTCGCCCGCCGATGTTGAAGCGCACCTGCCCCGGCGCGTGGAGGTTGGCGTACACATAGCTGCCGCTCGCGGTCCAGGCCAGTGTGGGAATCAGCATGAGGCCGCGCGGGTTCGACGAGGTGCAGCAGGAGATGCCGGGATCGAACGGCTTGGTGCCCTCCAGCGGCGTGAAGTAGCAGATCGACCGCGTGTCGAGCGACTGCGAGGCGAGCAGGTGGTTGTAGACCAGGTTCTCGGCCACCTCGGCGTAGCGAGCCGAGCCGGTCAGGCGGTACAGACTGGCCGTCAACTGCAGGAAGGTGACCTGCGCGCAATTCTCCGCTACGTCGCCGTGGTTGGGCAGGTCATGGTCGCCGCGGAAGTGCTCCGCGACGCTGACACCGCCGGTCAGGTACATCTGGTTGGCAACGATGTCTTCCCAGGCCTTGCGGCAGGCGTCGAGCCAGCGCTGCGAGCCGACTTCGCGGTAGAGCTCGAGCAGACCGACGAGATTGCTCATCATCTCGTAGGCCTTGCGGTTGGCCGTCTGGTTCACCTTGCCGGTGGCCAGCAAGGTCTCGACGATGCGTGGCCCGCCCTTCTGGCTCCAACTGCTCACCAGATACAGGCAGAACTCCAGGTAGCGCTTCTCGCGGGTGGCCCGGTAGAGCTGGACCATCGGTTCGAGCACGCTCGTGGCCGCCATGCCCAGGTGGGTGCCGGCCTGGAGAATGTCGCGCTTCCCTGGCCCGAAGGTGGCCACGAGCAGATCGCCGATGCGCCGGGCCGCCAACAGCGCGGCGGTGTTCTCGGTGTGCTCATGGACAGCCAGCAGCCCGATCAGGTCGTACTTGTGTACCCACACGTCCCAACTGGTCCAGCGGTCCTTGTCCAGGTAGGTGCCCAGGTAGCCGTCGGGCAGTTGGCAGTCGAGCAGCGCGGTGGTCACCCGGTCGACCTTCGCCCGCAGCCGCGGGTCGCCGGTGTAGACCCAGGCCCAGGTCGCCGCCTGCAGGAACTTGCCGACGTGTTCGCCGATCCACTCCTGCTTGCCCGGCCGGTGGCGGAACCCGGCCAGCAGGGCCTCCTCGTCGGCCTCGAGCAAGCGGTTCAACGCTGTCTGCTCGACGCGCTGACCCAGCAGCCCGCCCAGGCGCACCGAATCGAGCGGTTGCGGCGGACAGCTATCGGACACGCGCGCCGACACGGCGGCGGCCAGCAGTATCAGGACGGTCGGCGTCATCGAGCCACGCTCCGGGCCAAGGCCCCGGTCACTATACACCAGGTCGGCGAACGGCAGGTGGCCGGAGCCGGCTGCTCGCGGTGCGGTGGCCGGGCGCCGGCGCCGGCACGTCGCCCGGCAGGAAACCGCCGCCGGCGCGCCAACCGACCGCCAGGAGAGTCGCCATGGCCTTGCTCGCCGGGGCCGCGCGGACCAACCTCACGCCGCGCGTGGGTTGTCACCTCGACGGCAATCTGACGGATCGTGTCAGCACCAACATCCACGATGAGCTGTTCGCCAGCGCGCTGGTGCTGGACAACGGCCGCACGCGTCTCGGCATCGTGCTCAGTGACCTGATCATCCTGACGCGCGAGATGGCCGACGAGGTGAAGCAGCGGGTCAGCGACGCGGTGGGCCTGCCGCCCGAGAACCTGCTGGTGACGGCGACGCACACGCACTACGCGCCGGCGGTGGCCGGTGCCTTCGCCACCGTGCGCGATGAGGCGTTCGCGGCCTGGGCACCCGCGCGGATCGCCGATGCGGTCATCCTGGCCGCGCGGCAGACCGAGCCGGCCCAGCTCGCCTGGACCAGCGCCCAGGTGCCCACCGAGATCCACATTCGCCGCTACCTGATGCGCGACGGAAGCCTGTGCACCAACCCCGGCTACCGCAACCCGAACGTGGTGGCACCGGCCGCCGAACCCGACCCGACGCTGTCGCTGCTGGTCGTCCGGCGACCCGACCGCACGCCGTTGGCCGCCATGGGCAACCTCGGCCTGCACTATGTCGGCTCCAAGGACAGCGACGTCTCGGCCGACTACTTCGGCTACTTCCGCAACGCACTCCAGCGCTGCGCCGGCGCCGAGTTCGTCTGCTTCATGACCAACGGCTGCTTCGGTGACGTCAACAACGTCGACGTCTTCCGCGGACCCGGCGCCGCACCACATCCCTACCACCGCGCCGAACGAGTGGCCAACGTCTGCGCCGGCGCCGCCTGGCAGGCGTGGAACACGCTCTGGGAAGAGGACTTCATCGACGACCCGGCGCTGGCCACGGCGCTGGAGCACGTCGAGCTGATCCCGCGGCGGCCGACGCCCGAACAGATCGCCGAAGGCCGCGCCTACCTGGCCGAGCACACCATCAACGACGATGCCTGGCGCTGGTGCTACGCCCAAGAGCACGTGCTCATGGAGCACTGGCCCGAGCGTATCGCGCTGCCGATCCACGCGCTGCGGATCGGCGAGACCGGCGTGGTCGGCCTGCCGGGCGAAGTGTTCACCGAGATCGGGCGCGGCATTCGCGCCGCGTCGCCCTTGGCCCAGACCGTGACCATCGGCCTGGCCAACGACACCGTCGGCTATGTCGCGCCGGACCACGAGATCGACCGCGGCGGCTACGAGACGACGCTCTGCCGCCATGTCACCGTGCCGAAGGGCACCGCGCAACTCTGGACCGCGACCGCCACCCGCTTGCTACAGCAGGTGGCCGACCACTGATCGCTTGGAGCAACCACATGTCACTGCAAGCCGGGGCCGCCCGCGTCTGCATCACACCGAATCTGGGCGCCGCCCTGCAAGGCTATCTGACCGAGCGGCTCGCCACGCGCATCCATGACGACTTGTGGGCCAAAGCGCTCGTACTGGACAACGGCGAGCAACGCGTTGGCCTCGTGGTCTGCGACATCATCGCGCTGACCGGTGCCATCGTGGAGCCCGCCAAGGCGCTGGTGGCCGAGCGCTGCGGGATCGCGCCGGAGAACCTGCTGGTCAGTGCCACGCACACGCACACCGGCCCGGTGACCATGGAGATCGCCCAGGGCGAGCTCGACGAGGCCTACTTGGCCGAGCTGTCGGTGCGCATTGCCGACGCGGTGGCCCTGGCGGTCGACCGGCTCGAACCGGCGCAACTCGGGTTTGCCACCGGCTCCTGCCCCACCGAGGTGCACAATCGGCGCTGGCACATGGCCGACGGCACCGTCCGGTTCAACCCGGGCTATCAGCATCCCGAGCTGGTCGAGCCGGCCGGGCCAACCGACCCGACGCTGTCGCTGTTCGTGGTGCGGACACCCGAGCGACGGCCGATCGCGGCCCTGGCCAATCTGTCGTTGCACTACGTGGGCTCGCCGGCATACGATATCTCGGCCGACTACTTCGGCTGCTTCGCCACCGCACTCCAGCGTTGCGCGGGTGCCGAGTTCGTGGCGATGCTGAGCAACGGTTGCCAGGGCGACATCAACAACTGCAACTTCCGCCGACCAGCGCCGGCGTCGCCGCATCCCTACTACCAGAGCCAGCGCGTGGCCAACGTCGTCGCCGGCGAAGCCTGGCGCATCTGGAACACGCTCTGGGAAGAGGACTTCCATTCCGAGGTGGTCCTGGGCGCCGCGCTGGAGAAGGTGCCGATGCGGCCCCGGCGGCCGACGGCCGAGCAGATCGAGACCGGGCGCCAGTGGATGGCCGAGCACACCATCGACGACGACCTCTGGGCCTGGACCTACGCCCGCGAGCATGTCGCCATGGCCGAGGGCTGGCCCGATGAGCGCGAGTTCCCGGTCCAGGTGCTTCGTCTGGGCGACGTCGGCGTGGTCGGCTTCCCCGCCGAGCCGCTGGTCGAGATCGGGCTCGAGCTGCGCGCCCGTTCGCCCATCCAGCCGGTGGTGCCGATCGGTCTCGCCAACGACATGGCCGGCTATGTCGGCACCGATGAGCAACTGGATCTGGGCGGCTATGAGAGCACGCTCTGCCGTTGGGTGTTCTCGCCGAAAGGCACCGCGCAGGCCTGGGTTGACACCGCGGTGCGGCTGCTGGATGGGCTGCGCTGAACAGATAGGACGCAGAGATGATACCGCTGGCCTTGTTGATGCTGCTGGCGCCACCGGCGCGGCTGTCGTGTGACCGGTTCGCCAACGTCTTCGTGGCGCCCGAGCCCGTGCGGGTGAAGGTCGCGGCCGGCGAGGCCGTGACCGCCGTGCTCACCGGTCTCGATGGGCCGGAGCGCGCTCGCCGTGAGGTCGCCGCCGGCACGGCGACGGTCGTCGAGTTCGGTGTCCTGCCGCCCGGCTACTACGAGGTCGCCGCCGGCGGCGAGAAGCTGCCGCTGGCGGTCATGGTCGACCCGGCCAAGCGGGTGCCCGGCGACAGCCGGCTGGCCACCGACAACGCCATGTCGTGGTTGGTCAAGCCCGAGCACTTCGAGCCGCTGGCGGACGTGTTGAAGGCCTGCGGCGTGGGCTGGGTCCGCGAGCGGTTGTCGTGGGGCGAGATCGAGCGGGAGCGCGGCAAGTACACCTGGGGCGGCCGCTACGACGCCGCCGTGAAGGCGCTGTCGTCCCGCGGCATCAAGGTCTACAACATCTTCCACGCCACGCCCGGCTGGGCGCGCGCCGACCACGAGGGTCGTGCCGCGCCGGACGATCTGCGCGATATCTACCGGTTCACCCAGGAGCTGGCCCGGCACTATCGCGGCCAGATCCAGGCCTGGGAGGTGTGGAACGAGCCGGACATCGACTTCTTCCGTGACACCGCCGCCGAGTGCGCCGCCCTCCAGAAGGCCGCCTTCCTCGGCTTCCGCTCGGTCGATCCCGGCGTGCTGGTCCTCGGCCCGTCGATGGCCTATGGGCTGGGTCCGTTCTCCGAGCATCTGCTCGCCAACGGCACCGGCCAGTACCTCGACGTGTGGAACTTCCACATCTACGCCGACCCGGCCGACTACCCCGCCCGCTGCCGCGCTTACCGCGAGGTGCTGGCGCGCCACCGGGTGCCGCGCCCGAGTTGGGTGACCGAGGCCGGCTCACAGGGCCTGCGCGCCCCCGGCGGCCTGATCTCGTTGAGCCAGAAGCAGATGCAGGCCTCGCACCTGGCCCGTGGCTATGCCGAGGCACTCAACGCCGGCGTCGACATGCTCTACTGGTTCGTGTTCCCGTTCTACCGCGAGCACGAAGTCATCACCTTCGGCCTGTTCGACCCGCAGTTGCGCGCGCCGTGGCCTGGGCTGGCCGCCATGTCGGCCGCGACCTACGCGTGCGGCCAGGGCCGCTCGCTCGGCATGGTCAAAGACATCGCCAAGGACGTCCGCGCCTACGCGTTCGACCGCGGCGACGGCACGGCGGCCGTGGTGGTCTGGCGCGAGGGCCAGCAGCCCGGCGAGGTGGCCCTGCCGCTCCAAGCAGCGCAGGTGCGCGAAGCCATCGACACCTACGGCAGCCCGGTGACGCTGCCGGCCGGCGCCATCAAGTTGAGCCTGGGCCGGTCGCCAGTCTACCTGATTCTACCGGCGGCGCAACTGGCTGGTGTGCTGACCTCGCCGGTGCCGTCCACCGGCAGCGGCCAAGCACCGGCGCCCAGCCCGATCGTCGCGCGGCTGCGCCTGCCGGGCGTGCCGTTCCGCAAGGACGCCGACTACCTGCTGGCCCCGACCGGCGTGACGGTGCCGGCGCAGGTGGAGTTGTACAACTTCGGCGCCCAGCCGGCCGAGCTGGCCCTCACCTTCACTGCGCCCAACGGCGTCCAGGTCACCGCGCCCGCAGCACCGACGACGGTGGCCGCTGGTGAGCGAGTGACGGTCAGTTGCCCCGTGGTGGTCGCCGACAGCTTCCGCCGCGGCGAGCTGGCGCTGGCCGTGCGCGACGCGCGCACTGGTCAGACGGCGGCGCCGGCCGTGCTGTCGCTCGGCGTCGACCTGAACGCGGTGAAGCCCGTGCGTGAGTTGGCCCTCGGCCTCGATACGCCGGACAAGTGGCAGCGCAACATCGCCGGGCACGGGCAGATGACCGTCGACGCCGGTGCCGACGGCGGCGTCGCGTTCGGCTTCTCGTTCACCGGCGAGGGCGATCCCTGGGCCTATCCGCGCGTGCAGTTCGACCCGGTGCGTGACCTGCGCGAGTACGACGCGGTCCGCTTCGAGTACCGCACCAGCCTCGCCGACGCCGGCTGGGTGCGGCTGATGCTGGGTGAACCGAACGGCGCGCTGTACATCGGCCCGGGCTTGACCGGCAGTACCACCTGGCGGCGGGCCACGATTCCGTTCAGCGAGCTCCAGCACCTGTCCATCAGCCCCGCGGACGCCAACGGCCGCCTGGACCTCGACCAGATCGCCAGCCTGCTGCTCGGCGCCAACTGCCGCACCAAGCAGCTCAAGCTGGAGGTGCGCAACCTGCGCGTCATCCGTCTGGCGGCGCCGTAGCCCGCGCGGCGTCAGTCGTCGACGGGCATGGCCAACATGCTCGCCGGCGGCTGCGCCGTGTCGAGGTGGAACAGGTACTTGATCCAGTAGCTGCCTTCGCCCTTGTTCGGGTGCAGCCCGACCCGGTGGCGGCCGCCGTCCTTGGGCACCGTGACCTTGAACCGGAAGGTCTGGCCCTTGGACACCTGGATGGTCTCGACCAGCTCGTCGTCGCAGGCGACATGGACCTGCTCGTGCGTAGTCACCAGCGTGGCCCGACCACTCACCTCGAGGCGACTGCCGACCGGTCGCAGGTACGCCTCCAGCACCTCGTAGGTGGGCCGGCCGAACACCTGCGTGGCGTAGGTGGTGCCGTTGCGGCTGGCCACACCCAGGCCCAGATGCGTGTAGTCGCGGTTCATGATGTTGGCTTTGTGGGGCGGCGAGTTCATCCAGCCGTGATCGCCATACATGAACTCGCGGGCGACTTCGGCGTTGGACACCTCGTAGCCACTGACGCTGAGGTAGACGATGTTCTCGCCCACAAAAGCCTCCCAGAAGCCGGCGCGGTAGGCGCGGCGGCTGGGGTCGGACCAGACGGCGTGGGGGCTCTGGTGCGAGAAGTAGTCCTCGCGCAGCATCTCCTGGCTGTGTTGGCGCGCGGCCACCTGTAGCGCGGTCATCGGCAGCAGCGTGGACAAGCCGGCCTTGCGGCGCTCCTCGTTGGTGCTGCGGAACAGCGCCTTCTCGATGTCCTCGACACCGGCGAAGTCGGCGATGCCCCACCACGGGCGCAGCGCCACCGCGTCGTCCGGCATCTGCGCCACGGCCGGCGTCGCCGCCAGCCCGGCCAGCAGCACCCACCTCCACACTCTCATGGCAACTCCCGTGGCGCGGCTCACCGGCCCTGCTGCACCTGCGCGGGACGACCGTTCAGCAGCAAGGTGGTGCCGTCCACTCTCAGATCGTAGAACAGCCACTTGGAGTTGTCCTTCGGGATGAGCACCAGCGACACCGCGCTCAAGCCGATTTCCACCCGCCAACGGCCCTCTTTCCGATCCTGGACATCGTACACGTTGCCGCCACCTTGAGGGGTGGTCACCATGCCCATGGAACGGTACTGGTAGAGGAAACGCCCATCGGCCCAGAGATCGATGACGCTGCGGGAGTCGACGCCGCTGGTCACATCGGGCGATGTGCGCACATGGCTACCGGTGTCGACCGTCAGGCGGTGGTTGCCCAGCTTCTGGTAGACCACGCCCGGATCCTCGCGCGGGGGGCCGAACTTCGCGCCGGCCACCAGCCCACAGGCCATCTGGCGGATGGCCGCCTCGTTGCCCTGCGCGCCCACGCTGACCGCCAGGATGGCGCTGCCCAGCGCCGAGACGCGGCCCACGGCCAGGGCACTGAGCGGCCCATTGGGTCCCTGCCCGGCGAATGGCACCACCACGCGGTCTTCCTCAACCGCGGGCTGCCCGGCCACCTGCATGGTCACGCCTTTGCCGAGCACCACCGGATCGGTCAGCATCGAGATGTACTCGGTCAGCAACGACTGGAGCGTTGGGCGGTCGGGCGCCATGGCCGCGGTCGCCACAAAGGCCAACCGTTTGAGCGGGTTCGTCGCGATGAGCACCACCGGGCTCTTCGCCGGCAGGCCACCGATGCAGCCTTCGGGGATGCCAAACGACACGCCGGCCAGCGTCATCAGTCGGTTGCCCGCCACATACTGCCGGTCGGGCACCAGTGGCGTGGCGGTGGCATCGGCCTCGGCCGCCGCCGGCGCGGGCCCGGTGGCGCCGGGCAGCGTCGGCCCCGGGTTCGGCATCGCGACCGGGCCCTCGGCGCCGTCGGGCAGCGTGGCGAAGATACGTCGCACCGCCGGGTCGCGCGCGGCCACGGCGTCGGCCGCGCCGAAGGCGATCCAGGCGATGGCGCGGCCGTCGAAGATGGCCACGTAGGCCCGCACCACGAAGTCCTTGCCATCCGCGCGCTTGCCGGCCCAGGTGTAGACGGCGGCCTCGCAGGCGGCGAGACGGAGGGTCTCCGGCTTGCCTTGCAGCCGGACGAAATCGACCACGCCGCGCACCTGCTGGTCGAGCCCATCGGCGACGCGGGGGTCATCGGCGCGCTCGACGCCAGGCGACGGTTCACTGACCATCAGGTGGCTCTCTTCGCCCGCCGCCGGCGGCGTGATGGCCAGGCCGTCCGGTCCCTGAACGGTGGTCCAGCCGTCGGGGAACCGCACCACCCAGCCGTCTTTGTGCCGGAAGACGGCGGCCGACGCTGCGGACACCGCCAGGACAGTCAGCCCAACCCAGCACCAGCGCCAGATCTGGTTCATCACGTGTGCCCTCGTCACCCCACCGCCCAGTCGCCGCCCTGCAATAGACGCCGCGGTCGGCGCACCGGTTGCCTGCGCAGCCGTTACGCCGCCGAACTCGTCGCCGGCCGTATGCTATAATCCGAGGTCGGGACCAGCGGAGAACAGCATGAAACAGGGACGGTGGCGGTGGGCCGGCGTGCTGGCGATCGGTGCCCTGCTGTGCTGGCGCCTGGCGGCGCCGGCGCAGGAGCCCAAGGGCGAACTGCGCAACGATCCGCCGCCGCGGCAGGGCCTGAACGAACCGGCGCGTCAGGACCTCGATGTCACCCGCGAGGTGGAGAAGCGCCAAGCGCCCGCCAAGGCCGACACCGCGCCGCTGGCCGAGGTGCCGGCCAAGGACGCCACCCCGCCCGATCTGGGTCCGCTGCAGGTCACCGTCTTCACCGACGGCCAGGCCCTGGTCCGGCGCAAGGAGACCTTCGCGCTGTCGGTGGGCTTGAACAACCTCGAAGTCGACCAGGTCGCCCGCCGGCTCGACCCGAGCAGTGTCCGACTGCGCCCACTGACACCGGTCGAGGGGTTCCGGCTGCTCGAACAGACCAGCCTCAGTCCCACCACCTCGGCCAAGGACCTCGTCGCCGCCGCCGTGGGCAAGCCGGTCAAGGTCCGTGACGGCCGCTACAGCGTCGAGGGCACGCTGGTGGCTGTGGAGGACGACGGCGTGGTGGTCGCCAGTGACCGCGAGGTCCACGTCCACCCACCGGGCGACGTTATCCTGCCCGCGGGCGACCGGCCCACGATCGCGCCGCGCCTGGGCTGGCAGGTCGAGTCGAAGGCCGCCGGCAACGCCGATCTGGAGATCAGCTACCTGACCGCGGGCCTGACCTGGGCTGCCGACTACGCGCTGACCATCGGTGCCAACGACCGCGCCGTCGCCTTCGAGGGCTGGGTGCGGGTCGGCAACACGAGTGGCGCCGCCTATGGCGACGTCGGCCTGATCTTCGCCGACGGCAAGAGCGGCACCGTGGCGGACGCCAAAGCCGAGCCGAAGGCCGACGCCAAGTCCGAGCCCACCGGGCCGGTCCGCCGGTACTTCCTGCCGCGCAAGGTGGCCTTGCCCGATGGCGCCAGCAAGCGGCTGTCGCTGGTGCAGGCGCCGACGGCCCGCTCCGCCGTGCGCTATCTGGCGGCGCTGACGCCGTCGGGCCCGACCGGCGTCAGGCTGGTGGCCGAACTGGTCAACAGCGCCAGCAATGGTCTGGGCCTGCCGTTGCCGCCCGGTCCGGTGCGCCTGTACGCGCCGGATCGCCTCGGCCGCCTCGACCTCGTCGGACAGCAGTCGCTGCCGGCGACGCCGCTGGACGCGCCGCTGCGGTTCGACCTCGGCGCGGTGGACGACGTCGAGGTGAAGGTGGTCGACAGCAACCCGGGCACGGGCGCGCTACGGCGCCAGGTGACATTGAAGAACCTGCGCACCGAGGATGTCGTGGTCCGCGTGGTGGAGCAGCGCCCGGGCGCCTGGCAGGTGACCAGCGCCACGGCCGGCTTCACGCCACCGAAGGACGGCGCCGCGACCGCCGAGGTGGTCGTGCCGGCCAACCAGAGCAAGGAACTGGCGTACCAGATCCGCCTCGGCGCGGGGAGGAACGGCTGATGCTCATCCGTGTGGCTCACAGCCCCGATGCCGATGACGCGTTCATGTTCCACGCCTTGGCCAGCCGCCAGTTCGACACCGGCGACCGGCAGTACGAGCACGAACTGCGCGACATCGAGACGCTCAACCGCTGGGCGCGCGAGGGCCGCTATGAGATGACCGCGGTCAGCATTCACGCCTATGCCTACTTGACCGAGACCTACGCGCTGCTGAACTCCGGCGCCAGCATGGGCGAGGCCGACTACGGCCCGCGACTGGTGGCCCGGCGCCGGTTCACGCGCGACGAGCTGCGGCAGGTGACGGTGGCGGTGCCCGGCACGCTGACCAGCGCCTACCTGGTGCTCAAGCTCTATCTGCCCGAGGTGCAGACGGTCACGCTGCCGTTCGACCAGATCGTCGAAGCCGTCGCCACCGGCCAGGTCGAAGCGGGTGTGCTGATCCACGAGGCGCAACTCACCTTCCAGGACGAGAAGCTCGAGCTGCTGGTCGATTTCGGCGCCTGGTGGCACGAGCGCCACGGTTTGCCGCTACCGCTCGGCGGGAACGTCATTCGCAAGGACCTCGGTCCGGAGCTGATGCAGGCGGTGGGCAGCGACCTGAAGCAGTCCATCCAGTGGGCCCTGGCGCACCGCGAGCAGGCGCTCGACGGGGCGATCCGGTTTGCCAGCGGCCTGCCGCGCGACAAGGCCGACACGTTCGTCGGCATGTACGTCAACCAGCGCACGGTCGACTGGGGCGACGAGGGTCGCGAGGCGGTCCGTCGGCTGCTGCGCGAGGGCTACCAGGAAGGCCTCATCCCGCACGCCATCGAGCCGGAGTTTGTGGGTTAGCCGGACCACAGGAGCGGCTGTGCCGAGCGCACGTCAGATCGTGGTGGTCGCTCAGAACGCCCTGGTCGAAACGGTTCGGGCGCCGATCTTCGCTGTGGTGCTGGTTTGCGCTGTGCTCCTGGCCGGCGCCATCCCCGCCCTCGACTACCTGTCCTTCCTCGCCAAGCGCCGCTTGGTGGCCGACAGCCTGCTGGCCCTGACCATCTGTGCGGGCTCGTTCGCCGCGGCCGTCAGCGCCGTCTCGGTCATCGGCGACGACCTGCGCCGCGGCAGCGCCGTGTTGGTGCTCAGCAAGCCGCTCAGCCGGGCCAGCTTCGTGGCCGGCAAGCTCCTCGGTCTCAGTGCGGGCGTGACCGGGCTGTGGGTGGTGCTCGGCACGGCGGTCCTGTGGGGCAGCCGCGTGGCGGTGCACGACTACTGGCCCGACCGGCTGGCCACGCGCGCCTACTTCGCCGTGGTGCTGGCCGCGCTGCTGGTCTCCGCCGCCGCCAACTACCGCGGCGGGCGCCCGTTCGCGGCCACGCTGGTGGGCACGCTGGCGCTGGCCATGCCCATCGCGCTGCTGGTGCTCAGCCTGCGGGGCTACCGCGGCCATGGTTGGGGCGGCTGGGGCCTGGTCGATTGGCGGCAGGTGGCCCCGGTGGTGTTGACCTTGCCGGCAATGCTGCTGACCGCCAGCGTGGCGGCCACGGCGGCCATCCGGCTGGACGCCGCCCCGGCCCTGCTGGTCACCGCGGCGGTGTTCATGCTCGGCCTGACCGTCGACTACCTGCTGGGCTCGAGTGCCTACGCTGCGGTGCGGCCGTGGGCGGTCCTGTTCTGCAACTGGCAGCCGTTCTGGGTCTCCGACGCCATGGCCACCGGACCGGTGCCGTGGGGCTACGTGGTCCGCGCCACCCTGTCGGGTGCGCTGCAAGCGGCGGCGGTCGGCGTGGTCGGGTTCCTGCTGCTCGACCGACAGGAGCTGGGATGAGCGATGCGAGCGCGGGCGGCGCGATCACCGCCGTCGAGACCCGCAACCTGGCCAAGCACTTCTGCGATTTCTGGGGCCGGCCCCGAGTCACCGCCGTGGACGGCCTCAACCTGGGCATCCGCCGCGGCGAGGTGTTTGCGCTGCTCGGGCCGAACGGCTCGGGCAAGTCGACCACCATCAAGATGCTGCTCGATCTGCTCCGCCCGACCCGCGGCCAGATCACGGTGCTCGGCCAGCCGCCCGGTGACGTCGCCACCAAAGCGCGCATCGGCTACCTGCCCGAGGAGTCGCACCTCTACCCGTATCTGAGCGGTCAGGAGACGCTGCTGTTCTTCGCGCGGCTGTTCGACCTGAGCGCCTCGGACCAGCACGATCGCGTCAGCCAGCTCCTCGACATGGTCGGCCTGGACGAGGCCCGCTACCGCCGCGTGGGCGAGTACAGCAAGGGCATGCAGCGCCGCTTGGGCCTGGCCCAGGCGCTGCTGAACGATCCCGACCTGATCATCCTCGACGAGCCGACCGCCGGGCTCGATCCGCTGGGCATGCGCGAGGTCAAGGACCTGCTGCGCCACCTGGCGCGCCGCGGCAAGACGGTGCTGCTGTGCAGCCATCTGCTCGCCGAGGTCGAGGACGTCTGCGATCGGGTCCACATCCTCTACCAGGGCCGCACCATCGCCGAAGGCACGCTGGATGAGCTGCTGGCCGAGCCCGAGCAGGTGCAGCTCCAGTTGCCCGCACTCGGCGAGGCCGCCTTGGCGCAGGTGCTGGGCGCCATCGAACGGACCGCCGGACCGGGCACGGTGGTGGCCCGCACACCGCACCGCAGCCTCGAGAGCTTCTTCATCGCCCAGGTGCATCGCGCCCGCGGCGCTCAGCCGGCCCCGCCGCCGGAGCCGACACCGTCGCTGGTGCCAACCGCCGAGGAGCCGGCGCCCGAACCCGAACCAGAACCCGAACCTGAACCGGAGCCCGAACCGGAACCGGAGCGCGAGCCCGAACCCGTTGCCGAACCGGAGCCGGAGGAACCGGAGGAGCCGGCCAACGACACCGCGGCGCCGCCGGAGGAGCCGGCCGACGGCCCGCCGGCCGAGACGTCGGATGACTAAGCTGCTGGCGGTGGCCCAGCTTACCTTCCGCGGGGCGCTGCGCACCCGCGCCTTCTGGGCGGTGGCGGTGCTGGTGCTGCTGGTCGGCCTGTTGCTGCCCCCGTCGCTGCGCGACGACGGTACCGCCTGCGGGCGCGCGATGCTG
Organism: uncultured Fimbriimonadaceae bacterium; assembly: GCA_964531735.1. GTDB lineage: Bacteria > Armatimonadota > UBA10988 > UBA10988 > UBA10988 > CAZHGD01. The sequence continues at coordinate 57,599 of CAZHGD010000006.1, read as the reverse complement.
GTGCTCAGCTACGGCCTCGGCGTGTCGCAGGCGCTGCTCTGCCTCGCGGCTGGTTGGCTCGGCGCCGAGACCATCTGCCGCGACCTCAGCCGGCGGCACATCGTGCTGCTGGCCACCAAGCCGCTGCCGCGCTGGCAGATCTGGCTCGGGCGCTGGCTCGGCCTGGTGGCGCTGAACGCGGTGCTGCTGCTCCTGGCCGCCGGCCTGCTGTGGGCGCAACTCCAGATGGTGGCGCGTTCGCGGCGCTGGACCGTGCCGCAGCGGCGCGAAGCCTGGTTCCTGGTGCTCACCGCCCGGGCCGAACGGCGGCCGGCCACGATTGACTTCGACCGCGAAGCCGGCCGGCGGCTGACCGAGCTGATCGACCGGCGCGAGGTGCCGGCCAACGCCGATCGCGACGAGCTGCGCCGCAACTTGCGCCGCGAGATCGTCGCCTTCTGGCAGTCGGTGCCGCCGGGCAAGAGCCGCACCTGGGAGTTCCGCGGCGTCTACCCGCCGCGCGGCGCGCGCTCGCTGACGCTGCGCTTCCGCTTCCGTCCGGCGGGCGCCCTGCCCTCGGCCGGCGCCAAGGGCGAGTTCCAGGTCGGCCAGACCAAACTCAGCGGCCCGTTCCTGCCCGACCGGTTCTGGCACCTCGAGGTACCGGTGTCGGCCATTCAGCCGGGCACGGTGACCGTGCGGTTCGAGAACAAGTCGCCGTTCACGCTGGCCTTCCCGCTGCCCGACGGGCCGACGCTGCTCTATGTCAACGGCGGGTTCAACAGCAACTACCTGCGTGCGGTGCTGATCCTCGGCCTGCAACTGGCGTTCATGTCGGCGCTCGGCCTGAGTGCCGGCAGTCTGTTCAGCTTCCCCGTGGCCGCGTTCGTGGTGCTCAGCTACCTCGCCGTCGCCGCGCAGGTGCCGCTGCTGTCGGGGCAACTGGAGCAGGGCACGCTGTTGACCGGGCACCATGGCAGCCTGGTCGCCCCGTGGCTCGAACGCACGGTGCAGGCCGTCGTATCGTTCGCCTGGCAGCTCGGCGGCGCCCTGCACCGCTTCCAGCCCATCAGCCAACTGTCCGATGGCCTGCACATCCCGTGGTCGCAGGTCCGGTCGGCGTTCTGGGTGGTCGGGCTGTTCTACTCGGCCATCGCCGCCGCGCCGGGGCTGGCGTACTGGACCCGCCGTGAGATGGACGCGGGAGGCGACGCATGAAACGTCGCTTGCTGCTGGCTCTGGTCGCGCTGTTGCTGATGGTGGCGGCCGCGGCCGTGCGACCGCGGCGCTTGGCCACGCCCGGCGAGCGCAGCACCAGCCTGCCGCCGCAGGTCGCGCTGGCCAGCGTGGCGCTCGGCGGCCTCAACGGCCTGATTGTCGACCTGCTCTGGCTGCGCGCTTCGCAGCAGCAGGACCAGGGCCAGTACTTCGACATGCTACAGACCGCCGACTGGATCGCGGCGCTGCAGCCACGCCTGGGCGGGCTCTACTACTTCCAGGCGCAGAACATGGCGTTCAACATCGCCGGCGAGTTCCACTCGCCCGAGGACCGCTGGCGATGGGTCCAATCGGGGCTGAGTCTGCTGCTCAACGAGGGCCTGCGGCGCAATCCCAACGACCCCGAGATCTACCTGTCCATCGCGATGATCATCGACGCCAAGGTCGGCGAGGACACCGACCCGGCGTACGAGTCGTACCTGCGCTGGTGGGCCGATGAGTGGTACTGGTTGCTCGGCGGTCCACGCCCGCAGTTCGACCTGATGGCCAAGGCACCTGACTTGGCCCAACTCCAGCGCAACGTCGAGGTGAAGACCTTGCTCGACGAGAGCAAACGGGCCGGCGCCGACCTGCTCGGCAGCTTCTACGCCTACGACCACCCGCGGGCCAAACCGCCGCCGAAGGTGAAGAAGCTGTTCGGCATGGAGGCCTGGGCACCGGCGCTGCGACAGCTCCAGCTCCATGCGCGATCGAAGCGGCTGCACGAAGTGTGGCATATGCCCATCGGGCGCATCCGCGCCGTCGACCAGGCGTTCGGGCCGTTCGACTGGCGCGCGCCGGAGGCGCATGTGGTCTACTGGACGACGCTCGCCTGCGAGAAGGCCGGCGGCCGCGGCCGTAAGCTCTCGGCCGAGCGCCTGCTGTCACAAGCGCTGCGGCGCGCGGTGCAGAAAGGACGGCTCGTCTACCGTCCCGGCACCAAGACGCTGGAGCGCACACCTGACCTGAAGGTGCTGCCGAGCTGCGAGCGCGAATTCGAGCGCATCATCGGCTTCTTCCCCGACGCCGAGTCGTTCGTGGCCGCCCGCCGCAACCTGGCGATGGACGCCATTCTGGCGCTCTACATGTTCGGCGACGAACAGGAGGCCGAACGGCGCTGGCGGAGCTTCCGCTGGCAGGGGCCGGCCGCGGGCAACCTGCGCGCGTTCGTGCTCACTGCCGCAGGCTACAAGTACGGTGGCTCGCGCGAGGAGATCAAGCAGTACATCGAGGGCATCCTCGGCAGCATGTGGCGCTTGGTGGCCCTGGGTGACCGGTCGCAGGCCGAAGGTCTCGAGAAGCTGGCGCGCCTGGCCCATGCGCAGTACCAGGAAGCCGCCGGCGACTCGCCCGAGCGGCGACTGCCCGAATTCGTCGACATGGAAGTCGACTACCTGAACGCCTGCCTCAACTCCGGTGACCTCGACGCGCCGACCAAAGCGGCGCTGTTGAAGGCGACCGAGCCGCTGCGCGAGCAAGCGCGCAAGTCGGGCCGCAGCCGAGGCACGCCATGAGAATCGGTCTGCTGGCCGACACTCATGTGCCGTATGCAGCCAAGCAACTGCCACAACAGGTGCTGGACGCCTTCGCCGAGGTGGCGATGATCCTGCACGCCGGCGACCACAACACGCTGGCCGTGCTGGACCCGCTGCACGCACTCGGCGAGGTCCATGCGGTGGCCGGCAATACCGACCCGTTCGAGGTGGCTCGCGTGCTGCCCGAAGCCATGGAGGTCGTCGCCGCCGGCGTGCGCATCGGTCTCACACACGGGCACTTCGGCCCCGGCAAGAGCACCCTCGAGCGCGCCCGGCGCCAGTTCCCCAGCGCGCGCGTCGTCGTCTTCGGGCACAGCCACCAGCCGCTGGTGCAGCACCTCGGCCGGCAACTCCTGGTCAACCCGGGCTCGCCCACCGACCGGCGCGCCGCACCTCGCTGCAGTTGTGCCATACTCACCATTGACGGCGACCAGGTCAGCGCCGAGTTGGTCACCTGGTGAGGCCACCAGAAGGAGCCACTATGTCCACCATCGGCCCGCTCAAGTCGAGTCCGCTCATCCGCCGCCATCCGGCGAACCCGATCCTGACCGCCGCCGACGTGCCCTACCCCGCCACGCTGGTGTTCAACGCCGGCATCACCAAGTACCAGGGCCTCTACGTCATGGTCTTCCGCAACGACTATGGCTCGGCGGCGCAGCACAAGCTGGAGGGCACCAATCTCGGCCTGGCCTACAGCAGCGACGGTGTGTCCTGGCGGGTGTACGAGAAGCCCTGTTTCGAGCTGTCGGACGAGGAGATCATCCGCGCCTACGACCCGCGCCTGACCGTGCTCGACGGCAAGGTCTACATGTGCTTCGCGGTGGACACCCGCCACGGGCTGCGCGGCGGCGTGGCGGTGACCGAGGACTTCGAACGCTTCGAGGTGATCAGTCTGTCGGCGCCGGACAACCGCAACATGGTGCTGTTCCCCGAGCGGCTGGCCGACCGCTACATCCGGCTGGAACGGCCGTTCCCCGTCTACAGCCGCGGCGGCGGCGAGCAGTTCGACATCTGGGTCTCGCTGTCACCCGACCTGATCTACTGGGGCCATCACAGCCTGCTGCTCGGCGGTGAGAAGGTGCCCTTCGCCAACGCCAAGATCGGGCCGGGCGCGCCGCCGGTGAAGACCGAGAAGGGCTGGCTAACCACCTTCCATGCGGTCGACGTCGATCCCGACCGCGGCCAGCACGGCTGGGAGCCAAAGTGGACGAAGCGCTACACGGCCGGCATCATGCTGCTCGATCCCGAAGACCCGTTCAAGGTCATCGGCCTCTATCCGGAGCCGCTGCTCGCGCCCGAAGCGCCCTATGAGGTCGACGGTGGCTTCCGCAACAACGTGATCTTCCCGGGCGGGATGGTCCTGGAAGACACCGGCGAGGTGAAGATCTACTACGGAGCCGCCGACACCGTCGAGTGCCTGGCCAGCGCCGACGTCGTCGACCTGGTCGATCTCTGCCTGCAGCATCCGCTGGGCTGAGGCCCGAGCGGTCGCGGCACCCGGTGGCGCCCTGTCTGGCCAGACGGACTCACATCCGGGCCAGCGTCTCCGCGGTGAGCATCCAGTAGATGGCCACCTGCACGAAGCCCGAGGGCGGCAGAATCGGCACGTCGTAGCCGTAGACCTCGATGTCGGCATCGCCCAGCACCCAGTGCGGGTCGATCCAGACGTCGGGCACCTGGTGGTCGGCCGGCGCCGCCGTCCGAGTACCGGCCACGGCGGCGATGGTCTTGGCGCCGGCCGTCTTGGCCGCGCCGAAGATGGCCGATTCGATGCTCACATAGCCGATGTGGCAGAACACGTCACCGGCGTGGACCTGCTTGGCCACGGTGTCCGGACTGACGGCACCCGTGAACGACTTCCACAGACCGGGGTCGCCGGGCGTGCCGGCCACATAGGGCGGATAGTGGCCATAGAGCCAGACCCACAGCGTCTTGTGCTGGCGCTTCGCCTCGGCGGCCAGCGTCGCCGCGCGGGCCAACGCCTCGAGGCCGGCGGGGCGCCGCAGCCACAGCAGATGCCGCTGCTGGCGCGCCAGGTACAGGCGGCCGAGCCGGTAGCGCGGCACCGGCTTCACCGTCCGGTCGGTGTGAAACGGCTGCTGGCGCACGTCGGCGTTGCGCTCGCGCGCGCCAGGCATCGCCACGCTCTGGAACATGGTCGGCATCTTGCCCTGGCGCGTCATCGCGCCGATCATCTCGGCGCTGAAGGCCCACAGGTTGGCCACGTTCATCACGCCGTCGCGGGGCAGGCCGTCGGAGCGCAGTTCGAAGCCGGGCTCCACCACCGTGGTTGCCGCGTTGGCCGCCGGCGTGCCCGCGTGGCCAAAGACCACCACCAGGGCGCCCGACTGGCGCAACTTGGCGACCTGTTCGCCGTCGGTGGGCGCGCCGTGCGCCAGCACCGCGTAGAACACCACGTCGCCGGACTTGGTCTGCGTCTGGGGCAGCAGTCGCTGCACCAGGCACAGCCCGCCGGCACGGTTCAGCGCCTCGATGTCGAACCCGGGCATGCTCCCACCAACGTAAAGCGCACCGCCGGCCACCAAGTTGGCCGCCGCCTGTTCGGCCCCAGGGGTCCAGGAGGCCACCCGGCCGTAGCAGTTGGTCAGCGCGTTCTGCAGGGCCTCACCGTAGGCATCAGCCGCGGGAGCCGCGGCCTTGACCGCACGGCGTCCGCAGCATGGCGTCACCGCCCTGGCCATGCTGCAGCCCACCAGCAGCACGGCGACCATCGCCAACCGGTTACGCATGCTCAGCTCCTCTGGCTCCGGCCGGCGCCAACCAGCACCGGGACGGGCGACACACAGCCACTATGGTACACCAGACACCCAACGGGCACCTGCGGCTCACGGTGAAGCCGCGTCCGCGCCCGCCGCGGGCAACAGCAGCTTCAGCGTCGTCCCGACACCCGGTTCGCTCTCGGCCCAGATGACTCCGCCGTGGCCGCGCACGATGCCCGCGGCCGCCGCCAGACCCAGGCCGCGCCCGGCGAACTTGGTGGTGTAGAACGGGTCGAAGATCCGCTCGCGCACCTCGGCGCTCATCCCACAGCCGGTGTCGGCCACCTCGAGCAGCAGGTACGGCCCGGCCGTGAGTTCGCTCCGACTGTCGCCCTGAGCCGCCACGCCGGCGGCTTCAAGGCCACACTCGGCCGCCGACACCACGATGGAACCCGGACCCTCACCAATGGCTTCGGCCGCGTTGACCACCAGGCTGAGCACCACCTGACGCAACTGCGCGGCATCGCCGTAGACCGGTGGCAGCGCAGCCAGCGGTTGCACGCGCACCTCGGCACTCGCGGCCACACCGGCCGGCAGCAGGTCCACGGCCTCGCCGACCACGCGATCGAGGCCGACCGGCGCGAAGCGCATGTGCTCGCGGCCCGAGTAGGCGAGCATCTGCCGCGACAGCTCGGCAGCTCGACGGAGCGCCGTGTCGGCGTCTTGCAGACAGTCGCCGGCCGCGGAGTCCGCTGGCAACGCGTCCGCCAGCAGGTCGAGGTTGCCGATGATGGTGGTCAACAGGTTGTTGAACTCGTGGGCGATGCCGCTGGCCATGGCGCCGAGGCTCTCCAGCTTCTGCGCCTGCTGCCGCTGTTGCCGCAGTTGCTCAGCGGCGATCCGGTCGGTGATGTCGACCGTGGCCGCCAACAGGCAGCGGCAGGTGCCGTCCTCGTCGAGGAGTGGCACCTTGCTGGTGCGCAGATGGTGCACCTGGCCGTCGGCCGTCACCTTCGGCACCTCATCGATCGTCTTCGACTGTCGCGTCGCGGTCACCTCACGATCGTCGGCGTCGATGCGCGCGGCTTCGGCCGCATCATCGATGTAGTCGCCATCGGTGCGGCCCACCATGGCCTCGGCGGTGGTCCCGTAGGCTGCCGCCAGTGCCCGATTGGCCAACAGGAACCGCCCCTCGGCGTCCTTCACCGAGACCATCGCCGGGAACGCGTCCACCACCTGGGCGAGGAACGCGCGCTCGCGCCGCACGGCCTCCTCGGCGTGCTTCGAATCGGTGATGTCCTCGTAGGTGCCCAGCACGCCGGTCACCTCGCCGGCCTCGTTGACCAAAGGCACCTTGCTGGAACGCAGCCAGTGCAAGCCGCCGGTGCTGGTGTGCTGCGGCTCCTCGTAGGCCAGTTTGGCCTGGCCGGTGCGCAGCACTTCCTGGTCATCGGCCCGGTACAGGTCAGCCTGTTCGAACCAGGCCGTCTCGTAGTCGGTACGGCCGATGATGGCCTCGGGCGACGACAGCCCGGCATCGCGCGCGGCGGCCTGGTTGCAGCCCTCGTAGATCAGGTCGCGGTTCTTCCAGAACACGCGCACGGGGATGGTATCGATGACCAACCGCAGCATCCGGCGCGACTCGCGCAAGGCGTCCTCGGCCTGCTGCCGTTGCACCATCGTGGCCAGGGTGTTGGCCACACCACTGCACCACGAGACCAGGCGGTCGTCTGTCGGCGGCGAGCCGCGGTCGGCCGCGCAGAGGGCACCCAGCACGCCGTCATCGCCGGCCATGGGCACACACAAGTAGGTCTGCACGCCCCTGGCACGCAAGCCGTCGGAGGCTTCGTCACGGCGCTCCTGCACCCGGTGCACGACAATCGGCGAGCCGCTGGCGGCCACGATGCCCGAGAGTACCTGCGGCAGCGCCTGTCGCACGCCCGAGCCGAGCGCGTCGTCGTCCACGCCGCGCGTCGCCACCACGACCATTTCGGCCGCCGATCGGTCGTAGCGCTCGATCCAGGCCATGGCGAAGCCGGTGGTCTGGCACACCAGGTCCAGGATCTGGTCGTGCACCTCGCCAGTGTCACCGGCTCGCAGCGCCAGCTCAGTGGCCCGGTACAGCGCCAGGAGCTGCTGGTGCCGCACCAGGCTATCCAGCTCGGCGCGGCGGCGCTCGGTGATGTCGCGGAACATCACACTGACCGTGCGCGGTGCCGATTGGTACGCGTGGACCTCGTAGGCGCCGGCGATGCCCTCGGCGTCCGCGCTGAGCACCTCGCCCTCCCAGCGCCCGCCGGCACTGGCGACGCGCCGGCAGGCCGCGGCCGCATCGGTGCCGCGCAGTCCCGGGAACACCTCTTCGGCGTCGGCGCCCTGCAGCACGTGGTGATTGCGGCAGAGCATGCGGTCGGCGGCCTCGTTGGCCTCTACCAGCCGCAGGCCACCTTCGTCGGTCAACTGGAAAGTCTGGACGCCGAACGGTGCCGCGCTGAGCACCTCCGACAGCCGTCGGCGGCTGTCGGTCAGCTCCGCTTCGGCGAGCCGCTGAGCCGAGATGTCGCGCGCGGTGCAGAAGAGGAGTTGCCGGCCGTCGACCACCTGCACCACCGTACACAGGTCGACATCGACCAGGCTGCCATCCTGCCGGCGGTGGATGGTGCGATAGACCGGACCACCGGCCAGGGCCGCACTGATCTCGCGCGGACGCAGGCCGGCCTGCATGTGTGCGTCCCAGTCCATGGCGTGCCGGCCGATCACCTCCTCGCGCCGGTAGCCCAGGTGGCGCAGGAAGGTGTCGTTGCAGTCGACCAGACAACCCGTCATGTCCAGGATGTGCAAGGCGTCTGGCGATGACAGGAAGGCGGCTTCGCGCCGCGCCGCCAGAGCACCCTCGGGCTCGGCCGCTTCGGCTGGCCCGCCGGCAACGTCCGGGCGTGTCCCATCCTCGTCGTCCATCCGCCACAACTCCATCTCTGCGTTACCCAGGCACCCACCGGCGCACACGTCGCCGGTGCGCCTCGGTTCGGAGCCGTGCCCCGGCCACCTCTTGCAACAAGGTTGCGTTGGCGTGATCGGCAGCGCAGGGAATCGGCCTCCTTGGCCGAATCACCCGCACCGTCGACTGGAGCAGTACAGCATGCGTACGCCGCGCCTGTGGGCCCTGGTGGCCATTGCCGTGACCGTCAGCGCCACCGCTGCCCGACCACGCATCGGGCTCGCGCTCAGCGGCGGCGGGGCTCGCGGTTTCGCGCATCTGGGCGTGCTGGAGTTCTTCGAACAGAACCACATCCCCATCGACTGCATCGCCGGCACCAGCATGGGCGGACTGGTCGGCGCCATGTATGCCGCGGGTATGACCACGCCGGAGATGCGCAAGGTCCTGGCCGACGTCGACTGGGCGCCGCTGTTCCGCGATACCCCGCCGTACAGCCAACTGGCCTACCGCCGCAAGGAGGACCAACAGGCGTTCCCGAGCGGCCTCGAGATCGGCCTCCGCCGCGGCGTCACGTTGCCCAGCGGCGTCATCGAAGGCCAGAAGATCGGCCTCTTGCTCAGCCGCCTGACCATGCCCGTCGCCCACCTCACCGACTTCGACCAACTGCCGGTGCCGTTCCGCTGCGTGGCGACCGACATGCTCAATGGCCAGCCGGTCGTCCTGCGGCGCGGCAGTCTGGCCCAGGCGCTCCGCGCCACCATCGCCATTCCCGGCGCGTTCACGCCGGTCGAGATGGACGGCCGCGTGCTGGCCGACGGCGGCCTGCTCAACAACCTGCCGACCGACGTGGTCAAGGACATGGGCGCCGACATCGTCATCGCCGTCGACATCGGCACGCCGCTGGGCGACCGCGAGGCCATCCGCACGCTGGTCGGCATGGTCAGCCAGTCAATCGCGGTGATGATCATGCAGAACGTGCAGCGGAACCTGCGGCTGGCGGACATCATCATCTCGCCGGATCTCGGCGGGTACTCCGCCGCCGACTTCACCGCCTGCACGCCCATCGCCAAGCGCGGCTACCAGGGCGCTGCCGCCAAGGCCGCCGTGCTCAGGCCGCTCGCCATCGACGCGCCGGCCTACGCTGACTACGACACGCAGCGCCGCCGCCTGAAGCCCGAACCGTTCGTGCCCGACCGGATCGAGGTCACCGGCGTGAGCGGCGAGCCGCAGCGCCAGTTGGCGCAGAAGCTCGGCGGCTTCACCGGCCGGCCGCTCGACACCACGGCCCTCGACCAGCGCCTGGCCAGCTTCTTCGGCACGGGCTACTTCGCCCGCATCGACTACGCCACCCTCCGCCAGGGCAACCAGTCGGTGCTGCGCGTGCGGGTTCAGCCGAAGTCGTACGGGCCGCCGTACCTGCGCCTGCACGGCGACCTGCTCGGCGGCAGCTCCGAAGCCGTGCGGTTCAATGTCCGCGGGCGAGTCACGGTCACCGGCCTGACCGGCTACGGCTCCGAATGGCGCAACGACCTGGGCGTGGGTGACGCCACCCACCTGCTCAGCGAGTACCACCACCCCTTCGGCGGGTCGCCCTTCTTTGTGGCCTCGCGCATCAACTACCACTCGAGCACCAGTGATCTGTTCGCGGGGAATCAGCGCGCGGCCGAGTACCGTACGCGGGAGATGAGTGTCGGCGCCGACCTCGGCCTGCACCTGGGCACCAAGGGCCGCCTCGCCGGCGGTCTCGTGTATGGCGGGGTGCGTCAGAACGTGTCCATCGGCCAGGCGTTGCGACCGTCGGTGCGCGACACCGTCGCCTACTCGCGCGTGCAGCTCACCCTCGACACGCGCAACAGCAGCACCATCCCCACGCGCGGCACCTGGCTGGACACCGAACTGCGCTGGTACCTGCGCGGCCTGGGCAGTACCAACGACCTGACGCGCCTGCGTGGCCAAGCCTACGCGTTCCAGCCGTTGGGCCGCCGTGATACGGTGTGGCTGGGCGCCGGCGGCGGCGCGGTCCTGTCGGGCGCCACGCCACCCTACGCCGAGTCCACCCTCGGCGGTCTGATGCACCTCAACGCCTACCGGCGCGACCGCTTCCGCGGCGCCGGCTCGCTCCACGGGCAAGCCGGCTGGATGCACCAGTTCGCGGCCCTGCCGTTCTATCTCGGCGGCCGCGTCTACGCCACGGGCCTGTACGAGGTCGGCAGCACCTTCGCCCGCGCCGACCGCGCGCGGTACCAGAGCAGCGGCACCTTCGGCGTCATGGCCGACACCTTGCTCGGGCCGGCCTTCCTCGGCTACAGCTTCGGCGAGCACGGCAACCAGCAGGTTCACTTCTCGCTCGGGCGGCTGTTCTAGCGCCGCCCGAGCGAGTGCGGACCGGACTCAGTCGCCGGCTGCGGCGTGGCGGCTGCGCTGCCGCGGTGCCTGTGGCCGGTTCGAACGCGGCGTCCGTGGCTGCGGCCGGCTGCGCGGGCGCTCATGTTGCGGCGGCTCGCCGCCCACCACCGGGATGCGCTGCTGGATGAGCCGCTCGATGTCGCGGAGTTGCGTCCGTTCTTCCGGGCTGCAGAACGACACCGCGGTGCCGGTCGCGCCGGCGCGGCCGGTGCGGCCGATGCGGTGGACGTAGCTGTCCGGCTCGTCCGGCAGGTCGAAGTTCACCACGTGCGTGATGCCGTCCACGTCCAGGCCGCGCGCGGCCACATCGGTGGCCACCAGCACGCGGCAGTCGCCGGACCGAAAGGCGTCTAGGGCCCGCTGGCGCGCCGACTGGCTCTTGTTGCCATGGATCGCCTGGGCCGGCTCACCATCGCGGGCCAACTGCTGCGACAGCCGGTTGGCGCCGTGCTTGGTGCGTGTGAAGACCAGCACGCGACCGACGGCCTCACCGGCGAGCAGCTCGCCGAGCCGTTCGCGCTTGGCCCCCTGCTCGACGTAGACGAGCTGCTGCTCGACCAACTCGATGGGTGTGGCGGCCGGAGCGACCGACACGTGTACCGGCTCGACGAGGATCTCGTCGGCCAACTCACGCGCCTCGCCAGCCATGGTGGCCGAGAAGAACGCCGTCTGCCGGCGGCTCGGTAGGCCCGAGAGGATCTGCCGGATCGGCCGGATGAAGCCCATGTCGAGCATCCGGTCGGCCTCGTCGAGCACCAGGTAGCGCACCTCGTCGAGGCGCAGGTGGCCCTGACCGATGAGGTCGAGCAGGCGGCCCGGCGTGGCGATCACAATGTCGACCCCGCGGGCGGCGGCCTTGATCTGCGGGCCATAGCCCACGCCGCCGAAGATGACGGCTTGGGAGAGGCGCAAACCACCGCCATAGGCGGCGAAGTCGGTGCCGACCTGAACGGCCAGCTCGCGGGTCGGTGTCAGGATGAGGGCGCGGCAGGCCCGCCGCCCGGCCTGCTGCCGCGAGGTGGCCAGACGCTGCAACAGCGGCAACGCGAACGCGGCGGTCTTGCCGGTGCCGGTCTGCGCACAGCCGAGCAGGTCGCGCCCGCGAAGGAGCGCCGGGATTGCCTGGGCCTGAATCGGGGTCGGGGTGTCGTAGCCGAGCGCGGCCACGTTGCGCTGAAGGGGCTCGATTAGGGCGAGCTCACTGAACGAAGTCAAACGGCACTGCTTTCTGCGTCTGGTCCCATCGGACGGCTCCTGCTCAGACGCGGGACCGACGCTCGCCGAACTCGGCGAAGGCCGCAGCGCACCACGACGCGACGAGGCTGATGGAAGATGATGGGAAGGGGCGTGGCGGATGCGCTTCCGCCCTGCGGCTCCGCCACTTTCTGCGAACGGAGCGGGCGTCGCGGCGACCGCGCGGCTTGCGCCACCGTCACCGGACGACAGCGACCACGATACCACGGGTCGGCTAGCCCGGCAAGCCACCGATGTGACGCCAAGCGGCCAGCCCGCTGTCTGCGGCGCGTAACTCCGGCGCAAAGACAGGTCCACGGAGTCATGATAGCATCGCGCGCAGGAGCATGAATGATGCGCAAAGCGTGGGCGCTCGGACTGGCCGGGCTGATGCTGGTGTGCGGGGCGGCCTGGGCCATCAAGCTCGGTGACCCGGCGCCGTCGCTGACAATCAAGCCGGTGAACCGCGACGGTGACGCCTACGATATCGTCAAAACGTCGAAGGGCGAATGCGGCCTCGTGTTTGCCACCCTCAACGGCCTGACCGACGCCAATGCCGCCAAGCTGGTGGCCTGTATCGAGGCGGTCCACCGCGCGGTCGACAAGCCGGACAAGCCGAGCAACGCCGTGCTGGTGATGGTCGCTCCGCACGAGCACGACGCGGCGGTGGCGGAGTTCGTCAAGAAGGCCGGGCTGACCATGCCGGTCGCCGTGGTGCCCGCCGGCGAGCTCGACGAGTGGGGCCTGCCCGAGGACATGAAGGCGCTGTTCGTCAGCGTCGGCAGCGGCAAGGTCGAGAAGATCTGCGCCGACGGTGACGCTCTGGAGAAAGAGCTCAAGCAGGCCGGCGGCTAGCCTCAGCGCCGGCCCGCCTGTTCGATCGCGGACGCCAGTTGGTCGCGTGCCCGCTGCAAGGCCCGCGGATCCAGATCACAGTCGCCCAGGTCATGCACCAGCGCACTCGCCGCGGTGCGGGCCTGGGCGACGGCGTTGGCGGCACCGGTGCGAGTCAGCGCCTGCTCGTACAGGTGCAGGTACTCGTAGTCGTCCAGGCCCTTCTGCAGCAGCTTGAGCCGCAGACTCGCCAGCGGCAGGCCGCCGTGGGGGTTCGGGTAGAGCAGGATGGCCTCGCCGGCATCGTAGTAGTAGAGCGAACTGCGGTTGCGCCCCACCGGGTACGGCGCGGGGGTGATGGTCTCCCACGGGTCGATGCCGTGGTAGAAGGTCACGTTCCAGAGCTGCGCACCCATCGCGCCGTAGCGCGCGGCCTGCCAGAACCACAGGCGATGCTGCGCCGGAGCGATCTCCAGCGACGCCGGGATGTTGTAGACCCAGATCTCGTCACCCGCCACCCGCCGCGCGGCCACGTCCTCCTCGACGAAGTGCGGCCGCCCGAACGGCACAGACCAGGCCTTCACCACGTTCCAGAAGGCCCGGTGGCTCGGACTCGTCGTCTCCCAGATCTTGAAGCCCGGGTCGCCTTGCAGCGCGAGCTTCTGTAGCTCCACCACCTTGTCGAAGTAGTCGGGCTCCGGTTCGTCCCACAGGTAGAGGTAGGCTTTGTCGAGCCAGCCCTTGGCCCGCAAGTGCGCGCCGACCTGGCGCAGGTACTCGGGGAACAAGCGCCGGAACTCGGGCGATAGCGGCTCCAGCCCCAGCCACTTGTGATGAGCCTGCCAGCCTTCGCTCGTGCCGCCGCCAAAGCATGGCCCGAGGAAGAAGGCGTTGAACCGCAGGTTGGTCAGGCACCACTCGATCCGCGCATCCATGGCGGTGAAGTCACAGACCACCCGGCCGTCGACGATCCGCGCCGCGGCGGTCACGGTCGCGCCGAGGCCACGAACGCCGTGCGCGGCCAGCACCCGGCAGATGTCGCGCTCCACGTCGCCCACCGGCCGGCGGTCGAAGCGCGCCACCGAGCCGGCGTCGAAGGTGATCAGCGTCCGGAACGTCGGGTCGGCCGGCAGCGCGAAGTCGGACACGTGCAGAGCCAACGGGATGTCGGCCAGGTGGCGCCCGTTGGACTGCACCGCCACCGTGCCGCGGTAGTCGCCGGCGCGAGCGTCGGCGGGCACGCTGACGCCGATCAGGAACGGCGTGTTGAGTCCGGAGGAGGCTGCGGTGGGCGCCGCCGGCCACAACGGGTCGGGCACCTGACCCAGCCGCGTGCCGGGCCGGTGGACGGTCTTCACATTGGCGAAGCCAACCGGCCACCACTGGACACTCGCCGCCGGAATCGTGCCCGGCCCGGCCAGATCGCTCGGGACCAGCGTCACGGCCGGCAACGTCTCACCGGGGCGGATCGCCACCTGGTGGTAGACGGTCTCGTTGCGCGCGGCGCTCAACGGCACCGCGGCCGCCGGCGGCGCCGTGGCCGGCACGCCGTCCTCGCGGTAGATCCGTGCGCTCAGCTCGTCGGCCCAGACCGTGAACTGCGGCGAGCGGACCAGCACGGTCGCGGTGTCGAAGAGGCCCGCCCGCCGACGCAACCGCGCCTGGTAGGCGGCCTCCTGCGCGGCCGGGAAGCTGCCCTCGTAGATGCCGAGGTCGTCGAACCACGCCCGACTGGGTTCGCCACCCACGTCATGCGTGGTCGCCACCGGCTGGATGGTCGTCTCGTCGGCGGCGGTCAGGTACTCCGCCCAGTGCTGGGTCCAGTCGGTCGTCGCCGACTGGCTGTCGTCCGCCATGACGCGCTGTGCCCGGTTGGTCTGCAACCACACATACGCCCGCGCCTGGCGCATGCCGGCTGTGCGGCACCACCAGGTCACCTTGTAGCGCGTGGCCGGCTTGACCGTGATGGGCGCGCCGAAGCAGGTCACGAACGAGCTCGCTTTGGTGCCCAACCGCAGGCTGTGTGTGCCGGTGTGCGCCACCTCGCCATCGAGCGCGCCGAACGGTGCCGCGGGCACCTGCCAGTGCGGCACCACCCCGCCGGCCACCGCGTCCTCGAACCCGGGATTGCGCACCAGGTTCACCGGTTCGGCGGCCCGCGCCACACCGAGCGACACCAACAGACCGAGCAGACCAAGCCCACGACAGACCATGGCTCTTCTCACCTCGGCCAGCTTCGCGGCGCGCCCGGTGCAGACCTTCCGCGACCACGGGCAGGTCTTGGCGACTCCGGCGCGAAGCGGAGCCCGATGCACCCGCCGGTGGCGGGCAGGAGGACCATTGTGGCAATGGCAGCGGGCAAGTTGCTCATCGGCTGGGGCAACGCAGACGTCACGCCGGATCGGCCGGCCAACCTCTACGGACAGTTTCATGCACGGATCGCGACGCAGGTCCTCGACCCGCTGACCGTGACCGCCCTGGCACTGCAGTCGGAGGCCGATCCGGAGGCCCACGTCGTCTTCGTGGCCTGCGACCGCTGCACCATCCCAGCGACCATTCTGGCACGTTGCCAGGCCGCCGTGGCCGAACGCTGCCCGGACCTCCGTCCCGAGGCGCTCGTGCTCCACGCGACCCACACGCACACCTCGCCGGTGATCACCGACGGGTGTTTCCCACCGGACGCACCCGAGGTGATGACGCCGACCGAGTACGCCGAGGTGTTCGTCGCCGGCGTCGCCGACGCGGTCGCCATCGCCTGGCAGAGCCGCGCGCCGGGCGCGGTGGCGTGGGGCCTCGGCCACGCAGTGATCGGCCACAACCGCCGCACCGCGTACTCCGACGACCTGTCGCAGCGACCGGGCTATCGCGCGTTCCCAGGCGGCGCCACCGACGGCCACACCCGGATGTACGGCAACACCAATGACCCGTTGTTCAGCCACGTCGAAGGCCATGCCGACCACAGCGTGGACCTGCTCTACTGCACTGACGCCGACGGCCGGTTGACCGGCGTGGTGGTCAACCTGGCCTGCCCGTCGCAGGAGACCGAGGGCATCAGCCAGGTCTCGGCCGACTTCTGGCATGACGTGCGCCTGGCCATCAAGGCGCAACTCGGCGAGCAGGTCCAGGTGCTCGGTCAGTGCAGCGCCGCCGGCGACCAGTCACCGCACCTGCTCTACTACAAGCGGGCCGAGGAGCGCATGTTGGCCTTGCGCGGGAACAGCTCCCGCACCGAGATCGCCCGCCGGCTGGCCAGCACCGTCGCCGAAGTGCTGCCGGTGGCCACCACCGACCTGCGCCACGAGGTGCCCCTGCGGGTCATCCGGCGTGAGATCGCCGTGCCGGTGCGTCGCGTCAGCGATGACGAGTACGCCCAGGCCAAAGCCGACCTGGCCCACTGGGAGGCCCAACAGCCGGCCGACGCCCGTGAGGAGTCCTGCCGGTTCGTGGCCGCCAACCGCTGCCGCCGCGTCATCGCCCGCTACGAGCGCCAGCAGGCGCAGCCGACCAGCACCGAGGTCATCCACGTCGTCCGCCTCGGCGACGTCGCCTTCGCCACCAACCGCTTCGAGCTGTACCTGGACTACGGCGTGCGTATGAAGGCTCGCAGCGCCGCGGTGCAGACGTTTGTCGTGCAACTGGCCGCCGGCGGCGCCTACACCGGCACGTATCTGCCGACGGCCCGCTCCGAAGCCGGCCGCAGCTACGGCGCCGGCGTCTACTGCAACGAGATCGGCTCGGAGGGCGGTCAGGTACTGGTCGAGGAGACGCTGACCACGATTGGCGAGTTGTTCGCGAGCTAGCGACCGTGTGGCGGCGGCTCAGGTGCGCTGGCGGCCGACGTCAGCGCACCCGCCAGAGCACGACGCTGTCGATGGCCACCGAGGCCGCGCCGGTCCAGAACACGCGCGTCTCCAGAGCGCCGCCAGGGTGCTCGCAGAGCAGCGGCAGACACCGCCACTCGCCGGGCGGCAGCTCGCCGGCGCGCACATCGCGCTGCGAACTGGACGGCACGCCGCCGCCACCGACCGCGGTGTCCAGCTTCAAGAGCAGACCATCGCCCGGCCCGGTGCGCTTGAGCCGGAAGATGACCAGGTAGCGGCCGGCCGGCGTCGGCCGGTACGGCCCGAAGACGATGTGGCCCGTGGCCGTCTGGCCGGCGGTCGCCGTCCAGGTGTCACCGGCCAACGCCCCCTGGTCGGGCGCCGCCTGCCCCGCCCGATGCGCCAGGCCCGAGGCCGCGAAGCGTTCGACGAACGACAGCGGCCGGTCGGGCAGTTGGCCGCCCACTTCGGCGACCGGCAGCAACTGCAAGCTGACGTCGGCCGTGCGCTGACCATACGGCCCGCTCACCGTCACGCGGCACACTCGCCCGGTCGGCTCGCCGGTGACCGCCAGCGACAGCGCGCCGTAGGCCGGTACCACGCCCTCGGCTGGTGACACCGTGCCGCCCTTGAGGCCCTCGACGGTGGCCTTGGCGCTCAGGGCCTGGGCCGTGCTGTTGCGCGCTTCGGCCTCGAACTGCAGCCGGCGCCCAGCCAGGGCCACGGCCGACCGCGGCGAACGCAGCAGCACCTGACTGCTGGCCAGGTGCTGGCGCGCCAGACCGGCCAACTGCTCGGGCAGCACCGCCTGGTAGTCGGCGCCGAGACGCTGGTGCACCTCGGCCAAGATGGACAGGTCGGCGCCCCAGTTCCAGATGAACACGTGCAGGAAAGCCGGCCGTTCGGTCGGCGTCAGGCGCCTGATGTCGGTGACGAAGCGCTGGATCCGCTGCTCGCGCGTGGCCTGTTCATCCCAACCGGTCGCCGCGTGGAACACCGGCACACCGCGCGCCGAGCCGTAGAACGCCGCGTCGTAGCTGCGCACGGTCTGGCCGTAGTCGGGGAACAGCGCCTCCAGATACGGCAACCGCTCGGCGTAGCGCCGGATCAGCTCCGGCTGCTGCACCCCCATGACCCAGGCCGAACGCAGGTCGGCGCGCGGCGCGTGGGCGGCCGTCAGGTCGAGGAAGCCGTCGAACAGCCGCTGTCGCGTGACCGGCTCATAGCGCTCGGCGTACTGGTCCGGGTAGGTGTAGCCAATGCCCGACACCGCCGAGACGAACACGTCGTTGGGCGTGGCGTGCTGCAGGTACCAGTTCACCACCGCCGGCATCAGCACCGGTGCGCAGGGCGACATGGTCCAGGCGATGGGCACCTGCCCCCGCTGCGGGCTGGCCCAGAGCTGCGGGAAGTTGCCATGGCTGAGCACCGGCAGGTTGTCGCCGTCCGACATGAGCCAGGTCACATAGACCTTGCGCGCGTCGAGTGGCGGCGCCGGCTGACGTCGCTGCTGCACCTCGGGCACGGGATACCCGCTGTGTACGGTCAGGTTGCTGCAGCCGACCGAGCCGACGAGGAACTTGCCGTACCAGGCCAGCAGCGACACACCGCCGCCTTCGCCGATGCCGACGTCTTCGCCGGCCCAGGGGAAGCCCATGGCCGGGGTGTTGGGTGGCATCTTCGCCAGCAGTTCCTCCATGAGGTGCAGCTCAGCCGTGGGATCGCCGCCAGGCGCGACACCGTCCAACGGGCCGCTCACCCAGAAGGTGAACACCCGGTGCTGCACCAGGTAGTCGCGCAGGCCACTGGCCTCGTCGGGCCAGAGCACCGCCACCACATGGTGGTCGAGCTGTGGCCACAACTGCTCGAACGACCAGCGATAGGCGGCCACGTTGGTGCGGAACCGCCCGCGCAGGTCTTCGACCACCGGCAGGCCCAGTCGCTTGGCCAGGCGCGGTGACGCGATCAGCAGGTCGCGCACGCCGGCCACCATGGTCGCGACGTTGCGCGTCGCCGGCAGCCGCGGGTCGACCACCACCAGGCCGCGATAGCGGTCGGCGAAGCGCTTCACCAGCGTCCACGGCTCGGCCACGCGCTCGGGCGCGTCGGCCCAGCCGAGCGTTTGCAGCCAGTCGAGCCACCGCGCTTCGGCGTCGCCGAAGACCAGGTACAGCCGCGGGCGCTCGCGGTTGACCAGTCCTTGCAGGCTGAGCAGCAGCAAGCGCTCATCGGGCGCTGCCTGGCGCAGGTCGGCCACCACCAGGCGGCGGGCCGGCGCGCTCGAGCGCGGGAAGATGTCCGGGTACGGCCGCAGCTCGTCGGGTGCCGTGAGGCCGCTGGGCCGGCCGCTCGGCGCTGGGTGCGGCGCGCGCGGCGTGGCCACGCCGGTCAGCGGCGCCTCGACAGCGTAGAGCGTGACGCAGTCGAGCCGCAGGCCGGCGTAGCCGTTCCAGAACAGCCGGCATTCGAGCTTGCCCCCGGGGTAGTCGAACAGCAGCGGCACCTGGACCCACCCGTCGGTGCGCAGGTCGCCGCTGAGCAGTCCGCGCCGCGCCAGCGGCCGCGAGCCGAACTGAACCACCGCGTCGAGCCGGGCGACCTCGTCGTCCTCGGCGGCCTCGGTGGCCTTGGCTCGGAACAGGGCCAGGTAGCGGCCCGCCGGCAGTTCCACATACGGCCCGTAGAGGAGCGCCTTGTCGCTGGCATCGCGGCCCACCAGGGCCTCCCAAGCGGCGCCACCCGAGGCGGTGGCGTCATCGACGCGCCGGCCGGTCAGGTGGTTCTGCGGCAGCTCGGCTTCCCACTGCCGCACTTGGCGATATGAGCCGGCCACCACCGTGGCCGCCGCCGGCAGTTCGGCTCGCACGGCCGGCGGCAGGTCGGCCGCGGCGCAACCACCCACCCCGAGCAGCACCACCAGCAGACCCACGCGCATGGCGCCCTCCGCTCTCAGGTCGTTCGTTGCCCGCCGGCCACCTCCAGCAGTACGCCGTTCAGGCCGCGCGCGTCTTCGGCGCAGAGCAAGGCCACGGCATCGCCCACCTCGCGCACCGCCGGTCGCGCGGCTGCATCGTCGGACCAACTCGGGTTCACCGCGCAGACGCGCACGCCCTCGGCCGCGTGCTGCCGCGACACGCAGCGCACCACCGTGGCCAGCGCCGCCTGGCCGGCGCTGTCGGACAGGTGGTCACCGCAGGCACCCATCTGCGCGCCGATCACCACCACCACGCCGTGCCGCTGGGCGGCCATCGCCGGGAGCACCGTCCGTGCCCCGAGGTAGAACCCGGTGCAGGTGGCCGACATCACTCGCGCCCACAGGTCCGGCTCGGTCTCGTAGAGGTCGGCCGCCGGTGCGGCGGTGGTGGCGTAGACCAGCACCTCGAGCACGCCGCGCTCCTCCAGAATGGTGCTCAGCGCCGTGTCCCAGTCCGCCGCGCGCGACGGGTCCAGCGCCAGGGCACTGACCGCGCCACCGTCGGCACAGGCCGCGGTCGCGGCAGTGATGGCCTCCGCCAGGTCGAGGTCGGCCAGATAGACCCGGGCCCCCGCGGCACTCAGCGCATCCACCGCGCCACGGCCGTAGCCGTGCGCGCCGCCCACGACCAACGCGGTCCGCTTGCTCAGGTCGACCGCCATCACGCACCTCCTCAGCCGCCAGCCTACCGGCCACGACTGCGCCACTTGCGCCACAGCTCAGCGTCACTCAGCAGCTTGATGAACAAGCCGCCCACCACCGGCCGCGCCTGGAACCCGCGCTGCTTGGCGTCCTTGGTCCAGTACCAATCGCTCAGTGGCACGCGGCTGGGCGATTGGTGGGCGAAGTCGAACACCGGCGCCACCAGGGCCTGCCAGTCCTCGGGCCGCTCCGCCAACGTCGCACTCCAGAGGACCCAGTCGGTCTTGGTGAACTCGCTCCGGTTGTCCAGCGGCAGCCCGTACCGGTTCTGCACCTTCAGGTACCAGGCGACCTCCTTACGGGCCACCTCGGCGGGGAACAGCCCGAGCCGGAGCAACCGATCCCAGACCAGGTTGTACTTCTGGCTCCAGGTGCCCGGCTTGTCGAACGCCAATCGATAGTGATCGCTGTCGTCGGCCCGTTTGACCCATTCCTTGGCGTAGCCCTCGGCCAACTCGCGGTACGTCTTGGCGGCATAGGCCTGGCCCAGGCGCTCGCACAGCCGCGCGTAGCAACCCAGCGCCACGATGGCCTTGATGGACAGATTCGCGTTGTGCGCCAGGTGGCCGCTGAAGTCGTCGGTGCAGAGCTGGTTGGCCGGATCGAGACCGTGCTCTTTGAGGTACTCGGCCCAGCGCGTCAGCACCGGCCAGTGCGCCTTGGCGTAGTCGGCGTTGCCCTCGGCCTCGGCCAGCGCGCCGGCCAGGATGAGCAGGTTGCCGCATTCCTCCACCGGCATCTGGTTCTCGGCGGTCTTCTCGCCGCCGCCGTAGACCTGTCCGTTGGCCAACGGATAGGTGCCCAGGTCGTGCGGCGCGAACGGGTGCTTCCAGCGTGGTGACGCGGCATAGCGCAGGACCGGCTCCATCATCGCCCGCAACAACGCGGGGTTGAGCGCAAGCATGAACGGCGCCGTGGGATAGGTCACGTCCACCGTGGCGATGCAGCCGTTGCTGAAGCACTCCTTGGACAGGAAGTACGGCGTGCCGTCGGCGTCGGCCACCAGCTTGTGTCCAGCGATGGTCTGCCGGTGCGCCAGCGCGCAGAGCCTCGCATACTGCGGGCCGCCCACCTGCACCAGATCGGCGGTCAGCTCCTCGTCGAAGCGCGCGCAGCGGTCCACGAGGCCGGCGTAGTCGGCCGCGGCGGCGCGCAGCAGGTCGGCGCCGCCCCAGCCGTTGCGCCGCCAGTAGCCGACCAACCGGCGACCCAGGTACTCGACGCTGTAGACGTCGTCATAGGCCAGGATGAGCCGCCGCTGCACCGGCTGATCACCGACCTGGCCGACGTCCCAGCGCATGGCCGTCACCGGCCAGTCGTCGTTGCAGGCCCGCGGCCGCCGCGGGCTGTCGATGCTCGGAATGCCACCGTGCTCGACAAACCCGCGCCGCGCGTCCTCGTGACCGGCCACGACGGCCGTCACGGCGTCCGCCGAGGCCACATAGAGCCAGCCCCAGTCGATCCGCAGGTTGTCGCCCTGCTTGGCCAGCACCGGCTGCGCCGCCGTGCCGATTTGCAGCGTCGTCAGCCCGTCGACGCGCGGGCGCGACCAGATGACCGCCTGGTCGGGCGTGTTGACCACCAACTCGGCCGAGTTGTCGTAGTAGAGCTGCACCGCATGGGCCTGACCGTCGGTGCTGCGCAACTGCCAGGTCAGGTAGGTGACCGGTCGGCCCAGTTGCTCCAGATCGTGCGGCAGCGCCGGCGTCAGAAACGTCAGCGTGACCTCGAGCGGCCCACAGCCGAAGCGGTAGATGGTTCGGGTCGGCAGGACCTCGACCGAGTGCTGCTCAGCCGGTGTGGCGTCGCGCGGCTCCACACCCATCAGGCGGTAGGTGCGGCCGTCCACGCGCACCATGGACTGCAGTGCATGCACCGCGCCGGTCCAGTGGCGCGGCCAGTCGGTCATCAACTGGTCGCTGCACGACCAGACACTGAAGTATGGATCGCAGACGACCAAGGGCACCGCCGGCGGCCGTAGCGGCGGCAGCGCTGGAGACGCGGTCGTCAGACAAGCAGTCAGGGCAGTCGGCAGGATCATCGGGTACGTCTCCTGATCACACCACCGGTCCGAGCCGCGCTCAGCCGGTGTGGCTCTCGCTCGCCTGGCGCAGCAGGCGCAGGTTCTCGGCCACCAGCACGTCGTCCAGGTTCTCCGCGGGCAGATAAGCCCCGAAGGCCTTGGCCACCCACACCTCGTAGCCGCCGCGCGCGCGGGCCTCGCGGGTCACGAAGTAGCCCATGGCACCGTTGGTGGTACTGGCGCACAGCGTGTGTTCAAACGGGCTGCGGTGGCGCAAGCGCAGCAGGATCTCGGCGAACGGCTCGCCGGGCAGCGGCACCAGCGCCACCGGCCCCAGACGGGTGACGGTCTGCGTGTACGTGCGACCCGGCGGCAGCGGCCGTTGATGGGCCTCGACGACAGACTGCCAGTAGCACCACTCGCACCGGCCCGCGCCCCAGCGGTCACGCTGCGGCTCGGCCGCGTTGAGCTGCCGGAGCGCCTCGTCGAGCGGCGGCAACGGCGCGTACGGCAGCAACAGGTCCTCGACGAGGACCGACAGCGCGACTTCGCGCAGGTCGCTGATCTGCCGCCAAGCCCGCGTCGCGTCGCCGGCCGCGCGGTAGCCCACCTCGCGTGACGCTTCCAGCCCGTCACCGGTGGTCCCGTTGAGGTTGACGCGCGGCCCGACGTCACCCACGGCGCCGTTGATGAACATCGCCGGCCCGCCGGTGACCTTCTCCAGGCGGTCGACCAGCACCCCGGGCCAGTCGCGAGAGACGGCCCGCACGGCGCCTTGCGCCGTCGGATGCGCGCCGTAGTGCACCACCGTCGCCACCGGTCCGTCGGCGCCCTCGAAGCGCAGCACGGTCATCGTCGGGTCGAACGGGCCCCACGGGTTGACCCCGAGCGCGATGGTGTGATCCTCGCGGATCTCGCGGCGGTTGACGCCCACCTCGCTGTAGGTGGTGCCCACGCCGACCCGGACCGGCTGCCGCTGCGCGTACGCCTGCGCCACGGTCTCGACGATGCGCGGCCGGACGCTGTCGAGGTAGACCTGGTCGCGGTCACCCCAGCCGGCCGCCGACTGGGTGGCCGGCCCGCTATGCGTCTGGATGGCACCGACGGTCAGATGAGCCGGGGTCATGCCGATGGCCGCCGCGACCGCCTCGCGGATGGCAGCCACCTCGGCCTCTTCGACCATGCACCAGTCGAGGACGACCCAGCCGGCCACCAAACCGTCCTGCTCCCAGACCAAGGCCCGCGCGTACAGCGGGTCCCACAGTTCGTCGGCGGTGCGGTCGGGGTTGGGATAGCCATAGAGGCGGCTACCGAGCGGTGGCGTGATGTCGGCGGCGGCGAACCCAGCGGACAACGAGGGCGACGGCACAGCAGGTCTCCTGATGCAGGTCTGCGCCGTGGTTCGTCACCGGCCTGGCCGACCCTTCCAACGGCACCGCGGCCTTGGTCACCTTCGGGCGCTACGGCAGCTCCTCGTGATCGGTGCTGACCACCAGCCCGCCCGCGTCGATCAGGTTGAAGTAGTAGACCGTGGTCTCCTCGGGCAACTGCGCCGTCACCCGCCCGGCCGCCAGCGTGGCCGGCGCGGCCTGCCACTTGCGCTTGGTCCAGTCGCCGCGGTCGGTGGTGTAGCACAACTCGGCCTTGGCCACCGTGCCCCCCTCGAACGTGGCGCTGACCTGCAAGCCGTCGCGGCGCTGCCCGGTGACCCGCGCCATCGGCTGCCCGCCCTTGAGCACGGCGTCGGCAAAGGCGAACAGCTCCTTTGGGCCCTCGCCCGCATCGCCATGGCCATGCGGCATGCGGATCGTCACGCACAGCGCGTGCGGGCCCTTGGTGGCCCGATACGACTTCTGCAGTCCGGGGAACCAGTAGGCGAAGTCGTTGGTGCCGGTGACCCAGAGCATCGGCATCCGGGCGTTCTTCAGATAGACCGATGGGTCCCACCAGCGCATCCAGCGGTCGGCCCGCTCGGCGGCCAGCGACCGCACCGAGCCGCCGAACGCCATGTCGAGCGTGTAGCCGCAGCCGTAGACCGGCTCGGCGAGCTTGAACCGGCTGTCGACGCCGGCGATGATGCTGCACAGGTAGCCGCCCCACGAGATGCCCGTCACACCGGTGCGCTCGGCATCCACCTCCGGCAGCGACCGCAGCAGCGAGTGACCCAGGACCGCCGCGGCCACCGCGTGGTACGTCCACTGGTCTTCACGCGGCCAGTCGATCTGGCCCCAGCCGCCCCAGCCCGACGGGCCACCATGCTCGTGCCGCTCCCAGGCGCCGTACTTGCCGCGCGGCACGCAGCCGCAGGTGTCCATGGCAATCGCCGCGTAGCCGCGCGCGGTCCATCGCCGCACCCAGGAGTCGAACGCCGTGCCGCCACCGCCGTGTACCAGCACCATGGCCGGCACCTTCTGCCCGGGCTCGACCTTCGGCAGCCCGATCCAGGCGAACACGCGCGTCGGCCGGCCCTGGAACGGCACGCCTTCGTAGAACAGCGCCTTGACGCCCTCGCCCTCGAAACCGGGCGCCGGAAGCGTGGCCGGCACCTTGGACAGCGCCGGCAGGTCCCACATCGGGCCGACCGGGTCCTTCGGCGGCTCCACCTTGGTGGTGGCGACCTTGGTGGCTTGCGCCTTCTCCGCGTCACTCGCCGGCCCGGCGGTGAACACCACCTGCCGCGTCTCCTTCGCTTCCAACGCCACCTCCCAGATCGGGTACTTGCCGTTGAACGGCCCCCACAGCCGCGTGCTGCCGTTGATGTCGAGCTTGGCGCCACCGCCGAACCAGGTGGACGCCTTCGCGCTCTGCTCGACCGGCGGCTTGAACCAGAGTGCACGGTCGACCTGCACGGCCTCGAGGCCTGGGTGCATGATGAACACGTAGAGCATGCGCTTGCCGGTGCGGTTGGTCAGCGTCCAGGTCATCCGCTGCGGCTCGCACGCGTATTTGATGGCGGCGCGATCGCTTTGGGCGGCGATGGTACCAGGCTCGGGCCGCGTCGGCGCGCCGAGCGGCACTATGCCATCCTGGTAGAAGTAACCACCGGCGGCGGCCCCACTGGGGTCCAGGAAGTCCTGCTGACCGACGCGGATCGTCCGCGCATTGCCGCCCGGGTCGACGGTGAACTCGTACGTGTCCGCCGTGACCACCGTGTTCTGCTTGGCGTCGGTCGCCACCTTGGGCGCGTCAGCCCAGACCGACCCAGCCGCCAGCCAGCACAAAGCCACCACCACTCGCCGCATCGCCTGCTCCGCTCGGACCGGAGCTTCGCGGCGGGCGGGCGGGCTCCTGCCGCGCGTCAGGTACGGGTGTACGGCGCGACGGCGTCGAGGCCGGGGATGGCGAGGAAGTGGCGGAGGTTGAGGGTCACGACGCGCGCCTCGCGGCGGATGGCCATTGCGGCAACGATGGCATCGCCGATGTCGGTACCGTGCGATAGTCGGAACTGCGTGAGCAACTGGTAGCCCAACTGCACATCATCGGCCTCGGGCCAGACCACCGGGAAGCTCTCAAGCCACTCGCGCGTTCGATCCAGGTCGACCCGATCACGGCAGCCTGAGACGACCTCCATGAGCACGATGCCAGGCACGGCGATGGCTGTCTCATGCTCCGCCACCAACCAGGCATGCGCCTCAGGCCGGCCCCGGCGCACATCGATGAGCACGTTGCTATCGATCAGATTCATGAGTTATTGACTCGGTTCGCCAGGCCCGCCGACGCAACTCCTGAGCATACTCGACGCTATCGGTGATGTCGTCGCGGTCGGCCCAACTACCGAAGAAGCCCGAGCGCAGCAGGTCGCCCAGAGTGCGGTACCGCGCCGGCTCGGCCGGCGTGACCACCACCGTAACCTCCACCGCACCCACCGGGGCGTCCGGCGGCAGCTTGATGGTCAACTCGCGGTCCTCGCCAATCTCAGCCGTCGTCGTGAAGGTCTTCATCTCGGCGCTCATCGATACGGCTATTATACTCGCGGCCGCTCACCCCATACAGCGCGGCCACCAGCGTCTCGATGGCCTCCTCGACGCCGGTCTCGCCAGCCAGACGCCGCCGCACCAACTCGCCCAGCCGCCCGGCGTCCGCAGGCGACACCGGCGGCACCGGGAGCCGGCGAAGCTGCGATAGCCGCAGGTAGGGGAACACCCGGTCGTCGGTCAGGTAGACCGTGCGCAGGTACCACGACAGCAGGCGCGAGTTGAGACACGCGAGCAGCGCCTCGGCCGGCATGGCCGGCGACGGCTCGACGAGGTACAGCGTGTTGAGCACCCAGCAACCCGAGGTGTCCAGGGCCGCTTCGAGACGATTGGCCACGCGACGCAGCAGGATCTTGGCCGGCTGCTCGTAGAGCGCGGCGTCTTTCCATTGCCGCTGGTTATCCGCGGTGGGCCGGTAACCCAGGCTCGGCGGTGCTACGTGGTAGCGGCTCACCTCGCGCCCGCCCAGCAGCGGTCGCGAGCCGGTCGTGCCGACCGGCACGATGCCGTGGCCGCGGCGGCCGGCCTCGATGCCGCGGGTCAGCCGGCCGACCACCTCGCCGAGCGGACGGCCGACCGCATCCATGGCGGCCACCACGACCAGTGCGGCGTCATCTGCCCGGTACGACAGGTTGCCGCCGGGCAGCGCCGCCAACCGCCGTTGGGACGCCGCTCGCAGTGGACGGCCGACGCCGTCGGCACCGACCCGCTCGAACCGCACCGCATGGGCGGCCGAGGGCGCCTTGGCCGCCACCACCACCACGGCCTCGACGGCCGTCCGCGCAAAGGCGCAGCCGGCCTCGGCCACCAGTTCGATGCGGTGCTCGTAGAGGTACCGGCGCACGGGCTCGTAGCATTCGCTGGCCAGCACCGGCTTCGGCAAGACCAGTCCGAGCCGGCCACCGGGGCGCAGCAGCGACAGCGCGCGCTCCACAAACAAGGCGAAGGCGTCGTACTGCCCCACCGCACTGCGGTAGTGCTGCTCCAGCCAGTCGCGCTCGGCCGGGCTCAGCCAGCCACGCTTCAGGTTGAGGAACGGCGGATTGCCCACGACGGCATCGAAGCCGCCACGAGCCATGGCGGCGGGGAACGCCTGCGCCCAGTCGATGCCGGCAATCCCCGGCACCGCGCCCAGGTCGAGCAAAGCATGCCCCGAGAGGAGGGTCAACGAGGCCAACGCGCTCGCCTCGACACCCTCAGCCGCCTGGGCCAGGGCCGCCGTGTCCCGATCGACACCGCCCAGGTGGAGCCGCCGGCCGGCCGGAAGCTGGGCCAGGGCACGCAGGAACGCACCGTCGCCGCAGGCCGGGTCGAGGATGTGCAGGTCGGCCGGCGTGGCCAGGAGGGGCGCCAGAGTCGCGTCCAGCACGTAGTCGACGAGCGGCGCCGGTGTGTAGAACGCGCCGCGCGCGCGGCGGACGGCGCGGGGCTCTGCCGCGGCCTCGGGCGACGGCAGAGCCCCGTGGGGAGCACCGTCTAGCCGATCGATGCCTTGTCCAGGTACAGCTTGGCCAGGATCTCTTCGTTGTCGCGGACCCATCGGATGATGCGCTCGTAGCCCTCTTCGATGCCGACCTGCGGCGACCAGCCGGTGGCCGCGGTCACCGGGCGGGTGTCGCTGATGTAGATGCAGTGGTCGGCCTTGCGCGGGTCCTCTTCGTAGTGGACCGGCACCGTCTTGGCGAACTTCCGCTCCATCAGCGCGGTCGCTTCGCGCAGACTGAGCGTGATGTCCTTGCCGCCGCCCACGTTGAACACGCTGCCGGACAACTCCTCCAGCCGCGTCATCTCGATCTCGACCAGCCGGCAGATGTCCTCGATGAACAGCGCATCGCGCACCTGCTTGCCGAGCCAGCCGATGTACTTCAGCGGCAGGCCGAACCAGAACGCAATCGCCCACCAGGCCACCCAGCCCTGGGCCGACTTGCCGAACTGCCCCTCACCGGCCAGGCAGCTCCAGCGGTTGACCACCGTCGGCACGCCGAACGCGTCGTACCACTCCTGGCAGGCCAGGTCGGCCATGATCTTGGACAGGCCGTAGATGCTGTGATCGCGCCCGTCCACCGTGAACGCCGCGCTGAAGCCATACTCCGGATCGAAACCCGCCGGCAGCCGCTCGCCGTACCTCGCCGCAATGGCCGCCTTGTCCCACTCCCAGCGCAGTTCGCGCTCCACCATCGGGAACTGGTTGATGTGGACGCCGGCGTAGGTCTTGTTGGTGCTCCAGAAGATCAGCCCGGCGTCGTTGCGCCGCGCGAACTCGAGCGTGTTGAGCAGGCCGACGGTGTTGTTGTTGATGTCGAACAACGGGTTGCCGTAGCCGTCGATGGCCGAGGGCTGCGCACAGGTCTCGCAGATGACGTCGATGTCCTTGGGTAGCGCGACGAAGTCCTCGGCGTTGCGAACGTCCCCGTGGATGAACTGAATGCCTTGCTCCTTCAGCCGCGGCAGGTTCATCTCGGAGCCACGGCGGACCAGGTTGTCCACCACGGTCACCCGGTGGCCACGCTCGCTCAGGTAGTAGGCCAGGTTCGCCCCCACAAATCCCGCGCCGCCTGTGATCAGGACTTTCATCTCTCAGATCTCCGCTGTGTGCTCGACCGTGTGGCCGGCACGAGGAACCACCCGTCTGACCAACGTCCACGCGACCTGAACGCGACGCCATGGGTCGGTGCAGCTTTGTACCATGCCTATCGTCTCGGCTCGCACCTTCTTTAAGCGAACGTGAGTCGGCCCGCTGAGTCCGTGCGCGCTCAGCTCGCGGCCGAGGCTCGGCCGGCGGGCTCCGGAGGCAACTGGCGCAGCAGGTCCGGGGTCAGCACCGAGCCCGCGGCGGTCAGCGGGTGGTCCGGACCGTCGGCGCGGATCACGGTGATGTTGCCGTCCAGCTCCAGGATCGCCAGCCGCACCTCGGACAGGTTGGCGATGCCGGCTTCGCGCAGGCCGCAGTACAGGTCGTTCAGGCCCACGGAGTCGCGCAGCCGGTTGTGCGTCAGCACCTCGCCGTTGTAGATCAGCACCGTTGGTGCGCCTTCCAGCATCTCGCGCGCCTGGTGGCTGCGCGCCGTCATGTGGTTGAGCGCCCACGACAGCACCAGCAGCGCCACGGTACCGCCGAAGGCGCCGGCCACCGAGTTGTCCTCGCCGATCATGGCGTTCTGCACCACGTTGGCGATCAGCAGCATGGTCAGGAAATCGAACAGCGTCGCCTGCGCCAGCTCACGCTTGCTGGACACGCGGAAGGCGAGCAGCAGGAAGACGTAGACCAGCACCGGCCGGACGATCTTCTCGATCCACGGCACGGCCGGCCAGAGCACCGCCGCCCAGTGCGGCATGGCAAGCGTCATCAGCATCCTCCCATCAGGCGCCGTGGCCGGCTCGACGGGCGTCAGGCGCCCGTGGCCGACCCGGTCGCGAGTTCGTCGAGACGCGTCTGCAACCAAGGCATGACCGCCTCGGCGGCCGCCACCGCGGCCAGGTCCTTGCGGGCCGTCGCCTTCTCGCGCCGGGCCGCCACCGCGGCCAGCACGGCCTCGAAGCCGGCCTGCGCCGCCGCCACGTCGCCGCGCAAGGCCGCCTCTTCGGCCTGGCGCGTCGCCTTGGCTTCCGGTGCCCTCTGGGCCCTGAGTTCGCTGCGCAGCAGGTCGGCATCGGCGCCCAGGCCCGCCGCCGCGAAGTCCAGATCGGCCAGACCGCCCAGCAACTTGAGCCGCGCCAGCGCCTGGCCGTGACGGCCCATGCGCAGCCACGCCACCGCCTGTACCGTCTGCCAACCAGCACGCTCAGTGGGCTCGACGGCACCGCGGGCCAGGGACTGGAGCAAGCCGTCCAGATCGCCCTGCAGGTTCGGCTGCCGCCAGACTGCCCGGTCGCCGTCACGCGCGACGGCGGCCTGCACCTCGGCCATCAAGCCGGCAAACAGAGCCTCCAGATCACGCCGCACTTCGGCCCGTCGCCACACCGACGCGTCACCACCGTCCCCGGCCGCGGCCTGCACGGCGCGCAGACCGTGCCGCGGCATGGCGCCGTCGAAGCGGGCGGTGGCAATGCACTCGTGGCCCAGCGCCAGCACCTGCTCGACCGCACCACCCCAGCGCGGCAGCAGCGCCTGGCTCAGTTGCTGGTAGGCCGGTGCGTAGTCGCACTGGCCCGCCACCGCCCGATCGAACCAGGTCCGCGGCGTGGCATATCGGCCCGCACAGCCGGCCCGCGCCACCTCGATCATCGCCGTCGGCGCCTCGGGCAGCTCCGGATGCTCGCGCCAGGCAGCCTCCAGCTCGCAGCGGGCGACGCGCATGTGCCGCACGAACTCACCGACCGCCTCGCGCTTCTGCTGACCTGCCGGCACTGGACCGCCCGCCCGCCAAGCCAGCTCGATCTCGCTCAGCCCGCGATAGTAGCGCCGCAGCCAGCGGTCGCACCGGGGGCTCCTGGTCAGCGCCGCCAGCACCTCGCCGCGCGGGCCGGCCCCGCCGTCGCTCGCTTCGTTGAGCAGTTGCACCACCAACCGCTGTTCGACCGGCCGGTCGGCGGGCTGCTGCGCCGCCGCCAGCACCAACTGGTCGCGGGCCCGGGTCAACTCCTGCTGGCTGACCACCACCCCACTCGCGCGCCCGCGGCGCGCCTCTTTGAGCAGCGCCGCCGGCGCCAGACACATCACCTGCGGCGGGTAGCGCGAGCCGCTCAGACCATCGACTGCCCGCTTGAGCCACCGTGCCGCACCGGGATGCTCGCGCTCCTGCAGCCGCAGACCGACCAACAGGCAGAGCAACGGGTCGGCCACGTTCTGGCTCAGCAGCGGCTTCATGGCGCGATCCACCGCCACCGCCAGACGGTAGACGTCGTGGTCGAGTACGTGGGCCGTCCATGCCTCGACATAGGCGGTGCCGGCCGAGTGCCCGGCCGCAGTCCGGTCACCGTTGGCCGCGTAGGCGTCGCTCAGCACCCGTTGGTAGAACACCTTGGCGGCGGCTCGGTACTGCGCCGCACCGCTGGCGGCCGCGCCCACCGGCAGCGGCTTCGCCTCCGGCGGCGGCGCCGGATTGGCGCAGCCACCGAGCACGACCGTCAGGACAGCCCCCACCACGACGCCGGCGCATCGCCCGCCCATCGCTGCCACTCCGGGTCACCCGGTGTGGTGTGCGACCGGCGGCAGGCGATTCCTCCCCGCCCAGCGTCATCGCCGCAGGCCGGGCGCACCAAGCCGGCCGTAGATCGCCACATACGGCGTGACCACGCCGTTGGCCTCGGTGCTCAGGCAGATCCGGCCATCCGGCAGTGGTTGCTCGTCACGGTACCAGAGCAACGGCCGGCCATGGAAGGTCACCGTCAGGTCGGCTCCCTGGCGCTCGGCAGCCAGGTCGAACCAGGCATTGTGGATCTCGCGCCAGCGCGGCAGCCGCCCCTCGACCCGTGCCACCGCGCGGCCCTGCCGGTAGAGCGTGCAGACATCGCGCCCTGCGGTGCCCAGTTCGATGGTGTAGCCCGAGAAGGGGTCGCGCCCGTCACCGCAGAGGGTCAGGCGCAGCCGGCCGAACAGCTCGCAGCCGGGCCGGTAGTTGCCGTGCATGACCGGTCCCAGCGGTGCCTCGACGAGCAGATCGCCGCGCACCGGGCGCTTGTGCCACAGTGCCGCCTGCCGGTCCGGGCTCTCGCCGACCAGCCACGACCACTGTGGCTGACACGTCCAGCGCGAGGTGACCGACCACTCGCCGCCCTGTTCCCACCACTCCACCGGCGCCTTGTCGAACAGGTACTCCTGCACCGCCTCGGCGGTCAGCTCGAGGTCGGTCGGTGCCAGGGCCAGGTCGTGCCACGCCAGAGCGAGGCACCAGCTCTGGCCCGGGGGCGTCGTCGTCGGCACGGCGGCGCCATCCACCAGCGCGCTCAACCGGCCGGCGCGCCGCTCGAGCAGCACCTGCTGATGCGGACCGCTGACCGCCAGCACCGGCACCTCGGCGCCGCGCTGGGCGCCGGCCCGCAGCACCAGGCTCGGCGCCGGTCCGCTCGCGCGCCACGGTACCACCCAGCGGAAGTCGCCGCCGAACCGGCCGACGTGGCGGAAGCTGTGCGGCCGGCGCTCGGGCCGCCAGGCCGCCGCCGGACACGACCAGGTGTCGCGATCGAGCAGGCCCGCCGGGCCCTTGTCGAACTGCGCCGGGTGCACCCGGGGCCAAGGGGCGACCGCGCGGGCATCGGCCACGCGCACATCGTCGAACACCGCTTGACCGCCGACGACACCCAGCCCGATGCCGCCCATCGCCGCCTCGGCTGCCGCGCGCAGCACCGGCACACCGTCGACGCTGGCCGTCACCAGCCGGTCGTCGACCGCCAAGCGCAAGCGGACCCACTGCCGGGCCGGCAGCGCCTGCTCAGCCGTCGCCAGGACCTGCTCACGGCCGGCCCGCACGCGCACCAGTGTGGCGCGTCCCTGGCCCACCGGCAACCGCCACTCGAGCCGGTTCGCCACATCCCAGCAGTTCGCCAGCACGCGCACCTCGCCGGCGTCGAGCGCCCGCACCGACACCTCCGCGGCATACTGCGCCCAGAACCACTGCCCCGCGCTGACCACGCCGTTGGTCCCGCGGAGCGCGAAGCCGGGCACCTGCGCGATCGACGGCGTCTGGCCCGACAGCGACCACTCACCACTCAGCCGATGCCAAGCGCCGCTCAGGTGCCCGTCGCCGGTGAAGTCGTCGCCGAACCAGACCGGCTCGAGCGGCTGCAAGAGCACTTC
The DNA here is from genome assembly GCA_964531735.1 of uncultured Fimbriimonadaceae bacterium. Taxonomy (GTDB): domain Bacteria; phylum Armatimonadota; class UBA10988; order UBA10988; family UBA10988; genus CAZHGD01. The sequence continues at coordinate 24,467 of CAZHGD010000006.1, read as the reverse complement.
GGCGCCGCGCGCGAAGCACCCGCGCCCCGGCTGGAGCGGTCGTGTGACGGTGGCGACGAGCGCGCCATCGACCACCAGGTTGGCCCGCTCCGGCAGCCGCTGAAGGACCACTTCGCCGGCGCCGTCAGGCAAGGTGGCCGGTGACGGTGGCCCCGCGCGCCCCTGCTGCACGCTGGTCAGCGCGGCCCGCCGGCCGCGCACCTCCAGCACCAGGCCGTCGCGGACCGCGGGCTCCCATTCGAGGAACACCAGCGCGGTCCGGTCAGCCGTCACCGGCACGCGCAGGCAGTAGCCGTCCGCCGGCGCCGGCCCGAGGTCGCTGGCCTGCGGCAGGCGCGGATAGGCGGGCGGTGCGACCGTGACGGGTGGCGGGGTCGGCGCCGGAGCGCGCGGCGCGGGCGCCGCCCATTGCGGACGAGCCCGGCCACCGGTCAGGCTGGCCACGGCAGCCAGCACCAGGTCGTCGTAGTAGGCCTCCCAGTTGCCCTGCCGATAGCCGAGGTCCGTGGGCGTGTAGTACACCTCGCCGCGTCCCCAAGTCCGCGCCACCAGGGCCGGCGCGCCGCGCCGGCGCCGGCCTTCGAACACCGCCAGCACGGTCAGCGCCGGGTCGGCGGCGCTCGCCCGCAGCACCCGCCCGCGGAAATCCCAGTGACGGTCCTTGGGCAGCTCGCGCAGCCACGGGTGGTCGCCTTCGGCCACCAGGATCTGCACCCCTTCGCGCGCCTCGCGCATCGCGCCGGCTTGCAGCATGGCCAAGGCCGGCAGTCGCTCCCAACCCAGCTCGCAGAACAGGTGTCCGCCCTCGCGCAGGTAGCTGTCCATCGCGCGCAGCGCCTCGGGGCCGAAGTCGTCGGACTCCTCCAGCGCCGCCGCCACGATCAGGTCATAGCCGGCGAGCACCGCCGGCTTGGTCTGCTCGTCGGCGGTCAGGTAGTCGAAGGGCAGTCCCGCGCGCAGCAGGATGCCGCCCAGGCCCATGCGGAGTTCGCCGGCAATGGCAAGCCGCGGCAACTCGGTCGGGTTCGCCGGCGACGCCAGCAACGGCCAGCACCAGAGGAGCACTGCCACGCCGGGCAGTCGACGCAACGTCAACGACGGTCTCCAACTTGCTCACCGGACCCGGCCGGCCGCCTCGTCACGCTGGTAGCAGCGCCTTGGGGAACTTCGCCACCACGGTGAAGTTCGGGTCGACCACGTTGCCGATGCGCATGCGGCCGACCTGCGAGTTGAGCTGCCAGGCCTCTTCGCGCTCGAAACCGTAGTCGGCCTCGAGCCAGTCGAGCAGCTCGATCTGCGCGATCTGCATCGCCTCGAACAGCGGCCGTGAGCTGCCGGCCGTCATGATCCAGTCGGCATCGTGCAGCCGCGGCCAGGTGATCGCCCAGCCCTTGATGACCATCAAGGTCAGCGTCACCTCGGCCGTGGTCTCCAGCGCGCTGCGACACAGCTCGCCGTCGCCCTGCGCGGCGTGGATGTCGCCGAAGCACAACTGGGCGCCTTCGACCCAGACGGGCAGATACAGCGTCGTGCCGACCCGCGTCTCGACACAGTCCATGTTGCCGCCGTACTCGCCCGGCGTCAGGGTGGTCTCGACCCGGCCATACCGCGGGGCCACGCCGATGCTGCCGATGAACGGGTGCAGCGGGATCTCGGCCGAGCCGAGCGTGCTGTTCGGCAGTTCCACGCGCCCGACCATGCGCTCGCGGTCGAGGTGCCAGTTGAACATGCGGTCGGGCACCGGCGGGTTGAGCAGCAGGCGGCGACCCGGCACTTCGCCGGTCATCGAGCCCATGCCGGCGCCCTGGCTGCTCCAGGCGTTGCCGCGCGTCAACACGATGGCGTCGATGCGCACCGCCAGCACATCGTGCACCTCGGCGCCGCGCACGTGGATCGGCCCGACACAGGGGTTGCTGGTCAGGTAGTTGAACCCGCGCGCGTCGGGCAGCATCTCGGGCGGCAGCGGCTGGTTGTGCTCGTCGTAGCCCCTGGCGTCACGCGTGCAGACGGTGATGGTATCGCCGTCGCCCACCACGTGGGCGGGGGCGACACCGCCGTAGGTGAAGACGTACCGCTGCGGGTCGAGGACGTGGTGCTGGGCCACCATGGGCTCCGTTTCAGGACGGCACGGCCACGCGGTAGACCGCGGCCTCGCCCGTCCGGTCCGAGTTGAAGTAGATGGTGCGGTCGTCCGGTGCGAAGACCGGGTGCGGATGCGACGGCTGGTCCTGCCACGAGGTATCGTGCCGGCACAGCGGCTGGACATGACAACGCTCGTCGTCGCCATGGTCGATCAGCGCCATCACCTGGCCGCCGTCGGGCAGCGGCAGCGCCAGGTGGCAACCATCGCCGACGAAACGCCGCCCATCGTGTGAGCCCTGGATGTGCGTCGGCATGCCGGCCGGGAACCGGTAGTAGCGCGGCTCGTGCTCCAGCGGGTCGGTGACGGCGTTGTAGTGCACCCAGTCGCGCGCCGACGCGGTCAGGCGGCGCGAGAACTGCACCAGCAACCGGCCATCGTCCAGGAAGGCCTCATGGCCACTGCGGCTGACCAGTTGCCCATGGGCCAGCACCGGCCGCGCCTGCCCGCGGTCGGCCAGCAGCGTCCAGAGGCGTTGCACGCGCTCCCAAGGGCCTTCGTGGCAGTACACCACGACGTTGGCGTCGGTCGGCGAGACGTTGACGTGGCTGATCCACTCGCGCTCGCCCCACAGACACGAGGGCGCGCCGGTCTCGGTGTCGATGCGGAAGACGAGACAGCTCGGCCGGCGGTACAGTTGCTCGTTGAAGGCGCTGTATTGCCACGCGGTCTGCGTGGCCAGGTCGAGGCGCTCACAGACCGAGAAGGTCACCGTGCGGCCGTCGCCGCTCGGGCTGAGGATCGACGGGCAGTAGCCGTCGACCACGGTGAACAGCAACTCGGCCGCGAGCGTGTCGAGGTCGATGCGCCACAGCTCGTGGCCGCGGAAGCAGCACACCTGGTTGCGGCCGGGCAGAAAGGTGCTGCAGTGCGCGCCGATGCCACCGTCGAAGTCGGTCACCTGCACCAGGCGCTGGTCCGCCAGGTGCAGGACATGCACCTGCTTGCCGTTCGGGCCGACCACGTCGAGCAGCAGCCGCTCGTCACTGAACACCGGCTGGGTGAAGTACGGGTAGTAGGCGATCTGGCCGGCGGGCGTCAGGCGCTCGACCGTGGCGCCGGTGACCGGATCGACGGCGCGCTCGATGGGCACATTCGCAGCGGTGCCGACGGGCATGACCCCCTCCTACTTGGCGGCCTTGACCAGGTTGACGGTGGTCGAAGACGGATAGGGCTCGCCGGCGACCTCGAACCCGGCCTCACCGAACACGGCCAGGTAGCCGCTCTTCGGCGCCGGCACCTGGCCGGTCCAGACGCCGCCTTGCTGGGTCATCGGCTGGCTCGTCCACTTGGCCGTGGTGAAGCGGCCATCGGCCGATTCCGCCAGCCACAGATCGGCCTTCTTCGCCGCCGGCGCGGTGATGGTCAGGCTGACCCGACCGCCCTCGGCGGCGTGCTGCCAGGTGAACTCGGGCCGTGGCGTGTTGGCGCCGATCAGGCGGACGAAGCCGGACGCGGCGGACAGCACGCGGGCGTAGTCGTTCAGTCCGTGGCCGGAGTTCGGCACGAAGATCTGCCAGGTCTCGCCGACCAGTTCATCGCGGTAGAGGTTCAGCGCATCGATGGTCCAGTAGGCATCGTTGGTGCCGCAGAAGAGCAGCTTCGGCATCTTGATGCGCTCACGGTAGGTGTACGGATCCACCATCGCCGCCAGTTCGCGGCCGGTCTCGCTCTCGAGCTTCGCCTGCAGACCGCGCCGCGTGTAGTCGTCAATCTGCGGCGAGTAGGCGCCCCACAGCGCCAACTGGTGCGGCATCTGCTTGGTCAGGTTGAGGTTGTCGTAGACCATCGGCATGATGGCCACCACGCGCGGATCGACCGCGCCGGTGAACCACGTCGTCCAGCCGCGCTTCGAGGCCCCGGCCGCCACGAACCGAGTGAACTTGGTGCCGTTCTTGGCCGACCAGTCCTGCAGCGCATCCATCGCGCGGACCGCGCTCTTCGCCATGGGGAACAGCAGCGGCCAGGTCCAGTCCTTGGTGTCGATGGCCTTGGTGAAGGTGTGGGCGATCAGGTCGTCTTCGCGCATGCCCCACAGCGGCTGGTTCGGGATGTCCCAGAGCACGCAGAAGGTGACGCCGATCTTGGCGGCCAGCGCCCGGCCGAGGAGCAACTCGCGCTGCACGCTGTAGCTGCCACCGGTGATGAACAAGATGGCCACGTCGGGATGCTTCGGGTTCTTCGGCTGCAGGATGGTGACCGTGTGCTTCCAGTCCAGGCCTTGCCAGGTCTGCGAGACCAGGTTCAGGTTGGTCACCCCCGGAACGCCGCTCTGGCCGACCGACCAGCGGTAGCTGGCGTCCGGTGCCTTGACGTAGTCGAAGACGTCGGCCGGCGCGGCGTGGACCACGCACCAACACAACACCACATAGAGAAGGCCACGTCGCTTGCTCATCACCCCGTCGCTCCTCGTCTGGCCGCGGCTCGCGCCGAGCGCACCTCGTGGCGAAGCATACGACTTCGCGCCCTTCGTTGTCCACTGTCGGCAGGAGGTGGCCGGCGGCCAGCGTATGCTGGCGGTGGACCTGGAAGACCACGATGCGTCTCGCTCTGACCGCCTGTCTGCTGACGCTCTCGGCCCTCTGCGCGGAGCCGTCGCCGAATCTGCTCGCCAACCCGTCGTTCGAAGACGAGCCGGCGGCCGGCCAGGCGGCTCCGAAGGGCTGGTCGATCTACGCGGGCGTCTCGCCCACCAAGCGACTGACCTTGGTGCCCACGGCGCACGAGGGCAAGCTCGGTCTGCGCGTCGACAAGGACGACAACGCCAGCGAAGTCGGCCTGGTGCAGTCGGTGCCGGCCAAAGGTGACCTGGTCTACCGGGCCGGCGTCTGGGTCTACGGCCTCGCCGGGCTCAGTTCGGCGGGCAGCTACCTGCAGATGCGGTTCCTGCCCTCGCAGCAGTACCACCAGGTGTCGCTGACGGCCCGCTCGGGCGCCTGGCGCGAGTGCCACGTCACCGGCCGCGCGCCGGCCGGCACCACGCAGGTGACCATCTATCTGTACTGCCACCGCGATCCCACGCCGCACTTCATCATGGATGACGCCACTCTGGTCTCAGGAGCAGCCGCCGAAGTGGACACCACCGTACCCGATCCCGTGCCGCCGGAGATCACGCGGCTGAAGGACCTCTGCCGGACCACCCCGTTGGCCGCCAACGGCCAGGCCACGAGCACCATCATCACCGCGCGCGACGGGCGCTACCGCGCCGCCGCCGAGCGCCTGCAGGCCGGCCTCAAGGCGCTCTGCGGCGTGACGGTGCCGATTGCCGACGACGCTTCGCCGGCCGCCGCGGTGCCGCTGACCGGCCACCTGATCTGTCTGGGCAACCGCTCCACCAACCAGACCATCAGCAAGCTCTACGACCTGCACTACACGCTGCTCGATCTCAAATGGCCGGGGCCCGGCGGCTGGGCGGTACGCTCGCTCCACAGCCCGTTCGGTGACGGCCGCAACGTGCTCTTCGCCGGTGCCAGCGACGACGCCGGCGTGCCCGCCGCCGTCGAGGCGCTGCTGGCCGAGCTGAAGAAAGGCACCGTGGCCCCGGGTGCGCTGAGCGCCGGCTGGCTGATGGCCACCAAGCTGTCGGACCGCTACCAGGTACCGACCGACATCAAGCAGGTCGAGACCTGGGAGGCCTCGGACGGCTACGGCTCGAGCGGCTACTTCGGCTGGAACATGATCTCGAAGCGCCTGGCGCTCTACTACATGACCGGCAACCCGCTCCACGCGCGGGAGGCGCTGCGCCTGGCCTTCCCCGACCAGCAGGCCAAAGACGAGCTTGCCGCCATCGACGGCGAGATGATTGAGAACAAGGACGAGCCGCTGGCCGGACCGTACCACTACAACGCGCACTTCATGATGCTGTACTGGAACCTGGTCGAAGCGAGCGACGTGTTCAGCGATGCCGAGCGCCTGAAGGTCACGCAGTCGTTCGCCCACCAGCTCAACCACCGCAAGGACGAAGGCGTCTACGGGCTGCGTGACGCGCCCGATGCGGTCGGCTCGCGGCACGGCCAGTGGTCGGCGGTGTCGCTCTACGTGATCGGCCGCTACTTCAACACGTACTACCCGCATCCGGTGTGGAAGCAGTGCGTCCGCGGCGCCATGCTGCACTTCGCGCCGCTGGCCGAGCACGCCTGGCTCCAAGGCGAGCTGGACCACCTGTTCTGGTACAACACGGGCATCGCCCCGGTGTTCGCGCACATGATTCTGACCGGCGACCGCCGGCCGCTGGAGAGCGGCACCGCGGCCCGCCTGCTGGCCGGCCAGGAGATGCTGCTGTCGGGCCGCAAGCCCGACTGGGCGCTCAACTCCGCGGCCCTCTCGTACTTCCACCACATCTACCACCTCACCGGTGACCGCCGCTGGCTGGAGTACCGGCGCCGGACGCGGCTGAACACCGACGGGTTCCGCGTCGGCCAGTCGTTCTGGCCGGCGGACGACCGCGGCGAGGGGCCGGCGGACCTGGTCGGCAAGTGGTCGGTGCAGCCGCTGCCCGAGCCGCTCTGGGCCGGGCGCGGCAACGGCTTCCCGCTCGACCAGTCGTTCTTCCACGCCAGCTACCGTAGCGCGCCGGACGCCTCGGGCGACTTCCTGCTGGTCAAGGGCTTCAACGGCGCCTCGCGCAACCCCTATCACACCTTTGCCCTACTGCAGTTGCGCCTGGCCGGGCAGACCATCATCGACCAGCACGGCGGCGCCTTCCTGAACCAGGTGCAGACCAAAGCCGACGGCATGGTCGAACCGCAGGTCGCCATGGACGGCGCGCTCCGCGCGCATGACGTCCTCGGCCGCACGGCCTACTGCATCGGCGAGGTGCCGAAGCAGAGCTTCTGCAACTGGCGCCGCAGCATCGCGCTGCGCCCGGGCGCGTTCACGCTGGTCGTGGACGATCTGACCTACCGCGTCGACAGCGAGAACTTCGAGGCGAAGACGCTGTGGCAGGGCCCGGGGCTGTTCTGGGACGCACGCTCGCAGGCGCTGCTGTCGCCGGTGGCCGTCTCGGCCAGCACCCCGGCCGGTTGGCGCGGGTTCGGTGCCATGGAGGCGCAGGTGACCGGTCAGCCGGGCGACAAAGAGCTGATCACGCTCGCGCAACTCGGCATCAAGCTGGTCCGGGCCACCAAGGCCGGTGACTGGATTGAGATGGCCTTCACCGTGCCGACGGCCGTCGAGGGCAACGTCTACGCCGACCTGCTCAACTACCGCGACCGTGGATACGTGCGCTTCAAGCTCGACGGCCGCGCCGTAGGCGAGGAGTACGAGCACTGGACGCCGGAGGTCCAGTTCGCGCGGGTGCCGCTGGGCCGACTGCGGCTCGCGCCGGGCGAGCACCGCCTGCGCGTCGAGGTCAGCCGGCTGCGCGACGGCGTCGACCGCGCGTTCATCGGCCTGGCCGGGCTGAGCGTGCAACCACCGGGCGCGCCGGCGGCGGCCGCACCGGCGTCGGCCTTCGAGATCCGGCCGTGCGATGTGCTCCCGGTGACCACCGACACCGGCACGCCCACCTTCGTCTGGCGCGGGCCGGCCAAGTCGGGCCAGCACCGGATCGACTTCTCGCTGATTGCGCGCCGTGGCGGCGATCCGGCCGCGGCCGCGGCCTGTCTGCGCCTGGCCGACAACGCCGCCATGCTCGCGCTGCCGGCACCGGCCCTGGCGGTGGTCGGCGAGTACGGCGCCACGCGGGCCGAGTTGGCCGTGCTCGGCGCCGACCACGCCTTCGCGCGGCAGTGCCGCACACTGGGCGTCGGCCAGGCCGCACTCACCGCCTCGGCACCAGTCGACCTCGACTGGGACCTGCGCGGCGGCGACCTGCACCTGGTCTGTGCTCAGGCCGTCACGCTCAAGCTGCCGGCCGGCGAGCGGCAGTTACCAGCCGGACGGCACCACCTGACCGGAGTCACCGCGGCGCTGACGGCCGAACCGCTCGCGGCCCTGCTGACGCAGGCGCAGGAGCGTCGGCGGAAGGAGGTCGCGGCCACCGCGGCCGGCGCAGTCAAGACCGGTGAGGTGGCGGCGGCCTGGACGGCCAAGGTGGCCGGCAAGCCCGCCGCCGTGGCGCTCGCCGGCAGCGGCGCCGAGCAGCGCGTGTACGTGGCGTCGGACCAGACCATCACCGTCCTGGACGCAGCCCGCCAGGCGCTCGGGCAGTGGACCTGTGACGGCCGTATCCGCGTTCTGCACTGGTGGCCCGAGGCGAAGCTGCTCATCGCCGGGTGCGTCGATGAGAAGGTCGTCGCGTTCGACGCCACCGGACAGAAGCGCTGGGTGTTCACCTCCGTCATGGACGAGGCGGTGTTCCGCGCGGCCAAGCAGTACTGGTTCAAGTCGGCGCCGGGTCACGAGGGCATCCATGGGCTGACCAGCGGGCCCTTCACCGGCGACCAGCCGACGCTGTTCGTCGGCAGCGCCTGCACGCTCGAGTTGCTGGCTACCAACGGCCAGCTGATCCGGCGGTTCCCGGTGTTCTGGGGCCCGGGCACCGTCCTGAAAGTGGTGGACGGTCCGCAGGGCACTCACAACCTGCTGCTCGGCCGGTGGCCCAACGACAGCCATGCGCTGGCGGTGCTCAACTCGAAGACGCTCAACCCCAATGAGCGCGGCTTCGCCGGCGTGCCGTCCGGCCACACCTACGTGGGTGCCTGGTGCGCACAGAACCGCGGCCATCTGCTCAGCGTCGATCTCGAAGGCGACGGCAAGCAGGAGATCGTCAGCGAGGTCAACGGCACCTGGAACCGCGTCACCGTCTGGTCGGCCACTGGCGAGCCGCTGGCGAGTGCCAACTTCGGACCCGGACCCTCAGCGCCGGCGCGCACCGTGCGCGCCGTGGTGGTCAGCGACCTCAACGGCGACGGCAAGCAGGAGATCGCGGTCGGCCTGGCCGACGGCCTGGTGCTGGTGCTGGACAGCCGTTGCCGACGCCTCTGGGCCAAGCGGCTACCCAGCGCGCCCGAGACGATGGTGGCGCTGAGCGGCCCGGCACGACTACTGGTCGCCAGCGAGAACGGCGGCGTCACGGTGCTGAACGGCAACGGCGAGACCGTGGCGACGGGCGCGCTGACCGGACGGCCCGTGTGGTCGGGCAAGCTGGCCGACGGCACCGTGCTGGTGGCCGGCGACCGCGGTGAACTGAAGGCATTCCGCCCCTGAACTAAGGAGCGTCGCGATGTGGCCATACCGAGTGTGTCTGGTGGTGTTGGGCTGGTTGGCCGCCACCGCCGTGGCGCAGGACGTGGTGGAGATGCCCAACGCCGGCTTTGAGCAAGGCGGCAAGGGCGACTACGACCGCTACTGCAAGGCCGGTTGGCAACCCGAGACCGGTGCCGACTACCTGGGTCTGCCGGACCAGTGGGCCGGCTACCAATGGGGGCCGAGCGATGCCCCGTGGAGCATCACCGTCGAACGCGGCGCCGGGCGCAACGGCAGTGGCGCCTTGCGGACGCTCAACCGCGACGGCCGCGCCCGGGCCGGTTGCTACGGCCGGGCCAAGCTGACGCCGGGCACCTGGCGCCTGTCGGCCTGGGTGCGCTGCCCGACCGGCCAGCACGGCCGCGCGGCGCTGTACCTGGCCAATGCCTACTCGCCGCCACTGAAGGTGACCGACGCCTGGCGCGAGATCAGCGTCGAGACGCTGGTCGGTGAGCCGATCGCCGCGGCCGAGATCAACATCCAGAACCAGTCGGGCGCCGGCGTGGCGGTGTGGTTCGACGACGTGACGCTGCGGCGGGTGAAGACCACGTCCTTCAAGCTGGTCGACGACGACCGCGCCGAGCGGCCGCGCACGCTGCTGTTCTCGCCGATCAACGTCGGCTACCTGCGCGATCACGCCGCCGAATGCGCCCGCTGGGGGTTCCGCGGGTTCCTGTTCGACGGCGTCATGTCCAGTTGGTCGTCCGATGTCTGGGCCGCCGACGGGCAGCCGAACACGCGCGGTGAGGACGATGCCTTGCTGCGCGAGGTGCGCGCCTGCAACGCGGCCTGCCGCGCGGTCGGCATCGACTCCAACTTCGTCAAGGTGGCCTTCTACGAACCCTTGCCCGACTGGTTCGACGACGCCGCCTGGACCAAGGTCACCGAGCTGTTCCGCCAAGGAGCGCGTTTCACCAAGCTCAGCGGCTGCGCGGGCCTGGCGGTCGACACCGAGTATGTCGCCGAGCAGTACGATCCCGCCTGGAAGGGCTACCAGGCCAAGCCCCGGCCGCTGGCCGAGTTGAAGGCGAAAGTCCACCAGCGCTGGCAGACCGTGGTGGCCGCGATGCTCCAGGAGTATCCGACCATGCCGGTGCTGACGCTGCCTGAAGGCATGTTGTACTACGGCGAGCTGTATGGCGACCTGTTCCGGGCGACCTTGCAGGCGTGCGCCGAGGCCGACGCGCCGGGTGGGCTGCACGTGATGACCGAGGGCACCTACCACACCACCGACGCCGGCGGGCTGGCCAACGCCGTCAAGCGCGTCGACCTGTGGGTGGCCGAGGAGTGCGGCCCGAAGCTGGCCGACTACTGGCGGCGGCGCTGCACCGTGGCCCTGGGCGCCTGGCCGCTGGGCTACTACCGCGACATCCAGGACAAAGACGGCAAGTTCCTCGGCTACAGCGGCAAGAAGGAGCAGTTCGGCGACCGCGTGGTCGGGTCGTATGCCGACAAGAGCGAGTGGTATGCACCGGCGGTGTTCACCCGGCAGATGGCCGGTCTGAACTCCTGGTCGCCGCGGTACAACTGGGTCTACGGCCATGGCTGCGTCTTCTGGCAGTGGACCGAGGACGACCGCCGGCGGTACCTGGCCGGCCCGCACAAGGTCGAGGGCAACTCGCTGCTGCCGACGGTCAAGAACCTCGGCGAGTACCTGGCGGCTATCGTCCGACCGCAGCGGTTCATCGCCGAACCATAGTGCTGCACCAACCTGTTTGCGGACCAGACTCCAGCTTGCCCTGAGTAGCGGCGGAGCCGCGTACCGAAGGGCCGCAACCCGGTGCCGGTCCGGCGATGTCCGCTCGGTACGGCGCTACGCGCCTACTCGGGGCAAGCCCGGAGTATGGGCCGGAATCACTGTGGTGTGCGACTAAGCAGCCGGCCGGTGATGTTGTCCCGTAGGGGCGACCCTTGGGTCGCCCGGCTGCGGGCCACCAAGCGCCAACCGGGCAGTGACAGGGCGGGCACCAGGCCCCGTCCCTACCGGACAGGATCTCCGAGCGGCTACTTAGTGGCCAGGCTAGGCTCGTGCCCGGCGCCGGCCAGCCGCGTCACGGTCGCCAGTACGCGTCCACGGCCTCCTTGGCCAGCCGCACATAGCGCCGCCCCCGGTCGTAGTCGCCGAAGATCGTCCCGACCTCGCGTTGCGCGATCTCGAACAGACAGCCGCTCGCCGCCTCGCAGACACCTTTGAAGTAAGCGGTGATGGCCTCGTCGTTGAGCGGGCCGTGGCCGGTGACGAGTTCGGCGCGGGGCTTGCTGTAGTAGACCACGCGGCTGCCGCGCAGGTACTCGCCGACCTGCGGCTCGTTGTTGAACGGCGAGACGGACAGCTTGCGCAGCTTGGGCCACCGGGCCAGCCAATCGGGCCAGATGGCGTCGATGCGCTCGCAGCAGCCATAGGAGAGCAGCCCGTAGCGCGCGACCAGCCGGTCCTGGTAGGGGAAGACGAACTCGCCGAAGGTGTCCGCCGCCACGGCGGTCGTCTCCTGCGACTCGAGGAAGCCCCAGCATTCGGTCGTCCGCGTCACCTTCTCGGTCGGCAGCTCGTCGGTGAAGGCGAAGGACTCCTGCGCCAGCGGGCTGAGACCGGTCGTGGGCAGCAGCAGGCCCTCGGCTTCGAGGAAGTCGTAGTAGCCTTCGAAGACCTGGGTGCCCATCTCCATGGCCGCGTGCACGGCCTCGGGGCTGTCGTACATCGCCAGGTAGTAGGCCTCCATGCCCATCAGGTGCACGAGCGGGTTGGTCAAGCTGCCCGGCAGGCTGCCCATCACCAGCCGCACCGGCAGGATGTCGCCGAAGAGGTCCTCGACCAGGGCGCGCTGCCGCGCGGTGCCCTCGCGGTCCACGCCGAACGAGCCACCGCGCAGCCGGTCCAACTCGGCCGCCAGGTCGGTCAGCACCGGGTCGATGTGGAACCCCTGGGCGTGCGGCCCCTGGGCACGCGTGATCTTGGCCTGTAGGCCGAACGGCTGGACGTAGGTGTGCCAGCCCAGGTCGAACGTCGGCGGGATCGGCGTGTCGTCGTCGAACAGCTCGCGCCCGACCAGCCGGGCCAGGAGCGCCGCCTCGAGCCCGCGGGCGATGTCGCCCTCGCATTGCAGGCGTGGGGTGATGACTTCGTGGCCGAAGTTGGAGAACAGCAGCCGAACCGGCGGTGCCTCGCGTCGCCCCTCTGCCTGCGCCTGCCACTGGCGCAGAATGGCCTCGTTGCGCGGCGAGGTGGCGTACTCGAGCTGCAACTGCGCCCGTCGCCGCAGTATCTCACGATCGCGTGCGCTAACCGTCTCCATTGGTGGGCTCCTTGCTCCGTGCCACGAACCGCGCGAGCGCAGCCTGCCGGTGGCGCCCATTCTACCGCCGCCGTGCGCTCCATGGTAGGTCGCTTCGCGACCGGCCGTCGCGGCGCCACCTGGAACGGCTGGGCCGGTCCAGCCGCCGGCCGCCCGGCCGCCGATGGCGGGGTGTCGACGAACTTGGCAGCGGGCCTCGGGTTGGCGGTCCATCGGGTCGCCGGCAGGTAACGCCGTCATCCTGCCTGAACGCGGAGCCGGCCATATGGTATAGTGGCGGAACTGGAGACGAGACGGTGCGCCGAGAGATCGTGTTGCTGGGCGATGACGTGTTGCGCCGGAAGTGCAGGCCGGTGGCGACGGTCGACGCGTCCACGCGGCGGCTGATGGACGATATGGTCGAGACCATGGACGACGCCAACGGTCTGGGTCTGGCCGCACCGCAGGTGGGCGTGTCGCGACGCGTGCTGGTGGCGCACGACGGCGACTGCGACCTGGTGATCCTGGCCAACCCGCAGATCAAGTCGCGCTCGGGGCAGGTCACCGCCAGCGAAGGCTGCTTGAGCCTGCCTGGGCTGTACGGGCTGGTGCCGCGCGCGAAGCGGGTGGTGGCGACCGGCCTGGACCGCACCGGTCGGCAAGTGCAGATCGAGGCCGAGGGTCTGCTGGCCCGGGCGATCCAGCACGAGTTCGACCACCTCAACGGGATTCTGTTCATCGACCATGCCAAGGAGCTGTGGTGGCACATCGACTGCCCGGATGATGATCCGGAGGCCATCGGCGAGCCGGGCGACAAGTACAAACGCGTGCCGGTGACGCTCGAAGAGGCTAAGGCCCATTTCGCGGCGCTGCAGGCCGACCAGGTCCAGAGCTGAGGTGCCTCGGTGACTGCCGTGTTCATGGGCACGCCGGATATCGCGGTGCCCTGTCTGGAAGCGGTCGTGCGCTGGGCCGGCCAGGTCGCGGTGGTGACGCAGCCCGACCGGCCGAAAGGCCGTTCGGCGGCGCCGCAGCCGTCGCCGGTGAAGGCGCGCGCGGTGGCACTCGGCCTCGAGGTGGTGCAGCCGGAACGACTGCGCCGCAATGAGGAGTTCGGGCAGTGGCTGACGGCCAAGGCGCCCGACGTGGTGGTCGTGGTGGCGTTCGGGCAGATCCTGCCGGCCGAGGTGCTGGCGACGCCCCGGTTGGGCTGCGTCAACGTACATTTCTCGCTGCTGCCGAAGTACCGTGGGGCCGCACCGGTGCAGTGGGCCCTGCTGAACGGCGAGCGCGAGACCGGCGTCGCCACCATGTTGATGGATGAGGGCCTCGATACCGGCGGTATCCTGCTGACGCGCCAGGTCGCCATCGATGCGGCAGAAACCGCCGGCGAGTTGTTGGCCCGACTGGCGACTTTGGCCCCGGCGGTTTTGTCAGAGACCTTGGAGGAGTTATCCGCGGGCCGGCTAACCAGCGTGCCCCAGGATGATTCTGCCGCGAGTCTGGCGCCGCGATTGTCGAAAGAGGACGGCGAACTCGACTGGTGCCAGGCGGCGCAGGCGATCGTCAATCGGGTTCGCGGGCTGACTCCCTGGCCTGGCGCCACGGCGCTGGTGTGCGGTGAGCGGGTCAAGGTCCTGAAAGCGGTCGTGGCGGAAGGCACAGGCGAGCCGGGCCGGCTGCTCGCCGTGGCCGATGGGCGAGGGTTGTTGATGGCCGCCGGCGACCAGGCAGTATGGGTGGAGCGGCTCCAACCGCCGGGACGGAAGGCGATGCGGGGTGACGAGTACGCCCGCGGTCGTCGCCTGACCCCGGACGGACCGGGCGGGCAGCGGAAAGCGAGTTGAGTTCGTGGACGAGAGCCGAAGAGAAGAGGCCGATCGCCTGCGCTACGACGGCGAGTACGAGGACGCCATCGCCATCTACGACCAACTCCTGAGTGATGACGAGCAGGACCACCTGTCGCGCTGGGGGCGCGGCTTGTGCTACTGCTTCACCGGCCAGTTCGACGAATCCATCGCCGAACTGGAGGCGGTGCGCGAGGCCGCGCCGGAGTTCATCAAGGGCCGCGAAGACCTGTTCAAGACCTACCTGATGCTCGGCATGAACGACGAGGGCAAGGCCGAGATGAAGGCCATTTTGCTACAGGACCCCGCCAACGAAGAGGTCCACAAGGCGATGGTCTACTTCCCCGACGACTTTTGAGCCCTACTTCGCGCCAAGTCGCCGTCGAGACCCTCGTCGCCACCGAGCGCGGCGAGCCGGTCGACACCGCGCTCACCCGCCATCTGCGTGGCCTCAGCCTGCCGCCCGGCGCGCGGGGCCGGGCCACGGCGCTCAGCTACGGCTGTCTCCGCCTACGCCATCGCTGCGACTTCGTGATCAAGCCCTTCCTCAAGCGGCCCTTTGCGCAACTGCATCCGGTCGTGCGCGCCGCGCTCCGGGTCGGCACCTACGAGCTGCTGTGGGCGCAGCGGGCCGAGCCACCCGCGGTGGTCCACAGCCTGGTCGAACTGACTCGGCACCACGTCAGCGCCGCGGCCGGCTTCGTTAACGCGGTGCTTCGCCGCGTGGCCGACGGGGCCGAGCAACTGCGCGAGCCACCGGCCGAACTGCTGGCGCCCAAGCAGCGCTACCGCTACCTGAGCGACTGGGAGTCGCACCCGCGGTGGCTGGTCGATCGCTGGGTCCAGCGTCACGGCCTGGCCACCACCGAGGTCTGGTGCCGCGCGGACAACCGCGAGCCGCAAGTCCACCTGCGCGTCAACCCGCTGCGCTGCACGCGTGACCAGCTGCAGGCCGCGCTGGCCGAGGCCGGCGTCGTTGCCACGCCCGGCCGACTGCACGCGGGGTGCCTGCGGCTGACCGCGCCCGGTGACATCGAGGCCCTGCCGGGCTTCGCCGCCGGCTGGTTCACCGTCCAGGACGAAGGCGCCATGCTGGTGGCCGGCGTGGCAGAACCGCAACCGGACCAGCGCGTCATCGACCTGTGCGCGGCGCCGGGCGGCAAGGCCGGGCAACTGGCCGAACTGATGGGCAACCAGGGCACCATTGTGGCCTGTGACCTGAGCGCGGAGCGGCTGGACCTGGTGCGCCAGAACGCGCTGCGAACGGGCCTGGACGAAATCGTGACGGAACTCGGTGATGGCCGCGAATTGGCGGAACGTTTGGCGCCGGCTGACGTCGTGCTGGTAGATGCTCCGTGCAGTGGCACCGGCACCTTGGCGCGCCGCGCCGATCTGCGGTGGCGCCTGCGCGAGACGGCCATCACGGCGCTGGCCCGCGACCAGCAGGAACTGTTGGCGGCCGCCGCGCGGTTGGTGAGACCAGGCGGCTGTCTGGTGTACGCCACCTGCAGCCTGGAGCGCGAGGAAAACGAGGACGTCATGGCCTGGTTCGATCAGAACCAGCCCGAGTTCCGGCCGGATGGCCGGGTGGCCTGCGCTCCGCCGGGTTGGGTAGAAGCAGCGGCCATGACCACAATCCGGCCGGACGGCGAGGACCACGATGGGTTCTACGTCGCCCGGCGGAGGCGTCATCGATGAGTCTCGGTCACGGGTTGCGCGTGCTGGCAGACTGGGTTCTGCTGGCGGTGGTGTTGGCGTTGCTGTTCCTCCGGGCCATGGTCTACCGGCCGGTGCAGGTGGTGCAGGAATCGATGGTGCCCACCTTGCGGCCGGGCGACCGGTTGCTGGTCAACACCTGGCAAGTCAAGAAACGGCTGCCGCCGCGGGGGGCCATCGTCGTCATGATGTCCCACGAAGAGGGCATCTGGCTGGTCAAGCGCGTGGTGGCGGTGGGCGGCGACAAAGTGGCCACCGGCCGCTATGGCCTGTGGCTCAACGGCCGCTGGGTGCGCGAGCCCTACGCGGTGCCCTATGGCGCGGAGACGACGCCGGTCGTCAAGGTGCCCAAGGACTGCGTCTACGTCCTCGGCGACAACCGCCCCGAGAGCAACGACAGCCGCGACTTCGGTCCGGTGGTGCATGACGAGGTCATCGGCGAGGCGGTAGCGGTGATCTCACCGTCGGAGCGCCGCCGCTGGCTGCCGCTCCGAGCGGTGCCGTAGTCGGGCGACGCGCAACTTCTCGGCGTCTGTTGCCATCGCCGTGTATCATGGTGGCGGGTTCGGGTGCCCACGGGTCGGTGTCGCGCCGACGCGGCCCGGCGCTCGACGAAAGGACAGGCGACGATGACTCTGCGGTTGTTCGGCATGTTCGTGGTGGCTCTGCTGCTGGGCGCGGTCGGCCAGCTCAGCATGAAGGTGGCGCTGAAGAGCTTCACCGACCACCATGGGCCGCTGCAAGGCGTCGGCATGTTGCTGATGGCGATGGTCTCACCCGGCGTCGCCTTTGGGCTCACCTGCTACGTGCTCAGCAGCATGATGTACCTGTTCATCCTCTCGCGCATTCCGATGAGCATGCTGTACCCGATGGTCGCGCTCAACTACGTGTTCGTCACCTTCCTGGCCTGGGCCTACCTGAAGGAAGACGTGCCGGTGGCTCGTCTGGCTGGCCTGGCCATCATCATCGCCGGCGTGGTCACCGTGGCCATGAGCGACAAGCCGAAGCCGGTCGAGCGGCCGATGCCAGCCGCGCAGGTGGCTCAGTGAGTCGCGCGGCGCCGACCCAGCGCGGGTGGCGCTGGACCTGGCCGGACTTGGCCTACGCGCTCGCCTGGTCGGCCGCGCTCGCCGCGCTGACCGCGGTGCCGTACGCCGTGGCGGCGGCGCGCGCACCGGCCGGCTTCCGCTACCTGGGCTTCGTGTTCAACCCCGACGAACCGAACGTCCACCTGAGCTGGATTCGCCAGGCAGCCGAGGGAGCCTGGTTCTTCCGTAACGAGTTCACCTCGGAGCCGCACCTGGGGCGGTTCTTCAACCTGTTCATGCTGGCCGTCGGCCGCGCCGCCGGAGCGCTCGACCTGAGCGCCTACCAGGCCTGGGCCATCAGCCGTCTGCTGGCGGTGATGGCGCTCGGCGTGGTCTGCTCGGTCGCCCTCGGCGGCCTGGGCCACGGACGGGCCTGGCGGCGCTACGGCCTGGCCGTGCTGACGCTGTCCTCCGGCCTCGGCTGGCTGTGGGTCGGCGTCGACGAGACGCAGCCGCTCTATGGCTGGCTCAGCGCGCTGTCGCTGCTTGGCGTGCTGCTGCTGCTCATCGGCGCTGGTTGGTGCGAGCGCGCCATGCGCGACGGCGACGCGCTGTGTGCCGGCGGTGCGGTGTTGGTGGCGCTCCTGCTCCACGCCGTGCCGCGGGGCGAGCCGGTCCTGTTGGTCGGCGTCGGTCTCTGCACGTGGCTCGTCGCGAGCATCGATGCGAACCGCTGGGAGCCACGGCGCCTGCTGCTGCCGGCGCTCCTGCTGCTGGCCGCCCGACCCAACCTGACCTTCGGCAACGTGGCGGCGTGGGCCATGATCGGCGCCGGTCTGACCGGCTACACCGTCATCCGATTGGCTCGTCGCCCGCGCCTGGAGTGGACCCGCTGGCTGGTGCTGCTGTTCGCCGTGGCGATGGTCTGGTTCCTGGCCGGCCCGCGCGCCGGGCTCGATCCGGTCGATACCGAGCCGAACCTGGTCATGCCCGAGGCCATCACGTTCCTGACCGCCTACCTCAACCCCTTGTTCGCCGCCTCGATGGCGCTGCTACTGGTGGCCCTGATCGCCGGCGAGCGGGCCCTGCGCGAGGGCAACCGCCGGCAGGCGGTGATTGGCGGCGTGGCGGGTCTGTTGCTGGCCAACATGCACACCTACGACGCCGTGCCGCTGCTCGCGACCCTCGGCGTCTACGCCGTCGTGCTGGGCCTGCGCGAGCGGCACCGCGTGGCTTCACTGGCTGCCGGCTACGGCGTGCTGCTGGCGCTGATCGTGCCCGCCGTGGCCTACCAGAGCTGGCTGATCGCCAGCGAGCCGCTCTACCGCGCCAAGGCCTTCACGCCCACGCTCACGCCACCGCTCGAGACCATGCTGGTCAGCTTCGGCCTGCTCGTGCCGCTGGCGCTGACGGGTGGCATGGCGCTGCTCCGCCGACGACCGGAGACCGGGCGCTTCCTGGTGGTCTGGCTGGTGGTCCATGCCCTGTGCATCTACCTGCCCGCCGGGCTGTTCCCGTTCCAGCGCAAGATGTGCGAGGGCTTCCATCTGGTGCTGGCCCTGCTGGCCACGGTCGGTCTGGTGCAGATCAGTCGCCAGGCCGGCACCGCCATCGCCTGGCTGGCCACCTGGCCACGGCTGCGTGGCGTCGGCCCGGTCTTCGCCGTGAGGGCCGACTTGGTCTGTCGTCGCGCCGCCTGGAGCACACCGGTCGCGTTGTTCGGCCTGGTGCTCCTGGCACCCTCGAACATCCTGTTCGTCGCCAGTACGCTCGAGGCCACCGCCAACAACAACCAGCAGAAGGTCTACGCGGCGCTGATGCCGCCGTTCGCGATTCCCGATGGCGAATGGACCGCGCTGCTCTGGATGCACGACAACCTGCCCAAGGAGGCCGTGGTGGCCTGCCTGCCGATGGTGGGCAACTACCTGCCCGGGCGCGCGGCGCGCACGGCCTTCCTCGGCCACTGGGCCGAGACCATCGGCTTCGGCGACAAGGTACGCGCGTTCAGCCAGTTCCTCAAGGAGCCGGGCACCGCGCAGCAGAAGGTGGCCTTCCTGCATGACCACCGCATCACGCACCTCTACCTGGGCTACTACGAGCAGAAGTTCACCGCTGGCCAGTGGCCGCAATTGCCCGAACTGCAACTCGTCTATCCCGAGGGCGAGCTCGAGGGCCCGACGCCGGTGCTCATCTACCAGGTGCTCGCCAAAGGTGAACCGCCCAAGCCTCGCGCCGAGCCCTGAGCGGCCCGGCGCGCTACAGTTGCCGCACCACGCGCCGCACCGCCTCGCGAATGCGCTCCTCCACGTCGCCGGCCCAGCGCCAGGCCGGCCGGCCGTACTCATCGAGGTGCGGGCCGCCCTCGTAGCCGCCCTCCAGCCACACGCGCCGTGACGGGATGTAGGCGGCCATGTCGTTGGCATAGCCACAGACCCAGGTGCCCGGGCCGAACTCGCGCTTCAGGTCGAGTGCGTAGTCCACCACCGCCTCGCCGCCCAGCAGGATGAACAGCAGCTCCTGCCCGAGCCGCCAGGCCTGGACCGGATAGGCATAGCTGGTCGGAAACACCACGCCGGCGTCGAGTTGGGCCAACATGCGCTGCGCCCACCGCGCGTGGAGCGCGCTCTCACCCGCGGCCACCGGTTGCAGCCTGTCACGCGTGACCAACTCGTCGTAGGCCAGGTCGACCCACTCGAACGCGGCGCGCAGCCCGTCGCCCACGGCCGGCAGCGGCTGGTCCACCACCGCGGCCACCGCGTCGGCCAGCCGCAGACCGTACTGCTCGCAGAGCGCCAACTCGCGCCGTGGGATCGGGTTCTGGTCAGCGCCGCAGGCGTTGAAGAACATGGCCATCGTGCCCGGCCACCGCTCCTCCAGAGCCACCTGCGCAAAGCCCGGATAGTCGCCACACCAGTGGTTGAAGCTGAGCGTGGTCGGATGGCAGGCGTAGCCGAAGAGCACCGCCAGCATTTGATCGGCCGCGCCGCGCACCGTCAGCACCGGCACCTCGTGGTCCACCGCGCCGCGCAGTGGGCGACCGGCGGCCACCGCCTCCTCGCTGTTCTCGCGCCGGTTGACGGCGAAGCCGCACTGCCCCTGCCCCATCGCCAGTTGCACCGGCTGCATGCCGCTCAGGGCCTCGCCCACCGCGGCGACCACTGCGGCCTCCATCCACGCGGTGTATTCGGCCACCAGCCGCCGTTGTGCCGCGTCCGACGGGTAGTAGTCGACCAGATCTTCCTCGAGGCACGGCCCGCAGTGGTTGTGCGAGAAGGTGAACGCGAACCGGGCCGCGTCGAGGCCATACCGCGCCTGCACCTCGGCGTAGAGCCGGTCGTAGATGGTGCGCGACATGCCCATGTGGTCGGTGGTGACCAGCACCGCCGTCTGCCCATCGGCCGCGCGTAGCGCCAGCACCTTGGCCCAGAGGTCGTGGATGGTGCCCTCGGGCGCGCGCTTCGTGCCGTAGCCGGCCAGCCACACGTCGGTCTGCGGAGTGATCACGCGGCGCGCCAGACCTGCCTGCCAGCCCATCGCCAGCCTCCTACCCGCCCAGTTCCACACACCGGCGCCGGTAATGCAGGTAGTCCTGGTACGGCACTTCCGGCGGCACGCCGTGGTCACAGCACGGGATGTAGCCGCCGCGCGCGCGCATCGCGGGCAGCACGCGCTCCAGGTAAGCGTCGATCGCGGCGCGGCCGGCGGCCATCACCCGTTTGTCGATGCCGCCGCGCATCACGAGCTGCGGATACTGCCGCCCGATGGCCACCACGTCGCAGCCCGAGGCCACCTCGAACGGGCTCATCACGTCCATGCCGATGCCGTCCTGATAGACCGGTATCGTTGGCCGGCAGTCGCCGTCGGTATCGACCTGCACGTAGAGGTGCCGCTGCCGGTCGATCTGGCGCGCTTTGACGCCGGCCAGGTACTGCTGGTAGTAGGGAATCAGGAACTCGCGCATCATGTCCGGCGAGATCAGCGGGCCGTGGTTGTAGCAGATGTCCTCGGCGAGAAAGACCTCGTCGAGGGTGACCTGCTCCTGATGGCGGGCCGTCACGGCGTCGGCCAGGACCAGCCAAGTCCGCATCATGGCGTGGATCAGCTCAGGCTGATCGTGGAACAGGTACAGCAGGTCGGCCGGACCGACCAGGCTGCGCAGGTACATGTACCCGCCGATCAGGTTCTGGCAGATCATCAAGCCCTGCCCGGCGGCCTCCTTGGCGCGCGCCATGCGGGCGTCGAGGTCGGCGTAGCGGGCGGGCGACGACGGGTCGAGCCGCCAGAGGATGTGCTCCTCCCAGGTGCGCTGGTCGCACACCGGATGGCTCACGTACTCGGGCATGAAGCCGTCGCGGCGGCCCTTGAAGTAGAGCACGCCGCGCCCGGCATAGTCCTGGACCAGCTCATGGTCGCCGCGGTCCGCGAGCACCTTGGTCTCGAACACCGGACAAAGGCCGGCTTCGCACCACCCGAGCTGGCCAAGGCTGTGGTCGCCCGACGGTTCGAAGTCGAACAGCACGTGCAGCGGCACGTCGCTGGGCAGGCCCTGCTCGCGCCAGGCCTCAAGGCTGTAGAAGCCGAACTCGGTGCGCAGCAGCGGCGCGCCGGGCACCAGGTTGTAGATGTCGCGGCGCTTGCGCGCGGCCTCGGTCATCCGCTCACGCGCCACCAGGCCGTGGATGCCGTCGGCGGCGGGGGTCGCCTCATCCATCGTGACGCTCCCTTCGGGCTACAAGGTGCCCTTGGTCGACGGCACGCCGCTGACCCGCGGGTCGACGCGCGTGGCGGCGTCGAGCGCCCGGGCAGTCGCCTTGAACGCCGCCTCGGCAATGTGGTGCCGGTTGCTCCCCGCAAGCTGCCGCAGGTGCAGGTTCATGCCGGCGTTGGCCGCCAGCGCCTGGAAGAACTCGGCCACCAGTTCGGCATCGAAGGTGCCAATCTTGCCGTCGAGCACCAGCCCGTAGGCCAGCCAGACGCGCCCCGACAGATCGAGGTGCGCCGCCACCAGGGCCTCGTCCATGGGGCAGGTGAAGCTGCCGTAGCGGACCATGCCGGCTTTGTCGCCGACCGCCTCGCGGATGGCTTGCCCGAGCACGATGCCGATGTCCTCGGTGGTGTGGTGGTCGTCCACCTGCGTGTCGCCGTCACACCGGACCATCAGGCCGAACAGCCCGTGCCGGGCGAACAGCGTCAGCATATGGTCGAGGAAGCCGACACCGGTCGCGATGTCGCTGCTGCCGTCGCCGTCCAGGTCCAGCGTCAGTGCGATGGTCGTCTCGGCGGTGCGCCGCTCGATATGGGCCTGTCGGGCCATGCGTCTCTCCGTTCGTTTGGAGTTCCGCAGGCGCGCGCGGGTTCCTTGGCCGGCAGGCAACTGCGCGGCGCCACACCGTCAGGCGGCTACCGGCTCGGCGGCAGCCGTCTCGTAGCGCAGCTTGCCGTCGGCCAGATCGACCGTCACCGTGGCCCCATCGCGCACCTGGCCGCCGAGGATCAGCTCGGCCAGCCGGTTCTGCAACTCGGTCTGGATCACCCGCTTCAGCGGCCGGGCACCGTACGCCGGGTCGTAGCCGCGCTCACCCAGCCAGGCTTCGGCGGCCGGCGTCAGCACCAGGCTGATCTGCCGGTCGCTCAGCAGCTCGCGGAGCCGGCGGAGCTGGATCTCCACAATCAGGCCCAGTTGCTCGCGCGACAGCGAGGTGAACATGACCGTCTCGTCGAGCCGGTTGAGGAACTCCGGTCGGAACGTCTGCTGCAAGCGGTCCATCACCAGGGCGCGCATCTGCTCGTCGGTCAACGGCTGGTCGTCGTTGGCCCGGAAGCCCATGTGCCGCTGCTGGATCAGTTCGCTGCCAACGTTGCTGGTCAGGATGACCACGGCGTTCTTGAAGTTGACCGTGCGGCCCTGGCCGTCGGTCAGCCGCCCGTCGTCGAGCACCTGCAGCAACAGGTTGAAGACGTCCGGGTGGGCCTTCTCGATCTCGTCGAACAGCAGCACGCTGTACGGCCGCCGGCGCACCGCCTCGGTGAGCTGACCGCCCTCTTCGTAACCGACGTAGCCCGGTGGCGCCCCGACCAGGCGGGCGACGCTGTGCTTCTCCATGTACTCGGACATGTCGATCCGGACCATGGCCTGCTCATCGTCGAACAGGAACGCGGCCAAGGTGCGCGCCAGCTCGGTCTTGCCCACACCGGTGGGCCCGAGGAACAGGAAGCTGCCCAGCGGACGGTGAGGATCGCTCAGCCCGGCGCGGCCCCGGCGGATGGCGTTGGCCACGGCGCTGATCGCCTCGTCCTGGCCGACCACGCGGCGGTGCAGCTCGGCTTCCATGCGCAGCAGCTTCTCGCGCTCGCTCTCCAACATGCGCGCCACCGGCACGCCGGTCCACGAGCTGACGATCTCGGCGATGTCGT
The DNA here is from genome assembly GCA_964531735.1 of uncultured Fimbriimonadaceae bacterium. GTDB lineage: Bacteria > Armatimonadota > UBA10988 > UBA10988 > UBA10988 > CAZHGD01. The sequence continues at coordinate 862 of CAZHGD010000006.1, read as the reverse complement.
CGTCGGTGATCTCCTTGCGCAGCAGGCGCTCGTCGGTGTGCCCGTCCAGCAGCTCGTTGGCCTCGGCCAGCTCGCGTTCCAGCGAGGGCAGCACGCTGTTCTTCAGCTCCGAGGCGCGCAGCAGATCGGCGTCACGCAGCGCGCTCTCCATCTCGCGGTTGGCCGCCTCGATCTGCTCCTGCAGCGCGGTGCGCCGCGCCATGCTGTCCTGCTCGCGCTGGAGCTGGGCCGCCAGTTCGGCGTGCCGGGCGCGCAGACCATCGAGTTCCTCGTTGATCCGGTCGCGCCGCTCGCGGCTGGCCGCGTCCTCTTCGCGCTCCAGCGACAGGCTCTCGATCTCCAACTGCCGCACCCGGCGCGTCAGCTCGTCGAGCTCCTCGGGCATCGAGTGGATTTCGACGTTCAGCCGCGCCGCGGCTTCGTCCACCAAGTCGATGGCCTTGTCGGGCAGGAACCGGTCGGTGATGTAGCGGTTGCTCAGCACCGCCGCCGCCACCAAGGCGGTATCGGTGATGCGCACACCGTGATGCACCTCGTAGCGCTCACGCAGGCCGCGCAGGATCGAGATGGTGTCCTCGACCGTCGGCTCCTGCACGATCACCGGCTGGAAGCGCCGCGCAAGTGCCGCATCCTTCTCGACATGCTTGCGATACTCGTCGAGCGTGGTCGCGCCGATGCAATGCAGTTCGCCGCGCGCCAGCATCGGCTTGAGCATGTTGCCGGCGTCCATCGCGCCCTCGGCGGCGCCGGCGCCCACCATCGTGTGCAGCTCGTCGATGAACAGGATCACCTGCCCGGCGGCCTCCTGGATCTCCTGCAAGACGGCCTTCAGGCGCTCTTCGAACTCGCCGCGGTACTTGGC